>NZ_JACRUK010000013.1 GCF_014305155.1 Flavobacterium muglaense
TATACAACTTTTCTTCCTTTTATATTATATTATGTGTTATATTTGAAAGAAATAAACGGAAGTTTTTTCACAGACTGACGTTAGCGGTAATGTTACCGTGAAAAGGAGAATTCAATAGTATAATATTGATTGATCAAAATGGAACGATTTGATCAAAAAAACTGCTCATAACGGATAGAAGATCAATAGTTACTGCATGAATCCAGGCAAACAAAAGCAAAATAAAACATGAAAAAGCAATTGGTAATACTACTTATTTCAGCTGTGATCTTGAGTTGTACAGCTACTAAAACAGTTAAAACAACTGATGAAGCAGTTGGTATCAAGCAAAAAACTTCGAATCCAAATAATCCCTATATTTACAAAAATGGCTATAAAAATTGGAAAATTAAACCCAATCTAATTATCCAAGATGCTGATTCAACTTACTTGAATGAATTGCGGTTCAATGCTGTTTTTTCGGCTATGTACACCCAAAAATTAATGTTTGATAAATACGGAAAATGGGACAAAGAAATTTGGCTTGAAGGAGATAGCACACCAATTCTAATCTGGGAAAACCGACAGTTGATCGATTCTAATCCCGAGTTATTTACTGTTGCTGCTACTGGAACCGAATCCATAACTGAAATGTTTGCCTCGGTCAATGTATTTAATTCTAAAAAGCAGGATTGTTTCAGTCAACAGTATCCTGCAAAAGATACACTCATTCATTTCTTTGCAACTGCAATTAGAAACTTGAAATCTAACCATACATTTTACACGCAATACTGGAAGTTGAAAACACAACACAGTGAAGAGCAATACCGCACTGTGGCACCTTAGTTTAAAGGGTTCATTTATTGCCTATTGCCCTACTGCTAGTTCTTTTGCCCTAGCAAAAAATTTCGTTTTTTTTAACGATAGTAACAATGGTGCATGATTTGGGTGAGGGATAGCAGCTAGCTACCATAGTAGCGCGTATGAGCCCGACAGCATTGTGGCAAGGGGCTTTATTAATGCAAACAAAGATAAGCCTCTTGACGCAATGGTGGCACGCCCCACTACTTAGCATGAAAATCAATGTATTGTGCCCTCTTTATGGAGATAAAAAAGTATATTTGAAATCTGTTTTTTTTAAACGTTTCGTACTTAAAGCCCAATATGATGAAAAAACATTATCTTATTATTAACTTATTTTTAAGTAGCATTATTAGTTTTGCGCAACAAAATCCGTTTTATGTAGGCCATAGTTTAGTCAATCAAGATATGCCGGCAATGACTCAGGCTTTGGCGGTAAATGCCTCTAAAACTTCGAGTTTTGGCTACCAAATTATCAATGGTTCTAGCTTGCAATACAATTACAATAATGCGGCGGGTGCACAAGGCACATCCTTTTTTAATGCTTTTCCGGCTGGGAATTTTAATAAATTGATTGTTACGGAAGCTGTGCCTTTGCAAAATCATTTGACTTGGAGCGCATCCTATCAATACGCCAACAATTTTTATACCTACGCTAAAAATAACAATTCTGGCAAACCCCTTAAATTTTATATTTACGAGACTTGGCATTGTATTAATTCGGGGATTTTAGGGACTAATGGCACTACTTACGGCTGTGCGTATGATGATTCGCAAAACAGTACCTTATTGTGGTACCCTAGATTAAAGGCTGATTTCCCACTGTGGACGGGAATTGTAAATTCGGTTCGCAGTCAAAACAATACAGACACACAAATATGGATGGTGCCTGCTGGACAAGCTATGTACAACTTGGCTACCTTAATAAATGCGGGATCTGTGCCCGGAATTTCTAGCATACGCGAGTTGTTTAAAGACGATATTCACTTGACAAATAAAGGAAACTATTTTATTGCTTGTGTAATGTTCTCGTGTATTTACGAACAGTCACCACAAGGGCTGACTAACAGTTTGAATACAATTTATGGCACTGCTTATGATGATATGCCTACCACGGCACAGGCTACTATAATGCAACGAATTGCTTGGGATACCGTAACGAGTTTGTCTAGTTGGACTGGCATACAGAGCTTGGATGTAGTGGAGTTTAATAAGGATAAAAAGGCGATTGTATATTATATAAAAAATCATTTACTAACCCTAGATTTTAAAGCGTTTGACCCTAAAAATATTAATATTTTTAATGCCTTGGGTCAAAAAGTTTTATCGGCAGTTACCAATGAAACCCATGTTGTGATTGATGTTTCTGGCCTTGCTACTGGAGTTTATTACATGAAGAATAATCAAACTAATGTGGGTAAATTTAGCCGTTAATCCTTATACTTATTTTCAAGACATGCAGTCCAATGAGTGGTGCAATACGGTGCTATTTAAAAGTATTTAACAATAATTTATCAGCAGTTCTTCGGGTAAATCAAGGCTGTTCCTTTAATAATGTTTAATTTTACGATAAACATAATTAAATTACAATACAATGAAAAACCTAAAACTGATTGCTGTAGGAATGATTTTGATCACTGCTATAGGCTGTAAGGACGCTAAAAAAAACACCGAAGAACCTATTACCGAAGTTGCAACAACAACAGGAACTTATACGGTAAATAGTGACTCAACCAAGGTAAGTTTTACGGCCTACAAAACTACGGATAAAGTGGCTGTGGGAGGTGTTTTTAAAGAAATCACATTGACAGAGACTCATGAAGGAAAGAGCGGATTAGAAAGCTTAAATGGTACTCAATTTAACATTCCGGTAAGTAGCTTGTTCACCAATGATGCGACGGGAACAAGAGATCCTAAAATCTTGAAATTCTTTTTTGGCATCATGAAAGATACGGAACTTATTAAAGGAACTTTTAAGCTGGCAGCCGATAATAGTTGCGAAATTGAGGTGACTTTAAACGGCAAGACTGCTACAATTCCGTTACAGGTGACAACTAATAGTGATACAAGCTTGTCATTTGATGGGGTGATGAATCTCGAAAATTGGGATGGCCTAGCAGCTGTTGCTTCGATCAATAAAGCTTGTGAAGCTTTGCATACTGGTAAAGATGGTATAAGTAAAACATGGAGCGAAGTGGCCGTACATGCTGATGTTTTGATGAATAAAAACTAAGAAGTGCACGCCTATTAATCACACAAAGATTGCTTTAAAATCTTAAATAACAATCCTGATAAAACGATCCGAACGCCATTAAGAGCTACTGACAACAAGTTAGTAGCTTTTATTTTGAGAGATTGTGGATACGCCAAAATAATATAAATAATTATGAATCCAAAAAACACTCCCTTCCTAGTAGGCAGTACAGTACTAACGATTACTGATCCTAAAAACAATCTTTCGTTTCCCGTTTTACTGCACTACCCTACTCTAGATGGTAGTAAGCCAACTCCTTTTGGACCATTTATAATGGATGTTGCAGTTGATGGAGTCCTAGCGGAAGGCAAGTTCCCTTTGGTCCTTATTTCACATGGCAATAGTGGGTCGCAGTATGTGTATCGTACGATTAGTACTTATTTAGCTACTCGCGGTTTTATTGTGGCGATGCCGGAACATTTTGGTAATAATCGGACGGATAATTCGCTTTCGGATAGTGTGAAAAATTTAG
The DNA here is from genome assembly GCF_014305155.1 of Flavobacterium muglaense. GTDB lineage: Bacteria > Bacteroidota > Bacteroidia > Flavobacteriales > Flavobacteriaceae > Flavobacterium > Flavobacterium muglaense. Next base: position 3,567 of record NZ_JACRUK010000013.1, read on the forward strand.
AATATAGACCACAACACATTAGCTTAATTATTGATTATCTGTTGGATAAGACTACTTTTAAGCAGCAAATAAATCCTAATACAATAGCCCTAATAGGCCATTCTTTTGGAGGTTATACGGCCCTAGCTGTTGCTGGAGGGAAACCGTACTCGATGACTGGCGAAGCCATTTCGACTCATAAAGACGAGCGCGTTAAAGCCTTAGTGATAATGGCGCCTGCAGCAGGGTATTTTAGTCCAAAGAGTGCGCTCGATCAAGTCAATATTCCCATTTTACTATACATTGCGACCGAGGATATTTACACTCCTAAAAAATGGACGGCTGATGTGATTTTAAAAGGCATTCAAAACCCAGAACAAGTACTCTTACGCGAAATTAAAAACGCAGGGCACTTCTCTTTTATTAGTCCGTTTCCTGATGGAATGAAAAACCCTAGTTTCCTTCCGGCAAATGATCCCGAAGGTTTTGACAGAGTTGCTTTTCATGAGGAATTGCCTGAGGAAATTTTTCAATATTTAGAAGAAAAACTAACTATTGACTAAAATTTAAAATCTATTTTTACCTTTAAGAAACTCTATTAAATTATTATGATTACACCAGCTACACTTGAAGACGTTAGTAGTTTAACGCGCTTAATTAACTCGGCTTATCGCGGAGAAAGTTCAAAAAAAGGATGGACTACCGAAGCTAATTTATTATCAGGAAGCCGAACGAACGAAGCCGAAATACAGCAAATCATAACCAATCCTAAGCATACGATGTTGAAGTTTACCGAAAAAGATAGTATTCTGGCTTGTGTGTTATTGATCGAAAAAGAAACCAAATTGTATTTAGGGATGTTAACTGTTTCTCCTGAATTGCAAAATAGTGGTATTGGTAAAAAATTATTGGCTGCAGCCGAAATTCATGCTCAAAAACTAGGTCTAAACCGAATTGTAATGACCGTGATTTCAATACGAAAAGAGTTAATTGACTGGTACAAACGCCATGGCTACGAAGACACAGGAGCGCGAGAAGCTTTTCCTGTAAGCGACATACATATTCCAATTATTGAAGAGCAATTGGATTTTATGGTGCTAGAGAAAAGACTCTAAATAATAAAGGTGATACAAATCAATGTATCACCTTTGATTTATAGCACCAACTCGGCAAATAAACGTTCTACTGTTTGGTCGAGATCATCGCAGATTCCTGGATGTGGTCTTGAAGTTTGAATTACGGAACTACGCAAAGCCGTTAACCATCGAAAACGAGACGGAATATCCATCATGGCAATAGGGCCACCATCTTTAGTACCGTGAGCTACTTTTGCGAAAGCTTGAATATTGGCTTGAATTTGTTCTACATCCGCCTCTACAGATAAAGCCAGAATTTTTTCAAGAGGAACGATTTGTTTCACTTTTATAAATTTGGCTTTTTTGCAAAAAAGAATAATCCCTACATTCAGGAATTCTTCGCGTTCTACCCTAGGCACAACCCGAATTACAGCATACTCATATAAGTTTTTCTCTTGCATTTTGTGCTTCCTTTATAAAAATTTCTGAATGATTTAATCGGGTGGTTAGGAACTGCAAATAAACCGTTCGTAACTCTTCTGGCGTGGCATCAACATCTTCCCATTGCAACCAATCTGTTGGAATTAACGCTACTATTGCAGTTAAAACCTCTGGAGTTAGTAGTTTTTTAAATGCCGTATCGATTGCTTCAAGATCTGATGCTTGTGGTAATAAAACATGATCTTTAATTAAGGCAAACGGACTCTGGGCATGTTTCTCCCAGGTCGTCCACGAATGATGAAAGTACAAACTTGCACCGTGGTCGATGAGCCATAATTCTTTGTGCCAAATCAACATATTGGTATTTCGAAACGTTCTATCAACATTTGTAATATAAGCATCTAGCCACACAATTTGTGAAGCTAAAACAGAATCAACCGCTGTAACTACGGGATCAAAATTAATAGCTCCTGAAAGAAAATGCAAAGCCAAATTCATGCCTTGGCTTCCTTGCAACAAATCCTGAATTTCCTCATCGGCCTCGGTTCTACCAAAAGCTTCATCGAGATTTGCAAAAACTAATTCGGGCATTTTCATTCCTAAAGCGCGGGCAATTTCGCCACCAATTAATTCGGCTATCAAGGCTTTTACGCCATGACCTGCACCTCTAAACTTAAGGACATATTTAAAATCATCATCGGCTTCCGCCAAAGCAGGCAAAGAACCGCCCTCGCGCAAAGGCGTGATGTACCGTGTGACATTTACGGTTCGAAGATTGAAGTTGGTTTTCATATTCGGGTTTTACTGAGGTACAAACTTACAAATAAGTTGAATGGATCCGGTTATTTCAATCCGAATTCCTGAATTCGAAATCTTGGATTACTTTTCGTTTTCCAATGTCAAAAACGCCTTTCCTAAATAATTAATGATATCTGATGCGATGAAAGCATGATGACCCGTTTCGGGCAAAGCAACATCAGCAGTCAAACCATGAAGGTAAACACCTAGTATTGATGCGTTTATGGGTTGGTAAGCTTGCGCTACAAGACTTGTAATAATTCCAGTGAGTACGTCTCCGCTTCCAGCGGTTGCCAATGCCGAATTTCCCGTACTATTTTCGTAAATAACAGCTCCGTCTATAATAAAGGTAGGCGCACCTTTCATCACGATAATGACATCGTGTTGTTTTGAAAACGCAATCGTTTTATCGAATTTCTCTTCGTCAGAATTCCATTTTCCTATTAACCTTTCTAACTCTTTAGGATGTGGGGTGAGGATGGTCTTGGATTGTAACAGTGACAACCATTCTTTTTTACTAGATAATATATTCAAGGCATCGGCATCTAGAATCAATGGAACTGTATTGTTTTTCAAGAACTGATGCAAAGCGTTTTGGGTTATCATTTCTTGACCTAAACCTGGCCCAATGGCAATAGCTTGTGGTTTGATATCGAATGTAATATTCGAAATAAACTTTTCCTGTTCATCCGTTATTGTCATGACTTCTGGATTTGAAATTTGCAGGATTTCGTAGCCACATTTTGGAACAAAAGCTGTTACGAGTCCGCAACCAGATTTCAAGCAAGCTTTTGACGATAGCGCCGCTGCTCCCATTTTGCCATAACTTCCAGCTACAATTAAAGCATGCCCTTGCGTTCCTTTGTGCGCCTTAGGATCGATGGGGTTGTACCTTTTAACAATTTCGCTTTTAGTACTATACAGTGTATCCATTATTCAAGTTTCTTTCTTTAAAATTACAACTTTTTAATTAAACTATAGATCAAAAACAAAAGCAAATCAGGTTGTTTTGTACTTAGACAATTGCTAAAACAACCGCCTTTCTTTTGTCATTCCTTTAAAAAAGAATACTTTAGTAACTTCGAATCTCTATTAAAAACAAAGCCATGAGAAAAACAATATTGCTATTACTACTAGCAGCACTTAATCTGCCCGTTCAAGCACAGGAAAAAGCTTCAAAAGCAAAAGAAGTTTCAAAAGAAACAGCCTCTGATGCCAATCTCGTTTTTAATCCTGATCAAAGCACTATTACCAATCACATTACCACTATCAAAGGACAAAAAATTCCTTATAAAGCCACAACAGGGACTATGCCTGTTTGGGATGCAGATGGAAAAGCAATAGCGGGACTGTTTTATACCTATTATGAACGCACCGATGTGAAAGATCGCGCTTCTCGCCCACTTGTGATTTCGTTTAATGGTGGCCCTGGATCTGCATCGGTTTGGATGCATATTGCTTACACAGGTCCTAAATTGTTGAATATTGACGACGAAGGATATCCAGTACAACCGTACGGAATTAAAGAAAACCCCTATTCTATTCTAGATGTGGCCGATATCGTTTTTGTTAATCCCGTTAACACCGCTTATTCTAGAGCAACAAGCAAAGACATTCCAAAAGAAAAGTTTTTTGGAGTCAATGCTGATATCAAATACCTAGCCGATTGGATTGGCGGATTTGTCACTCGATCTGATCGTTGGGCTTCGCCAAAATACCTTATTGGAGAAAGTTACGGAACTACTCGTGTTTCTGGGCTTGCACTAGAATTACAAAACAGTCAATGGATGTACTTGAACGGTGTGATATTAGTTTCACCAACTACTCTAGGCATTGATCGTGGTGTTGCTGCAGATGCAGCTTTGAAATTACCTTATTTTTCAGCTACAGCTTGGTTTCATAAAAAACTTCCTGCCGATCTTCAAGCCAAAGACCTGACTGCAATGCTACCCGAAGTCGAGGATTTCACCCTAAACGAACTACTACCTGCCATCAGTAAAGGAAGCTCACTAGACAAACAAAAAAAGAAAGAAATAGCGGGTAAAATTGCGCGCTACTCGGGTATATCCGAAAAAGTGGTTTTGCAAAATAACCTTGATGTCCCTTTTAATTATTTCTGGAAAGAGTTATTACGTGACGAAGGATTCACCGTAGGAAGACTTGATTCTCGTTACAAAGGAATTGACCGTAAAGACGCTGGAGACAGCCCTGATTTTAATGCGGAACTGACTTCTTGGTTACACTCTTTTACACCATCGATCAATATGTACATTCGAAATGAGTTAAACTATAAAACCGATTTTAAATACAATATGTTTGGTCCTGTGCATCCTTGGGACAGGTCTGGTGATGAAACAGCCGAAAATTTACGCCAAGCCATGGCACAGAACCCGTATTTAAACTTGATGGTACAATCCGGTTATTATGATGGGGCTTGCGATTATTTTAATGCCAAATATAATTTATGGCAAATGGATCCTAGCGGTAAACTAAAAGACCGAATGTCTTGGAAAGGCTACCGTAGCGGACATATGATGTACTTGAGAAAACAAGATTTAGAAACTGCTAATGAAGACATTAGAACTTTTATAAAAAACTCATTGCCTAAAGCTGGCGCACCAGCCAAATACTAAAACAAGTTTACTTTAAGACAACCCTCTTTAAAAAGACAAATCGAAATCGTATTTTGGTTTGTCTTTTTTTTGGATAAATTGAACTTGCTTTAAGCCGTTGTGAGTGACACCAACTTTATTGTTTTTTTTAACCACATAGAAGCATAGATTTTAAAAGTCATTTCATTTTATTGTAGAAAGTCATATCCGTTTGAGTCCTTGAATTGAGCTAACTAACTATGTTACTATCTAGCTAAATTTTGTATTTAATAAATTATTTGACTTTACGGTAAACACGACCAATATCAAGTGCTAATTTAATATGGGACAACTTAAAAACACAAATGCCCTAGCCCAGATAGCAGTGGAAATCCTTTTACTTTTTTCTTAAAAAGTAAAAGATTACTTCACTTATACTATTTATTTCGGTGTTCAGTGAATTACATTTGCAACGGATAGCTGAAAATAGCTCCTAAATACTATTAAATTTACATATTTGATGCCTTTAATTTGATAATTTTTCAATAAATTAGCCACTTCAAATTTTATATACACACACAATGAAAAATACTGCGCTTACGCACATACACGAAAGTTTGGGAGCAAAAATGCTTCCGTTTGCTGGATACAATATGCCTATTTTATACGAAGGGGTGAATGCTGAACATGAAACGGTACGTAATGACGTGGGTGTTTTTGATGTTTCGCACATGGGAGAATTTTTACTTACGGGTCCAAATGCTTTGGCTTTGATCCAAAAAGTGACTTCAAATGATGCATCCGTTTTAACGGTTGGTAGAGCGCAATATTCTTGTTTACCGAACAGTGACGGTGGAGTTGTAGATGATTTGATTATCTATAAAATGAAAGAAGAGCAGTATTTATTAGTAGTAAATGCTTCGAATATTGAAAAGGACTGGAACTGGATTTCGTCTCACAATGATTTAGGTGTAGAGATGAAAGACCTTTCGGAAGATTATTCTTTGCTTGCAATTCAAGGTCCAAAAGCGGTTGAAGCAATGCAATCCTTATCTTCAATTGATTTGGCTGCTATTAAATATTACCATTTTGAAGTAGCTGATTTTGCTGGAATTGACAATGTGATTATCTCGGCTACGGGTTATACGGGTTCAGGTGGATTTGAGATTTACTGTAAGAACAGTGAAGTAGAACAAATTTGGACTAAAGTTTTTGAGGCTGGAGCAGCTTTCGGAATAAAACCAATTGGTTTAGCAGCACGCGATACGTTGCGTTTAGAAATGGGTTTCTGTTTGTACGGTAATGACATTAGCGACACAACATCGCCACTTGAAGCAGGTTTGGGATGGATTACTAAATTCACGAAAGAATTTACAAATTCTGAAAACTTGAAAAAACAAAAAGAAGAAGGTGTTACTAGAAAATTAGTCGCTTTTGAAATGCAAGAACGCGCAGTACCAAGACATGACTACGAAATTGTTGATGGAACGGGTGCTGTAATTGGGATTGTCACTTCGGGAACTATGTCGCCTTCTATGAATAAAGGAATTGGATTGGGCTACGTAACTATTGCTAATAGTGCAGTCGATAACGATATCTATATCCGTATACGTAAAAATGATGTTGCTGCTAAGGTCGTGAAATTGCCTTTTTACAAGAAGTAAAAGGAATCAAAACAACTCATTTTAAACTTTTTTACTGGAATTAAATGTATTTTATGACGTGAAAGTTTGCTTATTTATAGTTCCTTTGTGTAACTTTATCTGATCCAAAAGCAAATTGTTTATATGTCCAAATTTACATTCGTATTTTTATTGTTGCCGTTTTTAGCCATCGCTCAAAATGATGCCCAAACATGTGAAATACTTTCTAAAATTAATACCCTAATTGAAAAGTATCATATACAACCTAAACCGATAGACGATAGTTTATCGGTTTTTGTGTTTGATAATTTGATTGATAATCTTGATGATGGTCGAACGATTTTCTTAAAATCAGAATACGACCAACTTTCAAAAAAATACCGTCTGCAAATTGACAATTTTATTGCCAAAAAAAATTGCTATTTCCTGACTGATATTCAAAAAATCTACACCGCTAATTTATTGAGAAACCAAGCTGCTCTTGAAAAAATAAAATTAAGCGAAATTGATTACTCCATTATCGATAGTATACGGTTTTACAAGAAAAACTTTCCTGTTTACCTGCAAAAAGAAGAGGTCCAAAAGGTCCTTACTAAAAAGTTACGCTACGACATCTTAGAAGATATTGCTTCTTCTAGCACCAATAAAGACAGTTTGAATTTGAATTTTAAGACACTCGAACACGAGGCTAAAAACCGAATAATAGACAATGAACTTTGTAGAATAAGTGCCGTTTTAGAAAACAAAAACAACTTACAAGAGTTGTTGTACAATATCTTCTGTACCTACTTCGACCCACATACTGCTTACTTTAGTAATGATTCCAAGTCAAATTTTGTTGCTTCATTGTCCAAAGAGCATTTGTCACTGGGCATGAACGTCAGCCTTAATAAACAAAATGAGATAATCATACAAAACATCGATACTAATGGACCGGTATTTAAAACAGGTCTAATAAAAAAAGGAGACCAAATTATATCCATTTCAAACTTAAAAGACACCTTACAGGTTTCCTGTGCCGCTTTAGAATCGATTTCGAATATGATATTATCTGATTCGAATAAAAAAATTATTCTGACTTTAAAAAGAAATTCAGGCAAATCATTTGATGTTTTAGTCGAAAAACAACTAATCAAGGATGAGGAAAACTCTGTCTACAGCTTTGTAATTAAGCAACGTAGTAAAAAATATGGATACCTAAAAATACCTAACTTTTATGGAGACCTTGAAGGAAACAATGGAAAAGGCTGTGCCGAAGATACCGCACTAGAAATTCTAAAGTTACAAAAGGAAAAAATCAAAGGCCTTGTAATTGACCTTACTGATAACGGTGGAGGGTCTATGGAAGAAGCCATAAAACTAGCTGGGATGTTTGTAGACTCTGGCCCTATCTCTATAGTTGTAGACAACAGCAAAAAGCAAGAAGTGATCTATGACCCCTACAAAGGAATGATTTTTAAAGATCCTATTGTTGTACTTATTAACGGAAATTCGGCCTCTGCAAGTGAGTTTTTCTCTTCGATCCTCCAGGATTACAACAGAGCGTTCTTAGTGGGATACCCATCGCTAGGCAAAGCAACTATGCAGTCTATTTTGCCACTGGATAATGATGACACTGAGAACTATGCCAAAGTAACCATCAATAAATTTTATCGCATAACAGGCAAAAGCCATCAAGGAATAGGTGTTATCCCTAACATAAAAATGCCTACCGTATACGAAACCATTAACGCAAAGGAAAGTGATAGTCCTACTGCGCTAAAAAACGACAGTATTGCGAGTCAATTGCGCTACAGAGTATATATGACAGATGACAGCGTATCCAAAATAGTGAACACAAGCACTAATAGAATCGCAGCGACACCATTCTATAATGATGTGATTCAAATGAATATTAAAATTGATGAATTATTAGAAAATCCCAAAGCAATTGTACCTATAACACTTGATGCTTTATTTGAGCAACAAACAGTTTTAACTCAATTATGGAAGGAAATTAGTATCCTTGAAAATCAGCCGAGCGATTTAACCATCAGCAACTCGAAAATCAACAACTTCTTACTGACACTCAATCCATCAGACAACGAAAACAACCTTTCTCAAATAGCCAATTTGAAAAAAAATTACTATTTACTGGAGGCAATATCCATCTTGGAAGATGTGAATACGTTGAAAAGTAACTAAAAAGGCGATTATTAACTTAATTTCTTGAAAAGAAGATACTATGTTTTTGGTAAAATAAGGAATAACTGTATTTTTGCAGTTCAAAATAATAATTTAGAAATGGGAAGAGCGTTTGAATTCAGAAAAGGTAGAAAAATGAAACGTTGGTCAGCAATGGCTAAAGCATTTACCAGAATTGGAAAAGATATTGTAATGGCCGTTAAGGAAGGTGGACCAAATCCTGACGCCAATTCAAGATTAAGAGCCGTAATCCAGAATGCGAAGGCTGCAAATATGCCTAAAGATAATGTTGAACGTGCAATTAAAAAAGCAACCGATAAAGATACTGCCAACTATAAAGAAGTACTTTTTGAAGGATATGCACCACACGGAATTGCATTATTGATCGAAACAGCTACTGATAATAATAATAGAACAGTTGCTAATGTTAGAAGTTATTTTAACAAATGTAACGGTACCATGGGAACACAAGGATCAGTTGAATTCATGTTTGACCATACCTGTAACTTCAGGATTCCTGCTGAAGGATTGGATGCTGAAGAATTAGAATTAGAGTTAATCGATTTTGGAGCCGAAGAAGTTTTTGAAGATGAAGACGGAATCTTAATCTACGCTCCTTTTGCTAGTTTTGGAACGATCCAAAAAGAATTAGAAAATCGTAATCTTGAAATTTTATCTTCTGGGTTCGAAAGAATTCCTCAAATCACTAAAAAACTATCTGAAGCTGAAATGGCAGATGTAGAAAAATTGATTGAAAAAATGGAAGAAGATGATGACGTTATGAACGTGTATCATACTATGGAAGAAGCATAAACTGTACTACAATTTTATATGAAACTCCAGCTCCGGCTGGAGTTTTTTGTCTTAAAAACATTCCTTAAAAACAATACTCATGTTATTTCTTATTTTAAGTATCCTTTGCAGTGTTACTGTAGGCGTGATTTTCAAACTAGGTCGCAACTATAGTTTGACCATTAGTCAAGTTGTATCTTGGAACTATGTCATGGCATTACTGCTTTGCTACTTCTTTTTTACCCCCGATTTAACAATGATTGATAGCACCGCGCCTTGGGAAATCTACGTTCCGTTAGGGATTTTATTACCCACTGTATTTCTATTCCTTGCGGCTTCAATCAAGCACATGGGAATCGTAAAAACGGATGCTGCACAGCGCTTATCTTTATTTATTCCCATTCTTGCGGCTTGGTTACTATTTGATGAAGCATTTAATAGTACCAAGCTCGTTGCCTTCCTAATTGCCCTACCCGCTTTATTGTTGATTTTAAATAAAAAAACCGACAATCATAACAACAATTGGATCTATCCTGCAGTGGTTTTAGTAGGTTTTGGAGCAATCGATATTTTGTTCAAACAAATCGCTTTGGCAACAAGCCTACCCTTTACAACTTCTCTATTTATAACCTTTGGAATTTCTTTAATTGTTATTCTAGCTGTTGCTATGTATGAACTAATCGCAAAAAAAGCTACACTTAAAAGGAATAATCTCTTTTTTGGAGCTGTTGTAGGATTGTTTAATTTTGGGAATATCTTGTTTTATCTAAAAGCACATCAGGCTTTCGCCAAAAATCCATCGACGGTATTTGCGGCTATGAATATGGGCGTTATCATAATAGGAAGCCTCGTAGGTGTGTTATTATTCAAGGAAAAGCTCAACACTAAAAATTATATTGGACTCGCATTTGCGCTGATAGCAATCGTACTCATAACATTTTCACAGATGGCAAATTAATAAAAATTATTAGCTGTAAATACTGTTTATTATTACTATATTACTTCATTATTTAATTGTGAAATACAGCCTTATGAACTTCAGAACAAGCTAACGGACCACTTTGTTGAACCAGTTTTTTTTTAGATGGTTTCAAGTTCATTATATTTGCTTCATTTTGAAAATTAAAAAAATAAGTAAATGAAACTTTTTTAGCGTTTAATAACCAACAAAGTGCTAAAAATCAGTTATTTAAAACCAAAAAATAGAATATTAAAGAACGAAATCAATAATAGGTTACGAATACCATTAGGATAAAAATGCCGATTGAAGCAAATGAAACTGACAATTATTCCTACTAAAGAATACCGTTCGCAAGAACATTATAAAATATCACACTTATGACAAACAACATTTTAATTGAAAATCAATATAATAGAACAAGTTTATTCGAAAAAGAAAATGTCAACTACCTGGTTCGCATTTTAAAGAGATTCAACACCGTACCGAAGGTAAATAACATCAATATTATTACCTCGACTACTCAACCTGATGTATTTAAAATAGTCCCTAATAAATCTATTATTATAGGTACTGCTTTTTTAGACAAACCTATCTTAGCGTTGCTGTATTTACGTTACGGAATCGAATGGCAACTATGGTACAAAGCATTGAATAATGAAAGTAAAGATGCATTGCTATGCGATATTGCAGCGCTTGAAGTGATCAAAATATTTTATAATTTACTACCAAAAGACGATAAAGAAAAACTAGAAGATCTAGACTATTTATTGATCAATTTAATTAAAGAAGATAATAATTTACAAAAAGAATGTCCATCAAAAAATGAAGAGCTACAGGCTTTTCATGGTATTCATAATGCAAACACACAGCTTAACAAGTCTTGGAAAGCTGTAGTTGAAAATCTAGCCAAACCTACAGAATATCTATTGATGTCTGGAGGTGATCTTAGATTGAATATTGACGAAATTGAGTTATTAAACAAATACGGTTGCCGCCCGTTCCCGAGACCTGATGCTTTTACATTTGCTTCTTCTACGGCTTCAAGCGTGTCAAATTTTGCTTTTGATAAAACAGATAAAGTACGAAGTATTCTAATTAGAAATAGCTTAAAAAACGGATTTAAAGAAACGACTATCGCATTTTCGGAATTATTAAAAACAAACCTTCGAAAAATATTCAAATTAAATGAAGAGTGCGAAATCATTTTCTCCCCTTCAGGAACAGACTCTGCATTGCAAATTGCCGCAATAACTCAAATTATTTCTGACAAAGAAATTACACATATCCTTGTAGCCTCTGACGAAACGGGAAGCGGTGTTGCTGCTGCCTTGAAAGGATGTCATTTTGAAAATACAACAGCATTGAATCATCCTATTAAAAAAGGAGATCAAATCGAAGGATTTAGAGATGTTGATGTGATTAAAATCCCTTTTAGAGATGAAAATGGCGACCTTAAATCGGCTCAACAATTAGACGATGAAGTATTTAACGCTGTTTCTAAAACCAAAGAATTAGGAAGACATGTGGTGCTACATACCATGGATCAATCTAAATTAGGGTATCAAGCACCTACTGATGAATTTATCAAAAAACTGAATGACTTGAAAGATTTATCAATGCAGATTATCGTTGATGGATCACAGTTAAGACTCGATCCTAAAGACATTCAGCATTATTTAAACAAAGGCTATATTGTTACTATTACAGGAAGTAAGTTTTTTACAGGACCTCCTTATTGTGGCGCTTTGATACTACCAAAAACGGTTAGTAAACTCATCAACTCTTCTAAAAACATTTTGCCGAAAGGCTTAACCCAATATTACAACCATTCTGATTGGCCTACTACATGGGCATGTGCCAATCAATTATCCGAAGGATACAATTACGGTTCATACATGCGCTGGAATGCAGCCGTTGTTGAAATGGATCGCTATTATAAAACACCTATTTTATATAGGAATATGGGTATTGAAATGTTTTGTGGCTTTGTTGACGACTCTATAAAAGAAGCTGCTTTTTTACAGCCTATTTATGGTGACGAGACTAACACGAAACGGTACAGCAGCAAAGAATTTGGAATTAGAAACATACGTACAATTTTCCCTTTCTTTATTTTTAAAGACAACGAAGTCCTCTCTGTTGAAAAAGTAAAAAAACTATACAGCTTGTTAAATTCTGATTTGTCTGACTCTTTTAAAGATTCATCTCTAGAAATCATTCGTCTTGCAGCACAAAAATGTCATATTGGTCAAGCCGTAAATGTAAAATACTCGAATGAAATTGAAAGTGCCATTTTACGTATTAGTTTGGGTTCACGTGTTATCTCTGAAAGCTGGGTAAATAGAGACATCAGTTTGTTTTTTAGAAACATAGAATTACAAATGAGCCAAATAACAATTACAATTAAAAAGATTGAATTGATTCTTGATCACCCAGATTTATTAAATTAAATATACGCTATAACCATATTTAGTGGTCTAAAAAAAGTCCCATTTGTAATTGCAAATGGGACTTTTTTAAATTAAATAAACTTGAACTTTATTTTATCATTTCGATTTTTTGAGCTTCTTCTTCGTTTACACTATCAAAGAACCCTTGTTCGTTCATCCAGTCATCACTAAATACTTTACTCATGTAACGTGAACCATGATCTGGAAAAATAGCAATTACATTACTGCTCGCGTCAAATTCTCCTTCCTCTGCATATTGCTTGATGGCTTGCATAACTGCTCCAGAAGTGTACCCAACAAATAATCCTTCTTTACGAGTGATTTCTCTTGCCGTATGTGCACTTTCTTCATCGGTTACTTTCATGAATTTATCAATCACATCAAAATCAGTTGCAGATGGAATCAAGTTTTTCCCTAACCCTTCAATTCTATACGGATAGATTTCGTCATTATCAAATTCTCTTGTTTCATGGTATTTTTTTAATACTGAACCAAAAGCATCTACTCCAAGTATTTTGATATTTGGGTTTTGTTCCTTCAAGTATTTTGCGGTTCCTGAAATTGTTCCTCCAGTTCCGCTACAAGCTACAAGGTGTGTAATCTTACCATTCGTTTGTTTCCAAATTTCAGGACCCGTTGATTTATAATGTGCATCAATATTCAACTGATTGAAATACTGATTAATATACACCGATCCTTTCGTTTCTTCATGTAATCTTTTGGCAACATTATAATAAGAACGTTCATCATCTGCAGATACGTGTGCAGGGCACACATAAACCTTAGCGCCTAAACTACGTAACATATCAATTTTGTCCTTAGACGATTTTGAACTTACGGCAAGAATGCAATTGTATCCCTTGATGATACTTACCATTGCTAAACTAAATCCAGTATTCCCAGATGTTGTTTCAATAATAGTATCACCCGGAGATAAAATTCCTTTTTTCTCGGCTTCTTCTATAATATATAATGCAATTCTGTCTTTCGAGGAATGACCTGGATTAAAAGCTTCTACTTTAGCATAAAAATTACCTTCTAATTTTTCGGTCACTTTGTTTAGCTTGATAAGAGGCGTATTGCCTATTAGCTCTAAAACGTTATTATAAGCATTTATTTCTTCTTTCATAAAAAAATAGTTAATCGAGCTCATTTTTATTCAAACACGATAGGTTGCAAATTTAACTAAAAATTCCTAATTACTTTTTAATTTTCTCTAAATCCAATAAAAAGCTGAATTCTTTGGCCAATTCTTTCAATGCTTCAAACCTTCCAGAAGCACCGCCATGCCCCGCATCCATATTGGTATCAAGGTACAAGACGGTATTATCATTTTTTAGCGCTCGCATTTTGGCAACCCATTTAGCTGGCTCCCAATACTGAACTTGCGAATCATGAAGCCCTGTAGAAACATAAATATTAGGATATTTCTTCGCTTTTACATTGTCATAAGGCGAGTATGACTTCATGTATTTGTAATATTTCTTTACATTAGGATTCCCCCATTCGTCATATTCACCTGTCGTTAACGGAATAGAATCATCTAGCATTGTTGTAACTACATCTACAAAAGGCACTTGTGCAATAATCCCTTTGTACAATTGTGGCGCCATATTGATAATTGCTCCCATTAACAAACCTCCAGCTGAACCTCCTTCGGCATACAAATGCTTTGCCGAAGTGTATTGATGTTGGATTACATATTTTGAGCAATCAATAAAATCAGTAAAAGTATTTTTCTTTTTGGCCAATTTTCCTCCTTCATACCACGGTCTTCCTAAATCCTCTCCTCCTCTAACATGCGCAATGGCATATATAAAACCTCTATCTAAAAGAGACAATCGTGTTGACGAAAAATAAGCATCCATTGAATGTCCGTAGGAACCGTAAGCATACAATAACAACGGATTTTTACCATCCTTTTTCAAGTCTTTTTTGTAGACCATTGAGATTGGTATTTTGGTTCCGTCTTTGGCTGTAGCCCAAACTCGTTCTTCGTGATAATTATTTTTATCGAAATTTCCTCCTAGTACTTCTTGTTCCTTCTTAACTTCTTTTTCCTTAGTCTTCATATTGAAATCAATCACAGACGAAGGAGTTGCCATCGATTGGTATCCATAACGAAGAATATCAGTGTCAAAGTCAATGTTTGCGGTTGTATAGGCAGTGTAAGTTTCGCTTTCGAAAGGCAAAAAATACTCCGCATCACCATTCCAAGGCATAATTCGGATGCGATTCAAACCATTGCTACGTTCTGAAACTACTAGAAAATCTCTAAAAATATCAATATCTTCTAGCAGTACATCTTCGCGGTGCATGATTACTTCTTCCCAATTTTTTCTATTGGTTGCCTTTTCGGGCGTTTTCATTAGTTTAAAATTGGTTGCTTTGTCTTTATTGGTAACAATATAAAAACTATCTCCATAAAAGGAAATACTATATTCTAAACCGCGGACTCTTTTTTGAAAAACCTTAAATTTTCCATTAGGATTATCGGCTAATAAGGTTCTAAACTCTGTTGTTAAAGTACTTGACGAACTAATCAAAATGTATTTTTTTGACTTTTCTTTCCCTACTGCTACATCAAATGTATCGTCTTCTTCAAAGTAAACCAATTCATCAGTAGCGGTATCTGTACCTAATTTGTGCTTCAACACTTTATCTGAACGTAAGGTTTTAGGATCTTGATTGGTATAAAACATTGTTTTATTATCATTCGCCCAAGTCGAATTCCCAGTTGTGTTTTCGATCTTATCGGTTAGAATCTCACCTGTAGTAAGATTTTTAACTTGTAAGGTATAAATGCGTCTTCCAACGGTATCAACCGCATAAGCAGCTAGTTGATTGTCAATACTAATACTTAGCCCGCTTAACTGAAAATACTTATGGTCTTTGGCCAATTCATTACAGTCAAACATGATTTCTTCATTTGCCGAAAGGCTTCCTTTTTTTCGAGAATAAATAGGATAATCTCTTCCTTTTTCAAATCGGGTGATGTAGTAATAGCCATTGTATAAATAAGGTACAGATTCATCATCCTCCTTGATACGGGCTTTCATTTCTTCAAATAAATCTTTTTGAAAATCTTTAGTATGAGCAGTCATGGCCTCATAATATTCATTTTCTTTATTGAGGTAATCTATGACTTCTGGATTTTCCCTGTCTTTCAACCAAAAATAATCATCGGTTCGAACGTCGTCAAACTTTTCTAATTGAGTAGGAATCTTCTTTGCAACGGGTGCTTGTATATTTTCTGTCATTTTTTGAGGATACATATTTTTACAAAAATAACACAAACGGGATTTAGAATACAACGTCTTTTCATGTTATTTAACATTGGTTATTGATTCAAAAATAGTAATTTCGTACGTAATAACTTTAAAAAGTACAAAAATGGATTTAATGGGAATGATGGGAAAATTAAAAGAAACCCAAAATAAAATTGAAGAAACTAAAAAACGTTTAGATACTGTTCTTGTAGACGAACAAAGTACAGATGGTTTATTAAAAGTAACCATGACTGCCAATAGAAAAATAAAATCATTGAGTATTGATGATACCTTGCTAGAAGACAAAGAGCAACTGGAAGATTATATGATTTTAGTACTAAACAAAGCCATCGAAAAAGCAACTAGAGTCAATGAAACGGAACTTGACGCTGTTGCAAAAATGGACATGCCTATGATTCCTGGTATGGACAATTTGTTTAAATAGTCCGAAAAAAAAAGGTGAATTAGGAAATTCAATTTTAAATTGTGCCTAATTCACCTTTTAAATTTACATTTTAGACAAGGTTTCCAGTACATAAGTATGCATCACTTCTCTATAATCAAGGTGCGTAACCATTCTTAATTTTCCCTGTCCCATAGAACTAATTGAGATGTTTTTTTGTTTCAAATTTTCAACTAAATCTTTCTCTTTATAATTAGTTTTTAAAGTAAAAATCAAAATATTTGTCTCTACAGGCTCTACCTTGGCAACCCATTCTCTAGTACTTAAGATCGATGCCAATTCCTTAGCCCTTCTATGATCTTCGGCAAGGCGGCTGATGTTGTGGTCTAAGGCATATAATCCGGCTGCCGCCAAATAACCTACTTGACGCATTCCGCCACCCAATATTTTACGAATACGCAAAGCACGATGAATTGTGGCTTTATCACCTAAAAGTACCGAACCTATTGGCGCACCTAACCCTTTAGAAAGACAAACTGAAATGGTATCAAAAATTTGCCCGAAGGATTTTGGATTTTGCTTCTTTGCAATCAATGCATTCCAAATTCGAGCTCCATCAAGATGAAATTTCAAATTATTAGCGTCGCAAACGGCTTTTATTTTTTGTAAATCTTCAATTTCATAACAAGCACCACCCCCTTTGTTAGTCGTGTTCTCAACACATACTAAACTCGTTAATGGACTGTGGTAAAACTCAGGATCGTTGATTGCGCCCGCTACTTGCTCAGCCGTAATCATACCGCGATCACCATCTAATAACGAAAAAGAAACACCGCTATTAAAGGATGCCCCCCCGCCTTCATACAGGTAAACATGTGCATATTTATCGGCAATAATTTGCTCGCCTGGTTGTGTATGTAACTTCAATGCGGCTTGATTTGCCATGGTTCCTGACGGAAAAAACAATCCCGCTTCCATTCCAAAAAGATCGGCAATAGTACTCTCTAACTCAATAACTGTGGGGTCTTGCTTGTACACATCATCACCAACTTCGGCATTGAACATGTACTGTAACATTTCATATGTGGGCTTAGTAATTGTATCGCTAACTAAATTTATTTCCATATAGCACTTTTATATTTATTTAAAAAGACAAGTCAATACTTGCCTCTTCTTAAATTTTCTTATTTTTGTCCAACAAAATTACACAATTTATGACAACTACCGAACAAATTAAAGGTATTGTAGAGCGCCTTGGTGCGTTGAGGAGGTATCTTTGACGTTGATGCCAAACTTATTGAAATTTCTAACGAAGAAGAAAAGACATTTGCTCCCGATTTTTGGAATAACGCCAAGGAAGCCGAGCTTATTGTAAAGAACCTTCGAAACAAGAAAAAATGGATCGAAGACTACGACAAAGCTGTTGAAATCACAGACGAATTGCAGCTGGCTTACGAGTTTTATCGCGAAGGCGAATTGACCGCTGAGGAGCTCGATGAACAATATGCTCTTGTTGAAAAACACATTGATGCCATTGAATTCAAAAATATGCTTTCGGACGAAGGCGATACTTTGAGTGCCGTGGTACAAATTACAGCTGGTGCCGGTGGTACCGAAAGTTGTGATTGGGCTTCCATGTTGATGCGCATGTACATGATGTGGGGTGAAAAATATGGCTATAAAATAAAAGAATTAAACTTTCAAAAAGGAGATGCTGCGGGTATAAAAACCGTAACACTTGAATTTGAAGGCGATTATTCTTTTGGTTACTTAAAAGGTGAAAACGGTGTGCATCGATTGGTGCGTATTTCTCCTTTTGATAGTAATGCCAAACGCCATACTTCATTTGCCTCTGTTTATGTATATCCATTAGTGGATGATAGTATCGAGATTGACATTAATCCGGCTGATATCGAAATTACAACTTCGAGATCAAGTGGTGCTGGAGGACAGAATGTAAATAAGGTAGAGACTAAAGTGCAGCTTTTTCATAAGCCTACAGGAATTCAGATTCAATGTTCGGAAACACGTTCACAACAAGACAACAGACAACGCGCCATGCAAATGTTACGTTCTCAATTGTACGAAATTGAATTAAAAAAACAACTTGCACAACGTGCCGATATTGAAGCCGGAAAAATGAAAATTGAATGGGGTTCACAAATCAGAAACTACGTAATGCAACCTTACAAATTAGTAAAGGATGTGCGCACTGGCTATGAAAGCAGCAATGTAGATGGCGTCATGAATGGTGAAATAGACGAGTTTTTAAAAGCCTATTTGATGATGATGGGACAAAGAGACGAAGAATAAAACAGCTTGTCCGTGACACTTAAAACATACAAAAATCGCTCTATTTTGATCTAAAATAGAGCGGTTTTTTTTATTTTTATCGAAAGTAAATCTACAAACCGTTTTTCAAAACGCCATAATTCCCCATAAGAATCATTGGGTTTTGTTGCGGATCTAGCCAATTTACCATGAGTTTCATATTTGTTTCATCAATAGCCACGCAACCAGCAGTAAAAACAGGCTTTTTTACAGCCAAGTGGAAGAAAATGGCACTACCCGCTCCTTTTATAATTGGGTTTGTATTGTACTCTATAACCATACAATATTTATAAGCATCGTTTTTTAATACTAAATTCTCATAGGACTTGGCATCCGTAGCGCCTTGCACATACCTGTTATACTGATCTGAATTGGGATCATCAATCCATTTATCATCGGCAGTAGTTTGCTGGTTTTCAAGTAAGGTATTTTGTTGCTTCTCGTACGAAAATAATTTTCCCAATCGAAAAACTCCCGTTGGCGACTTGCCATCGCCTTCACGTTTTTCTAGTGGCAAAGCAAAACCGTTTTTACCAATACCCACATCCACAGGTCCCTCTTTAACAATCCAATTAGATCCTTTTCGCTCGAAGGCAACAAAAACAGCTGCATAACTTTCCGCTACATCATTATATACTACCAATAATTGATTGCTGTTTTCCAACAATTTTTCATTTCGAGTCACTATTTGTTCCGCTTTTTTCATAACAATTTCATCCGATTGGGCTTGTACCTGCATTCCTCCAAAAAACAGGCTCATCAAAAATATTTTTCCATAAAGTATTCGTCCCATTTTACATCCTGTTTTAATCCCATTAGAAACAAAAATACAAATTTATTCATGACTCCAGTTTGACTAAACTAAAATAAACAGCTTATCAGTATACTGTTTCTTTAATTGTAAAAACAAACCCTAAAATTTAATTTTGTTCAATCAATAAAATCTTTATTTGTAAGAAATAAATCCTATTTTTGCTCCGAAAATTCAATAGCAACATCATGAAAAAATTACTACTCCTATTTATTTTAATAGCAACCGTTACATTATACGGGCAAAAAAAGACATACTATACCGAAGATTTTAAAGAAGTCCCTACAGCCGAAGGTGCTACTTATTACAGTACCTACGAAGATTTTGAAGGCGGAACCCAAAGAAAAACTTATTACCTAGACGGGAACATTAGAAATGCGGACCAATTTTCGAATATGAAAAGAAAAATACGCAATGGATTAGCTGAGACTTGGTACAAAAGCGGCGCTAAAGAAACGACCGCAACTTATAGTAAAGACAAACTAGAAGGGGCTCAAACACGGTATTATGAAAATGGAGCAGTAAAACGAATAGAAAATTATAAAAATAACGAATTCGTTGATGGAAAATGCTTTGATGAAAATGGAGCCGAAATCGCTTTCTTTCCCTATGTTGTAAAACCAGAGTTTCCTGGCGGAATTAAAGAATTCTACAAATACGTTGCAAAGAATTTCAAAAGACCTAATAATTCAAAAGGCGAAATTAAAGTTTCATTCTTTGTTGAAGTTGACGGTACTTTAAGAGATTACAAAATACTGGAAGGATTTAATTACGATATGAATGTTGAGACCTTAAGAGTATTATTCAACAGTCCGCTATGGATTCCTGGCAAACTAGACGGAAAGATAACGCGAACACGCTACAATATGCCGTTAACATTTAAATAATGGTATCAATAAAGTGTGTGCAACTCATCGTGTGTCTATGACGATTCGTTTTCAAACCCATTAAAGAGTTTCGAAATATTAGGAAATCCAAAGTCAATTTGTTTTATTTGGTGTCTATTACAAACCAAACACATTCCAGACTACATGAAAACGTATTCAATCGAAGAAATTAATGACATTTTAAATGGTACTATTGTGGGACAAGTACTTCACAAAATTACTGCTCCCGAACAACTTGAAGTGGCAACCGAACATGAAATTTCATTTATTGGCAACAAAAAATATGAGAAACTATGGTTGACGTCAAAAGCTGGTGTAGCAGTCGTTAATGAAGACATTTCGATTGAACCGGGTGAAAACAGAGCTTTTATAAAAGTAAAAAATGCCGATTTGGCGATGTCACAAATCTTAACACTTTTTGCACCTCCTACTCCTGTTTTTCAAGTCGATATTCATCCTACTGCTGTTATTGATGCCACTGCTACAGTTTGCAATGGTGCTAGAATTGGAGCTAGCTGCTACTTGGGTCCCAATGTAATAATAGGCGACAACAGTACTATTTATCCTAATGTGACCATTCTAGACGAAAGTACCGTAGGGAAAAACACTGTAATCTGGTCAGTAACTGTCGTTAGAGAACGTTGTCATATTGGGAATGATTGTATTATTCATCCTAATGCAACTATTGGAGCAGATGGATTTGGATTCCGTCCTGATCCACAAAGAGGATTAGTAAAAATACCACAAATAGGAAACGTAATCATAGGAAACAGTGTCGAAATTGGCGCAAATTCATGCGTTGATAGAGGTAAATTTAGCTCGACTGTTCTAGGTGACGGATGTAAAATTGATAATCTAGTACAAATAGGTCACAACAGTAAATTAGGTCGTTTTTGTATCATGGCTGGTAACAGTGGATTAGCCGGATCAGTTACTTTGGGTGATGGAGTTATCATTGGCGGAAGCGCTTCTATAAAAGACCATACTACCATAGGTAGTGGTGCAATTGTAGGTGCCGGATCTGGTGTAACTGGTGATATTGCTGCTGGAAAAACCATGCTTGGTTACCCTGCAGTTGAAGCACGAGATGCTTTAAAACAATGGGCCATTTTAAAAAGACTGGTTAACGAGTCTAAAAAATAAAGACATAAATTTTATTATATTCATAAAAAAACAGAAGTTCGCTTCTGTTTTTTTGGTTATAATACCTAAATTATTTCCTTTTTAAAAGATAATCCCATTCAAATACTAATTTTATTTGATGGGATTTTGTACTTTAGCACAAACTATTATAACCTTATTTTACTTATGGATTTGAACTTCAACAAAAACGAAGACCACAATAAACTTTTATTAAGTCAGTTAAAACAAAATTTCTCTAAAGTAAAACTAGGCGGTGGAGAAAAACGCATTCAAAAGCTTCATGCCGAAGGCAAAATGACAGCTAGAGAACGTATTGACTACTTACTAGATCCTAAGGCTAAAAGTATTGAAATTGGTGCTTTTGTAGGAGAAGGAATGTATGCTGCTTACGGTGGTTGTCCATCAGGTGGTGTTGTTGTGAAAATTGGGTACATCCGAGGCAAACAATGTATTGTGGTTGCTAATGATGCTACCGTAAAAGCTGGCGCTTGGTTCCCAATTACCGCTAAGAAAAATTTAAGAGCGCAAGAAATTGCCATGGAAAATAAGTTGCCTATCATTTATTTAGTAGACAGCGCGGGTGTGTTTTTGCCTTTACAGGATGAAATTTTCCCTGATAAAGAACATTTTGGACGCATCTTTAGAAACAATGCTCAAATGAGTAGTATGGGTATCACCCAAATTTCGGCAATTATGGGAAGCTGTGTTGCTGGTGGTGCGTACTTACCTATCATGAGTGATGAGGCAATCATAGTGGAAGGAACGGGAAGTATTTTCCTTGCAGGAAGTTATTTAGTAAAAGCGGCCATTGGCGAAAGCATCGATAATGAAACACTGGGCGGCGCAACTACACACTGCGAAATCTCGGGCGTGACAGATTATAAAGCGACAGACGATAAAGATGCCTTAGATAAAATAAAAAATATCGTTGATAAAATAGGCGATTTTAACAAAGCAGGATACAGCCGCATTGCACCGGCAAAACCAGCCTTGGATGAAACCGAATTGTATGGTGTGTTACCCAAAGCGCGTAATGAACAGTACGATATGATGGAAATCATCAACCGTTTAGTCGATAATTCAGAATTTGAAGCATACAAAGACGGTTACGGACAAACCATTATCACGGGTTATGCACGTATTGATGGATGGGCTGTAGGTATTGTTGCCAATCAAAGAAAAGTGGTAAAAACTAAAAAAGGCGAAATGCAATTTGGAGGTGTGATCTATTCTGATAGTGCTGATAAAGCCACTCGTTTTATAGCCAATTGCAACCAAAAGAAAATCCCGTTAGTATTCGTTCAAGATGTAACTGGCTTTATGGTTGGTTCAAAATCTGAACAAGGCGGAATCATAAAAGATGGGGCTAAAATGGTAAACGCAGTAAGTAACTCTGTAGTTCCAAAATTTACAGTAATTGTAGGGAACTCCTACGGAGCTGGAAATTATGCCATGTGTGGAAAAGCATATGATCCAAGATTAATTTTTGCTTGGCCAAGTGCCGAGCTAGCTGTAATGGGCGGAACGCAAGCGGCAAAAGTATTGGCACAAATTGAAGCTTCTTCGCTTAAAGCAAAAGGAGAAAAAGTGGATGAAGCTAAAGAAGCTGAATTATTTGCTAAAATTAAAGCTAGATATGACGAACAAGTTTCACCATATTACGCTGCTTCTCGTTTGTGGACTGATGCTATTATTGACCCGCTAGATACTAGAACATGGATATCTATGGGAATTGAAGCCGCTAACCACGCTCCTATTGAAAAACAATTTAACTTAGGAGTAATTCAAGTTTAATTTAAATATAAATGAATTAGTAGTCTGATAGACTAAAACTCTTTGAGCAATACTAAGAAGTACACTATTAACTTCATTGTGAAGAAAATAGTTACAATTTAGTATTGCTTTTTTTATTTAATTATCTAAATTCGTCGTAGGATGCTTTTTTACTGAACATCCTTTAAAACTAACTAATGAAAAAAGCAACACTATTTGTTTTAACTACAATCCTAATTTTAGGTTGTTCAGCGGCTAAAATCAGAAAAAACAATACTCAGCTCGAGCAACTAATCGCTATAAATGATCTAAAAGCAGATGTAGATTATATGCATAAAAACATCCTGCAATTGCATCCGGACTTGTACCGCTATATCGACAAAGCGGCATTCGATTATAAATTTGATAGTATAAAAAACACTATTCATAGTCCGATGAACAATGTAGCTTTTTATAAAAAAATAAGTCCGCTTGTCGCTTCCATACGCCAAGGCCACAGCTTTATTTATGCTCCAGCAAAACAGTTGGATAAAAAAGAAAGTAAAGCCATGACTAAAAAAGGAACTGGACCTTTTTCTCAGTTTGATTTTGCTTCATTCAACGATAAACTATATGTAATTAAGAATAAATCCTACAATCCAGCGATGAAAGTAGGTAGCGAAGTTGTTGCTGTCAATGGTATAAAGCCAATTGATGTCATCAATGAACACAATCATTATTACAGCTCCGATGGATACAACACCACTTTCAAAACCAACACCTATAGCAGACGGTTTTCTAATTATTTCACGGACGATTACGGCTATAAAGACAGCTTAAAGTATGATTATAAAATAAACGATAGCATCAAAACCGTAACTATTTTAAGACGCAACAAAGACACCGCAAAAACTAGCGTACAGAAACTAGTATCAAAAAAAATAGTGGTAGACAAAGCACAACAAAAAGCATTAAAAAGAAGAAGAAAAATTGCTGGCTTTGATAAAGCAAACAATCGATACAATCGTAATTTACGTTTTGTAGAAAAAGACAGCAGTGTAGCAATCCTGAAGATCAATAGTTTTTCTCTGGGGAAATACAAAAAATTCTATAAAGAAACTTTTACTGCAATAAACCGCCACCATACCAAAACGCTTATCATCGATTTAAGAGACAATGGAGGTGGTGATTTGAGCGAAATTGTAAACTTATATTCCTACTTATCCCATGATGACTTTATTTTTCTAGACGAATCTGAAGTTGTTTCTAAAGCAAGTCTATTTCGAGGGGCTTATTTTAACGAAGGCTCAATACTTAAAAAATCAATTAAAGCGTTATTCTCCCCGCTCGTTTATGGGTATTTGCTTTTTAGCGTTCATAAAAAAGATGACGGTAAAAACTATATTGTCAACAACTCAAAAATTCGTAAAATAGATGAGAAAACCTTCAAAGGAAAGTTGTACGTACTAATTAATGGAGGTAGTTTTTCGGCTTCTAGTATTATTTCTTCCAATTTAAAAGGATCGAAAAGAGCCACTTTTGTAGGTGAAGAAACGGGAGGTGCTTATAATGGGACAGTTGCCGGATTCATGCCTATTGTAAAACTACCCAACTCTAAACTAAAAATGCGAATTGGAACTTTATTGATTGCACCTCATTATAAAACGGATATTGAAGGCCACGGAATCTATCCCGATGTTGCCATTAAACCCACTTTACAAGATGTTATTTCTGGTAATGATCCAGAACTCAACTGGATTTTAAAAGACCTCCAGAATAACTAATCCGATGTTTTAACTACATAAAAAAATCCCGATTAAATTCCAAACGTCCATCGTTTGGGGTTTAATCGGGATTTAATATTTTAAGAAAACTATTTTAATGTACGCAGCATTTCTTTCCTTTTTATTTTTCCGGTAGCTGTTTCTAGAAAATCGGCTTTATAAAACACCTTTTTTGGTTTTTCATATTTATCTAAATTTTCTAAAAGACTTTCGTCAAAAGATCCTTTTTTGCCTTCAACAACTAAAACTAATTTTTCTCCTAAAGTTGGATCAGCTATACCACCTACAAAAAAGCGATTGTTAATAATGGAAGCTAATTTTTCTTCAATTTGTTCGGGCATTAATTTTATGCCGCCACTATTCACCACATTATCAATACGACCTAAAAACACAAATTGATTGTCATTTTTAATTTCGACCAAATCATTTGTTACAATCAAATCACTTGAAATCCTTGGCGCATCAATTACTAAACAGTTAGTCTCGTTTTGCGAAATTTTGATATTAGGCAAAATAGAGAAAGCGCTTTCACCAATTTTTTTTGCCGCAATATGTGTAATGGTTTCCGTCATACCGTAAGTTTCATACACTTCAGTCTTTCCTTTTAAAAGACTTTTCTCTAATTCCTTACTCATTCTAGCACCACCTACAATCATCTTCTTTACGTTTTTTAGACCTTCCAAAGAGTTTTGTGCTTGTAAAGGAACCATGGCAACAAAATCATACTTGGTTTCATTTTTAGCCAAGGGATGCGAGCTTGGCTCAACAAAATCAATATCTAAACCTAAAATAAAACTTCGAACCAGCATCATTTTTCCTGCTATAAACTTCGTTGGCAAGCAATACAATGCTTTATCCCCAGGACTTAATTCGAAAAAATCACCTGTAGCCAAAGCCGAGTTCACCATAGCTTGCTTATTAGTCCTGATCAACTTTGGTTCTCCAGTAGTTCCTGAAGTTTGCAAATCGATGTACGACTTATTATCAAACCAGTCTAGTAAAAAATCTCCAATCGATTTTTCGAACTCATCGCCTTCCTTAATTAAACAATAAGAAACCCGACACAAATCGTCTTTAGTTAAATGAAAACCATTTAACTTGAATTGATTGTGCACGTTTTTGTACGTTACTTTTTCCATGGGTAGTGTGTTGTTTATAAAACGGTTGTTTCTTGATTTAACTCTATCTTCCCGGTTAGTTTTTCCTTCCAGTTAGACCAGTTGTATTTTCTACTAAAGATATACAAAACAATTGGGTAAATAACCACAACAGGAAAGATAACATCTAAGCCTGCTTGAGGTTCTGATATATCTTTAAAAATAGAATGCGTTTGAAATGCCGACCAATCCGATGTGACTAACAAAGCTCCTATTAAATTATTAGCAGCATGGAATCCTAGTGCGAGCTCCATACCTTCATCCATCAAGGTTAAAATTCCTAAAAAGAAACCTGTACCTATATAATAAACCATAATGATATTACCCATTTTAGTCACTTCGGGATTAAAAAAATGCATCCCTCCAAAGATTAAAGAGGTCATCAGCAAAGGAAACCATTTATTTTTGGCCAAATTACCAAAACCTTGCATTAAATAGCCACGAAAAACATACTCTTCTGTACTAGTTTGAAACGGAATTAAAACAGTCGCTATCACCACTAAAATAGCAAAAGGAATGGGTTTAAAATTGATTACAAAACCTTCCGGATTTATAAAATAATATGCTAAAGCAGACACAACGCTAAAAACAGCCCAAATAGAAAAGGAAAAGAAAATGCGATTCCAGTCTATTTTTTTTCTCGAAGTTGTAACTGATAATAGGGTTTGATGATGCAAGTAACGCACCACTATAAAAATACCAACTATAGCAAATACAAAAGAAATCAGTATTAGAAACAAAGTCAGATTAGGTTCAAAAAAACGCATCATATCTCTTTCGTTCACTGGATAAGTTTTGCCATTTACAGCTACTTCGTAAACAAAACCAAGAATTAACGGTATTTGTCCAACAAACGACGCTATAATAATAATAAACGAACCTACTATATAGGTCCAAAATGAATTATTCGGTTTTATGCCTTGTTCGATAAACATTAATTTTTAATTTAATTGGTAAATAAATAGCCATTCAAAAGCCTATTTTTGTCATTCGAAAATACCTTTTTTATTTCAATAATCCCTAAAAAACGATACAAATGATAGAAATATATCACAACCCACGTTGCGGAAAATCAAGAACAGCACTAGCGGCGGTAGAAGAAAAAACAACCGATTATAAAATCACTAAATATTTAGAAGAAATACCTACTTATGATTCCCTTAAAACGCTCTTAAAAAAACTAGATTTTAAACCCTTGGAATTAGTGCGCCAAAAAGAAAAAGTTTGGGTCGAAAATTATAAAAACAATCCAATGTCCGATGACGAAATCATAAAAGCCATGATTTTAAACCCAATTCTTATTGAAAGACCTATTCTTATAAAAGAAGATAAAGCAATAATAGCCAGAGACTTAGGTTCTTTAAATGATTTCCTTTCGTAGCTTATTTTTTATTTAACTTTTTTTTATGATTTATAAATTAAACAAAAAGCACTTTTTGTAGTCCTATAAGCCATAACTCAAATAAAAAAATAATGCATTATCAATTAAAGAACATCTTAAGTCTGACTTTATTCTTTGCTTTCTTGTTCAGTTTTGCACAACAAAGACCTAACCAAGGACCCGCTTCTGGACCTGCTGTTGAGAGAATAAAAATTACTGGAACTGTTATAGAAAAAATCAGTAAACAACCTCTTGAATATGCAACTGTTACTTTTATAAATTCTAAAAGTGCTAAAGTTGTCGCCGGAGGAATTACAAACCCAAAGGGAGAATTCAATATCGATATCAACCCTGGTATGTATACTATTAAAATTGAATTCATTTCGTTTAAGTCTGTCGAATTAAAAGATAAGGCGTTAAAAACAAGTACCGACTTAGGTACAATTGCGCTAAGTGAAGATGCTGCTCAATTGAACGAAGTTGTGATACGTGCAGAAAAATCGACAGTCGAGATCAAACTAGACAAAAAAGTCTACAATGTAGGACAAGACATGCTTGTAAAAGGAGGAACTGTAAGTGATGTTCTTGAAAACGTGCCTTCGGTATCTGTTGATGTTGAAGGAAACGTGAGTTTAAGAGGTAGCGACAACGTACGTATCTTTATTGACGGTCGCCCTTCTAATGCATTAAACATGGCAGAGGCTTTACGCCAAATTCCTGCTGATGCGATTGATAAAGTCGAAGTTATTACAAATCCATCGGCTCGTTACGATGCCGAAGGTGGAGCAGGTATCTTGAACATCATCCTTAAAAAAGGTAAAAATCAAGGCCTTAATGGTACTTTCATTGCCTCTACAGGAATTCCTGAAACTTATGGTTTAAGTGGTAACTTAAATTATAAAACAGAGAAAATGAACTACTTCACGACCACTGGATACAATTACAGAACCAATCAAGGAGCTGGAAAAACAGATTCTCAATATTTTAACGCTGATGGAACTACAAATAAATTCATCAATGAATCTCGCGATACAGAAAGAGTCCGTAAAGGAATTACCACTAAAACTGGTGTAGAATGGTCTATTACTCCTAATACTTTTTGGACCAATTCTATAAGCTACCAAAACAATGGTGGTAGCACTAAAGACTTAGTAGACTATAACAACTTTGACGCAAGTAAAAACTTTACTTCAAGCAACTACCGTCTAAACCAAGGAGAAACGAGCGGAGACGATATTGAATTTGCATCTAACTTCTTAAAGAACTTTAACGATAAAGGGCATAAACTAACCGTTGACGGAACTTACTCTAGAGAAAACGACATTGACAACTCGGTAATTACGGGAATCAATGCAACATTCCCTACTCAAAATACTTATGGCACCACAAACAATGATGCGGTACAAAAACAATTTCAAATTCAAGCAGATTATGTTTTACCAATCGGTGAAGGAAGTCAGTTTGAAGCGGGTTACAAGGGAAACTTTAACAGCCTAAACAAAGCATACGATATTTTCTCAAGCACAAACAATGATCTCGGTTCTTTATTGTCTAACAATTTAGAATACAAAGAAAAAATAAATGCTATCTACACACAATATGGTTTCAAAGTAAACAAGTTTTCATACCTTTTTGGACTGCGTTGGGAGGACACTAATATCGATGTAAACTTGCTAGACAATAAAAAATACAATAATTTATTCCCAAGTGCTTTCATTAACTATGAAATCTCGGATAAAAGCGGCATGTCTTTGAGTTATAGCAAGCGTTTATCACGACCTAGAGGTAGATTCTTAGACCCTACTCCAAACGTATCAAGTAACATTAATATCTTTAAAGGAAATCCAGACTTAGATCCTTCTCTTACTGATAAATTTGACTTTGGTTACATCAACCGTTGGGAAAAAGTTACGTTTAACACCTCTGTCTATTTCGAAAATACTAAAAATGTTTTCTCATTTGTACGTTATGAAAGCGGTGATTATGTAGGTGGAACAACAGATGTAAACGGAAATAATGTAGGTGGAACTCCAGTAATTTTAAGTACTCCTATTAATATTGGAAAAGAACAAAAATTTGGTTTCGAATTCACATTGAATTACAACCCAATTAAAAAATGGAAAATAAACAGTAGTTTCAACCTATTCAATGCTACTACAACAGGTGATTTTAGCGATGTTAATTCAAATAAGATTGTTGTAGTTCAAAACCTGGACAACCAAGCTACATCATGGTTTGCAAGAGTAAATTCTCGTCTTACTTTGCCATACAAAATAGATTGGCAGTTGAGCGGAATGTACTTTGGACCAAGTAGAACAGCTCAAGGAAGAAGTTTAGGACAATACATGATTAATACCTCTTTGAGTAAAGATGTATTAAAAGACAAAGGTACTATTGCTTTTAACATTAGTGATATTTTCAATAGCCGAAAAATGAGATCCGAAGTCAACTTAGCAAGCGTAAGCTCTAACAGTGAATTTCAATGGAGAAAAAGACAATTCAACCTTTCTTTTACCTACCGTATCAATAAAAAGAAAACGGATAAAGATAAAAATGCTCCAAAAGGCAACGAAGAAGAAGGTGGCGGATTTCCTGGATAATCAACATCATAAAAACGGACTCATGAAAATGAGTCCGTTTTTTTATACAATACTTTCCTTGTTTTTAAATGTAAGGCATAAAAAAAAGGACTCGCATCACGAGTCCTTTTTCTATCTGGCAATCAAACTAAACTGATTGCTCTTTCTTTGCTTTTCTTTTCTCTTTATATGCTTCCCAAGATGCTCCTCCTACCCAATACGATACGAAACCAACTAAAAAAAACATTAACCAAAACCCTAATGTAAGGATTGATAAAAAAAGTAAAAAGCCTAAATACTGTGAAAATTCAAACATGTTTTCCGGAATTTTTGAATGTAAGTACAAATGTATGTTTATTATTTTTTCTTAGCAATAAAAAACAGAATCAATTTTAATAAAAAAGTAATTTTATGTATTTTTATGGAGCTGTTCTCGCTATCCGTTACAATCTTATATGCCAAACACTGGCATATAAGGATTTTCACTTCTATCAAGGCTAGCATTTAGTACACAGTAAAACATTTCTCTTTTCAATAACCTCGAAAAAAAACATCAAATGAAATTCAGAATCGAAAAAGATACCATGGGCGAAGTGCAAGTTCCCGCCGATAAATATTGGGGTGCACAAACAGAACGTTCCAGAAATAATTTTAAAATAGGCCCTTCAGCCTCTATGCCCAAAGAAATTATCTATGGTTTTGCTTATTTAAAAAAAGCGGCCGCTTATACCAATTGTGATCTTGGTACACTTACTACAGCCAAACGAGATGCTATAGCTGCCGTTTGTGACGAAATATTGGACGGAAAACTAGACGATCAGTTTCCGTTAGTAATCTGGCAAACAGGTTCCGGCACACAAAGCAATATGAACGTAAATGAGGTAATTGCTCATAGAGCTCAACTGCTAAAAGGATTTACTATTGGCGAAAGCGAACCCTTTATTAAAGCCAATGACGATGTCAATAAATCACAATCATCCAATGATACTTTTCCTACAGCTATGCATATTGCAGCTTACAAACTAGTTGTTGAACATACCATTCCTGCCATTGAAAAACTTAGAGACACATTAGATACTAAAGCCATTCAATTTAAAAATGTGGTAAAAATAGGCCGTACACATCTTATGGACGCAACGCCACTTACGCTTGGTCAAGAAATTTCCGGTTATGTAGCACAGCTCAATTATGGTGTAAAGGCGCTAAAAAACACTTTAGCCCATTTGTCTGAAATTGCTTTGGGAGGGACAGCAGTAGGCACAGGATTAAACACACCTGTAGGATATGACATAAAAGTTGCTCAGTATATCGCTGCGTTTACAGGCCATCCATTTGTAACCGCCGAAAATAAATTTGAAGCATTGGCCGCACACGACGCTATTGTTGAATCGCACGGTGCCTTGAAACAACTAGCCGTTTCATTAAATAAAATTGCCAATGACATCAGGATGTTAGCCTCTGGTCCACGATCTGGAATTGGTGAGCTACTACTGCCCGAAAATGAACCTGGCTCATCCATCATGCCCGGAAAAGTAAACCCTACTCAATGCGAAGCATTAACTATGGTTTGCGCTCAAGTAATAGGCAATGATGTTGCGATCACCGTGGGCGGCATGCAAGGACAATACGAGCTCAATGTTTTTAAACCACTTATGGCGGCTAACTTTTTACAATCGGCACGCTTACTCGCAGACGCATGCTCATCATTTGATACCCATTGCGCTCAAGGCATTGAACCCAATTACAAACGCATCACAGAACTAGTTGACAATTCACTAATGCTAGTCACTGCTTTAAATACAAAAATAGGCTACTACAAAGCCGCCGAAATTGCTCAAACAGCACATAAAAACGGTACTAGTTTAAAAGAAGAAGCCATCCGACTTGGCTACGTGACTGCAACCAACTTTGATGCTTGGGTTAAACCCGAAGACATGGTGTAATTACAGGTAGAAATAATAAAAAAGCTAACCCTAAAAAAAAAACGCCTAATTTACAAACAGTGTAAACTAGGCGCTTCTATCTCAATATTCAGCCTTATTTATTATCTACATAATCTTGTAAATAACTAAATTTAGAAGTAAGTTTTCCTTTTTCGGTCATTTTACCTCTTGCTAAAATTCCTTCTTGGTCTTCATTAAAAAAGGCCGGAATCACATGTTCCATGAACATAGCTCCAAATCCTTCACTAGCATCCTTTGGCAACTCACAAGGCAAGTTATCCACCGCCATAACAACAATTGCAGCTGGATGAAAAACTTCTACCTCCTTATGTTCTGATGGTAAATAACCATATAATGGACTCTCAATTGTAGAAGCTCTTACTGTTGATGCTATCGGTCCATTAATATCGCATGAAACATCTCCTATGATTTTTATTTGGCAATCCTTAGCCTGTAGCATCGCTCTAGTTAAAATATCTGGCGCATTATTTCCATGAAAATGTCCTGTAATCAAAACATCGGCTACTTTAGTAAAACGCTCAAAATCGCCTACATAGTCGGTTGGATTTTCATAGAAATCTTTACAATTAATCACTTGCCCATCAATGCGCTTGTTATAATCCAACACATCAATTTGAGTATAAACCGCTTGTGCGTATTTTTTAGATAAGAAATTATCAACTGAAGCTTCGGTAATTTTTATAGCATCTAGAATTTCTTTGATCCCACCTCCTACTTTACCACCTCCAGTAACAACAAACTTAATGGGTGGAAAAACAATGCGTTTCAACTGTCTGATTAACTCCTCCTTACCCGAAAGGGTTTCTGCTTTTGGTAATTTAAACAATTCAAACTTGATCCCAAACGCACGAATAGTGTTGTATGCACCCACGATACCTGCGTAACGACCAAAACCAATTAATCGGCGATTATCAGCATCTACAATCGTTTCATGATCATATAAATCTATGTTATTTGCTAATACAGCTTGCAATAATTTTTTATTGTAGGGCTGTTTTTTGATCGTATGTGAAAAAAAGAAATAAGACTTATTAGCAATCAAAGCTTCAACAGGAACTTCTTTAACACCAAATAAAACATCACAATCACTCACGTCATCCGTAACTTCTATCCCCAAACTTCTATAAGCATCATCTGAAAATATTCTAATATCTGAGCTTTCTACTTTTACAACAGCATCAGGAAAAAGTGTTTTCAATTGTACGAGTGCAGCAGGAGAAAAAACGACTCTACGATCTGGCGGGTTTTTTCTTTCTTTTAAAATTCCGAATTTCATATTTATATGGTGCTTTGTATTAATATAACTTTAATCACTTGTATTGTTACAAATATAACATTTTAAACAATAATATCTTTGTTAATCTAAAATTTTTTAAATCTTATAAAACATTAAAACCTGAGCTACAAAACAATAGAATACTCCTTTTAATAAATACAAAAAAGACACTACAACCCTATAAAATAAATGCATCAAAGAAATTGATTCCTTATATTTGCATTTCAAGCACGATGACAATGATTTTTATAAAAAAAGCAAATATACTACAAATACTCCTGCTCCTATTGGTTTTAAGCGGATGTAAAGAAAAGAAAAAACCAACCACCGATCCAATTGAGATCATAAAAGAGAAAATAACCGAAGAAGTAAAAGCTGAGCCGAAACTTACGGAAGAGTATATCGCAGCCAAAACAAAAAGTATAGATCATTTTTATCAAAAAAACTGGCCTAATAATTCCTTAAACGGTGAATTTCTTGTGGCAAAAAATGGTCAAATCATATACGAAAAATACAACGGCTACGCTGATTATAAAGCCAAAACTCCAATGACCAGTAGTACTCCTCTGCATATTGCATCCGTGAGTAAAGTGATTACAGCAACTGCTATACTTAAATTAATAAGTGCAAACAAATTACAATTGGACCAAAAAGTAAGCACCATCCTCAAAGAGTTTCCGTACCCTAATGTTACAGTAAAACATTTACTTAATCATCGTTCTGGTATTCGCAGCTATGCCTACTTTACTGATAAAAGAGGACTTTGGGACAAGCATAAAATGTTAAGTAATCAGGACGTTTTAACCTTACTTGCTACAAAAGGTCTTGATCTAGAATACAAAACCAATACCCGATTTGCGTATTGCAATACTAATTATGCCATGTTGGCATTAATTATCGAAAAGCTAACAGGCAAAGCATACAAAGATGCGATGCAAGACCTTATTTTCAAACCATTGGATATGAAAGATAGCTTTGTATTTGATTATGAAAAGGATAAACTTAAAGCAACCCCTTCATACCGTGGCAATTTCTCTAAATTCAACTTGGATTTCTTAGACGCTATTTATGGAGATAAAAACATCTTTTCGACTGCACGCGATTTATTAAAATTCGATATCGGTCGTAACTCTCCTAGCTTTTTAGACCCTAAACTTTTAGAAGAAGCCTATACACCCTACAGTAACGAACATCCAGGTAAAAAAAATTACGGTCTTGGGATGCGAATGATCAACTGGCCTACAGGTCAAAACTTTTATTTTCATAATGGTTGGTGGCACGGAAGCACTTCATCCTATGTAACTTTACCCGAAGAAAAAGTAACGATCATAGCTATATCAAATAAATTTAGTAGAATGCCGTATCGCGTACGTAAATTATCAGTTTTATTTGGCGATTATCCCTTTAAGTTAGATGATGACGAAAAAGAGGAATAGTATTTGCTTTATAATAATAGTAGTGCAAAATGATGGTTTTTGATTCAAAAACAATACATTTGCACTCTCAAAAATTTTTGAATAAAAATGGGGTCGACTGGTTTTGACAGCAAGTCGAATTGAAAAGTAAGCAGGCCGAGCATTGAGACCTTGCTCGTAAATATAAGATCTTACAATTTTACACGGCGAAAATAACTACGCTTTAGCTGCATAATCCGAATTATAGTACGATTACGCCACGTTCCTATCAGATAGGAAAGCTGGATTCTCCTTGAAAGCCTTGGTTTGTGGCGTTCTATTCAGGAGAACCGTAAAAATAGACCTAGATTTCCATAAGCTTCGGGTGGATTTCAAAATTAAGAAGATAAGTAATAAGTGGCTGTTTCTGGCCTAGCTTGTTATCGAAAATCTAATCAGGAAATAAGCCCGTAGAAAGCCTTTTAGTTGCTTGTTTGGACCCGGGTTCGATTCCCGGCGACTCCACAAAAAAGCCTGTAAACATCTTGTTTACAGGCTTTTTTATTTTTAGTTGACAATTTGGTTGACAATAATTTCAATTATTCAGGACTAATACCAAACACTAATATAATATAGTCCAATAAATTTTTGTCACATCGAGCGAAGTCGAGATGCTATAAAGGTTCTCGACTTCGCTCGAACTGACAATTGGACTATTTTATAATTATGAATGGTATAATCTAATAGTACAAATTGTCTTTTTTTGTACTAAAATATACTCATTTTAAAAATTATCATTTAAAAAATAGTGCGTACTTCTACCACCTGAATTTGCTTTGATCAAAATACCTTTGTTAACCAAATCAGTGATATCTCTTAATGCGGTGTCTGGAGAAGTCTTAGTCATTTTAGCCCACTTGCTTGTATTTAAATTACCTTCAAAATTGTCCATGAGCTTGTTAAGCATCACTTGTTGACGGTCATTACTAATCTTAGTAGCATACTTCATCCAAAAATTGTGCTTTGCTACGACTTTATCAACTATAACACTCGAATGGATTATACTGTTTTTAAGACGTCCTAAAAACCAGATAATCCATTCTGTGATATTAAGGTCGTCCTTTTGAGTGCGTTCTAGGATGCTATAATAGCTTTTCTTTTGTTTGTTTATTTCTGTAGACATACTATAGAATCTTTGGTTTACACCGTCTGATTTTGAGAGTTGCATATCTGTTATTGCTCTGGCTATTCTTCCGTTACCATCATCAAACGGATGTATCGTTATAAACCATAAATGGGCAACGGCTGCTTTAAGTAATGATTCTAATCCTTGCTCGTTATTATACCACTCTATAAAATGTTTCATTTCGTTATTCAGCAGTTCAGCTTTTGGAGCTTCGTAATGAACTACCTCTCTTCCCATTCCACCGGAAACAACTTGCATAGCGCCTGAGCGCCATTTAGCTACTTCGATTTTATGCATACCACTTCTACCTGTTGGAAATAGTGCTGCATGCCAACCAAACAAACGATCTTCAGTAAGTACCTTATCATCGTTTTGGGTTGCATCAATCATCAATTCTACAATCCCATCCACATTCCCATCTGAGTTTTCCAGTCCAGAATATTCTAAACCTAGCCTAGTTGCAATTGACGAACGAACCAATTCCGGATTTAGAATCTCCCCTTCTATTTCAGAAGTTTGCAAGACGTCTTGAATTAAAGTTTCTAAATTGGCCTTCCCTTTTAGTTCAAATCCCAATAATTCTACTTTGCCCATAAGTTTGCCTTGCAAGTGACGCACTTCGCTTAATAGCGAAATAAAATCCTGCTCGTTCCAGTTAAATTGAGGCCATTTTATAAGTTGATGAATATAGATTGCCATAGCGCTTTTAGTTTATGCGGTAAATATAGCGATTATTCACCGCAAAAAATGCGGTGAATAAATTGATTAATCACCGCATTTTTTATATTTCTCTTTCATTTCTCTTTTAAGCCATCATCCCCTTAACAAATACCTCCACAAACTCTTTCATCTTTCCGATGATTCGATCTCCAATAGTTCTGGCTTGTAGCACGCTTGGTCTATTATCCAAACATTGAAAAACTTCATCCTTTATAGGTTCTCTACCGCTGTAGATGTAGGCATCGATTAAGGCTTTGAATTGTGCTTTGTCTAGGTTTTCGTCTTCACAGAGCTTACCTAATGCTAGTACTTTTTGGTCTTGCCAGAATTTCTCAAATTCATCGTCAATATTGTCGCTATCCTTGATGTGAGGCATGTTCTCGTCTATGAATTTCTCGATTAATTCTCGTTTGCTTCTTAATTGTATATCACCTCCCAATAAATCAACAATCGCTTTCTTTTGAGCCGCTGCTGCAGATGGTGTTTTTTCTCCTTTTAGCTGTGCAATTAATTTTAGGATATAGGCAACATTGATCTGATCTCGATGAATTAATTCTAATTCAAAATCAATATCGTCGAGTATTGATGTTTTTTGTTTTTCAGTGTCTCGTTTTACCTTTTCGTATAAATCCAGATACTTGCTTTTGTAATCTTCAAATTCCTGCTCGTCAATAGGTAAATCTTCCCAATCAAAATCAGTGTAAGACTGCAAGACATTCATAGCACGCATTAATTTTCTAAAAGCTTGTACAAACTCTGCTTCATCTTGCTCGCTTTCCAAATCATTTACACTTTGATGCGTAGGTGTGATTTCTCTTAATAGTTTCAAAGCCTCATCAAACTTCTCGGCTATTTTTTCATAATCAGGCATGGTAACTACTTCGATGGCGTCTTTGTTCGAAAACAACGTAATGGCTTCGTCTGTAGCTTTTTTTAGGTTTCTAAAGGACAGAATGTTCCCTTGTGACTTCTGTTCTCCCAATATCCTGTTGGTTCTTGAATACGCCTGAATTAAGCCGTGTTGTTTCAGGTTTTTATCAACGTAAAGGGTATTTACTTTTTTAGCATCAAAACCAGTTAGCATCATATTAACCACAATGACAATATCCAAACGGTCTTTGTCATTATTGAAACTTTCTTTTTCGCGATCTTTTAAACGTTTGCTTATATTTTTGAAATAATTTTCAAATTGCTGGCTGTCTTTGGTCGAAAAGCTTGTACCGTACATTTTATTATAGTCAGCTATATAACTTTCTAATTTATCTCTGGTGTGCTTGGATTGATAAGGTGTTGGGGCTTCCGCCAAAACATCAAAATCGACTTCATCACTGGGTAAAAAATCCTGTGCTTCGTCTGAATCCTCATTAGTGCCGTAAGTGAAAATCGTAGCGATACGCAAATCGTGTTCACCTGCTAGCTTCTTTTCCTGAAATAAATCGTAATATTTGATCACGTTATCAATGCTGCTAACCGCTAACAAGGCCGAATAATCTTTATTGAAAGTCTTTTGATTGTGATGCGCAATGATGTAATCTACGATCTTAGAGATTCGTTTTTCAGAATTCAATACTTCTTGTTTGTCAATATCTTCGACTTCAATATCGATAAAAGTCTTGCTCTTATTTTTATATTTCCCAATGTATTCTATCCCAAAACGCAATACGTTTTGATCTTTAATTGCATCTGTAATTACATATTTATGCAGGCAGTTGCCAAACAAATCTTTGGTAGTTCGTTTTCCGTAATCGTTCTTAGAAGCATTTTCGGCAAAAATGGGCGTTCCTGTAAAACCGATTAACTGACTTTTCTCAAAGAATTTGGTAATACGGTCGTGCGTATCACCAAATTGCGAGCGGTGGCACTCATCAAATATAAAAACTATTTTCTGGTGGCGTAAAGCTTCATTTTTACCCGCAAATCGTTCTGAAATGGCATTGTTTAGTTTTTGTATTGTGGTTAAAACCAATTTGGTATTATCCGTCAATTGGTTTACTAAGGATTGCGTATTATTGGTAACATCTACACTGTCTTTCTTGAACGCATTGAACTCGTTCATGGTTTGGTAATCCAAATCTTTTCTATCCACCACAAAAACTACTTTGTGTACTTCGGGCAAGTCCATCAATATTTGACTGGCTTTGAAAGAGGTTAGTGTTTTTCCCGAACCTGTCGTGTGCCAAATGTAAGCGTTGTCATTTGAGTTTTTAACCTGATGAATAATAGCTTCAGTAGCAAAATATTGATACGGACGCAAAACCATCATTACCTTATGTGTTTCATTGATCACAATATAATGCGCAATCATCTTACCCAAATGCGCTGGGTTTAAGAATGAAGCTGCAAACTCTGGTAACGCTGTTATATTTTTATTTTTGGCATCCGCCCAAAAGAAGGTTTGTTTAACCGATTGCAATTTATTATTTGCCAAATATTTGGTATTGACTCCATTGCTGATCACAAACAATTGCACGTACTGAAATAAGGCGTAGGTGCTCCAAAAAGAATGTTTTTGATAGCGATTGATTTGGTTGAATGCTTCTTTGATTTCGATTCCTGAACGTTTTAATTCTATTTGTACCAAAGGCAAACCATTGACCAAAAGCGTTACGTCAAAACGGTTTTTGTAGCTTCCTTCTAAGGATATTTGGTTGGTAACTTGGTATAGATTCTGGCTTGTATCTTCGGTATTAAAGAAACGTACGTAAAAGGAAGTCCCATCTTCTTTGGTTAATTGAAAACGATCCCGCAAGGTTTTAGCTTTTTCGAATACATTTCCTTTGGATAAATGATTCAAAATCGCATCAAACTCCTTAGCTGTAAAAGTGGTTTGGTTGAAAACTTGCAACTGCCTTTTTAGATTAGAAACTAAAGCGTCTCCATCTTGAATTTGTACAGATGCATAGTTTAAACCAATCAATTGCTTGATTAATTTGTTTTCTAATTGTAATTCGGATTGATGGCTCATTTATTAATTTTCTAATTTCTTTTGTTCGTCAATAAACGTACTATCTGATAATTTTTGTAAAGATTTCATCGCATTAGAATTATCTAATATAGCTAACTGTTGTAAAGCTATTCTATGCAGGTATTGAAATCTTTGAGTTTTAGAAAGTTTGTTTTTAACCAGCTCAGAGTTCATAACTTCTAAATTTGATAGTACCGTTAATTGATTTATACTTGCCATATCTCTCATGTTTTTTCCTTCAAGAGCTAATTGTGCATTGGATTGCCTCCATATTTTTGCAGTGCAACCAAACAAAGCTACATTTAATACATCTGCTTCGTCCGCATAGGTTATCCATTCTTTGTCTTTAGCTATATTTAAACTTGGTATGACATGATTTTTTATGGCGTCCGTATGTATGCTATAATTTGCTTTTGATACTATTCTTTTCACATCCCATTCTAAATTGAATTGGTTGCTTTCAATTTCTTTTAGTCGCTGAAATTCTTTGATTAATAAAAGTTTGAACATTGGACTTATCCACGCTCCAAATTCAAATGCTAAATCTTTATGAGCGTAAGTACCACCTTGTCTACCACTTTTGGAAATAATTCCAATAGCTCCAGTCGTTTCAACCCATTTTTTTGGAGTTAAATTAAAAGAGTTTAATCCTGCTTCTTTTTTTAAGGTGTCGAATTCGACACTTTTAAAATTGGAATTGTATAATTGTTCCCAAAGTCCTAGAAATTCAATTGTATTTCTGTTACGCATCCAGTTTCTAATATGATCGTTACCTTCCTCTCCACGAACCATATCAGTCAAACAAATATAGTCATCCTCATTGAATGAAGTAATAGCAATAATTTTATTTTCAACTTCAATTTGTTTTAATTTTGCGTTCATAATCAATAAATTACATTATACTTTTATAAAGGTGTCGAATTCGACACCTTTACCTTTTCACTATTTTTTTTCACACAAACATTTGTTGCAACAACCCCTTTTTGAATCCTTGCATGTTATTTATTTCTTGATGCGTATTTTCTATTTTATCATCGATGCCCGATAAAAAATTGGCGATTTTTTGTTGTTCGGGAAGGGAGGGAATACCACAAATTTCATTGGAATAATCTTTAAAATAGATATGAGGAATTGTGCTACCTGTCACATATTTAACAAAATCAATATTAGAAAGTAAGCAATATAAAAAATAGGTATCAATATTTTGTTTTGGGCTTATTAACTCCATTGTTCCTAATACAGAAGATTTTCCTTTACAGAAAAATAATCGACCAACTCCAGCTCCGTCCTTTACGATACTTATATAATCATTTTCCTCTTTGTAAAAATCAACTTTCTTTAATATTCCTGATGCTCCATAAATGATAAAGTCTCCAAAATTATCTTCAATTTTATTTGCCGAAATATTAGAAGATTTTTTAGTAGCAACCTCCCCCAAATTCTTCTCCTCCCAATCCGCATAATCTTCCCCATTCATCCCTTCGACTTCGCTCTGGGCAGGCTTAAACCGCAATTTACCCGAGAACAATTGTTGCATTACGCCTTTTTTGTATTGTTCTAATAGTTCCTTTTTGCGGGACAATTGCTGTATTTTGTCATCTACCGAACTTAAAAATGAGGCTATTTTTTGTTGTTCGGGGAGGGATGGAAGTGTAATTGCTAAGGTCTTTAAATCAGAATTATAGACATTACTAATACTTGAGCCTTTAGCTAACTTTGAAATTTTCTTTCTTAATTTTTCGTTGATATAATATGAAACATAAATCTGCGAATAAACATTTTCTTTAATTGGGCTTAAAATATTTATTGTTCTTCCAATTGCAATATTTTCAATTGTTAATGCTGATGCTGAACCAATATCTAAAGGATCTTCGCCAGCAGAAGGCAATAAAATTTCATTTCCTTTGCTAAAAACTAGTTCTGATTTATCAAGGTTGGTTTTATTTATTACTTTATGAATTACTTCATTATACATATGGTACAATTCTCCATACCTGACACAAGGTGTTTCAAAATCAGGAGAAGCTTCATTTTGCTTAATATTTTTCCCTGTTGAAAACAGAAACATATCTTTAAATGAATATTTTTCATACGTATTATTCTCCCCCTCAAACCCACAAAATCGTAATTTTGGAATACATACTTTATTCATGGCAGGGATTTTTTTGCGTTAGGGATAGAAGTGGAAATCCTTTTTTGCCCTTTTTTGGGCAAAAAAGATTGAAACGGATAGCCCGACCCGATAGGGAAACGCCCAAATCATTGGTGTCTAAATTGTTTTTCATGATTAAAATGGGGTTTCGATTCCTAATTCGGTGCAAAATCCTGCGATGGTGGCATCGGTGGTTTTGGCTTGGGTGGCTAATGCTCTTAATTCGGTTGTTATGGCGGTTAGGTCTATGGCATCTTCTTCTTCGAAGGTGTCTACGTAGCGCGGGATATTTAAATTATAATCATTTTCGGCAATTGACGCGGCAACGGCAATATGAGAATATTTATCTTCGGCGGTGCGGTTTTTATAGGTATCGATTATTTTGTCGATATCCTGGGTACGCAATACGTTTTGGGTTTTTACTTTCTCGTAATGCTGGCTGGCATCGATAAAGAGAATACTTCGACTCCGCTCAGTATCCTTGTTTCGGTCTTTCTTTAAAACCAAAATACAGGTTGGGATGCTGGTTCCGTAAAAAATATTGCCGGGTAGGCCTATTACGGCATCGAGGTAATTTTTCTCTTTGATTAGGTATTGGCGTATGTGACCTTCGGCACCGCCACGAAACAAAACGCCGTGAGGTAATACGATTGCCATGGTTCCGTTGTCATCCAGTTGGTGCACCATGTGTTGTACAAAGGCAAAATCGGCTTTGCTGGATGGGGCTAGTTTTCCGTAGGCCGAGAAACGCTCATCGGTCATGTGTAGCGGGCTGGCACTCCAATTGGCCGAGAATGGCGGATTGGCCACTATGGCTTCAAAACGCATATCATAATGTTGTGGACGTTCGAGGGTGTCTTCGTTCTTGATGTCGAACCGCTTGTAGTGTACGTCGTGCATGATCATGTTCATGCGACAGAGGTTGTAAGTGGTAGGGTTCATTTCTTGTCCGTAAAAGGCGCTGACATCTTTGACTTCTTTGGCTACTCGCAATAATAACGAGCCGGATCCACAGGTGGGATCATAAACGCTTTTTAGCTTGTCTTTGCCCACGGTTACTAGTTGTGCCAAGATGCTGCTGACTTGTTGCGGGGTATAAAACTCCCCTGCTTTCTTGCCTGCGCCACTGGCAAACTGCCCGATTAGGTATTCGTAAGCATCGCCTAGAACATCGCTGTCGGTATTCTCTAGGTCAAAGTCGATTTCGTCCAGATGTATGAGGACTTTTACGATGAGTTCGTTTTTATCGGCTTCGGATTTCCCTAGTTTGTGGGAGGTAAGGTCAAGATCAGAAAATAAGTTTCCAAAGTCGTCTTCGCTCTCCGATCCCATGGTGCTTTGCTCGATGTGGGTGAGTACTTTGGCGAGATCGCCCAAAATAAAATTGTTTTTTCCGCCTGCGTTGCCTCTTCTTGCCAACTCTGAAAACAATTCAGAAGGCAATAAAAAGTAGCCTAGTTTGTCTAAAGCGAGTTGTTTTATTTCTTCCAGAAGGGCGGTTTCTTCTTGATGTCCTTCGACTTCTTGGAAGGTCAATCCGTCTGGTTTTAGGATGGTATTGGCATACAAATCCATCTTGGTGCTCAGGTATTTATAAAAAATAAAACCTAATATGTAATCACGGAAATCATCGGCGTCCATCTTCCCACGTAGGGTGTTTGCAATGTTCCAGAGTTGTTGTTCTAATTTTTGTTTTTGTTCGGCTGCCATTATTTAGTGTTCATTTAATTCCAATCGCTAAGGTATTGAAAATAAATTCATACATATTACGGTTTACCGCAAAAGGAGTTTATTTTTTATTTTCCACCATTAAGAAATTAAGGTTGGTTAAGCTCCAAAACTTAATTTTCTTAATGGTGTATAAAAGGCATTTTTTTTTTGGTATGAATTGCGGACATTCATAAAAAAAAACAAAATCAGGAATCACATAATCCTTTTCTTTTGAACCCTTTTATTAAACTAAAACTATCCCCCAATTTTTATCATACTTCTGTTTTGAGAAAAGAGTTTCGGATTTTGAAATTTAGCATCGTCATCCATGCCGCCACGCATGGCGTGTTTTGATTTTATATTCTGAAAAATAAGTGGTTCAATAGCTCCTCCAGAACGCAGCGTTTGTAATAAATCAGTTTCAGAATTCGAAAAAAGACAGTTTTTAAGTTTACCGTCGGCGGTTAATCGGATGCGGTTACAGCTACTGCAAAAAGGATTTGTAACGGAACTAATCACCGAAAAACGCCCTTTGTAGGATGCTATTTTATGATTTTTGGCAGTGTCATGTGGTTTATCGATCAAGCGTTCTACTTTTTCAACACTGTATTTATCATTGACTTGTGAAAGGATTTCGGCATAAGAAACCAACTTTTCTTTGTTCCATTGATTGCCATCAAAAGGCATAAATTCGATAAACCGAATTTGGATATTACGGTTTTTGGTCAATTCGATAAAATCGATGATTTCATTGTCATTAAAGCCTTTCATAACTACCACATTCAGTTTCAACTGGAAACCATTGGCGTCAAGCAACTCCAAGTTTTCATTGAATTTATCGAAATAATTCCTGCGGGTAATCTGGTTGAACTTCTCTTTTTGCAAACTATCAATACTTAG
Source organism: Flavobacterium muglaense (assembly GCF_014305155.1). Lineage (GTDB taxonomy): Bacteria > Bacteroidota > Bacteroidia > Flavobacteriales > Flavobacteriaceae > Flavobacterium > Flavobacterium muglaense. The sequence goes on from NZ_JACRUK010000013.1 coordinate 48,246, forward strand.
GTTTAGTGTATGAACACCCGCTTCCTTAAAAGTATCTATAAAATCATGAACCAAGATTCCATTTGTAGTCAGTGTGAGTTCTACTCCTAATTTCCCAAGACGCAGCATAATATCTTTGGCATCTTTTCGAACCAAAGGCTCTCCCCCTGTCAACCTGATTTTGTTTACACCTTGATTTACAAAAGTTTGTGCTATAGTAACAATTTCATCTGCAGTCATCAGATGGGCTTTTGGCGTAAGCGAAATCCCTTCGGCCGGCATGCAATACGTACATCTCAAATTACAATTCTCAGTAATTGAAATGCGCAAATAGCTGTGTCCGCGACCGTGAGTATCCTGCATTTGAATGTTATTTTCCATGGTTGAACCCTTTTAAAATTTTAAACAAATGCAAAACCGAAGGAAAAACGGCATCCATTGATTCCCCCGCTCCTGCGGTAGATCCGGGCAAGGCCATAATTAACGTATCGCCTTTAAAACCTACAACACTTCTCGATAACATCGCATAAGGCGTGCGATCCTGACCGTAAGCGCGAATCGCTTCCTCGATACCGGGAATGCGACGGTCAAGCAACGGAATCACCGCCTCAGGAGTGACATCTCTGTCAGACAATCCTGTTCCTCCAGTCAAAATAACCAAGTCCATATTCTTAGCACATAATTTATTAATGGTGTCCTGAATGTCTAAAACCTCATCCGGAATAACGATATAATTAGAAACACTTAATCCTAAATTTTTGATTTTATCCGAGATTACTTTTCCTGCTCTATCTTCTTTCTTTCCGCTTGAAACACTATCCGAACAGACCATTACCGCTACTGATAAATCTTGTACTTCTTTGTTGCCATAATCTGATTTTCCGCCTTTTTTATGCAATAATTTAATGGTCGAAATTTCCACTTGTTTGTCAATAGGTTTCAGCATGTCGTACATCGTTAATGCCACAATCGAAGCACCGTGCATGGCCTCGACCTCAACACCTGTTCTATAAATTGCTTTTACGGTAACCTTAATTAAAACCGAATCTTCCAAAAATTCATAGTCGATTCCAGTATATTCAATTGGCATGGGGTGGCAATCCGGAATAGAATTAGAAGTATTTTTCACTGCAAAAAGCCCAGCGGTTCTTGCTACTTCTAGCACATCGCCTTTAGGAACTGTTTTATCCAATATCGCTTTCATCGTGTCAGGCGAGCCTACTTTTACGATGGCCTGTGCCGTTGCAGTGCGAAGCGTAATTATTTTATGTGTAATGTCTACCATTTTATTGCTTTTGGCTATTGGCACTTGGCTTTTAGCTTCGTTTATATTATTTGGGCGTGTCCCTACGGGTCGGGCTTTCCGTTACAATCTTTTTGGTGGCGGAAAAAGCCACAAAAAAGGATTTACACTTCAATCCCTCACGCAAAACCACGTTATTGAATCAAATTCTAGTTCATCTATTGTTACTAAAAACCAAAGATTTAAACCTCTTTAACAGTCCTTTAGACAAAATATTAGGAATCAATCGTAATCTATCTAAAACCCTTTTGTTTACTCTAACCTCTTGTTTCTTAACTCTTGTTTCTTTCCTCTCTCAAGAATTCTCTTTCCAACTATAACTCTCGTCATCCATTATTTCTTTACCAAAAACAGCGGTCTTTTCTTTTATTTCTTCGACCAAAAATTCTAAAGCTTCATACACCACTTTTCGTCTTGATGCCGACACAAAAACAAAAAGACAAATCTCCCCTGTTTTTACCGTTCCTAGACTGTGATAAATATGTAAACATGACAATTCATACTTGGCGAAAGCCGCTTCTCGAATTTCATGAAAAGTTTGTTCGGCCATTTCCTCGTAAGCCGAATATTCGATAGCTACAACTGTTTTCCCATCAATAACGTCGGCACGAACTTGCCCTAAAAAAATATTATGAGCGCCAATAGTGGTCTTACTCTGATGCTTTGCAATAGCATTTCCAATGAAATCTGAGGATATTGCTCCTTGAATGAAAGAGTTTTTTTTAGGTTTTGTTGTTGCCATTATATTGGTATTATTATTTTGTTTCTAAATGTATTTTTATAGATTCAATTCCTTTTTCAAGATGAGAAAGCTTCGTAAATCCTTCTTTTTTTAAATAGGCCAAAGCAAGTTCACTGCGTTGTCCACTTTGACAGAACAAAACAATCTCTTGCGATTTATCAAGCGTACCGCAATAGTTTTCCAAGTCAGCAAGTGGTACGTTGACCACATTAAGCTCGTTGAATTTCGGTTCTTCGTAGGCCTCTCTAATGTCGATGACTACGCAATGGTCTTGACGACACTTTTCTAAAAAAGTTTCTTGAGTTAGAGTTGCGCCTACTTTATCAGAATCTTGATTTCGGATTAAAAAACCGTTTTTAAGTCCGTTTTCAATTTCTCTAGGATTTTTACTGAAATCAATTATTTGTGTTTGATACTGTAATGCATCATAAAGTAATAATTTACCTGACAGTACACTTCCTATTTCAAGAATAATCTTTAATACTTCGGTAGCTTGGAGTGCACCAAGTGTATTGGGCAAAACGCCCAAAACTCCCGAACTAACGCAATTTGGAACGGCATTCAACCCCTCCTTTTGAGGAAATAAGCAACGGTAACTTGGTCCATTTTTATAATTAAAAACTGAAACCTGCCCTTCAAATTTGTAAATTGATGCGTACACAACAGGAACTTTTTTGACTAGTGAAACATCATTAATCAAATAACGAGCACTAATCGTGTCTGTACAATCTACGATAATCTGATAATTGCTTACAATTTCAAAGGCATTTTGAGTATTAAAAAACTCAGGAAACACCTTAACTTCAACATTAGGATTCAGTTCTTTAATCACGTTAGCAGCCGTTATTGCTTTACTTTTTCCGCAATCTTTTAAAGTATACAACAATTGTCGATGCAAATTGGTTTCTTCGACGATATCACCATCTACAATTCCGATACACCCCACTCCTGCAGCTGCTAAATTTTGCAAAACAGGACAACCCAAACCACCCGCGCCAATTACTAGAACACGAGCGTTCTGTAATTTTTGCTGTCCTAACGCTCCTATTTCTGGTAGCGCTATTTGTCTGGTATATCGTGTTGAATTTTTCATTAAAGAATTTTATTCCCTTTCAGGGGTTAGGTGATTATCCTCCCGCAAATGGCGGTAGAAATGCAATTATGTCTTGGTCTTTTATATTGGTATCCATGCCCGCCATTGCCTGATTTACAGCAACTGAATAATTGGTGTTTTGTAATTCTTGATACGCTGATTCCATTTTAGATTTTAAAAAACCAACAGAAAAACTGGATTCATCCAACACCATTTGCTCTTCTTTCTTCTTAGTGATATCAGCCAGTAAACCAAAATATTTGATATTTATAATCATGATATTATTTTTTGATATTCTTCTTGTGTGTTTATATTTTGCACTTGATCGTTCCATTTCTCCGGAACTATAATCGTTTGATGCGCAATCTCATCTCGTACACGTCGCAATCTTAATTGGTCTCGCTTTAGATTATCCTCAAAAACAGTTACTACCGATTGGTCATAAATCGCAATCAAAGGATAGCTTTTATCATTGGCCTTCACCTGAGTCATTAAAAAGGAGTCCGCGTGATTTTTGAAAATCCAAAGTAACAATTCGGTTGTAACCAAAGGCGCATCCACGCTTAGGACAAAGTTTAATTTTGTTTTGGTCTGTTGCAAAGCAGTATAAATTCCGCCCACAGGCCCTTTGTCTTCTATTATATCTTCAATTCGGGTATAACCCAAAAAATCATAGTCGGTACTCGACGAAACAATAACAATATTCTCGCCCACAATAGGGCTTACAGCTTCACAAATATGACTCACAAATGGTTTTCCGTTCAAAAGCAACAAGCCTTTATCGGTTCCCATGCGCTGGCTTTTTCCGCCTGCCAATATAAATGCGGTTACATTATTTTTCATGCGGTTACATATAATTTATAAATTGCTATGCTGAGTACTACCGCCAATACATTTCGTAAAACCAGTGTATTGAATTTCTTGCTCCCGTAATAAGCGCCAAAAAAACCACCTATAAAAACAATTCCAATCAATGGCAACGACGATTCTGGAAGCAAGCCACCTTTAAGCAAGAAACCAGAAATTCCGGATATTGAGTTGACAAGTATAAACAAGGCCGAAACTGCTGCCGTTTCTTTCATTGTCCCCCAACCTAAAAGAAGGATTACAGGACTTAATATTATACCACCACCAATACCTATCAAACCAGACAAAAGCCCGATAACAGCTCCCACAAATAAGGCTAGGTATATATTTACGGGCGTTATCTCCTCTTTCGTTTTTCCCAAGAAACCCAACAACCTCATCACCGCAAAAATTAAGGCTGTCGCCAAAATTATTTTATAATAAAAAGTGGGAACCGTAAGATATCCTCCCAAAAATGAAAAAGGAACCGAGGTTATTGCAAAAGGATAAAATAAGTTCCACTTGAATTTTTTCTCTCTATAATAAAAATAGAATGAAATTCCCGAAACCAAAATATTAAGCACTAAAGCCGTTGGTTTCATAAACGTTACCGGAAAAGCAAAAGCACTCATTAATGCCAAATACCCGCTTGCGCCTCCATGTCCCACGCTAGCATACAAAAAAGCAACGATAGCTAACAAAATGAATAACAAAGGGATATCAAATAAATCTACGGCAGTCATAGCGAATGTTTTTTGAGCTGTTCGTCAAGAAACTCCCAACAAGCTGCATTAATAGATTCGAAAGAGGTTATGAGTGATTCGCCATAGGGAGTTAATATCGTACCGCCGCCTTTGCTTCCACCCACTTGGGTTGCTATCAAAGGACTGCTTGCCGCTTTATTGGACACGTCTACTAATTTCCAAGCTTTTTGGTAGGATAGATTCATGGCTTTGGCTGCTTTATTCAGCGAGCCGGTTTCGGCAATCAATTTCAATAATTGAACACGGCCTTCACTAATGAGAATGCCCTCCTCTGTTTCTATCCAAATTTTACTCTTTATCTTCAAAACTAAAATACGTTCGTTATACTTTTACAAATATAACGAAAAGAAGTATCACTTATATATGATAAATGTCAACTTATGAACCTTTCTACATATAATGCGCTCAAAAACACAGATAAAGCAATGTATTAGCAAGCAAAAAAACTCATAGTGTTTACTAAAGCGTTACCATTGTTAGGATACGAAGAACTTTTATTCCTTTTTCATTCTATCTAACAAAATGTCTTTTTTATTCTCAATTGGGAACTTAGTCAAAACCATACTCCAATTTATCTAGTTCGGGATTTATTCCCCTTAAATGGTCTCACAACTAGGAAAATGCACAATAGGAAAATTGCACGAATTAGCAATAAAACAAAGTTCGTTTGCTTTTTTATGTAAATCAATGGCGAGATCTATTTTTTCGGATTGGGTTATTTTTACCTGTGGATACAGACGCACTTCTGTAAAACGACCGCTACCATTGTCTAGTACTTCCAGAGTTGCTTCGGCTTCGTCTGTATAAGTCACCACTTCAATGTCGTTTTGACTACAAACATACAAATAGGACATCATATGGCACGAAACAATGCTACTGAGCAATAAATCTTCGGGATTGTACAATTGCGGATCTCCTTTGAAAGCCTTAGCCGCCGAGACATTCAAATCGGGCTTTTCTGCGAAGGAAACGGTATGATTTTTTGTGTGAATTTTAGCAGTTGTCTGTTGTTGCTTTCCTTTTGAAAACCAATTCAATCGCGCTTTGAATATATGCTTAAAACTCATCTTTTATATTTTATTTCAAAAATAAGCCAAAACTACAAAAGGTTGCTGATTATAATACAATACTCCTTACTAACTTTACGAATTTTCTACCGCTTATTTTTGTAGTTTTACCGCCCAACAACGCAAGTTCAAAGTGAAAAATAAGTTTTATAACATTCCGCCAATACCCGCCGTTTTATTTGCCATTATCAGTGTACAATCAGGTGCTGCAATTGCTAAAACCTTGTTCCCAGCTCTTGGAGCTGCTTCCACTGCATCGATAAGAATCGGGTTATCAGCCATTATTTTACTCGCAGTTTACCGACCTAATTTATCAAAAATAACCAAACCACAATGGACAATTGTCATTCCGTATGGCCTGTCACTTGGTGCTATGAATTTGATTTTTTATATGGCTATTGAAAGAATTCCCATTGGACTAGCAGTTACTCTGGAGTTCATAGGTCCTCTGGTAGTAGCTGTTTTAGGATCAAAAAGATGGCTGGATTATTTATGGGTTGTACTAGCTGCCTCTGGAATTGTATTGATTGCCCCTTGGGCAGATAATGGCGTAGATTTAGTTGGTGTTTTGTACGCTTTAACCGCTGGAGCGCTTTGGGCGGCCTACATAGTACTAGGTGGTAAAGTATCTAAAATCATGAAAGGAGGCGAAGCTGTTGCTACAGGAATGCTTTTTGCGACACTGTTGATCCTTCCCTTTGGAATTATGAGTCATGGTTTTGAGAATATGACTCCTTCATTTCTTGGACTAGGACTGGCTCTCGCATTGTTATCCAGTGCGATTCCATTTACTTTAGAAATGCAAGCACTTGGACAATTACCTGCCCGAACCTTTAGTATTTTAATGAGCTTAGAACCTGCCGCAGCTTCTATTTGTGGGTTGTTGTTTTTGCAAGAATACCTTACCTTAAATGAACTTATTGCTGTTTTTTTGCGTAGTCATTGCCTCTGTCGGATCAACGCTTAGTTCTAAAAAAAGAAAGCATTAATCTAGCTACAAAAGATAATTAATCCAATTTTACACAAAGAAAAAACCCATCGCAAATTGATTACAATGGGTTTCTCTTATTTTTAATTCTTTCTAGAAAATTAATCCTGATCAATCATTTTATCCATAAAAGCCTGAACTTCTTTAGCACTCTTACCTGTTATTTTTGAAAAAGCATCTATAAACTCTTTCGTTTTTTTGGCCGATTGCTCTTTTTTAACTCCTATTCCATTTGATGCAGAACTTTTTCCATTACTATCATCATCTTCTGCCATATATGCTTGTCGCGCTTCCAGCACTTGAAATGTTTTTTCGTTATCCAGTTGGAATTCTTTGATCGCTGCTTCTAAAAAGTTATTGATTTTTACCTCTTTTTCAGAACTTTGCGCTTTTACGCCTGTGAAAGACAAACCTACAAATAGTAGTATTAAAATATTTTTCATGCTTTTTTTATTTAATTGGATGTAAATTTTTAGGGTGTCATTCAACCAAACTGTAATACACTACTTTGAATTGAATAAACTAATTCGTACGAAAACACAAAGCTACAAGAAAAACAGGAAACTAGTGATAATAAAATCTATTTTTAATGTTTTTTATATCGTTTTGTCGAAAAAACAACTTACGCTGGACCATAATTTTAATTAACTAAAGAAAGAAAAAGCAAAAAACATACCAATTATTAATTAGCCGATTTTAACACAAAATCCAATCCTTCGACAATAGCACCATCTACCAACGTTTTAATCATGAAACTTTTACAATCAATGTCCAACATTAAATTCAAATTAGACAATTATTCTATACCTAAACATGTGTTAAATTCTCCCGGCTGAAGACCTAATAAATACATATACCCATCGAATGCATGGGCAGATTTACACGCTTAAATTGATTGGGGTCGGCCATGGCTTGGTAAATTTTGTCTTTGAATCTCCCTGCAATATTTGACAAATCAGAATCACTTAAGGTCAAATTATAATTATTACCTCCTCCAAAAGCGAAACAGATTGGCAAACATTTGGTTCACCTGATTAATTAATAAAAATTATAAAATCGATTGGCTAAAAAATGAATCAGCTGATAAGCAATGAAGGCAATGATTGCAAAAGCAATTGCAAAGGTGATCGTGTTAACCACAATATTAGGAATAAACTTTAGTTTTGGGTGACTGTAGTAAGGCGCACGATGCAATCTACCGTGGATTTTTTCTTTTACTATTTTAATTTTCTTTTTGATAGCTCCGTTTTTTAAATTAGTAGCTTAGTAAATATAATAATAAAATATTTTTTACTACTATTCTAAGTAGATTATATAAAAAAGCCTTCTCGTTTTTTCAAATCGAGAAGGCTTAATTGTTTATTGCTGATTTATTTACAGAATATAATCGGTAGTGATAAAATTAGATTGATCACTATTTAATAATGCTTGTAAAATTTCATTGTTGTATTCATTGTCTTTTGCCGCTACAAAGGTTCTAATAGAAAAAGAACGCAAGGCATCATGAATACTTAAAGTTCCCACAGCCGAATCTTTACGACCTGTAAACGGATAAATATCGGGACCTCTCTGGCATGAACTGTTTAAGTTTACACGACATACTAGGTTTACTAATGTATCAATAAGCGGTGCTATTGTTTTGATGTCTTGACCAAATAAACTCACCTGTTGTCCGTAATTTGATTCGGCCATGTCGTTTAAAGGTTCTTGAATATCATTAAAAGTCAAGATAGGCACCACTGGTCCAAATTGCTCTTCATGATACACTCTCATCTCTTTATTTATAGGGAACAAAACGGCTGGAAAAATATAATTAGAAGAATGCTGTCCTCCTTTTTCATTGATCACTTTTGCTCCTTTGCTTGTAGCATCATCAATTAGTTCCTGAATATAAGCTGGTTTTTCCTTTTCTGGAAGTGGTGTCAATGACACGCCTTTTTCCCATGGATTTCCAAACTTCAATTCATCAACCTTGGCTGCAAATCGTTTGTTAAACTCCACTGCAATATTTTCATGTACGTAAAGTACTTTCAAAGCAGTACAACGTTGTCCATTGAATGACAAACTTCCCGCAATACATTCTTGTATCGCTAGATCTAAGTCGGCATCCGGAAGGATTATCGCTGGGTTTTTGGCTTCAAGCCCTAAAATTAAACGCAGTCTGTTTTTATTAGGATGTTGATCTTGCAATGCAATAGCCGACTTACTGTTTCCAATCAAAGCCAAAACGGTTACTTTTCCCGAAGCCATGATCGGTGACGCTACTTCGCGACCACGTCCATAAACCACATTTATTACACCCGCTGGAAAACTATTTCTAAAAGCTTCTAATAAAGGTGACAACAATAAAACCCCGTGCTTCGCTGGTTTAAAAACCACTGTATTCCCCATAATTAATGCAGGAATAAGTAATGAAAAAGTTTCGTTTAAAGGATAGTTATAAGGCCCTAGACACAATACAACTCCTAGTGGTCCACGGCGTACCATAGCATTAACCCCTTGGCTTTTTGTAAAACGAGCACTGTTACGGTCTAATTGTTTGTAATCTTCAATAGTGTCATAGATGTATTCTACCGTTCTATCAAACTCTTTTTGAGAATCACCAAGCGTTTTCCCTATTTCCCACATCAAGTATTTTACTACTTCGTCACGTGTGGCTTCCATTTGCACCACAAATCGAGTCATGCATTTAATACGGTCTTTTACCTTCATAGTAGGCCATAATCCTTGCCCATTATTATAGGCAACGTCAGCAGCATTTACAGCTTCTAATCCTTCTTGCTCTCCCATAAACGGAATAGACCCTAAAATAGTAGGAACATAATCCGCAGTAGATGAAATTGTAGAAAAAACAGGAGACGTTTGTCCTTCCCATTTTTTCAATTCTCCATTTACTAAATAGGTATCTTGATTGAGTAACTCTTTAATTTGAAATTCTTCCGGTATTGTATTCATATTCTAGTTTTTAGTTCTTAGTTTTTAATAAAAAAAAGAGGCCAAAAGCCTCTCTCTGTTTAGGGTGAAACGATATCTCCATTCCATGCCAGTATACCTCCTGTCAAATTATAGGCATGAGCTATACCTAACTCATTCATAATCTCACATGCCTTGGCGCTTCTAGCCCCAGAACGACAGTATACATAATAGTTCTTTGTTTTATCTAATGCCTCAATGTCATTAATAAAAACTTGTCCTTGATGAATATCTATATTGATTGCGTGCTCTATTATACCGTCATTGCATTCGTCCTCTGTTCTTACGTCTAATATTACTGCATTCTCATCAGCTTCAAGCTGAGAAATCCAATCTTCTTGTGTTAAGTTCATCTTATTGTTTTTTGTAAAAATACGATGTTTTTTGCGAACTAAAAACTAACAAAATGTGATTTAAATATTAATTCAAGGAAAACGATTTCGAGACTATTTAATAATCAATTAATTGCATTTTTCCTTGCTAATTCTTAAAAATACTCTACAAAATCGATAGGTTAGTTGTTATAAATGTATTTTCATTTTATATAAAAAAAGACAAAATAGACCTCTCATAATACTACTCAAATCTCCATTAATTATGTACTTTTACATAAGTACAACCAAAATTGAATACTAAAAAGCCACCAATGCAAGATTCTCTAAAAGCTAATTTCCCTACATTTTCGACCGAATTGATTCAAGAAATTGAAAGTAACGCCATCCATCAATCCTACAAAGCTGGAGATGTAATAATGCGCACTGGACAATACATTAATAACACAATGCTGCTGACTAAAGGTCAAATTAAAATTTACCGCGAAGGCGAAAATGGCGGTGAGTTTTTTATGTATTATTTGCAACCCGGCCAAGCTTGTGCCGTATCGATGATTTGCGCTACTAAAAGCCAAACGAGTCAAATCATGGCCAAAGCTACCGAAGATGTTGAACTCATTATGATTCCGCTTACGCTAATGGAAAAATGGATGATGCAACACCGCAGCTGGTATGAATTTGTGATTTTTACCTACCGCACACGTTTTGAAGAAGTACTAGAAGTGGTAGACAGTATCGCGTTTAGAGCAATGGATGAGCGACTGGAATTTTACTTAAAAAGATATGCCGAAGCAAGCGGTTCCAAAGATTTAAAAGTATCCCATCAAGAAATCGCAACCGAACTAAACACCTCCAGAGAAGTAATTTCCCGACTACTTAAAAAAATGGAGCAGCGCGGTTTGGTCAGTTTGCATCGCAATCAAATCGAACTTTTGCAATAAAAAAATCACCCAATGTGATAAATGTTACTGTAGCTAATAAAAATACAAATCATCTTTGCCAGAAAATATAATACATGGAAATAGTAGGATACTTAGCTTCAATTATAATTGGACTTTCACTTGGCTTAATAGGTGGCGGTGGCTCCATACTTGCTGTACCTATTTTAGTCTATTTATTTCATGTACATCCAGAGCAGGCTACCAGCTACTCGCTTTTTATTGTTGGAATGACTTCTATGATTGGTTCCTATAGCCACTACCGTTTAGGAAATTTAAAAATTAAATCGGCTTTAGTATTTGCCATTCCATCCATTCTTTCGTTGCTTTTTATTCGAAAAATGGTATTGCATTTAATTCCCGATTCTTTATTTTACATTCAAACTTTTGAGGTGACAAAAAACCTCGTTATCATGGTTGTTTTTGCCTTATTGATGATCGCAACCTCCATTTCGATGATTAGAAAATCAAAAAGACAAGAAGAGCAAGTGGTTGTTAATTTTAAAATGCTGGCTATTATTGGTTTTTTGGTGGGATTGATAATTGGTTTCCTAGGTGCTGGAGGCGGATTTTTAATTATTCCTGCCTTATTATTCTTTGCCAACTTACCTATTAAACAAGCCGTAGGAACCTCTCTTTTTATCATATTTATCAATTCATTAATTGGTTTTGGTGGTGATTTAATAGGCGGTGTACATCTTGACTTTAAACTGCTATTTCTGATCTCTTTTATGGCTATCATTGGTCTCTTTATAGGAACTCAGCTATCTAAAAAAATTGATGGAGCCAAATTAAAACCGGCTTTTGGTTGGTTTGTTTTGGTTATGGGGATTTATATTATTGCCAAAGAAATTATATTCAAATAAGAACATCGGTGCTGCTGTACTGATAAATATCATACCACATACGAATCTATTTCAGTACCTTTGTTTTAAAGGAATTTCACTTGAAAAAAAGCTGTTTATGTAACATTAGTCACGTTCTATTACAAACACAACAATTACCTTTGCAATACAATAATTAAAAATACTATCATGACAATAGAACAAATATATACAGGATGTTTAGCACAAGGTGCTTACTATATCACTTCAAATGGAGAAGCTGCAATTATAGATCCACTTCGTGAGGTGCAACCTTATCTTGAAAGATTAGAAAGAGACAAAGTCAAATTAAAATATATTTTTGAAACCCATTTTCATGCTGACTTCGTTTCGGGACATGTGGATTTGAGTAAAGAAACTGGAGCACCAATTGTTTACGGACCAACAGCAAGTCCAGAATTTGAAGCTATTATCGCTACAGACGGACAAGAATTTACTATTGGAAACATCACAATAAAAGCATTGCATACTCCTGGTCATACCATGGAAAGCACCACTTATTTACTAATTGATGAAAACGAAAAAAATCATGCTATCTTTTCTGGAGACACTTTATTTATAGGTGATGTAGGAAGACCTGACTTAGCTCAAAAAGCAGAACACATGACTCAAGAACAGTTGGCAGCTACATTATTTCATTCTTTAAGAGATAAAGTAATGACGCTGGCTGATGATGTGATCGTTTACCCTGCGCATGGTGCTGGTAGTGCTTGCGGAAAAAATATGAGTAAAGAAACGGTAGGAACTATTGGGAACCAAAAAGAAACCAATTATGCTTTAAGAGCTAATATGACCGAAGCTGAATTCATCAAAGAAGTAACCGATGGCTTATTGCCTCCTCCTGCTTATTTTGGAATGAATGTAGCCATGAATAAACAAGGATACGAAAGCTTTGAAACGGTATTAAACAATGGTATGAGAGCCATTGCTGTCAATGATTTTGAGGCTGTTGCCGAAGATACTGGTGCACTAATTCTCGATACTCGTAAAAATGGCGTTTTTGCCAAAGGATTTATTCCGCAATCGATCAATATAGGTATCGACGGTGATTTTGCGCCTTGGGTAGGTGCCTTGATTGCCGATGTAAAACAACCTATTATACTTGTAACCGAAATAGGTCAAGAAGAAGAGTCAGTAACTCGATTGAGCCGCGTAGGTTTTGATCATTTAATTGGTCACCTTGACGGCGGATTTGAGGCTTGGGCCAAAGCAAAAAAAGAAATCGATACCGTAAATAGAATTACAGCTGATCAATTTAATACCGAAGTAAAAATTGGCGAAAGCAAAGTAATTGACATTCGTAAAGAAACAGAATATGCTGCTGAACATGTTGACGAAGCGTACAGTAAGCCATTGTCAAATATTAATGACTGGGTTAAGGACATTGACCCTAAAGAGCCTTTCTTTTTGCATTGTGCCGGCGGATACCGTAGCATGATTGCAGCTTCTATTTTGCAAGCTAGAGGTTTTAGAAACTTTAAAGAAATTGAAGGCGGTTTTAATGCTATTGCAAAAACAACAATACCAAAAACTGATTTTGTTTGTCAGAGTAAAACACTCTAATACACTACCAAAAACAAATTAATATCCACTTATAAAATTTATATTATGAAAAAAAATATGGGTCTAGCCGATAAATCAATCCGAGTAATTATTGCTTTTGTAATTGCAGTTTTGTACTTTACAGATACAATTAGCGGAACAATAGCTTTAGTTCTTGGTGCTTTCGCAGCCATTTTTATAATTACTAGCTTTATAAGTTTTTGCCCGTTATATGCTCCTTTCGGAATCAGTACGTGCAAGAAAGAAACCAAATAATATCAAACTCAAATATGACTGAACCAATCGATAAAAAATTAATTTTAAGAGAAAGCCTGGCTTTACAAAGAACCACTTTGGCAAATCAAACCACACTTTTAGCTTTTTTACGTACCGCAATGTACTTTGCAGTAGCTGGATTAAGTACTCGAAATGTATTGCAAATTGAAAATAGTTTTTTAATCGAATTGGCTTTTTATAGCATTTCATTCGTCATTTTAGTCTTAGGAATTTTGAATTTCTTTAAACATAAAAAAATGATTTCTGAGAACAGAAAACATGTAGGTGACTACAAATTACAATATTATGAGTAATGACCTCCCAAATAATGCAGAACAGCAACTTGATCAAAACTATTGGGATGCTAAATACCAAACTAAAGCAACGGGTTGGGACTTAGGACTTGTTTCTCCGCCTATCAAAGCCTATATCGATACTTTACAAGATAAAAATATCGCTATTTTGATACCGGGTTGCGGCAACACCTATGAAGCATCGTACTTGCTAGAGCAAGGTTTTACTAATATAACCGTAATTGATATTGCGCCAACCTTAGTAAAAATAATTGAAGAAAAGTTCATTACCAATACGCATATCCAAGTTCTTTTAGGCGATTACTTTCAGCATCAAGGTCGTTATGATTTGATTATTGAACAAACGTTTTTTTGTGCCTTACCTCCTAGTATGCGTCAAAAATATGTTTGGAAAACACACGATCTTCTTGCCGAAAACGGCATTCTAGCTGGATTGCTATTTAATCGAATTTTTAACTTAGGACCTCCTTTTGGCGGAAGCCAAAAAGAATACGAACCGCTTTTTTACAGTGCGTTTCATTTCTTGAATATGGATGTAGCATACAATTCAATTGCGCCAAGAGCCAACTCGGAATTGTTTATCGAATTGCAAAAAAACAAGAATGTTACAGTCGTGCTGTATGCTTTAAACGGAATAAAAACAGCTGCTGTAGCTCAAGAAATCAGTTCGGAAATAGCAAAAATGCCTGCTGTATTAAATACATCGATTAATATTGATTTTACTGAAATAGTTATAGTAAGTGAAACCGTACTAGATCTAAAAGAATTACAAAAAACAATAGCAACCGATGGTGCATATACCATCACAACAATAGCATTATGAAACAAATACTTTTTACAAACTGGCATCCCATGCGCTGGATTCGTCTAGCAATAGGTATCTTTTTTATTCAGCAAGCTTTTCAGTACGAATTGTTTCTACTGGGTTTTGTTGCTGCATTTTTCTTATTTCAAGCCGTTTTTAACACTGGATGTCATTTAAACGGATGCGAAGTTCCATCCTATAAAAACAATAAAGATGAGTAGTTTTAATACCCTAATAAATACTGACAAACCAGTCTTAGTAGACTTTTTTGCCACTTGGTGTGGCCCTTGCAAAGTCCTTGGTCCTATTTTAAAAGAGGTCAAAGATCAACTAGCTGATGGGATTTCAATTATCAAAATTGACGTTGACAAAAACCAACAACTAGCTGCTCAATACCAAGTACGTGGCGTTCCTACCATGATTTTATTCCAAAACGGAAAACAATTATGGAGACAATCTGGGGTTGTTCAAAAAAGCGACATCCTAAAAATTATTTTAGAAAAAAGTAATTCATGACCAGAAAAGCAATGATCATTACTGGAGCTGGTATAGCAGTTGGAGCCATTGCAGGATACGCATACTACCATTTTGTAGGCTGTGTATCTGGAACTTGCGCCATTACCTCCAAACCCCTAAACTCCACATTATATGGAAGTTTAATGGGGGGATTAATTTTCAATATATTTGTAAAATCAGAAAAAAAGTAATTCAATTGCTTTTTTTTTCTATCTTTGTTAACCAAACGGTTAAACTAAAAAGTTAATATAAAATGACCACCGAAGAAAAAATATTTAACGCGGCTCGAATTGTTTTCCAAAAGAAAGGATTTGCTGGTGCACGCATGCAAGAAATTGCAGATGAAGCGGGCATCAATAAAGCCATGCTGCATTATTGTTTTAAAAACAAGCAACTGTTATTTGAGGCCGTGTTCAAGAATGCTTTTTCGCAGCTAGCGCCACAAATCAATGCCATCTTTAGTTCTAATGAGACCATTTTTGAAAAAATAAAACAATTCACCCACAGTTACATTTCGTTTGTGATTGTGAACCCCTTTTTACCTCCTTTTGTGATTCAAGAAATGAATAACAATCCCGAATTTGTTAAAAATTTTTTCAAAAATGAAAACAGTCCTAATCCGTACTTATTAATTGATCAAATCAAAAAAGAAATCGACTTAGGCATCATAAAACCTATGAATCCAAAACAATTAGTACTGGATATCTTTTCGATGACCGTTTTCCCATTTGCAGCCCAAATGATGGTAAAAGGAATTTTGCATCTCGATGATGCCGAGTTCAATCTCATGATGGAAGAACGAAAAACGACCATTGCCGAACAAATTATTAATTCGATAAAAAAATGAAAAAAATAATTTTAATTTTATTCTTAGCCATTCCAATATTTGCTGAAGCACAAACTACTTTGTCGCTCGAGGATTGTTATGCATTAGCCAATACCAATTATCCTTTGGCCAAACAAAACGCCTTATTGCAACAAAAATCAGACTTGGAAACCGAAGCCTTGAACACCGGAAAATTACCCAAAATTGATTTAAACGCACAAGCCACTTATCAATCGGCAGTGACGCAATTGCCTATTGCATTACCAAACGTTACGATAAATCCACCCAATAAAGACCAATACAAAGCTACCGTTGATTTTAGTCAGTTGTTGTATAATGGCGGTTTAATTGATGCTTCCGCAAAAATAAAAGAAGCACAAACCAAATTGCAACAACAGCAAACGGAAGTGAGTTTGTACCAATTAAAAAGCCGCATCAACCAATTGTACTTTTCTGCCTTATTGTTACAAGAACGTCACAATTTACTTGCGGACAAAGACAAACAATTAGATTCGAAAATTAAAGAGGTAAAAGCAGGCGTGAAATTTGGCGCCATTCTGCCCGCCTCGGAAAAAGTACTAGAAGCCGAAAAAATAAAAATCAAACAACAACTTACTGAAATTCGATTTGATAAAAATAGAGCTTTACAAAGTTTGTCGCTCCTTACCTATTCTACTATTGATGAAAAAGTTACTTTGGTTCAACCAAAAACTACTACAGTTTATACCAGCGAAAACAATCGCCCTGAACTTAAATTATTCGACTTACAAAACGAGCAAATCAATCTTTCGAAAAGTTTAATTACAAAAAACAATTTGCCTAAAATAAATGCTTTTGGCCAAGCAGGTTATGGAAATCCTGGTTTAAACATGCTAGACAATTCGTTTCAACCCTTTTACATTTTGGGTGTAAAAGCCAATTGGAATGTATTTGATTGGAATAAATCCAAAACAGAACAACAAGCATTAACCGTTTCGGAAGCTATTGTGACTACTGAGAAAGAAACTTTTGAACTCAATACCAAGTTACAATTGCAAGAAATGGAAAACGAAATCAAGAAAACAGAGGAGATCATCACTACCGATTTTGAAATAATAGATTTGAGAGAATACGTAGTTAAATCTTCGGATGCGCAACTCAAAAACGGAGTCATTACCGCATCTGAATATTTGGTGGAACTCACTAATTTATTCGAAGCAAAAACAAACGAAAAACTCCACCAAATTCAATTGGCTTTAGCTAAGGCAAATTATCAAGTGATTACAAACAATTATAAATGATGAATTATAAATTTTGAATGTTTCAACTGTTGAACTTTCTTAATTCAAATATAAAATAAACATGAAAAAAACACTCGCATTATTGATTCTCGCTTCTTTGCTTTCTTGTAATAAAAACGATGACAAAGCAGATGGATACGGAAATTTTGAAGCTACTGAAGTAACGATTTCGGCGGAAGCCAATGGGAAACTAATTTCTTTCAACATCGAAGAAGGAAGCGTTTTAGAACCCAACACCCAAATAGGACTAGTTGATACCACGCAATTGTACTGGAACAAGCAGCAACTTATTGCTAGTAGAAATACCGTTTTTTCTAAATCAAAAAACGTATTATCACAAGATCAAGTGTTGCAAGAACAATTAAAAACGACTTTGATCGAAAAAAAAAGAATCGAAAATATGTATGCCGAAAATGCTGCTACAAAACGACAACTGGACGAAGTGGTGGGAAAAGTAAACGTATTAAAAGAGCAGATGAAAAGCGTAGGCACACAAAACGCACCTATCACAAACGAGGCGAAATCTATTGACGTACAAATTGAAAAAATAAACGATCAAATCGCTAAAAGCAAAATTGTAAACCCAATAAAAGGGACAGTTTTAGCCAAATATGCCGAGCCAAATGAAATTACCGCTTTTGGAAAACCATTGTATAAAATTGCCGATATATCCGAAATGACCTTGCGTGTGTACATCAGCGAGACACAATTGCCTAAAATAAAAATAGGTCAAAAAGTGGCGGTAAAAATTGACTCGGGATCAGAGATGAAAGACTATTCAGGAACTATTTCTTGGATATCGGCTTCGGCTGAATTTAGTCCGAAAATCATTCAAACCAAAGAAGAACGCGTCAATCTTGTTTATGCTATCAAGATAAAAGTAAAAAATGACGGCAGCCTAAAAATAGGAATGCCTGCCGAAATGTGGATAGCCCCCTAACCCCAAAGGGGGAATAAAAAATAATCCTACATGGTTGATAAAACTTTGTAAGTATCTACAAAAAGTAAAAACTACTTTTTATTTTAAAACTTTTAATACAAACAAAATGAACTTAAAAGACAATCATACCGATACAAAAGCCGTACAAACAGCAGTACTTTTCTCCGCTACCGAAGGCAAAGTGATTTCGTTGCAAATTGCAGCAGGAGAACAACTAAAAGAACACATCACTAAAGTCCCTGTACTTCTAGTTTGTGTTTCAGGAAATGCCGTTTACACCGATGAAAAAGAAACGGTTATTCCATTGAAATCCGGTGACTACGTGAATATAGAACCCAATGTAAAACACAAACTCGACGCGATCGAACTTAGTAATTTTTTATTGATAAAATAATGAGCATTCAAGTCCAAAATATATCCAAATCCTACCAAAACAACCTGGCGGTGAACGCCCTTACTTTTGAAGTAAAGGAAGGAGAATTATTTGGACTAATAGGTCCTGATGGCGCTGGAAAAACAACGCTTTTCCGCATCCTAACTACGCTCCTACTTGCTAATGAAGGAACAGCAACTGTGGCGGGTTTTGATGTGGTCAAAGACTATAAATCTATCCGGTCTGTTGTGGGATATATGCCCGGAAAATTCTCGTTATACCAAGATTTAACCATCGAAGAAAACTTGAATTTCTTTGCCACTATATTCGGAACCAAATTAGAAGAAAATTACGACCTCATCAAGGATATTTATGTTCAAATTGAGCCTTTCAAAAAAAGGCGTGCCGGCAAACTATCTGGAGGAATGAAACAAAAACTAGCTTTGTGTTGTGCTTTAATTCACAAACCTAAAGTGTTGTTTCTTGATGAACCCACAACTGGTGTTGATCCCGTTTCTCGAAAAGAATTTTGGGAAATGCTGAAACGCTTGCAGCAAAAAGGAATCACCATCCTCGTCTCGACCCCTTACATGGATGAGGCTGCACTTTGTGACCGAATTGCACTGATCCAAAAAGGAAGTATTTTAAAAATTGATACACCTGACCAAATTATTCAGAATTACGACAAAACGATCTATGATGTACAGTCCAAAAACACGCATCAATTGCTTCATGATTTAAAAAATTATCCCACACAATACAGTGTTTTTGCTTTTGGAGAATTCATCCATTATATCGACAAAAACGAAGCATTTAATTCGGACGAATTAGAAAATTATCTCAAAGAAAAAGGACATCAAGAACTTGTCATTAAAAAATCCAAAACCACAATTGAAGATGTATTCATGGATTTAACAAACCTAAAACAATAAATTGTGAGCGAGGAAAACATCATATCAGTACACAACCTCAGCAAGGTTTTTGGCGATTTCACGGCAGTGAATACCATTTCTTTTGACGTAAAAAAAGGGGAGATTTTCGGATTTCTAGGAGCAAATGGCGCCGGAAAAACAACCGCTATGAAAATGCTAATCGGGATTTCAAAACCCAGTTCGGGCGATGCCATTGTGGCAGGATTTGATGTCAAAACCCAGTCAGAAATGGTCAAGAAAAGCATAGGTTACATGAGTCAAAAATTCTCGATGTATGATGATCTAACCATCAAGGAAAATATCACTTTTTTTGGTGGAATTTACGGATTGAGTAAAGTACAAATCAAAGAAAAAACAAAAAAATTAATAGAAGAATTACAACTCGAAGCTGTAGCCAGCAAGCTCGTGGGTTCGCTACCGCTAGGCTGGAAACAAAAACTAGCGTTCTCGGTCGCTTTATTGCACGAGCCTAAAATTGTATTTCTAGATGAACCTACGGGTGGCGTAGATCCTATTACGAGACGACAGTTTTGGGAAATGATTTATGCCGAAGCACACAAAGGAACCACCTTATTCGTAACCACGCATTATATGGATGAAGCCGAATATTGTGACCGTGTTTCTATTATGGTCGAAGGAAAAATTGAAGCCTTAGACACACCAAAAAATCTAAAAAAACAATATAATGTCGATTCTATGAATGCTGTTTTTCTAAAATTGGCCAGAAACATAGAGTAAGATTAAAGAAGAAAGATCAAAGAGGACAGAAAATAGACTGCGATCACTTTAAACCTGAAACTTTAAACAAAATAAAAATGAAGCGATTTATCGGTTTTGTAACCAAAGAATTTTACCATATTTTCAGAGATAAACGCTCGATGTTTATTCTTTTTGGGATGCCTATTGCTCAAATTATGCTGTTTGGTTTTGCAATTACAAACGAAATCAACAACGTAAACATTGCAATATTAGACCAATCCAAAGACAATGAAACACACAAAATCATCAATAAAATAAGTGCTTCACCCTATTTTCATATTGAACAAGAAATAAACAGCGAAGCCCAAATTGAATCTATTTTCAAAAAAGGGAAAGTAAAAGCGGTACTTGTTTTTCAAAACAATTTCATCAAAGATTTACAAACTAAAAAACAAGCAAAAGTCCAAATCATAACAGATGCCACTGACCCCAATATTGCCAATACCATTACCAATTATATCAATGCCATTTTGCAAAACTACCTGCTGGAAAACAATGCCATAAACCAACCCAATTACCAAATTCAAACCCAAACCCAATTGTATTATAATCCAGAACTCAAGAGTGTTTTTACCTTTGTTCCCGGTGTAATGACGGTGATCTTAATGCTGGTTTCGGCTATGATGACGTCTATTTCCATCACCCGAGAAAAAGAATTGGGTACCATGGAAATCCTATTGGTTTCCCCACTAAATCCCTTGCAAGTCATTCTAGGAAAAGTATTTCCATACATCTTCCTTTCCGTTATAAATGCAATTGTGATTGTAACTTTAGGCGTTTTTGTGTTTGGCATGCCGGTTCAAGGCAGTCTTTTTTTATTGGCGCTAGAAAGCATTTTGTTCATCATCACAGCATTGTCATTAGGCATCCTCATTTCAACGGTTTCTAACTCGCAACAAACCGCCATGATGCTATCGTTAATGGGACTCATGTTGCCCGTGATTATTTTGTCAGGGTTTATATTCCCTATTTCAAGCATGCCACTCCCCTTGCAAATCATCAGTAATATTATACCGGCTAAATGGTTTATCATCATCATAAAAGCCATCATGCTCAAAGGAGCAACGATTCAAATTATTTGGAAAGAAACCTTAATCTTAATTGGAATGACGTTGTTTTTTATTGGATTAAGCATCAAAAAATATAAAATTAGATTGGAGTAAAGATTAGAATATTTTTTTGGAGCTATTTCCTGCTTTACGCTTCAATCTTTTCTCTCGTAAAAAAACGAGAGAAAAGGATTTCCACTTCAATCAGGGCTAAAAAAAAACGCATAATCAGCGCTAAAAAATACCTGATTTGCTCAGCACTAAAAAATAAAAAATGAGAACGATTTTATTCATCATACAAAAGGAATTCAGGCAAATCTTTAGAAATAAAGCCATGTTGCCTATTATATTTGTTTTGCCTTTTATACAGTTATTAGTGCTATCTAATGCGGCGAGTTTTGAGGTCAAAAACATCAAATTCTCTTATGTAGACAACGACCATTCGGCTGCATCAAGAGAATTGATTAGTAAATTTCAATCGTCAAGTTACTTCGTGATGGTCGATGCGTTTTCTTCCAAAAAAGAAGCCAACGTACAAATGCAAAAAGGAAAAGTGGATGTGATACTAGAAATCCCAAATCATTTTGAGAGCTATCTCGTCGCTGATAAAAAAGCATCTTTGGCCGTAAGCATCAACGCCATTGACGGAGCCGCCGCAGGAGTTACAAATGTGTATATCACCCAAATCATAAACAGTTACAATCAAAAAACACAAAGCAAACTCTATCAATACAACGACAATAGTTTTGTACAACCACAAAGCATCATCACCATTCCGTCTTTCTGGTTCAATAACAATTTGAATTATAAAACATTGATGGTTCCTGGTATTTTAGTTTTATTGGTAACCATGCTTACCCTATTTCTTGCTGCCATGAATATTGTACGTGAAAAAGAAATGGGCACTTTGGAACAAATCAATGTTACCCCTATTAAAAAACACCAATTCATCATTGGTAAACTGTTTCCTTTTTGGGTTTTAGGATTGTTTATTTTAACCATTGGCTTGGTCATTGCAAAACTAGCATTCCAAATCCCGATAGTAGGTAATATTGGTTTGATCTATTTGTTTACGGCTGTGTATTTATTGGTCATTCTGGGGCTTGGATTGTTTATTTCTAATTATACTGACACCCAACAACAAGCCATGTTTATTGCTTGGTTTTTAACGGTGATTTTTATCTTAATGAGCGGATTATTCACTCCCATAGAAAGCATGCCCGTATGGGCACAACAAATCACTCGTTTCAATCCCATTCGCTATTTTGTAGAAATCATTAGAATGGTAATGCTCAAAGGAGCCACTTTTAGCGATATCTCAACTCCTTTTTTTATTATTGCATTTTATGCTTTTGCAATCAATGGACTAGCCGTTTGGAGCTATAAAAAAACGAATTAACCTACTAGTAGATTAATTCGTTTTTTATTCTATCCGGTTCCAAAAATTACTGATGCAACCA
Organism: Flavobacterium muglaense; assembly: GCF_014305155.1. Classification (GTDB taxonomy): domain Bacteria; phylum Bacteroidota; class Bacteroidia; order Flavobacteriales; family Flavobacteriaceae; genus Flavobacterium; species Flavobacterium muglaense. The sequence goes on from NZ_JACRUK010000013.1 coordinate 71,227, forward strand.
TTTTAGCAAGGTACTCTCAAGATCTGCCATCATGATTGGTTTTGGGAGGTAATCATCCATTCCTGCTTCAAAACATTTCTCTTTTTCACCAGTCAAAATCCCAGCTGTTACTGCAATTATAGGCACTTTATCCCCATCTCCATGAGCTTCTAATTCTCTAATTTCATAAGTAGCTTCATACCCATTTTTATTAGGCATTTGTATATCCATTAAAATAAGATCTGGCTTTTCTTTTACATACATTTCAAGACCTTCGTTTCCGTCCTTTGCTTCAAATACGGTACAATTAGTCATTAATCGTTTAACCAGCGTTCTAGCAAGTAACATATTAATTTTATTGTCTTCTACAATTAGTACTTTTTTATTATCTAATAATACGCTAGGAACATCATTTAGCTTGCTACTATCGTTTTCAAAGCTAGAAACCCTACTTTTCTTGGGCGTTATTTTTTTTAATTTAATTTCAAAATTGAAGTCACTACCTTCTCCGTACTTACTATGCAAATGCAGTTTACTATCCATCAAGGTCAGTAAATTATTAGATATCGACAAACCTAGACCAGTTCCTCCAAATTTTCGACTCGTTGAATTGTCTTCTTGAACGAAGGAATTGAATATTTTTTCGTTATTGTCTAATTTGATTCCGATACCAGTATCTTTTACAGAGAATTTTATACCGGAGTATTTCTTTTTCTCCAAACCTGTATCCGTAATATCAAGACTAATCTCTCCAAAATTGGTGAATTTTAAAGCGTTACTTAACAGGTTTACTAATATTTGTTTGAGTCGAATCGAATCGGCCAAAACAAACTCAGGAACTTCCTTGTCCATTGTATAGGTTAACTTGATCTGTTTTTGAGTAGCTTGGTATCGGAATAAATCGATTACCTGCTTGATTAGCTCATATAAATTTACTTCTTCAACATTTAGTTCTAATTTACCCGATTCTACTTTGGAGAAATCCAAAACATCATTCACAATATGCATTAATGAAGTTGCCGATTCACTAATGGTATTCATGTATTCTAACTGATTTTTTTCAAGATTTGACCTCATTAGCAAATCTGTAAATCCGATAATCCCATTCAAAGGTGTTCTTATTTCATGGCTCATATTCGCCAGAAAGTTAGTCTTGGCTTTATTAGCGGCTTCGGCTTGTTCTTTGGCGATAAGCATATTATCTTCCATTATTTTTCGATCAGTGATGTCTATAAAAGAGGTAATCACCTCAGCTAATTCTCCTTTATTATTAAAAAACGGAAATGAATTGAATAAAAGCCACCTTCTATCCTGAGGTTTTTTTCCTGTAATTCCTAAAACTAAATTCCTAACCGGTTGCAGGTCTTGTAATATTCTATATTTAGGACGTTCTTGAAAAGGCAATAAAGTACCATCTTCTTTTATAAATTGAATTTCATTAAAAATATTACTACTTCTCTTTATAAAATTACGAGACACACCCAAGATATCCGAAGATTTGGGATTGCTATTGATCATGGATCCATCTAGATTTTGAATAATAATTCCGGTATCTAAATTATTTAATAATCCTCTAAATCGCTCTTCACTTTTAAAGATAGCTTCATCACCCAGTTTTGATTTTGTAATATCTCTTGAAAGACAAATAAAGTGCGTCTCATTCTCGTCATTGACTTGCATGATGGCCACCGAAAGTTCAAACCAATGTAAACTATCATCAATATTCAATACATATTGTTTCCCTGTTGAAAACCCTTTGTCTGATGCTTCCTTCAGCGCTTGCTCACAAATATCGGCTACGTCAGAAGGCAACACATCTGAGAATTTTTTATTTAAAAACAAATGTGTAGGCATGGCCAATAGATCATCTCGGCGGGAACTGTAATTAAAAATTTTACCCTCAATATCTACCTCAAATAATAAATCTGGAATAGCCTCTAGTATGGCTTCCATTTTTTTGTGCATTTTTTTGAACTCCTCTTCACTTTTCTTACGAACGCTTATATTACGTACAATAGAAACAACCCTGTGGTCAACTAGTATTTTTGCCGAAATTTCAACCGAAATTATCGTTTGATTTTTGCATAACATATTCCTTTCAACAAAAATCTGTTCCCCTTTTCTAAGTTCTTCGAATTGTAACGGTCTTACTTCAAGCTCGACCGCAGTATATAGATCTCTAATGTTTTTAGATTCCAGTTCATCTTTGGTATAGCCTAACATTTCGCAAGCGCTATTATTTACCTCGATAAATCGACCTGAAATATCGTCTATGAATATCGCATCCGAGGCTTGTTCTACTACCCTTCCATACTTTTCCTCACTACTTAAAAGCGCTTGTTTAATATTTTGTAATTCGGTAATCTCCGTCATAGATCCTATAAAACGAATTGCTTTTCCTGCTTCATTTCTAATAATGACTGCTCTATCAAAAAAGTAGCCATAAGTACCATCTACTTTTAAAAATCGAAATTCATCCGACCAAGAAGTAAGTGTTGTACTGTTATAAATATATTCAACTTTATCACTTACTCTTTGTGCATCGTCCGGATGCAGTTTTGACCTCCAGAGTTCTCTACTGTCTATACTACTAAACCCATCTGAAGTACCAAAACCAAACAAATCTACAAATGCTTTATTATTCCAACTATTTCCTGTGAGCAAGTCCACCTCGGATATGGCATCTTTAGTGGCAACTGCAATCCTTTCGAATCGTTCATTTGCTGTTTTTATTGTGTTCTCAGCCTTAATACGTTCCGTAATATCTGTAATCGTGCCTATATAGCCTATGACTTCATTTTCTTTATTTCGTTCTGGAATTGCTTGCCCCATTACCCAAGAAATAGATCCATCCGGACGCACAAAACGGTATTCTGTTATGCCTTTCTCTCCTACTTTAGTTGCTTTTTCCCAAGCGTTTACCACTCTATTTTTATCGTCTTGATGCACGGCGTCAAGCCAGCCATTCCCGATAGCTTTCTCAAATGACAAGCCTGCAATTTCACACCAACTAGCATTGACAAAAGTAGTATAACCTGTTACATCTGTACGAAAAATACCAACGGGAGAAACCTCTGTCAATGCATGATAGCGTTGTTCACTCTCGAATACTTCTTGCTCTGCTTTCTCTTTTAATTTATCTTTTTCAAAAATTTCTAAGGCAAAGGCAACATCACCAGTAGCTTCTTGTAGCAAAGCAATTTCTGTAGTGTCAAAAAAGTTTTCCTCTGCTGCATAAAAGGCAAAGGAACCAATGGCGCGACCAAAAGTAATTATAGGCATTGCAATCATCGACTTAATCCCTTTACGCAATGCCTCATTACTCCAAGGTGCCATAACAGCATCATGCTCTATGTCATTACTGACTACATATTTCCCCTGCTTTATCGCTGTATAACAAGGCCCTGTACCAAACTGGTTCACATAATTTTCGCTCAAAGGAACCTGAGACAGATATTGCTCATCATCACCTGCGATCATGACGTGATCAATCTTTTCAGTGGATGGATTCACCATCCCAATCCAAGCAGTTTTAAATTTACCAAAGTCTATTGCAATGTTACAAGCCTCCTTAAAAAGAGTCTCTTGATCCTTAGTCCTTACAATCATTTGATTGATTTGACTGATGAATAAAAATAAACGGTTGCTTTTTAATATTTTTTGCTCTGCTTCTATTCTTTCTGTAATATCTGTAATAATACCGTGACAAATCACTGTGCCTTCTGCTTCACGAACTGGCAATGAGTTAGCCTCATGCCATACTAATCCTTTTTTAGGGTGATGGTATCTGTATTGGCATTTTAGCGGAATTAATTTTGTTTTGGTTTCCATAACCTCAAACATAAATCGCTCAAAATCATCTTTGTGAATCAAATCAAACATTTTGTCGACATTGTTTCTAATTTCGTTAAATTGAAAACCATAAATATCCATAACTACCTCACTAGCATAGGTATAACAAAAAGTCCCATCTAAGTTGCGTCGCATTGAATAAATCAACCCTGGCGAAGTAGCAGCTATCTTGGCAAAAACATCACGCTCTTTTTGTAAAATAAAATTTGACTCTATTTTATCTGTTACATCTCTAAAATTTGCAATTATGCCCTTTATAGCATTGTCATGCAATTTGTTATTCAACACACCCTCGAGCCATATATAATGCCCCAATTTGTGCTTTACTTGAACTAAAGCAGGGATTGGTACATCAGGACTATTGATTGCTTGTTGAACAATCTTGTAAACCGTTGGTAAGGAATCGGGATGATAGTATTCTTTATCAGGGATTTCATTGAACTCTTTATCTGTATAACCCGTTACCTTTTCGGATGAAACACTGCGAAAAAGCACATTTAATTGTGGATCAACAACAGTAATAATACCTTCATTATTCTCAACTAATGCCCTAAATCGCTTTTCGTTGAACTCGACTTTTTCTTGATTAATTTTTTCTTCAGTAATGTCTTTAATAAAACCAATGTATCTAGTATCTGATAGTTTTACAGCGTTCATTGTTCGCCATTTTACTTCGCCAGACTTTTGTTTTATTTGGTATTGATTCACAACTGAACCTTTTTCTTTCAAAATCTCAAAAGATTTTTTTAGATCGTCAAGTGAATCCAATACTAGCAATTCATTGAATGGTTTTCCTAAAAGTTGCTCTTTTGAAAAACCAGTCATTATCGTGATGGCATGATTGACATCTACATATTTTCCGTTTTCATCAACAACTATCACTCCATCAGGAGAGTTTTCGATATAAGATCTAAACTTTATGTTGCTTTGCTCTTCAACTGCTGTTATTTTTTGCGTAACTTCGGCTTGTTTCTTTAGCTTAAGTGCTTCTCTTAGTTGCTTCGTCTCAGTTATATCTTGTGTTGTGCCGCGCACTGCAACAACATCTCCTTTGTTATCTAGCACTGGATGTACGATGGCATGAACCCATTTCAGTTTTTTATTGTCTAGTATTGCACATTGTTCTATTTCGAATGGTTTTTTACTGTAACGCAGTGCGTCAATCTTACATAAAAAAATCTCCACGTCTTTTTCGGAAAAACGAGAAACATATTCTTGAAACAATTGCTGCCCTTTCTTTTTCTTTAACTCATAAATTACATACAATTGATGAGACCAAACCATTTTATGTTCATGAAAATGGTATTCCCAACTTCCTGTTTTTGATATTTTCTGGGCATTCTCCAGTAGAATTTTGTTTTCTAACAATTGTAGTTGGCTCTCCTTCGCAGCCGTTACATCTCGGCCAATTGCATAAATAATATCATTTACTTTATCTACACTGGTTGTCCATTGTATCACTACAGTTTGCCCATTCTTTTTGACTAGTCTATTTTCAAAATTGAGAGAATTAACCCCCTTTGATAATGCCAACAATTCATTTTGAGACTTTGCTATATCTTCGGGGTGAATGAAGCTAATTAATGGTTTCTCCAGCAATTCCTTCTTGGAATATCCTAATGATTTTACAAAGGTTGGGTTTATTTTTTTGTAAAACCCATCGTTCCCAGCGATGCATACCAAATCCAGAGATTCTTTTAAGTAGAACTCAAAATTTAATACTTGAGAATCGCGCTTTTGTAAAAGATCTATTTTGCTTTTTTGTTCCTGTACAAGCTTTAGCAATTCTTCGTATGTAGGTTTAGGGTAATTTGTACTCATAAAGTCAGACTAATTAGTAATGCAACTACCACTTTTACAGCTACTAAGCACAAATAAAAGCAATTTAAATCAATGCGTTGACACCCATTGAAACAATATTTAAAAATACAATTTTATATTATAAAAATCAAACGAACTTTTTAATTAAATAACACTCCTTAAAAACAAGTTTAATACTACATAAACAGATCAGGACCTGGATTATTTTTCGCACTGTGACATTTGTTACTGTGAGCCATAAATTGCCTCTCTACCTTTGTACTACAATTATACTTTAAAGAGTTGAAAAAATATACAATGATTTGATATTGTGATAATTATCATATTTTAAAATTAAAAAAAAACTTAATTTTATTCTAATACAATGGTTCAAATAAAAAAAAACAATCTTCAAATTATTATAATCTAAAAAAAGAAATGCTTTAAAAAGTTTAAAACTCTTAAGGAAACCATCCTAAGAGTTACAACTTCATTTTATTTCACTCATTTAAAGCTGCTCTGTAACAAATGTCACTGTTTTAAAAGTGATAATTTTTGACCTTTAAACTCTAATTTAAATTATATCCTTATGTCTAAAATAGTAATTATAGGAGCAGGAATTTCTGGCCATACAGCAGCGGCTCATTTACGACGAAAACTCAGTAAAGAACATGAAGTACTTGTTGTTTCTCCCAATCGAAATTACCAATGGGTTCCGTCGAATATTTGGGTGGGAATTGGGAGAATGAAATCCAAAGAATTAATTTTCCCTCTTGAACCATTATATAAAAGAAAAGGAATAGGCTACAAACAGGCCAAAGTAGTGTCGTTTCATCCTGAAGGAAATACCATAGAGAGTAAACCATTTGTAGCTGTCGAATATGTTTTTGGTAAAAACCAAGGCAAAACAGAAAATATAACTTATGATTATTTAATTAATGCTACGGGGCCAAAATTAGCCTTTGATATGACCGAGGGGCTGAATCCCGGTACAAATAAAGCCTACTCGGTATGTACTTACGATCATGCTGAACATGCATGGCAGGGTTTAAAAGATCTTATCAATCAATTAAAAAATTCGGATAAAAAAGCCAAAGTGTTAATCGGAACAGGTCATGCCAAAGCAACTTGTCAGGGCGCCGCATTTGAATATATTTTAAATGTTGAAAAAGAATTAGTGCGTCATGGCGTTAGAAACCAAGTAGAAGTTACCTGGATTTCCAATGAAAATGATTTAGGTGATTTTGGAATGGATGGTATGTTAATGGATTACAATGGTTTCAATATGAAATCCAAGGACATGATCGAAATGATTTTTGAAGACAGAGATATCAAATGGATTCTAGGTGCTGGCGTCTATAAAATTGAAGATGGAGTGGCACATTATGAAAATCTAGAAGGGGAATACAAAACAGAAGAGTATGATTTTGCCATGTTAATTCCCGCTTTTTCAGGTCATGGATTTAAGGCTTTTGATAAGAATGATACTGATATTACTGAAAAATTATTTAAAGGTTTCATGATTGTAGATGCTGATTATACTCCAAGACCTTATGAAGAATGGACGGTACAAGATTGGCCAGAAACCTATCAAAATCCTTCTTATAAAAATATTTTTGCTCCAGGGATTGCCTTTGCTCCGCCTCATTCTATTTCGAAACCAAGAAAAAGTAAAAATGGAACCGATATTTTTCCTTCACCACCTAGAACGGGAATGCCATCTGGAATTACTGCAAAATTAGTCGCTGATAACATCATCGATTCTATTAAATCCGGAAAAGAATCATTGCATCACAAAGGTTCAATGGGTAATATGGGAGCCGCTTGTATCGCTTCTGCAGGTTTTGGAATGACAAAAGGAAGCGGGGTTAGTATTACCACATATCCTATTGTTCCCGATTATATAAAATACCCCGAAACTGGCGGAAGAGACATCGGTAAAACCTTTGGAGACATCGGTTTAGCTGGACATTGGGTAAAATTGTCCTTGCATTATGCTTTTATTTACAAAGCAAAAATGAAACCTTTTTGGTGGTTAATTCCTGAATAGTCTTCAGAATATAACTAATAGACACAAAAATCAACTAAAAAATAAAATCATGACACAAAGAATATCAAAATCACAGCATTCAAAAATGCAAAACATATTCATACAATTTTTTAAATTTTTCTATTTAAACATTAGAATATTAAAAATTGTTGCTGGAGGACATGGCAGTACTAGAGGTTAAGAAAAACGACATATAATATCGTCAATCCTTTATGCAGCACAACTATCCAAAAGCATTTTAGAGTCAATTCTAAAATGCTTTTCTATTTAATTTACTCAGTGTGACATTTGTTACTGTGTAGCCCCTATTGCAAAATTATCTTTGTATAATAATTAGAAATAAAAATGATGAAGAAACTAAATTTAATAGTACTAATAGGAATAATTTCCATATCGACTTTCAGTTACGGTCAGGAAACGTTGGCTATTTCTAAAAGTGAGCTTTCGCAAAAGGTGAACGAGAAAAACTTACAGCTAAAAATTGCCAACCAAGATTTCAAGTCGGCTCAGGCTGATTACAAACAATCCGCAGCTATTTTTTTACCGAATATTACGGCTTCACATACCGCCATCTCGACTACAAATCCACTCATGGCTTTTGGGTCTAAACTAAATCAAGAAATCCTAACCGCATCCGATTTTGATCCCAATTTGTTGAATAATCCCAATCGCACACAAAATTTTGCTACAAAAATCGAGGTTTTACAACCACTAATAAATGTAGATGGAATTTACGGACGCCAAGCTGCAAAAGCCAAAATGAATGCCTTTGCATTGCAAACGGAACGTACCAAAGAATACTTAGAACTAGAAGTCAATAAATCCTATATGGAATTGCAACTTAGCTATAAAGCGGTTGCAGTATTAGAAAAAGCGAATACGACAGCAGCCGCTAATTTGAAATTAATAGAAAATTATTTCAAACAAGGAATGCTGCAAAAAACCGATTTACTATCGGTACAAGTACGTGTAAACGAAGTTAAGAATCAATTGCAATATGCTAAAAGTAATGTCCAAAATGCCTCTGATTATTTGGCTTTTTTACTAAATGAAGATATTGGCGATAAAGTATACAAACCAACAGAAGAATTAGAAAATAGCATTACAATTGCTAGTATTCCTACGCTAATTTCTGAAAACAGAAAAGACATTCAAGCGATGGATCAATCAAAAGAAGCGTATCAAAAAATGTTTCTTTCGAGCAAAATGAACTTCTTACCCCGATTAAATGCTTTTGGGAGTTATGAATTGTATGACGATAAATTGTTTGGCACGGCCGCCAAAGGTTATGTTGTAGGGGCGCAATTATCATGGAATGTTTTTGATGGTATGAAATCCATTGGAAAAATGGAAAGAGCAAAAGCCGATTTCCAAAAATCCGAGATAGAAACCCAACAGTACAAAGCCAAAAGCCAATTGGAATTGAACAAAACCAATCGTCAGATAAAAGATGCTGAGAATAAGGTAGCACTCTCCAAACTAGATTTAGAACAATGGCAAGAAGCGTATAGAATAAGAAGCAATCGTTTTACTCAAGGGCTAGAAAAAACAACCGACTTATTACAAACAGAAACTCAAATGTTCAAAAAAGAGTTGGACTATTTACAGGCGGTTTTTGAATACAATTTCACCCAGCAATATTTACAGTTTTTAACCAATTAGGAGTTGTTAGAAAATAGAAGAAAGAAAAATTGAACCACATAGCTATGTGTAACTATCCTAAAGCGTAGCATCTTTTTTTAAGAATATAAAAACTATGTTTCTATGTGGATAGAGAACACAAAAAGAGTAAAAAATAAAAGAAAATGGAACCACATAGAATCATAGAAAAAAAAGAATAGAATAGAAATGATTTTTGCACAAAGCTATATGCAACTATCCTAAAGCGTAGCATCCTTTTTTAAAGACTAGAAAAACTATGTTTCTATGTGGATAGAGAACACAAAAAGAGTAAAAAATAAAAGAAAATGGAACCACATAGAATCATAGAAAAAAATAGAATAGAATTAATTTATCCACATAGCTATGTGTAACTATTCTAAAGCGTAGCATACTTTTTTAAAGACAAGAAAAACTATGTTTCTATGTGGTTAGAAAATACAAAAAGAGTAAAAAATAGAATCAACAAACAATTAAATACTACCATGAAAAAAATATTTATACCAATCATAGCAATCGCCATATCAACCTTAACTTCCTGCAACGGAGAGAAAAAAGAAGCGTTAGCTGAATCTCCTGCAATTGTCGTTAAAGTAAGTGGCGCATCCCAAAATGACAACAGTCCGTTTGTAAGTGCCAGTGGGAAAATTGAAGCCGAAAACAGCGCAAATATAAGCACCCGAATGATGGGTTATGTAACCAAAGTTCATGTAACTGTAGGACAAAGAGTGAATGCTGGACAAACTCTTGTAAGCATTAATAATTCTGATTTACTAGCCAAAAAAGCACAAGTAGATGCAAGCATTCTGCAAGCCACTGCTGGGTACAACAACGCTAAAAAAGATTACGATCGTTTTTCAAATTTGTTTAAGCAACAATCTGCTTCGCAAAAAGAACTAGACGATATGACGGCACGTTATGAAATGGCTAAAGCGGGATTAGAAGGCGCCAAACAAATGAGAAATGAAGTTTTGGCACAATTCAATTATTCGAATATTACAGCTCCGTTTTCAGGGGTAGTGACCAACACTTTTGTGAAAGAAGGTGATATGGCAAATCCTGGAATGCCATTAGTAAGTGTGGAAGGCGCTTCAAAACTGCAAGTGACTGCTATGGTTTCGGAAAACGACATCAATGCAATCAAAAAAGGGATGCCGGTAAAAGTTTTAGTAAAATCGTCTAATAAAAACCTGACAGGGAAAGTGAGTGAATTAAGTACCTCAGCAACGAATACGGGTGGTCAATATTTAGTAAAAATCGATTTGGATAAAACCGACAGCTCTATTTTATCGGGCATGTTTGTCAATGTTCAGTTTCCTGTTGAAAACCAAGCGAATACTACTGCAAATGACATGCTTTTAATTCCGCTAACTGCATTGGTAAAACAAGGTCAACTGACAGGAGTATACACCATCGGTACCGAAAATGTTGCGATCTTAAGATGGTTGCGTATTGGTAAAACATTTGGCACTCAAGTAGAAGTTTTGTCTGGGTTATCAGCGAACGAACAATACATCGTTTCTGCCGAAGGAAAATTGTTTAACGGAGCGAAAGTTAGTGTTCAGTAAAAAAAGTTTAAAGTTTGAGGTTTAAAGTTTAAAGTTGATGAACCTAAACTATAAATGAATAAAAAAATAGTCCTTAATAGTGCGTGAGGGATAGCAGTGGAAATCCTTTTTGTTTTTTCTTTTAAAAACAAAAAGATTGAAACGAATAGCCCGACCCGACTTTTTGAGAGGGTCACGCCCAAATAAATAAATTATTATGCAAGAAGGAATTTCAGGTAAAATTGCCAATTTTTTCATCAATTCGAAACTAACCATTTTGATGATGATCGGTTTGATGATCATTGGTGTTTACAGTTCTTTTCTTATTCCAAGAGAAGAAGAACCACAAATTAATGTTCCCATGGCCGATGTAATGGTGGGTTATCCAGGAGCGAGCCCTACCGAAGTAGAAAGTCGTGTGGCTAAACCTTTAGAGAAAATTATCTCGAATATTAAAGGGGTGGAACACGTGCATACGATGGCAATGAATGGCCAAGCGATGCTTATTGTTCAGTTTTATGTAGGTCAAGATGTGGAGCGCTCGTATGTAAAATTGTACGACGAACTAGCAAAACACGAAGATATGTTCCCAAAAGGAGTGTACAAACCCATGGTAAAAACACGTTCTATTGATGATGTTCCTATGCTTGGTATCACGCTTTGGAGCGAAAAAATGGACGATTTTCAGTTGCGTCAAATTGCCGAAGAAGTAACATCAGAAATTGAAAAAGTAAAAGATGTTGCTATTACTAAAGAAATTGGTGGTAGAAGTAGAACACTAAAAGTAGTGCTTGACAAAGATAAAATGGCCGAAAACGGTATTGATCCGTTAGGAATTATGCAAATGATTCAAGCTAATAACGGAAGCTCACAGTCGGGTAGTTTTGTCAATCAGGACCAAGAATTTCTATTGACAACTGGCCAATTTTTGACTTCGGCGGATGATGTAGAAAATCTAGTGGTGGGAGTCAATAAAAACAGACCCGTTTACTTAAAACAAGTGGCTACCATTGCAGATGGCGCCGGCACAGCAAGAAACTACGTATCTTTTGGTTACGGAAAAACCAATGAAAACTATAAAAAAGCACAGTCTGAATATCCTGCTGTTACGATATCTGTAGGTAAAGTGAAAGGCGCGGATGCGATGAAAATTTCGGAAAAAATAATCGAAAAAGTAGACCATTTAAAGTCGAATTTGATTCCGAATGACGTTCATGTTGAAATAACACGTAATTACGGAGAAACGGCTTCGGACAAAGTAGGTGAATTATTAATGCACTTAGGAATCGCAATTTTGGCAGTTACTATTTTAGTGATGCTTGCTATGGGATGGCGCGGTGGATTAGTAGTATTCTTCTCGGTACCATTAACGTTTGCATTGACGCTTTTCAGTTATTATATGCTGGATTATACGCTGAATCGAATTACTCTTTTCGCCTTGGTTTTTGTGGTGGGAATTGTTGTTGATGATAGTATTATTATTGCCGAAAACATGCACAGGCATTTTAAAATGAAACGATTACCCTTTAAACAAGCCGCAATTTATGCGATAAATGAAGTAGGAAATCCAACCATTTTGGCCACATTCACAGTTATTGCAGCGATATTACCTATGGCATTTGTATCTGGAATGATGGGGCCCTATATGAGTCCGATGCCAATTGGAGCTTCGATTGCGATGATTTTATCGCTGTTTGTTGCCTTGACGGTGACACCTTATTTAGGATACCATTTATTGCAAGAAAAAGATACGCAAGAACATAAAGAAGCTGAAGGACTAGAAACTAGTTTCATCTACAGAATCTATAGTAAGCTAGAGCGTCCTTTACTAGAAAGCAGTAAAAGAAGAAGAATACTTGTTGGGATAACAGTATTGCTCCTAATAGGTTCGGTTGGTATGTTTTTCACTAAATCTGTTTTGGTAAAAATGTTGCCTTTTGATAATAAAAATGAATTTCAAGTGGTCATTGATATGCCTGAAGGAACTACGCTAGAGAGAACGGCAGCAGTTACTAAAGAAATTGCACAATATTTAACCACCATTCCAGAGGTAGTCGATTATCAAAACTACATTGGAACATCGGCACCAATCACTTTTAACGGATTAGTGCGTCATTATGATTTACGTGGTGGAAGCAATATGGCCGACATTCAAGTGAATTTATTACATAAAGAAGAGCGTAAATTACAAAGTCATGATATTGCAAAAATAGTACGTCCTGTAATTCAAAAAATTGCTGGTAAATATGGTGCTAATGTTAAGATTATTGAAGTTCCACCAGGACCTCCAGTGCTATCAACACTAGTTGCTGAAGTTTATGGTCCAAACTACAAAGACCAGATTAAAGTGGCAAAGCAAGTTAAAGATATTTTGCATAAAACAGACGGAATTGTAGACATTGACTGGACTGTAGAAGACAATCAAACAGAATACAAACTGGAAGTGGATAAAGAAAAAGCAATGCTTAACGGGATTGCACCACAACAAATAGTGGGGAATTTAACTTATTTATTGCAAGAATATCCAATTGCTAATTTGTATGCCGAAAATTCGAATGACAACGTAGCTATTGTTCTTTCGCTTGACGACAAGGACAAAACAAGCTTGCAAGACATTCAGAACTTGAAAATAAAAGGAAATCAAGGGAATATGATTCCAGTGAGTGATTTGGTTACAGTTGTTCGAGGAACTTTGCAAAAAACCATTTATAGAAAAGATCAAAAACGTGTGGTTTATGTCACTGCTGATATGGCTGGTGCACTAGAAAGTCCAGTCTATGCCATTCTAGGAATGACGGAAAAACTAGATAAAATGAAAGTTCCAAAAGGCTATAAAGTCAATGAATTGTACATGGAACAACCTACGGACGAAAGCGATTTTACGGTAAAATGGGATGGAGAATGGCAAATTACTTTGGAAGTATTTCGTGATTTAGGTGTTGCTTTTATGGTTGCCATCGTGATCATTTATATGTTGATTGTGGGCTGGTTCCAGAATTTCAAAACTCCAATGGTAATGATGTTGGCTATTCCGCTATCGTTAATTGGGATTGTTTTTGGCCACTGGCTGCTAGGTGCTTATTTTACAGCAACTTCATTTATTGGTATGATTGCATTAGCAGGAGTTATGGTTCGAAATTCGGTTTTGTTGATCGACTTTATCGAAATACGTTTGAATGACGGTATCGAACTAAAACAAGCTATTATAGAAGCTGGAGCAGTAAGAACCTCTCCTATTTTATTGACTACTGGAGCGGTTGTTATAGGAGCGTCGATCATACTATTTGATCCGTTGTTTCAAGGATTGGCGATATCATTAGTATTTGGAGCCATTGTTTCAACGATTCTTACTTTGATTGTAGTACCAATTATTTACTACATCACTGAGAGAAAGAAATGGGAAAAATAAAAATTGTTCAAAGTTTAAGGTTTAAAGTTACAGCACTAAAACCTTAAACTTCAAACCTTAAACAAAAAACAAATGAAACTACTAATCATAACAGCTATTGCGGCATTTGACGAAGATGTCAAAAAAATGCTTAAACAAGCGTCCGTAAAAACATTTACTTACAAAGCCGTTAAGGGATTTACGGACCTATCCGAAGAAGCAATTGAAAGCAACTGGTTTGCTAGCGAAATGAACGAAAATGAATCTGTTTTGTATTACGCTTTTGTAAAGAAAGAAAATGTAGATCTGTTTTTTGATCTCGTAAATGAATTTAATAGGAAACAGCAAAGTTTATCTCATATACACGTTGCCGTATTAAATATCGAAAAATCAAATTAACAACAATTAAATTAGAGGTCAAAAATGATTTGTACCTCGCAATGAAAACATGAAAAATAAAGCATTTAGAATTATAGTAGGTTCATTTATATTAATCAGTTTGTTACTGGCCACCTATGTGAATCAGAATTGGCTGTGGTTTACCGCATTTATCGGTATCAATCTAATCCAATCTGCCTTTACAAAATGGTGTTTACTCGAAACTATTTTAACCAAACTAGGCCTAAAAGACTAGTTTTATTATTTCAAACCAAGCCGAAACAAATGTTTCGGCTTTTTTTTGTTCCTAATTTTAAACGAATGCATAAGCCAAAGAACTAGTAAAATCAATACTTGGCGTTTACTTTACTCCTTCCCCTCCGTCATAAACAGATCATCCTAAATAATTATTTTAACAAAACAATAACTAACACTTGTATATACAAATAAAAAAAGTGTTACATTTGTACCAACAAATAAGAACCGCTGGTATGAAAATTGAAGATGAAATAAAAAGCACAGTGCCATTAGCCATTTCGAAAAAAATAATTTTGAATATTTTATACACACAAAATATGCAAAATGAAAAATTCAACGAGCTAATGAAACCTTACGATTTGTCTGGAGAACAATACAATGTTTTACGAATTTTACGTGGTCAGAAAGGAAATCCTGCCAATATGAATTTGATTCAAGAACGCATGATTGCCAAAACAAGTAATACCACTCGACTAGTTGATAAGTTATTATTGAAAAATTTAGTAACCCGCAATGTTTGCCCAGAAAACCGACGTAAAATTGAGGTACTGATTACTCAAAAAGGACTAGATGTTTTGAGCGATTTAGACCCAAAAGTCAATGAACATGAAGATAATTTTTCAAAAAACTTGACAACTCCTGAACTAGAACTATTAAATACATTATTAGAAAAATATAGAAACCACTAATTAGAACATCATGAGCACATTTTTATACCAAACGCATTTATTGTATAGACCAAATATTGTCTAAAAAAACATAGCTATAACCACAGATACTCATGACCTCT
>NZ_JACRUK010000014.1 GCF_014305155.1 Flavobacterium muglaense
TCCTATTATAAGCGCTTTTTTAATCTCTAGAAAACGACGTTAATCAAAATATGCGTAGTTTTTCAGTGCCCTCCTGAGAAGATAGGTTTTTTTTGTTATATGATCTTTTTGATTACTCTTAACTTGTGTGTATGCTTGTTAATTTCGGGATTGTAAATTCCTAAATGGTCAATTCGGTCAATACGTATTTTACCACTTGCGTGAATGATATAGTTGTTTTCCATGATGATGCCTACATGGGTTATATTTCCTTCATCATTGTCAAAAAAGGCTAAATCACCAGGCTCGCTTTCTTCTATAAAACTCAAGGCTTCTCCTTGTGTAGCTTGTTGTGAAGCGTCTCTTAAAAGCTTGTAGCCATTCAATTTGTAAACCATTTGAGTAAAACCTGAACAATCAATACCAAATGGTGTTTTGCCACCCCAAAGATAAGGGGCATTCAAATAAAGATAAGCCGAATTGATTAGTTCCTTTTTTTCTTTAATTCCGGTTATTTTTGCTCCTTCAAAGTAGAAGTTGCTAGTGTTTATGTCGGTATTACTTAAAAATGAAAGTGAAGCCCCTAAGGGAATAGGGATTAATAAATTAGATTTATCTGTTATGTACTCAATCAAATCCGCATTTAAAATGATTTTGTCATTCGAAAGTTGGTTGTAGTTTGCTTCAGATATTAGTTGGTATTGTTTAGAGTCAACCCAGCCTTCATAGTTGTCAAACTGCATTTTGATGCGAGACCATTGTTTGAGCTGTTCTACTATTTCAAAATGTTCGCCAAACAGAACTTGAGAAACAATTTCGCTTCTATCGCTGGGTTCAAATCGCAAGGGGATTATGGCTAGATTACAAATTCCGAACATTTAGGTCAATTTATACGTTAAAAATTATGGGTTATTTGCTCTAGTCAGCGCTTAACCCATAAATTGTTTTATTAGTTAAGCTCTTTCAATTACAATCGCCGAAGCACCACCACCACCATTACAAATAGCAGCTGCGCCTATTTTGGCATTGTTTTGTTCTAATACGTTAATTAGGGTAACTATGATTCTAGCTCCAGAACAACCAAGAGGGTGTCCTAGTGAGACAGCGCCACCATTTACGTTTACTTTATCATTGTCTAGATCTAGTATTTTTGCATTGGCAAGACCTACAACAGCAAAAGCTTCATTAAATTCAAAAAAGTCAACATCGGTAGTTTTAATTCCAGCTTTATCTAGTGCTTTTGGTAAGGCTTTGGCTGGGCTTGTCGTGAACCATTTTGGTTCTTGAGCAGCATCAGCATAACCGTTGATGTAAGCAAGCGGTTTCAGGCCTAAAGCGATCGCTTTCTCTTCGCTCATTAAGATCATTGCTGCGGCTCCGTCATTAATTGTGGAAGCATTGGCTGCGGTTACGGTACCATCTTTGCTAAAAACGGCATTTAAGGTAGGAATACGGTCAATTTTTACATTTGTGTACTCTTCGTCTTTAGAGATGATAATCGGGTCTCCTTTTCTTTGTGGAACAGCTACAGGAACTATTTCGTTATCAAATTTACCAGCTTCCCAAGCTTTTGCAGATCGAGTGTACGATTGAATAGCGTAATTATCTTGATCTTCTCTAGAGAATTTATATTCAGAAGCGCACAAATCAGCGCAAACTCCCATTGCGTTGTTGTCGTAGGCATCAGTTAAACCGTCTTTTTGCATGCCGTCAACCATAGTTGATGGTCCAAATTTTGTTCCGGTTCTTAAATTCATATAATGTGGGATCAAGCTCATGTTTTCCATACCTCCAGCTATGACGATCTCTGCATCGCCACATTGAATAGCTTGAGCGGCTAACATTACAGACTTCATACCCGAAGCGCAAACTTTATTTATTGTTGTACAAGCGACACTATCAGGTAAGCCGGCGTATACTGCAGCTTGGCGTGCCGGAGCTTGGCCTACGCCAGCTTGAACAACGTTACCCATGTAAACTTCATCAACTAACTTTGGATCTAAATTTATTCTATCCATTGCGCCTTTTATTGCAATAGCTCCTAATTTAGGTGCTGAAACGGTAGATAATCCCCCCATAAAACTTCCGATAGGTGTCCTAACGGCAGAAACGATAACAACTCTTTTGTTCATAACTTATAAAATGTTGGTTTATGTAGCAAATTTAATGTTTTTTAAACAAATTCCGATTTTGATTTGATGATATATATGGTAAATGAAAAAAATGATTTTTTTATGGGAGTCTATATGTTTGATTGTGAACAGTTTTTGAAATAATATAAAAAAACATTAAAAAAAACCTTCAAAAAAGTTGTGAGAAACGTAAAGATGTCTTAAATTTGCAACCGCAAAACGAGACATGTTTCTCTGAGCTTGGAGGGGTGCCAGAGTGGTAATGGAGCAGTTTGCTAAACTGTCATCGGGTAACCGGTGCCAGGGTTCGAGTCCCTGTCCCTCCGCAGAATTTTAAAGTGAGAGCTTTACATTTTGTTTATTGAAAATTATGTTACGGGGTGTAGCGTAGCTCGGTTATCGCGCCTGCTTTGGGAGCAGGAGGCCGCAGGTTCGAATCCTGCCACCCCGACAAGAAACTTTTTCCATTTAAGTTTTAAAAGACAAATGGAGGCATAGCTCAGCTGGATAGAGCACCTGCCTTCTAAGCAGGCGGTCGAAGGTTCGAATCCTTCTGCCTTCACTTTGAAAATCAAGCCTTTACAGAAATGTAAGGGCTTTTTTTATGCCTTGTAACGAACATTTGACGAACATTATAAGCAAATGAAGTAAATCATACTCTGCTTATTTTTTCCTATTTTTGACAAATTAAATACTTGATCATGGGAAATCTCCAATTAGTAAATATATTTTACGTCATTACACTTATTTTCTTTTTAGTACATGTATCGATGTACACAGCTAACTTATTAGTGTTTTTTAAAGACAGATCATTTAAAGTTAAGACTGAAAGTAAAACTATAATTCTTAATTCTTGGTTTTTAGTACTTTTTACTGTTGCTTTCTTTTATACAATGTATAATTTGAAAACTTCAGATAACTTTATTCTAACAGTTATTTTTTTTCTACTTGGTTTTACTCTTATGGTTCTGTTATTTATTCTTCCAAAGAGAATTGTCAAAAACAAAATTTTTATTACTGATACTACGAAAGAGGAAATGGAACCAGAGATACATAATGATAATATTGAAATTTTGAAAACAGATCATCAGGAAAAATTAATACATCTTGCAAATAGTGGTACTGATTCGAAAGTCAAAATTAATATTGTTAGCAGTGAGCAGATTAATATGGATTATAATGATTCTGAAATTAGTTCTCAAGAAAAAGCAATGTTTCCTAATGAGGAAAATGATAGTTCTTGTAGAGGTCAATCAACTATTAATACTGATAAATCATCTAAAATCACTAAAGATCCAAATAGTGTTATTAAAGAAATTGGAATTGATTCAAGTTCTGTAATTAATGAAAATGATACAGTTGGAGAACTGGGAGATGTTTCATCAACAGATAGTGAACAGAACAATATTTTTGATGATGTTCAATTACAAGATTTGAAAAAAAAATCTACGGTACGAGTAACTAAGCAAATTTATTATAGGGGAGCTGATGTAATGCCTAACCCATTTCCTGATGAAATCATCAAACAAAAAATAGAGTCAATTAAAGAAAGTTATCTATTTCACTGCGAAGCCAATGATTTTATGAAATTACTAAAAAAAGAGGAAATGAATAAGAAAGTATTATTTAAAAAATTAGATGGTACTGCAGTAGTATTAGCGAAAGTAGACTACCTGAATTTTTTGTATTTTATATTTGGCGATTATTTACTTGAGCATTTAAGTAATACAAAAATAATTGAGTGGATCAATAAAAACTTTGACAGTAACAATTTTGTGGGTAAGAAACTCATTATCAAAGAGATTTCTGACTTAAGAAACCGTGTTAAGAATCAAAGTCGTGAAAGTTAATGGAATTTTTGGTAATCTTTTGTAACGTTATGTAATCAAACTGTCATATTTTATCTTTTTTCTTCTTTTGTGCTACGGTTTCCACAATGAGAAACTTAACGAAAATAAAAGAAAATATGAGCAATTTACAAATCGAAGAAAAACTATTCAGTATAGAGAATAGTATTCAAAAATTAAGTCTATCAGTTAAGTCTATTTTATCTCACGAAGAAGCGGCAGTATTCTTAAATATGAAACCTTCATATCTATACAAGCTTACAGCACGCAAAGAGATCAGATTCTTTTCTCCATTAGGTAAGTTAAATTACTTCCAAAAATCTGATTTAGAGGAGTTTTTATTACGTAATGAAATTCCAGCAATTAACAAGGAAAATACAATTGAGAACCCTTGGAAAAAATAAACACAATAATCATAGCTAACGACTATGAAGATTGTGCTTTATTTTATTTCTAACTCATTTGTATCTCACAAAGATACAATAAAACTTTTATTGTATAATGAAAATTGCAATCGACAAAGACGAACCTACGAGCTTTCATGCTCACTCGTCAAGTAAAAAACAAAAAGTAGAAGAGGATGAATTCTTTTATGATGATTTACCAAAAAATATAACTGCACATTTTAAAGATATTGAAAGTGATATTCGAAAGTATAAGATCTTCATGTCTGACAACAAAATCTTTATTAGGCGAAAGAAAGAAAAAGGAGATGATGAATCTCATTACTTTCAAGAAATATCAAATTTTGAGATCAAAATTTTGCAGCACATTCAGGATGAAAAATTCCCCATCAAATTATTGAGAATTAAGAATGTTTTCAATCTTGAAAAGATTTTTGATATACCATCAGATTTATTTAATACTCTGGCTGGTTTTGAAAACTGCATCGCTCGACAAGGTAACTACTTGTTTATGGGTAGTGCCTTAGATTTTAAGATGTTAAAGGCTTACTTGTTTGATAAAATGGGTCATGGTCATAAGATTGACAGCTTGGGATATCAAATTGGGTTTCAATTTTGGTTGTGGAATAATAAAGTCAACCTTTTAAATGGCGGCAGCTTGGCAATAGATGAAAACGGCATATTTACACATGGTGGTAAATCTTTTTATGTGCCGTCTGCCAATAAGATTTACCTAAACAATATGTCTGCTTATTTATCTCAAAAGAAGATGATATCTATTGAGTCTGATGTGACTATGGATGTTTATTTTCAGATGATGATGGAGGTGCATAAAGACTATGCAATCTCTGCTATTTTATTTACGATAAGCAGTATGTTTCAGGACATTATCGTCAATGAAATAGGAAACTTTCCAATTCTGTTTTTATACGGTCCAGGATCTAGTGGAAAAGACCAGTTGGCTGAGTGTTGCCAAAGCTTTTTTGGTTTGCCACAATCAGCTATAAATCTTGAGGGTGGTGCTTCTACTTTAAAGGGTCAAATCAGGAAATTTGCTCAATTTACTAATATTATCTGCCATCTTTCAGAATATAAAAGAGGTGATAGCAAGTTAGACGGAACCATCAAGGGGTTTTGGGATCGTAGAGGTTATGAGTTTGGAACTATTGAAAGCAAAGTAAGTACAGATACCGTTCCCATTTTATCTTCAACATTATTGACAGGAAATGAATACCCTGAATCTGAAGCATTAATCTCAAGGTTACTGTGGTTGGAGTTCCAATCAAAGACTTTTACGCTTGAAGAGACGAAAAAGTATGATATACTGAAAGATTACACTAAGCAGGGAGTTAGTCATTTTACAGATTCTCTATTAATTAATCGTTCACTAGTTGAGCTAAATTTTAAAAGTAAGTTCAGGCATACTAAAGAAAAGTTTATTGATCAGTTTGAAGTAAAGCATACTCGAGTGATTAGTAATCTAGCTGTTCTAGGAGCTACGTATGAAATATTCAAAGATGTAGTGTCATTCCCTTTTACCTATAGCGAAATGCTCAAGCATTTTGAAAAATGTACCGACCATCAAACAAGAAAATTAAATTCATCCAGTATAGGTACTAAATTTTGGGATTGCTTTCTGGCTTCAATGCGTGGTAACAAAGACGACCGGATTGTTGTTTTTAGAGATTTGCGCTTAGACGGTAATAGGCTTTCATTTCAATTTACATCATGCTATAACAAGATTCAGAGACAGTGGATGTTGCAATACAGAGAAACGGCTCCAAGCAAAGTTGTGCTACAAGATTTCATAAAAAAAGACACTTGCTTTCAAAAAGAAGTAAGTAGTATCAAGTATGAGAAAGGTAAAAATGCAAGAACAACCTCTGGTTATCAGGTAGATGTGTCTAAGTTGCTAATCCAAGACGAAATAATCAGTGCCATCGAATGGCAAATTTGTGAACAATAATCCCTCCTTTAATGCAGTAATCGTTTCCTACACCTCCTACACTTAGTTAATATATTGACTATTAATATTTTAATAGTTAAAAGTAGTAGGAAACATGGTAGGAAGTAGTAGGAAGGTGTAGGAAGTCAATTTTTGGTTTCCTACACCTTCCTACACAAACCTACACTTTTTTAGCCTTTTTTATTTTTAAATATCTAATAATCAGTAAAGTAGGAAGTGTAGGAAGGGTAGGAAGTGTTTTCGCTTTAATAAGAGGGTTTTTTAGATAGTAAACTTCATTAAATAAACATAAATGCAATGAATATTAAACAAGCAAAACAAATTCCAATTGAAGTTATATTAAAATCTATGGGTTTAAATATCAAAAAAGAGTCAGGAAATGATATATGGTTTAAAAGTCCATTTTCACCAACAGAAAAGAATGCATCTTTCCATCTAAACAAGCAAAAAGGCTACTGGTATTGCTTTTCCAATGCAATTGGAGGGTGCAATGGGATTGATCTAGTAGTCAAAGTGAAAAGTTGTACAGTGAGTGAAGCATTACAGTATCTGAGAACTCTCGATCCTTTTTCTTTTCAAAAGCAAATAGTAAGTGCTTACGAAAGAAAAAAGGAGGAGAATCACAATTATGTGTCAGAGGTAAAACCAATTGAGCATATCGCCTTAAAACAGTTTTTAGCAAGCAGAGGGATTATGAACTCAAATGCTTTAGTACAAATTAATGAGGTTCACTACTCAATCAATAAAAAAAAGTATTTCGCCATAGGATTTAAAAACGACAGTGACGGTTGGGAGCTTCGTTCCAAGTATGCTAAAATTTGTATTGGGAAAAAAGATGTTACCATGATTACTAATCAAAGTACAACTGTAAAGATTTTTGAGGGGTTCTTTGACTACTTGAGTTTCCTTCAGGTTAGTGATGAAAAGAGTATAAATCAAGCCGACTACTTGGTTCTAAATTCAGCAGTATTACTACTAAAAAATATAAATCTACTGGATAAATATGAAACGATTGAGCTGTATTTGGATAATGACAGCACAGGAGATAAGTATACCAAAGTGATTACGGATCGATACCATAACGCACGGGATGAACGATCTACTTACTCTAAATACAAAGACTTAAATGAATGTTTATGTGCTTGTAAATTGACTCAATAAATGCTATACGCAAAGAATCTCATTGTCTCTAAAAGAGTAGCAAGTAGGACAGGGGCGGAAAAACCCCTATCCTACTTGCTCTGCGAGGCAAAAGCCTTGAAAATAAGGCTTTAAGAAGAGATGTGTAGTTATAATGATTTATAAATATAATATAGGATAATGGCTAATTAATTGATTTTCAATTATAAAAAATATAAATATGGCAAAGAAAAGTATAATAATTGATGAAAAAGCGCATTCAGAACTTGGAAAGTTATCTGAGAGTTTACGCATGAATCTAGGCGCACTGATTCAAGAAATGATTTATTATTTTAAGAAGACAGGTATCGACCCTAAAGATGCTGTAAACAAAAATCCAGCTCTAATGGTTTCGGCATTAGATAAACGAATTGTTTCATTTTTAAAAGTCCAAGAGCGGGATATCTTAAAACCATTAAGACAAGATGTTTTTAATTACCAAAATGATCAGAAAGAAGCAACAACAAAACTAATTAGCTCAATAAATAAAATATTGAGTCAACATGCAGAACGAACTGCTGAATTAAAAAAAAATCATTTAGAGAATTTGAATATAATAAATCAGTCTGATGCAGAAAAGACTAAAATGATAGTTACTGAATTACAAAAGAACAGGCAAGCGATTATACATATTTGTCAATTATTAGATGATAAAAACAAATCGGGTACAGTGGATAAAATTAAATCTCTTTTTTCGTAATGCCTATTTCTAAACCACATAGTTCACTTGGAGCAGACAACAAAGGGAGTTGTTCCAATTTGGCCATTTACTTAGAAAAAGAAAATGAAGAATTAGATAAAATCATTAGTAGGGCTTCTTCAAGGAATGAGATCTTTGAGCTAGAAAGCAGAAAACAAAGTTTTTTCACTGCTTCAGAAGTAAATATAACTACAGTAGAAGTGATTAGCATGATCGATAATAATAAGCGCAAATTAGGTGCTAATGACGCTAAATATTTTGCGCCAACTATAAGCTTTAGTCCTAATGAATTAAGTCATATTGCTTATTTAGCAACCGGTAAAAGTGATATTATAAATGTTTGGGATTTAAACTTACTCGAATTAGAGCAATTTAATACTCTGATAAGAGAGTATGGACGTAAAGTAATGGATAATTATGCTTTGAACTTTAATCGTCAACAAAAGGGGATTAATACTGGAAGTGATTTAGTTTATTTTGCAAAAATAGAACACTTCCGAAAATTCAAAGGAACCGATCACGATGTTATTAATGGTACAGAAGTGGCGGGTCAATATAAGAAAGGATTGAATTCACATTTGCATTTCATTGTATCTAGAAAAGATAAAAGCCAACGACTTAAACTTAGCCCTACCTGTAATGAAAAAAATACCAACAGAACTATTGCAGACAATGATTATCAAGTAGGTTTTGATAGGGTGAAATGGATTAATCTAAATGAAAATACTTTTGATGCTCATTTTCAATATAAAAGAAAAGAGCTCGAAAAATTCCAAATTCAAAATATTCTAAAAAATGGCAGTCTTCAAGAAAAATTTGAACTAAATAAACGACTCGAGAGTACTCAAGCTACTATTGAATCAGCAAATAAAAATCAACGACACTCTACGAAACTAAAAATGTAAACTATGCCTA
Source organism: Flavobacterium muglaense (assembly GCF_014305155.1). GTDB lineage: Bacteria > Bacteroidota > Bacteroidia > Flavobacteriales > Flavobacteriaceae > Flavobacterium > Flavobacterium muglaense. Next base: position 9,123 of record NZ_JACRUK010000014.1, read on the forward strand.
AAATAATTTTAATTACCCATCAAAAAGGAGGAGTTGGAAAAAGCACTCTTGCTTTCAACCTTGCCCAGAACATTTCCAATGGATCGAAAGTAGCTGTTTTAGACTTTGATTTACAAGGTAGTTTGAGCCAACTAAAAGAATTGGTTAGTGATTTTGAAATTATTCCATACGAAGGAGAAATAGAGAAAATTTCAGAGTTAGAATATGATTTTATTTTTATTGATACTCCTCCCTATTTATCAAACCAATTGCCCAAATTGATTTCAATAGCAGATTTAATCATTGTACCTACCAAGGCTGGAATTCTTGATTTACTTGCAATAAAAAATACGCTAGAAATGATTGAATTAACAAAAAGAACAACCGATACATTGATCGTTTTTAACATGATCAAAGCCAATACTACATTAACCCTAGATATTTTAATTGGTTTAGAGGAGTATAATGTAAAAATTGCCAATACACACATTAGTGATTTAGTATCTTATACCAGATCTGTTTTATTAAAAGGGGTGACTAAAGATCAAAATGCACAAAGACAAATAGACCAACTCACAAAAGAAATTTTACTGAAATTAATATAATTCTATAAAAATACAAATCTATAAATCTATAAAAATACAAATCTATAATTATGGAAAATCAAAACATCAATGAGCTCATTAATAAGGCTAAATCGAGTAATCAAAAAAAAGTAATTCAAAAGATTGTGCCCATTCTAAACAAAGAAGTCGATGAAGTACAATTCTCTTTTTATATAGAAAAAGAGTTGCTTAAAAAATTAAAAATGAAGGCTTTGCAAAATGAAACAAGTATGAAGTTCCTTGTCAACGATGCAATAAAGCAATTTCTCGCATAGTTGCAAAATAAAAATTCTATAAAATAATTTCAATTGATTTTAAAGTTAGTGAAGACCTTGTTGAATACTATTTTAAAGTAAAGTAAAAATAAACTAAGATTTAAACCATAAATAGCCACCAAATAATTGGCTTTTTATGGTTTCTTATAACAGGTTTTAAAAATTAAGAAGGTCATTTAAATCCCTTTTCATAGAGTGAAATTTTATAGTTTGCTCATAATCACTTCTTGATACCTCGCCATTTACAATAGTAAGTTTGGAAACTCTTTCTATATAAAAATATAATGACAAACTAAGTATGTCATCTACTTCTCCATTGGCAACAAATTTAGCTAGCATAGAATTTATGGTATCTGAAAAATCATTTTGTTTTATCGATTTTGAGTTTGTAACTAGTGTATTAATTAATAAAACTCCGGTTACTAGATCATCATTTTCATAAAATACTTTAACTAAATTAACTCGTTCTTCATTGTTACAGTTGTTTAAAAAAACTTCTATGCAATTTAAATAATATAAGTTGTAATCGTCGCTGTTATTGAAACTTGCTGAGTCTAAAAATTCCTGACATACCGTAATTAAAGTTTTATTATTATTTATTTTCTTTCCACCAGTTAAAATTAAATTTAGTAATGATTTAATTGGACTGTAAAATTCTTTGTTTCCCATAATGCCTTATTTGAAGTTTAAAAAAAAGGCGCGAGTCTAATATCAAACTGTTACAGAGGAACTCGGAATCCCAAAACCCAGAAAGACCTAGCCCACGCCCATATAAGGCACGGGCGTAAGTCTGACGAAGTTTGGGTTTTTTAGAAGATTCCGAGTTTTCTGTAACCAATTTCGACAGCTTACGCTTGTTTGTTTGGCAAATCTACAAAATGTAACTGGTTGAGCGATCTTCTTTAACTCTTTTAATTCTCAATTAATTTTACAATTAAAATCATCCCTTAAAAGTTATTTCCAAAAAATTCTTTTGAGCTTTTAAAAAGAGCTCGAGAATTTTATGGAATAACTTTTCTGAAGACATTGATTATTTCAAAGCAAATCCAACAACATCCTAAAACACGAGTAAAATACAATAAAAGAAATCAACAGAAAATATAAGTATGATTTTTTTTATTGTTTTACGGTTTTACGTACTACTTAACTTTCCTTTTTTATTTATCTTAGCAAAAATAACAATCAGTTTTTTTTAATATGATTAATAAAAAATCCTTCTCCGAAAGAGACATTTGTTCTAAATTTATATCCCCTGCTTTAAAAAATGCAGGTTGGGATTTGAATAAGCAAGTACTTGAAGAAGTTGCTTTTACAGACGGTAAAATATATGTAAGAGGTAAACTTACCGCTAGAGGCGATCGCAAAAGAGCAGATTACATTCTTTATTATCAAGACAATCCCGTGGCAGTTATTGAAGCCAAAGACAACAAACATTCCATTCGCTCAGGAATTCAACAAGCCTTGGGATATGCTCAAATATTAGATATACCGTGCGTGTTTAGCAGCAATGGTGATGGATTTTTATTCCATGATCGAACAGCCACTGATGCATCGATTGAAATAGAACTTCAACTTGACGAATTTCCTTCACCCGAAGCTTTATGGAAGAAATATAAAAAGTATAAAAATATTGCCACGCCTACTGGCGAAAAAATAGCTTTACAAAAATACTTTTCTGATGGTACAGGACGAAAACCAAGATATTATCAACAAATTGCAGTAAACAGGACGGTTGAAGCTATTGCTAACGGGCAAAACCGAATCATTCTAGTTATGGCTACCGGTACAGGTAAAACCTATACGGCCTTCCAAATTATTTATCGTTTATGGAAATCGAGAACTAAAAAGAGAATTCTATTTTTGGCGGATCGTACGGCTCTTGTTGACCAAACGCGAAAAGGCGATTTTAAGCATTTCAAAGATAAAATGACCATTATAAAAAAGAAGGTCATCACAAATGGACAAGGAAAAGACGAACTCGTTAGTAATAAAAAAAGAGGTATTGATACTGCTGATAAAGCGTATGAAGTGTTTTTAGGGTTATACCAGGGCCTTACCAACAATGAACCAGGGATTGAAGATGCCTACAAAGATTTTTCTCCAGACTTTTTTGACTTAATAATCATAGACGAGTGCCATCGTGGAAGTGCGAATGAGGATAGTGCTTGGAGAGAAATATTAACGTATTTTCAATCAAGCAACTCATATTGGTTTGACCGCTACTCCTAGAGAAACCAAAGAAACCAGTAATACCGAATATTTTGGAGAACCCGTTTACACCTACTCTTTAAAACAGGGTATTGACGACGGATTTTTGGCACCCTACAAAGTTATTCGTGTGGCTCTAAATGTAGATACAGAAGGCTACAGACCACAACTAGGCAAAACTGATAAAGAAGGTAATGAAATTGAAGATCGCATCTATAACCGTAAGGATTTCGATAGAAAACTAGTTATTGACGAACGCACAGATATAATTGCCCAAAAAGTAACCGAATACCTCAAAGGATTAGATCGTTTTGCTAAAACAATCATTTTCTGTGTAGACATTGATCATGCCGAACGTATGCGAAATGCGATTGCAAAACACAATGCGGATTTGGTTGCTGAAAATTACAAATACGTGATGCAAATTACTGGGGATAACGAAGAAGGCAAACGAGAACTAGACAACTTTATCAATCCCGAAGAAAAATATCCTGTTATTGCAACTACTTCTGAACTGATGACAACAGGTGTTGATGCGCAAACTTGCAAAGTAATTGTTTTGGATGCCAATATCAATTCGATGACGAAGTTCAAACAAATTGTGGGACGAGGAACGAGAATTAACGAAGAATTTGACAAACTTTATTTTACCATTTTAGATTTTAGAAATGCTACTGATAATTTTGCCGACCCCGCTTTTGATGGTGATCCTTTGCGCGTAAAACCCATTACTGAAGAAACAGATTTAACAACTATAATTGATGAAGAGTTTGAAGATGAAACTCCAATAATAGATGATGAAACTGGAGAAGAAATTGTAATTGCAAAACCTGAAATTAGAGTTCCTTTAAACGAACCAAATCCTGAATACAAAGCCAGACCAAAACAATATATTAATGGTGTAGATGTTTCAGTTTTAGTGAGTAGGGAATTGTTTTTTGATTCTAATGGAAAGCCAATCACAATTAGTCTACAAGACCACACTAAAGGAATTATAAATGGTAAATATGCTTCGCTAGATGATTTCTTAATCACTTGGAATAAAGCCGATAAAAAAGAAGCTATTATCAAAGAACTACAAGAACAAGGCGTTATGGTCGAAGCACTTTATGCAGCCGTAGACAAGCCTGTAGATTTGTTTGATTTGATTTGTCACGTTGCTTATGATCAACCGCCTTTATCACGAAAAGACAGAGCCGAAAATGTAAAGAAGCGTAATTACTTTACCAAATATGGCGATCAAGCCAGAAAAGTTTTGGAAACCTTATTGGATAAATATGCCGATGAAGGTATAGAAAATATTGAAAGCATGGACGTATTGAGAGTTAAACCTTTTGATACTTTTGGTTCTATTTCTGAAATTATAAACGGTATCTTCGGTGATAAAACGAAATACCTAGAAGCTATAAAAGAATTAGAAAACGAACTGTATAAACAAGCTTAGTATGTGTCTCATTTCAGATAAAATACAATTTTGTTCTTGTGCTGCCACTTCTGTAAATCAATTGAAGCACTATTGGGTTTGGTATCGTTTTAATAAAGAAAAAAACCTAATGGTTATGGGAGAAGTAATGTTGCCAAACTTTATTTTAAATCCTGATTTTGCTAAAAACAAGGAGATACTTAAAATCCGTCTGAACCAAAAAGATGCTTTTGATACCGTACTCGACTTCAAGTCCAAAGACCTCTTGAAAATTGTAATCGATCATGCGATCCCGCACACAGATAAAACAACTTACCTTTTTGAATATAAAAAAGACAATTGGCATAGTAAAAAATACGATACTTTTTATATTGCTAGTCATTACGACGAAAAAGAATTTGGAAAAATAAAGAATACTTTACGCAAGGAAAAATAAATCCTAATAGAAAAACATATTTTAATTAGTATAAAAAATACTAGTAACTAAATTACATAGAAAAATAAAAATGATTTCACCATTAAAACAAATTGAAAGCGGAAAAATGTTCATCCAGAATGTTTTTGGCAATTACAACAATCACGAAATGTGGTACAAAATTCCTGAATATCAAAGACCTTATGTTTGGGAAGATGATCAAGTTATTGCATTACTTGAAGATATTGCTAGTGCGCAACAATTTACTCAAGATTCAGAGTATTTCCTTGGATCAATAGTGTTTCACAGCAAATTATCCGAAAATAAACAATATCGAGATAATGAATTATTAGATGGTCAACAAAGACTTACCACTCTTTATATGTTAATGGCTATAATTAGAGATTTATCCGAGGATGAAGATTTGAAAAAAACATGTAGAGACGCCATATTTCAAAAAGAAAATAAATTTAAAGGTATTCCTGAACGAATGCGTTTAACTTTTGACATCCGTGATGAAGTAAAAGATTTTGCAGAAGAATACATCAAGATTGATGGTAGCACATTGAGAAAAGAGCAACTATTATCTTTAATTGCAAATGGACTTGACATCAATATAAAAAATATGGCTAAGGCCATAATAACCATGCGAGAATGGTTTCTAAAAAATCAAGCCGTAAATGTTGAGGATTTCTTTATTCATTTAATGAATAATGTATTGTTGATTTTTGTCTCAAGTCAAGAATTAGACGATGCATTCAGGTTATTTACTGTACTTAATGACAGAGGTGTTAAACTAAGAAATAGTGATATATTAAAAGCGGAAAATCTTAAATTTGTAGATGATGACGCTAAAAGAAAAAATTACGCCGTTTTTTGGGAAGAATTAGAAGGTGAATTACAAGAAGATTTTGATCAATTTTTATCTTACATAAGAACTATATTAGTCAAAGACAAGGCTCGATTAAGTTTATTAAAAGAGTTTGAGCAAAACATTTATTTCCCTAAAGAATACATTCGAGAAACAAAACAGTCAATTCCAAAAAAGCCTCTTTTAACAAAGGGAGTAGACACATTTGAATATATAAAAAAATACAAGAGGCACTACGATTTTCTGTTCAATAACGCTAATTCTTCAATTGGTTCTACTTTTGAATTTGAAAACTTGATTGCGCTACTTCAGGATAATAGCATTGCCGATATATGGATACCACCAGTATTATGCTTTAGAGAAAGTTTCGGTGATAGTGAAATATTTAAATTTCTAAAAAAACTTGATAATAAATTCTCTGCGGATCTTATAGCTGGTGAATCTCCTACGTATAGAATTGAATCAATGAACAATATTATAAAGGAAATTGAAGCTGTTAAAAACAACTCTAACATCTTACCTGAGGATAAGATAAGTGCTTTGTTAAGTTCTGATATTTTTAATTTTAATCAAATAGCTTTTTTAAATGAAATTCAGACTGGACAAATTTACAAAAGAAAATTTGCAAGATATATTCTTCTTAAATTAGACTATTTAAATAGTGGAAATACACAGAAGTGGAATACTCCGTCAAAGATCAGTATAGAACACGTTTTACCTCAAAATCCAGCACTAAATAGCCAATGGAATAAGGACTTTACTGTTGACCAGAAAAATGAATGGTTAAATCGTCTTGGGAACTTAGTTTTGATAAGCCGAGTTAAAAACTCTTCTTTAAGCAATTTAGATTATGAAGCTAAGAAGAAAAAATATTTTGATACAAAAATGGATGTATTCCCTAATTCATTGAAAATGATTCAAAGTAAAGAATGGACTTTAGAAACTTTAAAAACGAATCATAAAAGGGTTATAGATCAATTAAAATTACACTACGATATAAAATAAAACAATGTCAAACATTTCATCAATACTCAAAAGCATACAAAACATCATGCGACAAGACAATGGTCTAAACGGTGATGCACAACGAATAGAACAACTCGGTTGGATGCTTTTCCTTAAAATTTTCTCAGATAAAGACAAAGAACTCGAGTTACTCGATGACAATTATGTTTCTCCTATTCCTGATTTGTTTCATTGGGTAAACGAAAAAGACAATTGGGCGGGTGATGATGAAGGAATGACGGGCGATGAATTACTAGAATTTGTAGACCGACAATTGTTTCCTGCCTTGCGTAACATTGATGTGAGCACAGGCAACCGTCGCGCGCTTATCGTACGTGAGGTTTTTGAAGGAAACAATAACTATATGAAAAGCGGTATCAACATTCGTAAGGTGTTGAACAAGCTGAACGAAATGGACTTTAACGTAGCCAAAGACCGTCAGGCTTTTGGTGAATTGTACGAAAGCATCCTGAAAGGCTTGCAAAGTGCAGGAAACAGTGGAGAGTTCTATACCCCTCGTGCCATTACATCGTTTATTACCGAAATGATCAACCCACAACTGGGCGAAAAAATATTAGATCCTTCTTGTGGAACGGGTGGTTATTTGACTACTGCCATCGAACATTTAAAACAACAAGCCAACAGCATTGAAGAACGCCAAAGCATTGCCAAAAACATCATTGGTTGGGAATACAAACCTTTGCCTTATTTATTGGCTACTACCAATTTGATTCTACATGACATTGAAGTGCCTAATATTACCTATCGCGATTCATTAGACCAACCCTTAAGCAGTTATACCGAAAAAGATCGTGTACATGCTATTTTGGCCAACCCTCCTTTTGGCGGTATTGTTGCCAATGGTAATGAAACTAATTTCCCTCAAAACTTTAGAACCAAAGAAAGTGCCGACTTGTTCCTTATTTTAATGATCCACTTATTAAAAGATAAAGGGCGTGCCGGTATTGTATTGCCTGATGGTTCACTCACGGGCGATGGTGTAAAACAACGCGTGCGCCAAAAACTCTTAGAAGATTGCAACCTACACACCATTATACGCTTGCCTAATTCCGTGTTCCAACCGTATGCAACCGTAGCGACCAATTTGTTGTTTTTTACCAAAGGCACGCCTACTAAGGAGGTTTGGTATTACGAACACAAACTACCCGAAGGACAAAAAGCCTACAACAAAACCAGACCCATACAAGCCAAAGAATTTGACCCAATAAAAACCTGGTGGACAAACCGCAAGGAGTCTGACATTGCTTGGAAAGTAGATATAAAAACCATCATAGACCGCAATTTCGACCTTGACATAAAAAACCCAACCAAAGCTGAAGAAGCCCATGAATACAACAGCAGTGAACTGATGGAAATGCTACATACTTCTTTTGAAAAGAGTAATTTATTATTAGAACAACTTAAAGAAGCAGTGAAGTAATGAGTGTCGAAATAAAATACATGCCATTATCATTTATAAACACTGATAAAGAAATTTTAAAACAGATCAAAAACACTGTGTTATTTTCTTATCTATTTCAAGAATTTGAAGAAACTTCTTTGATTCATTATTTAGAGAGCACTCAATATGGTTATACAGCATCAGCTTCTGAGATTGGTACGCATCAACTAGTTAGAATTACTGATATTAATAGTGGTAAAGTTGATTGGAAAACTGTTCCCTTTTGTGATTGTGATGCGGAAGCTAAATATCTATTGAAAGATAATGATATTTTAATCGCACGAACAGGAGGAACAACAGGAAAAAGTTTTATTGTTAATTCCGCTCCTGATAATGCCATTTTTGCAAGCTACTTAATTCGTTTACGACTTAAAAAAGACGTGAATTTAGAATTCATCAATTTATATTTAAACTCTTATGCGTTTTGGAGTCAAATAGTTGAAATGAAATCTGGTTCAGCAATGCCAAATGTAAATGCTGAAAAACTTAAAACACTTAAAATACCAAAAATAAGTTTTGAAGAACAAAACACATTTGTTAGCTCATTTAAAAATATTGAAAAATCTAAAAACTTAAATTCTTTATTCGAAAAGATTAATGAGGTAGAAAGTTTATTTATTAACTCTAAAAAAACAGTAACCGAGCTAACCCACCAACTCGACCTAATCAAACAATTGCGTCAGGCTTTTTTGCGTGAAGCGATGCAAGGAAAATTAGTTACGGCTGTCAGGTCAAGCGGAGTCGAAACGCAACAAACAGGACAACAACTACTAGCTAAAATAAAAGCCGAGAAAGCACAACTCATTGCCGAGAAAAAACTTAAAAAAGAAAAACCTTTACCAGTTATTTCAGCAGAAGAAATTCCTTTTGAAATTCCTGAACATTGGGTTTGGTGTAGGTTGGGGGAAATTTGTAATTATGGAAGCAGTCCTAAATCTGAGCCAAAAGATTTAAATGAAAATACTTGGGTTTTAGATTTAGAAGATATTGAAAAAGAAACTTCTACTTTGTTAAATAAAATAAGGTTTAATGAAAGAAATTCTCTGAGTACAAAAAGTATTTTTAAAAAAGGTCAAGTTCTATACTCAAAACTTCGTCCATATTTGGATAAAGTAATTGTAGCAGATGAAGATGGAGTATGTACAACAGAGATATTGCCGTTAAAATTATATGGAAATCTAAATCCATACTTTACAAAATTTGCTCTAAAACGAAGTGATTTCCTGATTTATGTTAATAGTGTTACCAAAGGAATGAAAATGCCCAGATTAGGAACAAATGATGGACAGATGGCTTTATTCCCACTCCCACCACTCCACGAGCAAGAACAAATCGTAACCAAGTTAGAAGAGTTAATGGCGTTTTGTGATGGTTTAGAGCAAAGCATCAAGGAAAGTCAAGGGTATAACGAAATGTTGTTGCAACAGGTTTTGAGAGAGGCGTTGCAGCCAAAAGAGGAAACTAAGATTATTACAATAGCTACAAGAAAACTACCAAATCCTCTAAAAACAATCTTAGCAGCTCATATTGTAAACATTTGTAACACTCGAGATTTTGGTCGTGTAAAATTCCAAAAATTATTATTCTTAGTAGAATATTTTTGTAAAATTGATTTTGAATCTAAGTATGTTAAAAAAGCAGCAGGACCTTATGATTATCAATTAATAAAGCAAATAGAACAAGATTTTAATAGAATGAATTTCTTTAAAGTAGAACAAGATAAATCAGACAATCATCGAGTTACCTATACTCCTCGTTCAGCTTCATCTGAAATTAACGGATTCTTTTTAGAAAACTTCTCAGATGAATCACTTAAAATTAATGCTTTTTTAATGAAGATGAGACCTTTGAGCTGGAGTGAATGTGAAATTGTAGCAACAATATTTGCCGTTTGGAATAATCGATTAATCAAAAAAGAATTGGTGACAGATGAGTTGCTTTTCAATGACTTTATGGCTTGGAGTTCTCGCAAAAGCGATTTAGCCAAAGATTTCTATAAGAAATTATTTTGGATGAAAGAAGAAAAAATTATTCCTGAAGGATGGGGTAATTATGTTGAGGAGCCAAGTTTGTAGTATAAATCAATTAAATAAAAATTAATATGTCAATACTCTACCCTATACAAGAATTTTACAAACAGTTAAGAGATAATGACGTATTAGATAAAGATATTATTACTGATTATGAAGTTATTCTAGATCAATCCGTTATAAATTGGCAACATCGAATAATAAAAAAAATAATATTTAAAGAAAAGGTTGTCGTTAGAGATGTTGAAATAAATTCCGGTTTCGTATTCGAAAACTGTAAATTTGAAAAAGGTATTGTCTTTCATAATGTAAAATCTATCAATTATAATAGCTCATATAATAAAGATAGTCAGAGCTTATCATTTATTAATTGTGAAGCAGAATTTATCGCATTTGAAAATAAATGTGTGTTTGCTAGAAGTGTTGTAATAAAAGACAATTCTATTATTAATAAAATTAATATTCGTAAAACTATAATTACGAATGGAGGATTTAACATTCGTAATTCTACAATTAATTACTTAGATGTTACTAAATCAAGCATTGATTTACATTTAAATCATTCTATATTTAATCAGCTTTCTAAGGTTGAATCATTGGATGGTGATATTTCTTTAGTATCAAATGTATTTCATAATTCAATATTATTTTGGAACATAGAATGTAAATTCAGTATTGTATTTAATTATAATACATTTAAAGATACATGTAAGTTTGAGGCGTGTAGAATTAAAAAATTAGCAATTATAGGTGATACTTTTGAAAAGAAAGCGGAGTTAGAAAATAGAGATTTATCAGGGAACAGTTTAGAAACCTATTTGAATAAATTATATATTTCTGAAGCAAAATTCATAGGAGGCTTTGATTTTAATGGATTAGGGGGAAAACTAGAAAATTTAGATATTATAATTAATCCCGAATTAAATGGTGTTTTAAAATTTGAAGGCTGGGAAATAGATAATACATATATAACGGGAGTCAATCAAAATTTAAAACTATTATTTAAAAGAATGTCATTTCGATTTATTGTAATAAATGCTTTTACAAATTATTCTGACATTAGCTTTGATAAATGTAAAGGGTACGGTGATTCTACCTTAAACTTACACGATTGTGATTTAGGAGCTACAAAATTCAATGAGTTTTCTTTTGATACTTTTATTAAGTTACGATTTGACAATGTTACTTTAGATAAAATTAAGCTCACTACTAATAAATGGTTTGAAGATAAATCTCTTGAAATTGAAATTGCTGAACAAACTGAGGAAGAGAGATTTAGGAGAAAAAGAGAAATCTATAGACAATTAAAACAAGCTTTAAAAAACAGTGGAAATCAAATTGATAGTCTTTTTTTTCAAGCAAGAGAAATGGAATGTTATAGAAATGAATTAAAGCAATCTAAAAACTATAGAGTTGGTGATAAAACAATTATGTCATTTAGTAGCTTTAATGATTTTGGTCTTAACTGGGTTAAGCCTGTATTAATAGTGTTTTTTAGTACACTGTTTATTTACATACTAATTTTAGCAGGAATATCAGATGAAATTTTATTTTCATTTTCATGTAATCAAAGTGATATATCTAACACATTTAATGTCATTAACTCTAAATGGGCAACTTTTTGGAATTTGTTTAATCCTGCAAGAAGAACAGATTTAACTTATGGTGAAATTATTCAAACAGATTGGATATATGCCATCGATTTATTTCACCGTATATTTCTTGCGATTATGATTTTTCAAATTATAAAAGCATTTAGGAAGCATGTTTCTAATTAGAAATTAATCACAAAAAAATGTTTTGACCCCTATAAAACAAGAGGGTTCACGAAATTATAAATAAAGTATTGGTGAAAATATTTCGAATTTAAATTCTATAATTATTTCTATCAAAATTAAACTTTAAAAAATGCGGTGAATAAACAATTTAATCACCGCATTTTTTGCGGAGAATAATTAGCTTTTTTTATTTATACTTTTTAGAATATTATTTATACATAAGCAGCTTTAATTTTTTTACAACCAAAAACAGCGTTCGTTTTTGGTTGTAAAATTGTTTTTGCGTGTATTTTTATTCTCTTGCGTGTGTTTTTATTTAAATTAATTGTACTTTTAAAACTTCAAACCCGTTCAATTTTATTACAATTAAATGAATAGCGTCAATATTTCGATAACATCGTCTGTTTTTCAAGAAAAAACAATGCCAATAACAGGTAAAATTGTAGGATATACAGCTCTTATATCTTATTATGAATTAGATATGCCTTATCCTGACATTTTTGTACTTGTTTCAAACAATAATAAAAAAAAGAATAGTGAAGGTTGGAAAGTTTTTCCCGCAATCTATCAGCCAGAAGAAACTCCCTATAAACAAATACTATTTGCGTTAAAACATGAAGGAGTCAGTTTACTGTTCTTTAAAAGATTATTTCAAAAAATAGAACAAAAAACAATAATTGACTGGATAATAAATGAACCTACAAGTATCTATGTTAGGAAAATTTGGTTCTTGTATGAGTTTTTAATGCAATCAAACTTACCATTAAATGATGCTAACACTAAAATAAAATACACTCCATTACTAGACGAAAAAATACAGTTTGGAATTACTACGTCTATAAAATCAGGTCGCCATCGAATCATAAACAATCTTCCTGGAACAGTTGATTTTTGTCCGTTAATTTTCAAAACAGAAAAATTAGAAGCAAAAATTAAGGCTACTATTTCAGCTAAAACTAAGGGATATTTAAGTAATATTCATAAGGATGTATTACAAAGAGCTTCCTCTTTTTTGTTATTAAAAGATTCTAAAGCTTCGTTTACCATAGAAAATGAGAATCCTGGAAATACAAGAGCTATGCGTTGGGGAAAAGCCATAGGACAAGCGGGAGGAAAACAATTGAGTATTGAGGAATTAATACGATTACAACAAATAGTAATAGAAAACAGTAGATTCATGGAAATGGGACTGCGAAAAGAAGGAGGTTTTATTGGAGAACACGATAGAATTACTGGAGAACCTATTCCTGATCATATTTCAGCTAATGCCAAAGATTTGGAAAAGCTTGTTTCTGGATTACTTGCAGGGAATATACTTATGCAAGATCCTGCATACGATGCTGTTTTAGCAGCAGCTACTATAGCATTCGGATTTGTATTTATTCATCCATTTGTAGATGGGAATGGTCGTTTACACCGCTACATTATCCATCATATTTTAGCAACAAAAGAATTTACAAAACAAGGTGTAATATTCCCTATATCGGCTTCAATCTTAGACCATATTGAAGATTATAGAAAAACATTGGAGTTGTATTCACATCCCCTACTAAATCATATACAGTGGAAGGAAACGCAAGATCATAATGTACAAGTACTCAATGATACGATCGATTTTTACCGCTATTTTGATGCTACTAAGCAAGCAGAATTCTTATATGATTGCGTTGAAGACACAATAGAACGTATCATTCCGCAAGAAGTCATTTATCTGCAAAAATATGATGTATTTAAAAAGCACCTTGATAATATCTACGAGATGCCTGATAATATAGTAGCTCTATTGGTTCGTTTTTTAGAACAAAATGAAGGAAAGTTATCAAAACGTGCCTTAAAAAAGGAATTCTCAGTATTAACAGCAACTGAAATTAAAGATATCGAAGACAACTATAATGAAATCTTTAATTCAAATACTGTTGAGTAAAAGAACAGATTTATCTTAAAAACACAGACTTTAAGATAATGTTTGAGCAAATAATTTTCGTACTAAAGACATGAATGTTTTTATTAGAAATATTTTGAATTTTCGAATACATCATCAATGATTTGGTCTAGTTTTTTATTTGGTAGCTTGTTTAAATAAGCTTGAGTGGTTCTAATATCAGTATGTCCTAACATTTCGCTAATCACATCGATAGGAATGTTTTCAAATTTTAAAAACGTAGCAAATGTATGTCGAGCAGTATAAAATGTGATATGCTTACTAATTTTTAAAACTTCCATCATTTCTTTTAGAGCAGGATTAATTTGTCCAAGTAATTTATGACTACGGTATTTAATCTGTTTTATGGTCATATTTTTACTTAATAAAATAGGAAATAGATAAGAATTCATGGATTTTTGGTTGTACACTTTTAATATCTCGAGCGAGTGATCACGCAGCTTAAAATCCAGATGTACTCCCGTTTTAGTTCTTATATAGGATAGTCTTTCATTGTATAAATTTGAATTGGCTAATTTCAATAAGTCAATAAAATTCATTCCTCTACAGTAAAAACTGAATAGGTACATGTCTTTTGCAAATTGATGATTTTTATTGGCGCTAAAATCTTCAGTAATCAGTTTTTGTAACTCTTCATCAGTCAAATATTCTCGTTTAGCTTCTTTCTTTAAAGCTGATATTTTATAGTGCGTGAAAGGGTAGGTTTTGGGAGAGATTATTTCTCTTTTTTTAGCATTATTAAATACTGCTCTAATCGTTCGCATTTTGATGCTTATTCCGCTATCAGTACCATTGTTATTTCTTAAAAAAGAATCATATTTCTCTAAGAACTCAAAATTTAAATCTTGAAATTTCAATTCCGGCTTTATATAGAATTTTTTGAGGGAACTCAGAGTTTCTTTATAGATTTTTGCAGTTCCAATTTTATTAGAATTCAGAAACTCATCTGTAATTTCTTGATGAAATTTATAATAATCTAATGCCGGTGCTTTGGTAACATCATCTGCTTTTATTTCATTCGCGATGTCTTTAATTGTAAAATCATCATTCAAACGGCGTTTCTCTCTTATAAAGTCTTCAATTTTCAGATTTGTCTTATTTATGAAATTATTTATTTCAACAATCCTTTTCAGCTCTTGACCTTTTTTATTGGTCTTAAGCGTATTGGTATCAAAACTCCATGCTTCGTACTCACATGAATAACTAGTTGCCATAGAGGTATTTTGCCTGTTTTTAATTAAAACTAAAACGATAGAATGTTTACCATCTTTGTTAGGGGTTTTCTTTATTGTAAATTTTACTGAAATCATATTTTAAATATTTTGACGAACATTTGACGAACATTTGAATCACAAAAGTATAAAATAATCAACAAAAAGAAATTTTATTCACACATAATTAGTTAAAAATCAGCAAAGTAAATAAAAGGAAAACAAAAGAATAAAAAAGACACCTGCCTTCTAAGCAGGCGGTCGAAGGTTCGAATCCTTCTGCCTTCACTTAAAAACCGATACTAATTTAGTATCGGTTTTTTTTATGGAAAATAATTAGGTTTTATTTTTTTGTGATGAGAAAGGTATAATATGAACTGTTTTTTTTTTTTAATAGTGTTAGCTTTTTAAGGATCAATCCCAAAACCTGTGGAGCGACAAGAATTAGGCATAAATATTAGTTAGCCTAAAAAGGAAAAACTCAATGTTTCTAACACCTCTAAACTGAGATCTAAAAGCTTTTATTTTGGCGTTAAAGGATTCTGCTGATGCATTAGTACTTCTATTATCAAAATAGTTCAATATGTTGTGATAATGATTGATTATGGTTCGAGATATTGTATTGAAAGACTTAAATCCTGATTGATTTACTTTTTCATGCCATTTAGCTAGTCTGGCAAAACCAATGATTTTGTCAGTTGTGTTTTCAAAAATGTTCTGTAATCCTTGAGATAGATTGTAAGCTTCTTTTATGTCGGGATATAATTCAAACAACAATAATGCTCGTTGTAATTGATTCGCCGTCCATTTTGATTTATTCTTGTATAAGAAATACCTACTTCTAGCAAGTAACTGCTTAATAGTATCTGCATTAGTCAATACTTCAGGCTCAAACCTTTTCTTGTTTTTCTTCGCTTTTTCTATTGCCTGATTTTCTTGGTCTATAGCTTGCCAACGGTATTTAATTCTTATTTCCTGTAAAGCTTCTGTAGCCAATTTTTGAACGTGAAACCGGTCGATGACGCGAGTTGCATTAGGAAAGGATTTCTTGGCAATGAGCCCCATATTTCCCGCCATATCAAGGGTTATCTCGGTGACTAGATTTCGTTGTTTAAGAGGGATTTTTTCAATGATAGCGATTACCGTTTCAGCTTTAGTTCCAGCAACCATTGCAACGATGGTTCCTTTTCTACCTTTTGCTGCTTTGTTCGTCAAAACAGTATAGAGTTCGTCATTAGATAAGGAGGTTTCGTCTATTGATAATCGTTTTCCAATGTTTTTAGGAAAAATAAGCCATTCTTTTGCGTGTGGTTTTTGATTCCAGATTTTAAAATCACTTAAGAAATCTTTGTATTGATGTTGTAGATTTTTACCGCTAACACCATAGAAAGAGGCTATAGCTTTGCAATCATTAGGCTTGGAATCTATTGATTTCTTTTAAAAAAGACGCGAACTCCTGTGTTACCCGAGTTTCGTCAGTTACTAAATTCCAATCCCTAAATACAACTTGTCCACTATCTTCGTTAAGCCATCTTCTGCGGGTGATATATAGATAAACTTGATGTCCACGAATAGGAAAATCTTGAATAGTTATCTCATCAAAGAATCCCTTGGAGCTTAATTTATATTGACGATATTCTTTTGGAATTGAATTAATCTCTTTTAAATAAAGATGAAGAATATCTTCTCCTTTTTTATAAGAAGTAAGTTCAAAGTATTCAACTATAATTTCTGGTAACAATAACTTGAGAAGTTCAACAAAAGAATCTTGCATTTGTATTAAATTTTAAAATGCAAATATCTAAATTTAATATTTCCCCACAACATTTAGACTTGATCCCTTTTTAGACTAACAAATTTTTATGCCTAATTCTTGTCGCTCCACAGGTTTTGGGATTGATCCGAATTGATCCTGTTTTTGTGTTTTGCAATTTCAGGACGTGGTAAAATTAGTATAAAAAAAAAGCTGCAATTAATTGCAGCTTTATATTGTGGGGAGAGTAGGATTCGAACCTATTCGGCTGAAACCTTATCTGTGCTGCATTTCTCTAAATTTATAACCTAATGTGCCACGATGTTGCCATGAGAACTGAATGAATTTGTTTTATAGCTAAATTATCATGTTATCAGCTAATTGACTTGATTATAATGAACGTAATAATTCATGTTTAGTAAAGTCAAATATAGCTAAATTTAGAATGGAATTGTATCAATTTTAAAAAATTATTATAGAATTATTGTTGCTTTTTTGATTTTTGGCAAGAATACTACTCAATGATGTGAGGGTATAATTGAACGTTTTAGTAGAGATAATTTTCAAATTTTCAAAATTTTAGGCATGCTTGGAAATCTAATGTGGCGATATAATTAAGGAAATATTATTCAAAAAATAAGATTTGATTGTAAATCATCCCATCGACTGGAGTGATTGGGGCTTCAATCGAACACCTTATTCCAATTTTAACTTTTTTAGGCAACTGTTTTTAAAGCTATTATTCATTATATATTGTAAGACTACTAGCGACTCTACCATCTGACGAATTTAATAGCAACGTTCTTAAAGCAGTTCTTAAAGTTATTCCTGCTCGACCAAATTCAGAACCATTTTTACGTTTTCTTTGAAACGTAAGATCGTTTTTAATTATATTGGCATCAATTCCATCTTTTTCACGTGCTAAATGCCCGTCTTTAGTTTTGTAAAAAGTAATATTGTTTATACGCTTGATGAAGCAGGGCGTAGAAAGGAAAAATAATTTGAATGATATAGTTGGCTAATTTTATTTAAGTGTTTTTTTGAATTTCTTTCTAAGGAAATATAATAAGCTCAACACTGTAATAAATATTGCAATAGCAATTACTTCAAATTGATTTAGATTAGTAAGTAGCCAAACTATAATTAGCGAAGATAAAATGGGGACTGTATAACCTCCTGGTATCCTGAAGCCGTCTTCTTTTAGAATGTTTTTTTTTCTTAATTTAATTACTGAAAGAGAAACGCCTAAATAAACTAATAGTATTGTTGCACTAGAAAAAACGGCTAATTGTTTAAACCCGCCCAAAGAAGAAAACAAGAATCCCAAGCTAGCATACACTATCACAGAAACATAAGGGGTAGCATACTTTTTATGTACTTTAGAAAGAGGTTTAAAAGGTAGAACTTTGTCTTTTGAAGCACGAAATAATACTCTTGGCATTCCTAGCAGTTCACTACTTAAGGTACCAAACATTGAAATTGCAGCACCAACTGTTAATATAGTAAAACCAATTGGTCCAAATACTTGATTAGCTACAATACTAAGCGGGTTCTCTTTGTAAGATGCCAAAGAATCTCCAAGTACACCTTGCGCTACTGTTTGGATAAGTATATATAGTGTCAAAACTCCGGCAATACTAAAAAAGATAGCTCTGGGTATATTTTTCTGTGGGTTATCAACTTCACCACTTACTGATAGTCCGGATTCAGCACCTTGAAAGGCAAAGAATAAAATAAGTGAAATAGTTCCAATATCATTTATACTCGGAATCGAATCAAAAGCTATATTGGCCATCGAAAATTCTCCCCAAGAAAAAAAGATAAGCAAAAAGAGAGGTATTAATTTACTAATGGTTAATATTTTTACTAATCTCATTCCTTCTCGTACACCAATTACATTGATATATCCTAAGCCAGAAAATATGACTAAAAAGAATATTACCCTGATTATTTCTGATTTAAAGAAAGGAAATATAGATCCGATTATATCTGCTACAGCATTGGCTACTGCCGCATCGGCAGATATAGTTGATAAGCCAAAAAGGACAACGGTAAGAAAACCAAAATAAGGGCCAAACGAAGATTGAATATAGGTGTATGCTCCTCCAGAAGTTGTTATTTTGCTCCCAACTTCAGCAAAACAAAGCATAACAAATGCAATTAATAGCCCGCAAAATAAATAAGCAAAAATACTTGCAGAGCCAAGACCAGCTGCAACTATTGCTGGTAGAGCAAAGATTCCGGCTCCCACCATTGTGTTTATCAAGTTAGCACTAAGGCCTAAAACGCCTATTTCTCTTTTTAAATGCTCTGTGGTTTCTGCCATTTTTATGGATTAATTAATTACATTATGTTTTTACACTATTTTAAAGCATTAAATAATATCTTAACAGGATGTTCTGCTTTTCGTCCCGTCCCGTCTGCAATTTGATGTCTACAACTGGTTCCAGAGGCAGAGATTAAAGTTGCTTCAGCTTCTGATCGAATTGTTGGAAATAATACCAATTCTCCTATTTTCATTGAAATGTCATAATGTTCTTTTTCGTACCCAAATGAACCTGCCATTCCACAACATCCACTTGGGATATTTAAAACTGTATAATTTTTAGGCATACTCAAAATTTTCTTCAAAGGCACCAATGATGATAAAGCTTTCTGGAAGCAATGTCCATGCATGCGTACACGCTCTTCTGAATCAGTAAAACTATCTGGTGAAATGCGTCCTTCTTCTAATTCTGTAGCAAGGAATTCCTCGATTAAAAAAGATTTTTTGGCAAACGCTTGGGCTTTTGTTTTAAAATCACCGCGGCACAAATCAGGATATTCGTCACGGAACGATAAAATAGCCGATGGTTCGATTCCTATTAAAACTGCATTTTCAGGAATAGATTTGGCGAAATCCTGAGTGTTTTTCTCCGCAATTTCACGTGCTTCTTTAAGCATTCCTTTAGAGAGATAGGTTCTTCCGCTGATCCCAATTTCAGGAATTTCGACTTGATACCCTAAACGATTCAAGAGTTTGACGGCAGTCTGACCAATTTCGACATCATAATAATTTAGAAATTCATCGTTGTACAGATATACTTTTCCGTTTTTAAAATTTCCTTTTTGCTCGTATTTTTTCATCCATTTTGCAAAAGTAATCTTGTGCATTAATGGTAAGTTTCTCTCGGTTGCAAACCCAGTAGATTTCTTGATGATGTTTCCTAATAGTCCTTTGGTTGATAAATTGTATGCCCAAGGTATAGAAGCAAAAAGCTTGTTTATCAATGGTGTATTTCCAATCAGTTTTGAACGGAATTTCACGCCATTTTTATCATGATATTGTTGTAATGTTTCCGCTTTCAGCTTGGCCATATCTACATTTGAAGGACATTCTGATTTACATCCTTTACAACTTAAACAAAGATCTAAAACCTCAAGTAGTGCTTCATCATCAAACTTATTCTCTTTTGGGGAATTGGTAATGGTTTCGCGCAGGATATTCGCTCTGGCTCGAGTAGTATGTTTCTCGTCACGGGTTGCCATATAACTGGGACACATAGTACCTCCACTTTTTTCTGTTTTTCGACAGTCTCCAGATCCGTTGCACATCTCAGCGGCGCGTAAAATTCCGTTTTGTTCAGAGAAATCAAAATAAGTATCCGGCATAGGAGTGTCCTGACCTGGTGTGTATCTCAGGCTGGTATCCATTGGTGGAG
Organism: Flavobacterium muglaense; assembly: GCF_014305155.1. Lineage (GTDB taxonomy): Bacteria > Bacteroidota > Bacteroidia > Flavobacteriales > Flavobacteriaceae > Flavobacterium > Flavobacterium muglaense. The sequence continues at coordinate 29,781 of NZ_JACRUK010000014.1, forward strand.
TATTTACAATTTTACCCGGATTGAAGACATTCCAAGGATCCCATGTTTGTTTTACCTGGATGAATAATTGGTTAATTTCTTCACCTAACATCAATGAAATAAACTCGCCGCGTAATCTCCCGTCTCCGTGTTCGCCACTAAGGGAACCTTTATATTTTTTTACTAAATGTGCAATATCTGTAGCGATGGTTCTAAAAAGGGCTGTTCCTTCTTGTGTTTTCAAATCAAGAATAGGGCGTAGGTGTAATTCTCCTGTCGCGGCATGCGCATAATGCACACAGTTTAAGTTTCTTTCTTTTAGAATCGCATTAAAATTTTCGATGAAATCCGGCAAGTCGTTTACATCAACGGCTGTGTCTTCAATAACAGCAACGGCCTTAGCATCTCCGGGGATATTAGATAATAATCCAAGTCCTGCTTTTCTTAGGGTCCAAACTTTGTTGGTATCCTCACCGTAAACAATAGGGAAGTGGTATCCTAAATTTTTAGAACGCATTACCGCTTCCATTTCTTTAGCGATTAGGTCGATTTCTTCTTTAGAATCTCTCAAAAATTCTACTGCCAAAATTGCCTGAGGATCGCCCTGTACAAAGAAACGGTTTTTGCTTTGTTCAATATTTTCTTTGGTACATTCCAAGATATAGTGGTCAATTAACTCCACACTATCAGGATTGAATTTTAGTGCTTCTAAATTGGCTTTCAAAGATTCATTGATACTGTTAAAATGAACGCAAACCAAAGCTGCAAAAGGTTTTAACGCATCTACAAGATTTAGTTTTATTTCCGTAGAAAAGAATAATGTTCCTTCAGATCCTGCAATTAATTTACAGAAATTAAATTTTTCATTAGAATTACCAAAGGGCATACTATCCGCCAATAAATCTAAAGCATAACCTGTATTTCTCCTTGGGATTGACTTTTTAGGGTAATTATCGTCGAATAAAGTTCTGTTCTCCGCCGAAGATAAAATTTCTTTCGCCTGAACATAGATCGCTTGTTCCAAAGGACTCACTACATTAATTCCGTTGCATTTGTCTTCAAATTCAGCATTCGTCAATGCACCAAAGCTTGCTTCGTTGCCATCAGCTAAGAATCCCTTGATTTCAAGAACATGCTCACGTGTTGATCCGTAAATTACAGATCGCGCTCCGCAGGCATTGTTTCCTAGCATTCCACCAATCATACAACGATTAGAGGTAGATGTTTCAGGACCGAAAAACAGATTATGCGGTTTCAAGTGAATGTTCAATTCATCACGAATAACTCCGGGTTCAACCCAAGCCGTTTTGTTAGCTTGATCTACCGAAAGTATTTTGGTGAATTCTTGCGAAATATCAACCACAATTCCGTTTCCTACGACTTGACCAGCAAGCGAAGTTCCAGCTGCTCTAGGAATTACACTACTATTATTTTCTCTTGCAAAAGCAATAATTTTTCGAATATCTTCCTTAGTTTTAGGGATGGCCACCGCCAAAGGCATTTCTCTATACGCACTAGCGTCTGTAGCATAAAGCGTACGCATAGTTTGGTCATAAAATAGTTTGCCTTCTAACTGTTTTTGTAAACTAGTAAGACTACCATTGCTGTCAGAAGCGGTATTGTTATTTTTCATTTAAAACAAAATCATTTTTTAATATAAAACGCTACAATTCACTTAAAGCAATATCTAAATACTGTATCATTTCATCAGCATTTTGCTTATTGAAAGGCATAGGCGGTTTTATTTTTAAAACATTGTGCAAAGGTCCATCTGTACTCAATAGATATCCTTTCTCTTTCATTTTTTCTACTACGATGTCAATTTCAGGAACAGCGGGTTCCATTGTTTGTCGGTCTTTTACCATCTCAGCACCAATGAACAATCCATGTCCTCTTACGTCGCTAATAATTGGGTATTTAGCCATTAAACTTCTTAATCCATCCATCAAGTGATTTCCCACTTCTAATGCATGTTGCTGCATTTCTTCTTCTTGAATCACATCTAAGACAGCTAACCCAGCGGTCATAGAAACAGGATTTCCTCCATAGGTGTTGAAATATTCCATTCCGTTATTGAAAGCATCGGCAATTTTATTAGTGACAATTACAGCGGCTAGTGGATGGCCATTTCCTATTGGTTTTCCTAATACAACAATATCTGGAACTACATTTTGCAATTCGAATCCCCAAAAATGATCGCCTATTCTACCAAAACCAACCTGAACTTCATCAGCAATACACACACCGCCTGCGGCTCGTACATATTCGTATGTTGTTTTTAAGTAATTCTCAGGAAGCGGAATTTGTCCACCAACACCCAATAGGGTTTCGCAGATAAAAACAGCTGGTGCTTTTCCTTCTTTTTTCAATACTTCAATGATGCGTTGTACATCGGCAGCATATTTTTCGCCTGCATTTGCGTCTCCATATTTATAAGGGCCTCGGTATAAATCTGGATTAATGGCTTTGTGAATCCACGGCATTTTACCAAAACCGCCTTTGCTATCAAATTTATACGGACTCATTTCCATAGCAACTGTTGAGGTGCCGTGATAAGCATGATCGAGTACGATTAGGTCTTTCTGTTTAGTGTAATGGCGGCTCATTCGAACCGCTAAATCATTGGCCTCACTTCCCGAATTTACGAAGTAGCAAACACTTAAAGCATCTGGTAATGTTGCCGTAAGTTTCTCTGCATATTCTATTATAGTGTCATTTAAATACCTAGTATTAGTATTTAAAGTGGCAATTTGTTTTTGCATTCTTCGAACCACAATAGGATGACAATGGCCTACATGCGAAGGATTATTTACACAATCAACAAAGGTTCTTCCTTTATCATCATAAATATATTGCAAGGCTCCTTTGACAATTTTTAATTTGTCTTTGTAACCAATACTCAAATTACGGCCTACGTTTTTTTGTCGACTTTCCAACAATTCAGTATAATCTTCATTATTGATTGTTCCTTCAAAACCACAGGCATTACGGAATGCATCTTGTGCTTTGATAGGGTTAATTTTAATAAGTTGGAACAATAAATCCCAGGCAGGTTTTTCAGTAATAAAGTGATGCTCATTGTTACTGTCTAATGAGGCATTATAAGCCGATTGTGTTACGCTGATACATAGTCTTCCTGCAATCAAATAATATAAAAGGTCTAATTCTTTTTCGGTAAGCGCGTATGATTTATGGTATCCCTCGACAATGCTAGCAGCAACTGCTAATGGGTCTTTTTCCCCAAGCATTGCGTAAGTACAAGTTATCGCTAAGTTGTTTATTAGCGCTGTGTAAACCATGTCACCAAAATCAATCAAACCACTCACTTGATTGTCTTGTACTAATACGTTGTAATCATTGGCATCATTATGAATGTAAGCGTGTCGTAAGTGATGTATTTGTGGCAGTACTTCGGTGTCAAACTGTAGCAGAAAATAACCGGCAATGCGTCTTTTTTCGTGATTAAGTATATGTTTTAAATTGTCATTGGCATCACTAGCTCTATTGATGTCCCAAGTATAATTGCGATGCATTGCTGGATGGGAAAAATCCTGAAGAACATGATCCATATTTCCCATAAAACAGCCTAAATTGTAATATAATTCATTTGATTTTGTTTCTTTTTCAACCCAAAAAGTACCATCCAAGAAGTTAAGAATCCTTAGATAATAGGTTTTTGAATCAACTACTATTTTGGTTAATTCTTCGCCTTGTTTATTGATGGAAAAGTGTTGGAAACGATCTGAAATCGTGCTGTTTGTTAGATGCTGAATGATTTTAACCTGTGCCTCTAAAAAAGGAAAAGGATGACTCTCATTTGATATTTTTAGAATATATTTTTCGTTTTTCTCATTCGATAAAAGAAAATTTAATTCATCATACCCATTTAATGTTTTCACAGTTACGTTTAAGCCGTAATGTTCTTTAACTAAGTGTTGAATAGTTGCTTCTGAAAAAGTCATTGGTATTGTATTAAATTGTTTTTGTCTGTTTTCTTGTAATCCTATAAGGTCTTTTTTTGACCTTGTAGGTATCTATAATTAAATCTACAAGGTTTCGAAAACCTTGTAGGATGAAATCCGAGGCTTTTTTTATTTCCAAATGACAGCTTGTGCAGGCAGTAAAGGGTTTTGACCAATTAGGATTTTGCTTCCCTTTGGAATAGATAAATTTATTGGTTCGTTAGAGTAATTCACGCCCACATAAAAACCATCTCTCCATTCTATAAAAACACCTTTTGGTAAGTCTTCAATTGCTAAATTGGCTCGTGAGTAAACACTACGTACAATTTGTCTTTCTAAGTTTCCATCATTACTTTCCACCCCGATATAGGTAATGGTTCCTTTGCCCAATTTTCGTGTTACAGCTGCCGCTTTTCCTCTGTAAAACTGGTCTTCATAGGTCGCTAATACCTCCGTTCCTTTTTTGGGTGTTAATACATCTGCCCAAGAATTCCATTGGTAACTAGTTTCTCCGGCTTTCACAATTCCATTTACATCAGTAACTAACATATCAAAAAAATCAACATCAGCGCCAATTAAAGGAACAATAGGCGCACTCCAATTGGCTTCAAAAAAGTGTCCGTTTTTATCTTTTTGTCCTGTACGACAAGTTAAGATTAAGTTCCCTCCATTTTCTACATATTTTTGCCATTTAGCCACTATTTTTTGATCGATAAGTTGGTAAGCGGGTGCCACAATAAACGGATAGTCCGCAAAATTATCTTCTTCGGTGATAAAATCCATTGGTGCCCCAGCAGATTTGATGGCGGCAGTATAGGTATTTCTGTGTTTCCAAGTATTCCAAAATTTAGTTTGTTTTTGGTTTTCCAAATCCCAAAGATTTTCATGACTCCATAAAAAGCCCGTTTTTATTTTGGCAATATTTTGAGGAAGAACCGCTTTAGGATCGTATTCTTTGCGAAGCATTTTCATATCTTGAATCGACTCTACAAATTCTTTTCCACCTGTTGTAAGGGTAACTCCATCAGTTCCCACAATTCCGTCATGATACATCTCACTACTTCCTAGGGGATGTCTGTATCTATAGGTACAAGTAAAAGAACAACCACCTCCAAAAGCTTGTGAAATCCACATATGAACTGTTCCGGGTAACAATTGCGGATTGATACCTGCCCAGTTTACCTGTCCTGGCTGTAATTCCATCACTCCAGTAACGCCATTTATAGACCTATAATAATCGTTGGCTTCATAGATTTTATTTGGAGAACCCATTCTAAAACTATCGCCTCCTAATGGATTCTGACCACTTACAGGATACATCGTATAAGTGATAAAATCCAATTTGTTGGCACTTCGTGGGTCAGCATCATAAATTACATTAGTAAAATTGGTGGTTATCCATTGTTTTGGATCGATGTATTTTCGAAGTATTTCCGCCTGTCTGTTTAGATAATCTGCTTGGGCATCAGAAGTGAATCTTTTGAAATCTAAAACAGCATGCGGACTTAGTTTATCTTCAAAATAAATTTCAGTATTGGGCAGAATTATTTGATCAAAGTTATTGTAACGAGTACTCCAAAAATTCCCAACCCATTCTGTATTTAACTTTTCTATAGTTCCGTATTTGGCTTTAAGCCAAATTTGAAATGCTTTGTGTGAAGAAGGACTGAAATCAGGAGTAGCCAAAGGCTCGTTGTCGATTTGCCAACCCATGATATTTTTGTTTTTCCCGTATCGTTTCCCTAATTCAGATACGATCTGATCGGTAAATTCGCGGTATTTCTCATTGGTTACAGATACATTAGCTCTATTGCCGTGTTCTCTGCGACGACCATTAGCATCGACCAAATAGATTTCGGGATATTTATCACCCATCCATGCTGGAGGAGTAGGTGTAGGAGTACAAAGAATCACTTTTAAACCTTCTTTTTCGGCTATTGCTAAGGCATCATCTAACCATTTAAAGTCATACTTCCCTTCCACGGGCTCCATATAAGTCCACGCAAATTCAGCAAAATGTGTGAACTCAAAACCTAACTTTTTTATATTTTTTAAATCACGATCCCATTGTTCTCTTGGCCATTGCTCAGGATAATAGTAAACCCCTATTTGCATTAAATCAGGTTTAGAGAAAAAGGATTTTGGATCTTTTTTGGTTATTGTAGCTTTCTTTTTTTCTTGTGCAAATAGTGAAGCCGAATTCAAACCTGCTATAAATAGGAGGGAGAGTATAAATTTGGCTAATACCGTATTTTGATTATTCATTTTCTAGTTTTTTAAAAGTAACATTAAGTAATGGGCTGCTGACCAACTAAAATTTTCGGCTTCTAATCCTTTTCCAGTAGTAGGATGGTAGTTTTCCCGAATGGATTTTCCTTTTTCCAAAGCTCCTTCGGCATTGTGAATGAGTTTGTGAGCCAGTTGATTTGCTTCGTTTTGATACCCGTATTTTTCCAGTCCATTGATCCCAAAATAACTTTGGTCCAACCAAATTGGTCCTCTCCAATAACCGTTAGCAGGATTGAATTTTGCTTGGTTAGCTGCCAAGGTTGGCAAAGGAACATAAGTATTAAAGGTATCTGGATTCAGTAAATTGTCTTTTATGGATTTTGCCTGTTCTACAGAAGCAACTTCAGCCCAAAGAGGTAAAAAACCTTCACAACCCATATCGGTTATGATGTTTTTCCCATCGATCGAAGTGTCATAAAACCAGCCTGTTTTGGTATCCCAAAATTGGATTTGAATCTGTTTTTTTAACTTCGTACCTTCTTCATTCCAGTTTTTTTCTTCGCTTACTAATTTCAAGACCTTAGCCATCTTGGCTAAATAGTTTTTTTCGGCATATAAAAAGGAATTTAAATCAACACTTTCTTGGTCTATTGAATAGGCGTGTTCTCCATTTTTCAATATTTTACTGTTGTCGAATCGTACAGCATTATCCATTCCGCTTTCCCATTTTCCAGCAATTAAAGTACCATCGGTGGAACCAAATTCGCACAGTCCATCTTGATCGTGGTCCCTTTCTTTGTACCACCAAGCATGGTATTTTTTTAGTTTTGGATAAAATTCTTTTATGAAACTAATGTCTTTGTTTTGTTTGTAGATTTCCCAAACAGCCCAAGCCGCTAGTGGTGATTTTGTGTTTCTGTAATTATTAGGTTCAATTAAAGTGTCTCTATAAATGCAATCTGGAATAAAACCATTTGGCTCTTGATAATCAAACAAAGCACGCATTTGATTTTTAGCCAGTTCTGGATTGAAATTTGCTACTGCTGCGGCGTGTTTCCAACTGTCCCAAGCCCAGAAACCATGAAACCATTCATAATGATAACTAGGGAAAAGGCCTTCGTGCTTCAATCCTTCGGCAGCAATTCTAGTGTTGTTTTGTAACGTAAGAATTAATTTTGCTAAGAAAACGGAGTATTCAGCTCCTTTATATATTGATTTCTTTTTGGCTATTAATTGCGCTAGCTGATTTTCTTTTTCTTTTTTTGTATTCTTTAAAAGAGTGTCGAATTTTATTTTTGCCAAATTTTCCTTTTCTTTTTTCCAATCGTATTGAGGGAAAATATAAGTTTGAGAAACCACTATTTCTTTGGTCTCATTTGGTTTTAATACTAGCTCGTTGGCATTTGCTGTAAAGCCCTCTTTTCCAATTTCAATTTGAATCTTTTCACTTAAAAACTGAATATAACCAACCGCATTACTTTTTGAGGAAACTAATTTTAGAATTTGCCCTTCAGTAGACAGATGCATATTATCCAAGTATATTTTTGAATCAAAAGCGGGGTTTATTGCTATTGTTTTTGAAGTTCGATTTGTAATACTCGTTTTTTGAATTGCTGAATGACCCGATGAAAAAACAAGTTCTTGTTTTACATCTATCTTTTCATTTTTAAATTCTTGCTCTAAATGACTATTATAACTACTTTGATTTACTAAACTTGATTTCCAATTGATCAGTTCTTGTTGATTGTTATCTAGTAGATGTAATGAAATAAGGGAAGAACTTAACCAAACTCCATTTTGTTCCGTCATTAAATAAGGCCCTGAGAATCCGCCCTGCATTTCGGATTGCTCCAGTAAACCAAATGCAAACCATGCTCCTTTATCAGAAAAAGCCAATGATTTTCGGTCGGTTGCATTCTTTCGGCTCCCTTTGTAATCTAAGCTATTTTTACTTAATTCTAAGTTTGAAAATAGGGATTGGGCATTACAAATTTGGATTATGAAAAAGAATAAAACAAGATATAATGTTTCTTTTTTGTACATAATTATTAGATTATTTGATATTTTTTTAGAAAAAATTCTATTTTAAACTTGAAGTCTTAGTGATTTAAACAGGATAGTTGCTATATATTTTGCATCCTCTTAAAAGCTAGTAAATCTATGAAATTCTTCTAATAGAAGTCTTATGATTATTTCAATATTACCAATTTTTAAGGCGATTTTTTTTAATAAATTTAATAGTTTTTAGATGAACGTTACAAAATTTAAATAAGAACAGCCCAAATATTTCATGGGCCATTCCTTATGCATTTTAAACTATTTTAAACAGTTTAATTATTCTGTATTTCAGTTAATGGAACTGGATAAAAGTTGTTTTTTGCTGGATTAAATCCAGTACGTCCAACGGCATCTAACGCTGCTTTTGTTTTTCCCCAACGACGTAAATCATAGAAACGGAAATTCTCTAACGGGAACTCAATTATTCTTTCATGCTCGATTTGTGCTTTTACCGCGTCATAACTTACCCCAATCATACTTGGCATATCTGCACGATCTCTTACCGTATTGATAAATGGAATGGCTTCGGCAGTACGTGTTAATTCGTTTAAAACTTCAGCCTTCATTAAAAGAACATTAGAAAACCTCATTAGAGGCACATTCATACCCAAGAATTCTGTGTTCATTTTTTCTTGAGTAGGAGGCAAGTACTTGCGAAAAGCGGGTTTATCAATACCGCCAAATTTTTTATCGTAGGTATCTCCAAAAATTCTTGGATTAGCAGGATCATTAAAATAAGGATCTTTAAAGAAAATGGTAGCATAAAGACGCGAATCATAATTTCCAGTAGTTGCTATTTTGCCTTCTTTTTTGAATTCATTTATCAACATATTTGTTGGCAAAATTTCATCCCAACCACCTAGTTCACTTGCTGCCATCCAAAAATGAAGGGCAGTACGATAGAAAGCACCATTTGAGGTGTTTCCAGTAAATTGAAGTTCAAAAATTGATTCTATTGAGTTCTTGTTAGTACCGTCAAACATACTTACATAGTCTTTTACAAGTTGGTATCCTTGCACTTTGTTAAGAGCGGTTAGTGCATCATTTAAATAAGCTTGTTTTTTTGCAGTTTCTTCATAAGCTCTTGTCAAATAAACAAATCCTAAGTAACTATTAGCTGCTCCACTAGTGGCACGTCCTGTTTTATCAGCAGGTTGTTTTGCAGGAAGTACTTCAGCAGCGGCTTTCAATTCACTTGTAATGAAATCCCATGCTTCGGTACGGCTAGCAAGAGGAGCACTTATTTCGTTCTGATCTGTGATGTATTTATTTCGTATTTTAATTTGTTCCCAATTCAGAATTAATTTTAGATGATAGTATGCACGTAAAAAACGTGCCTCCGCTACAATCTGATTTTTATCAGAGTCGCTTATTGCTGAGGAAGACATTTCACCCACCTTAGTAATCACTTGATTTGCATTACTAATACCGCGGTAATTTAATTTCCAATAGCTTGTAAGTTGACTGTTTCCATTAGTATAAGTAAAATCAGCAAGTTCAACCCAGTTTTGATAATTAAGAGCATCGCTACCTAATTTACAAATATCTTCTCGATACGCTTCTACTGGCCATTTTACTTCGGAGAAAGCGTATTCCTCAACGGAAGCTTCAAGGAGAGCGTAGGTAGCTGAAAGACCAGCTTCTGCATCCGATTTTGTTCTCCAAAAAGTAGAAGAACTAAGTTGATCTGGAGACTGTTGTTCTAGGAAATCACTACTGCATCCTACCAATGTTGCTAGGCTAATAAGTACGAATATATTTAATATTTTTTTCATGATTGTTTCTTTATAAATTTCTTAAAATATGTACTGTACACCTACAACAAATGATTTGGTAAAAGGATATACAAAACGATCGACACCTGTATCTAATAATGAAGTTCGAGAAAACTCTGGGTCAATCCCTGAATATTTAGTGATGGTTAATAAATTTTCAGCACTTAGATAAAATCGTAACTTGTCTATATTAGCTGTTTCTAATATTCTTTTAGGTAAAGAATAGCCAATTTGTAATTGGCGTAAGCGAACAAAGTTTCCGTTTTCTAGGAATCGATCAGACTCTCTACTATTTCCATTAGGGTCCCCAAGGACTGCACGAGGAATGTTACTGTGGTTGTCTGGTGTCCAAGAATTAAGAGTTGAGGCTAACATATTTGTTCCTGAGTTCATAGATTCATAAAAATATCTATTTCCATTGTATAGTTTATTTCCCCAACCACTTCCAATTAGAGCGCTAAAATCAAGTCCTTTATAATTTGCGCCTAAACTTAAGTTTGCTTCCACTTTAGGTAATCCAGTACCAGCATACTCTTTGTCATTCTGATCAATCACACCATCATTATTTAAATCTTTAAATTTAATATCCCCAGGTTTAGCATTAGGTTGAATTAAATTTCCATTGCTAGTATAACTGTTTACCTCATCAATAGATTGAAAAATTCCATCGGTACGGTACAGATAAAAGGAGCTTATTGGTTTGCCTACACGCGCTTGAGTTGGAAAATGCTCGGTATCATATTTAAGACCTTGTCCATTAATGGCTTGGTCAGTATTTGCCAAAGATTCGACATTGTTACGAAGTGTAGTTAAATTAAAACCAACATTGTATTTAAACTCATTGCTTTGCTCACGATAATTAATTTCTAATTCAAATCCACTGTTGCTTATTTTACCAACATTAAGAGTTGGGTCATCTATTCCTGCTGATGGTGCCAATTTTTTAGTAATTAATAAGTCTTGTGTAATATTGCGGTAGTAATTTAAAGAACCACTAACTTTGCCATTTCTTAGGGTATAATCGATACCAATATTTTTAGAATCGGTTGTTTCCCATTTTAGTTTTCTATTTTCTAAAGCTGTAGCTATACTACCTGGCCACGGGTTACTACCTGTACCTTGAACATAACCTGAATTCAAGTAATTTCCAGAGCTAATTAGTGAACTTGAGGTATAATAACCTAAAGCAGCCTCATTTCCTAGTTGTCCCCAACTAGCACGTAATTTTAAATTTGTGAAAATGAAATCTTCAGGGAAAAAATCTTCTTGGTCAATTTTCCAACCTAAAGCTACAGATGGGAATACTCCCCAACGCGTATCTTTTCCAAATTTTGACGATCCATCATATCGTAATGTTGCTTGAGCTAAATAGCGATCCTTTAAAGCGTAGTTAAGACGACTATAATAAGAAAGTCTATTGTATTGATATTTTGAACCATCTGCTGAATAGGTTCCTCCTTTTCCAGCTCCAATAGTTTCAAAACCTGGATCTAGAAAACCTGCTGTAGATTCATTTGTTACTAGTTGACCATTTACTACTGTTTGAGAGGTTGTTTTACCTTCTGCTGTGATATCATTCCAGTTTGAAGAGGATGGGTTGATGGTGTTACCTAATAAGAAATTGAAAGAATGATCTCCAAATTTTTTATCAGCTGTTAAAATATTTTCTAAAATTTGCTCATCCCAATACGTTCTTACCTCTCTATAAACCGTGTATTTTTCAGGTGCTTGAATATTGGCAATAAATGGAGGGTTGTGTGCTGTTCTTTGCGAGTTTTTTACATGATAGGAATAGGCAGTTTTGAATTTTAACCAAGATGCAATATTTGCCGTTATCGATAAATTTGCAGTAAGATCTTGTCCTTTTTCGATTCCGCTTCTAAAATGCTCGTCTGCAACTGGGTTTGTGTTAAATGGTAATCCATCTTTATTTGTTAACCCATAACCATAAGTTTCATTTGGATCCAATACAGGAACCAATGGAGAAATCATATAAACCTCTTTTAGTTGAAAATTTGGCTGCTCGCTTTGTGTTGAAACATACGCCATTTTAGTATCGATATCAAAAATTGATTTTTTGAAACTTACTCTTGCGCTTGCATTTTGTTGTCCAAAATTATTATCGATAACAATACCTTTTTCTTTGGCATAGTTTCCATAAAGTGCAAATTTAATTCCACCTTGTCTGCCTTGAATTCCTAAACCATAATTTTGGGCTAATCCAGAACGAAAAACTTGGTCTTGCCAATTGGTATTGTATTGTGAAGGCGCTGTAATGTAGGCAGGTAAAGTCACTGGGGAATTACTGTATTTATTGTATTCATCATACATTCTTTTATGAACAGTACGGTAACCATCGGCATCTAATAATTCCAGTCTTTTTGCTGTAGAAGTACTATTTATGAAAGAGCTAAAATCAACTTTAATTCCTTCTTTTTGACCCGCTTTTGTAGTAACGATTATTACACCATTTGCTGCTACAGATCCATAAATTGCTGCAGCTGCTCCATCTTTTAAGACTTCAATTGATTCAATATTAGTTGGGTTCACTGAACTCATTGATCCTTGAAAACCATCAATAATATATAAAGGCTCTGTATTACCAAAAGTATTAATTCCTCTAATTTTTACTTTTACAGCTGCTCCTGCAGTTCCTCCACTTTTTTGAACATTTACACCAGCTACAAGACCTTGAAGTGCTTCAGCAGCATTAGTTGTTGCACGGTTTTCTATACTTTCTTTTTTAACTGAAGAAATAGCTCCGGTAACATTACCTTTTTTAATTGAACCATATCCTATGACAACTACTTCATCTAGTTTGTTGTTTTTTTCCTGAAGCGTAATGTTTAACTCTTTATTGTTGTTTACATTTAAGGTTACTTCGTTAAATCCGATATAGGTAAAAGTTAAGCTTGGGTTTTTTATATTAGCAGGGATTCTTAATGTGTATTTTCCATTTTCATCACTATTTGTACTTACTGTAGTTGATGCTAATGTAATATTTACACCAGGAAGTGTATTTCCATTAGCGTCTGTTATTTTTCCTGAAATGCTTTTTTGCGGTTGATTCTCTTGTGCAAAACTAAAGTGTGGTTGGCAGAGAAACATCATAAAGAGAATGAAATTTATCCTCTTAAATAATAGAATTCGTTTTTTCATTGGTAATAAATTTGGTTAATTAAAGTTTTATATTTGTCTAGTTTTTAGTCACTTGTTTTATTGCAAGTCAAATTTTATCCCTTGTGCTAGTGGTAAGCTGGTGGTATAATTAATGGTGTTGGTTTGACGCCTCATATATATTTTCCAAGCATCAGATCCAGATTCTCTTCCGCCGCCAGTGTCTTTTTCGCCACCAAAAGCGCCTCCTATTTCTGCTCCAGAAGTCCCAATGTTTACATTGGCTATTCCACAGTCAGAACCTACAGCGGATAAAAATCTTTCAGCTTCACGTAAATTATTAGTCATGATAGCCGATGATAATCCTTGCCCAACTCCGTTTTGATATTCAAGTGCATTATCAACATCCCCACTGTATTTTATTAAATATAAAACAGGGGCAAAAGTCTCGTGTTGCACGATCTCAAATGAATTTTCAGCTAAAGCAATTGCTGGCTTTACATAACATCCGCTTTCATAACCTTCTCCAGAAAGAACTCCTCCTTCAACTAAAATAGTTCCGCCTTCTGCAACTACCTTATCTAACGCAGCAGAATACATTTTGACTGCGTCTTTATCGATTAGTGGACCTACATGGTTGTTTTCGTCTAATGGATTTCCTATTTTAAGTTGTTTGTAAGCGGAGACAATAGCGTCTTTTACTTTTTCGAATATACTTTCATGAATAATCAAGCGGCGCGTTGAGGTACAACGTTGTCCGGCGGTACCTACAGCTCCAAAAACTGCCCCAATAACAGTCATTTTTATATCGGCATCAGGAGTTACGATTATCGCATTGTTTCCTCCAAGTTCTAAAAGAGATTTACCTAAACGAGCAGCAACAGCTTGCGCCACTATTTTCCCCATTCTAGTTGATCCTGTAGCTGAAATTAATGGAATACGAGTATCTGAAGTCATCAATCCCCCCAATTTATAATCACCATTAATTAAGCATGAAATTCCTTCGGGCAAATTATTTTCTTTAATGACCTGAGCTATAATGTTTTGACATGCTATTCCGCAAAGAGGTGTCTTTTCTGAAGGTTTCCAAATGCAAACATCTCCACAAATCCATGCTAGGGCGGTGTTCCAAGCCCAAACAGCAACTGGAAAGTTAAATGCCGAAACGATACCAACAACTCCCATAGGATGGTATTGTTCATACATACGGTGCCCAGGTCGTTCAGAATGCATGGTTAGCCCGTGCAATTGACGTGATAAGCCTACGGCAAAATCACATATATCGATCATTTCTTGTACTTCTCCGTATCCTTCTTGCAGTGATTTCCCCATTTCGTAAGAAACTAATTTTCCTAAAGCTTCCTTATTTTGGCGTAATTTCTCTCCAAATTGACGAACAATTTCGCCGCGTTGTGGAGCAGGCATTAAACGAAAGGTTTTGAAAGCCTCAGTAGCTGACAGTATTACTTTTTCGTAGTCTTGTGCTGTAGACATTTTTACAGAACCAATCAATTTTCCATCGACTGGAGAAAAACTTTCAAGGATTTCGCCATTTGCGAAATGATTTAATCCTGTTGAGGTTCCCTCATTAATATCCTTTACTCCTAGTTGGGTTAAAGCTTCTTTTATTCCAAATTGTGATGTTGTTGTAGACATGTGTTTTTTAGCTTTTGAGCATACTTTTAGCAATTAAAAACAAGAATTTATTTAATTTATAATTGCTGAAAAGGCTATACTTCAAGGGTTAAACTCTATTTTGTAGTCGTGTTAGAATTATTATTTGCTAATTAGATTACTAGTTTAATATTATTAGGCGATATTTCTTTTTGACAGTTTTTTTCGAGTTAGACTTATTTATAAATTGTTTTGCAATTTTACATCTGTGCTTTCAAAAATTTTATCTGCTGATGAAGCGATAAAACCTTGATATAATTCTCCATTTGGCATAGGGTAGCGAAGTGCAAATTCGTAATAGCAAGATGGAATTTGCATTGCACCTTCATCAAAATTGACGCTATGTAGATCAGCAAGTGTGCTTGACTGTTCTAATAATTGTTCAGGAGTACCTTTTATTTTTCCTCCTGATGAGTTTAGTTTCCATTCGCTATTTTCGAGAAAAGCATTCAAAGATTCTAAGCTATTAAAATTTTTTAATGCATTTACGTTGATCGTGAAGTGGTTTGCACGAAACCCATATACATACATCCAAGCAGCGTATTCTGATTCTTCTAAAAGTAAATTGTAAACAGCAATTGATTTGGTTTTCCATACAGCTCCACTTAAAACTAATTCTGGATTATTGAATGTTGCTGCATCACAATTATCCAAAATCTCTTTTACGGTTGCTTGTAATTTTATAGAACATTTTTCTAATTCTAATTCTGAGATAAAAATTCTTGGAGCATTCTTATCAGTTGAGTGTTCATAATGCTTTGCAAATAACTTTTTTGATTCAAAAATATATTCTCCTTTCTCTTCATAGCCAACGTCTAGAAAAAGTCTTTCTAACACATCTATATTAATTCGCTTATCATTAAATGTGCGAATAGCAATATGGTCATTTTTTATTTCTTCTCCTTTTTCCTTTAATAAATCCTGAATTTTTTTAGCGGAAGGCGTGATTTCAGTGTACTGTTCCCACAATTTTGTAAGTAATTCGGTTTTGTTCATTTTTAAAATAATTAGTATGATGTTAAATGTAACTTTAGTGACAACTGTGTCACAATGGCGTTATTTTAGTATTATAAATCCCCCATTTTAAGGTTGCTTTTATGTGAATTTTAAATTTTATATAATTGATAAACAAATGGTTGAATAACAATATATCATTGCGATAAAACGAATTATCTAGATAAATAGATCGTAAAAATTCATGATACAAATGGTAGAATTTCTTAAATACTAATCCAATATTGCAGACTTGACTATTTTCACCAAAACCTCCTTTTATAATAATGTAATTTGGATATGACATTTTTACAAATCCAAAATGCATTATTATAGAAAGTAATAAATTAGACGTTTTTAAGAACGTTTTTGATTTTTTGATTACCATCGTAATTTATTTGTTAGCAGAATTAGAATTCAATTTTAATTTAAGTTTTGGATTCACAAATATTAAATTATTTCAAGATAAAACATCAAAAAGGAGCTTTACTTGACCTTTACATTTTTTTACTAAAGCATTAAATACAGTGGCTTAGCAAAGAAATAGGAGTGTTGCTAGTACATTTTTAGTATGATGGGGATTTTTTTAAAGGCAGTTTTTATTATTGTCAAAATAAAATTCAATTACAGAAAGAATAGAGGGTGTCTTAAAGTAAGAATATATTGTTGATTAGTTTGATATGGCACTACCAATTATGAAGTTCTCAGTGAGAAAAGCAATCAAAATTTACAGTAAAAACACACCAGACTATTCAAATTATATATTAACACCTAATGAAGTGCATTAACAGATTCAAATAAAAAGGAATACTTATAATGCAAAAAACAGTTGCGAAATTAATTTCGCAACTGTTTAATAATTTGACAATTTTTGTCTTATAAATTTTGTTAATCATTGAGGACGACGACAGAGCATAATATTTGAAGATGTCCAAGAAAGATTAATAGCCTATATGTTTTCCAGATAAACAACCAAGTTGTCTTTATTTTCTAATCCTAATTTTTTTCTTAACCTATGCCTTCCAATTTCTACTGAATTAGCAGAGATATTATTAATATTTGCTATCTCTTTAGAGCTAAGTTTAAGCTTAACCTGTACGGCCAACTTTATATCTTTATCAGTTAAATTAGGATGTTTTTCTTTAATTCTAAATAAAAAATCACTTTGTAGGGTTTCTACGTTGGCGTGAAATTGCTGAATATCTTCATTTAAATCAAATTTAAAAGTGTACTCTTTTATAAGCGTATTGATGTCTTGCTTAAGTAAGCTTAAATCAGTAAATTTTAAATTTTTTAAAGATTTTGCTAGGTCCTTATAAATGTTAGTTCTTTGAGAAATGAATAAAGCTAGATTTGTAAGTTCCTTCGTTCGAAAATCCAGTTTGCGTTCTAAATTCTCCTGTAATAGAAATTGTGATTTTAGTTTTTCCTTCGAAAGTTTATGATTTTGTAGATAAATAGCTTTTTTCTTTTTTATATTATTCCACAACGAAGCTATTACTAGAATTGCTATGATTGCCAATAATATAGAGCCAATCAACAAGGATTTTCTTTTCTGTGATTCCAATTGACGTTGTTGCTCTAATAACTTGATTTCAGATTCTCGTCGTTCAGCCTCATATAGAATTCGCATTTCAGCCAACTTTTCACTTTTATTGCTTGAGAAAACTTCAGAGTTTCCATTAGTATATTTCATATAAAAATTGAAAGCCTCCTTATAGTTATTTAATGCTAAATAATAATCGGACATAATTTTATCATTCTCTAAAACGAGTTCCTTTTTATTACCCAATACTTTAATAATAGTCTTAGCTTCTTCTAACAATGAGTAGCATTCTTTATAATTTTTAAGCTTTAAATACACTACTGCAAGTTCATGAAGAATATAAACCTTTTTGTAGTCATATTTAATTTCACTCTCAAGATCCAGAGCAGACTCTAAGAATTTTTTGGCCAAATTGAGTTCATTAATTTTGCGATAGCAAATACCCATATTTTTCATGGTTTCTGCGATTCTGTCCTTATTTTTAGAATCTTTTATGAGTTTTAAAGATTTTTTAAAAAAAAATAATGCCAAATTATAATCGCCTTTGCCATTATGAATTATTCCGATACTGTTATAACTGTATGCAATTCGTTGCTTGTCACCTATTTTTTCATGTATGACTAAAGCTTGGGTATGATAATCTAATGCTTTTTCATAATACCCAATGTCATAGTACAACCAGCCAAGTGTGCGTAATGTAAAGGCGAGATCATAATCATTTCCGATGTCTTTTCGTATTTCTAATGATTGTAATCCGTATTTTAAAGCTTTGTCGTAGATATTATTAAACAAATAACCCTGACACAAATTTATTAGTGCTAAACCTTCTTGGTCTTTATTTTTAAACTCAATTGATAAACGTAAAGCTTCCGAGCCATATTTCATAGTTTTATTAGGATCAATGACCCAATATATCTCGGCAATTCTATTTAATAATGACAGTTTTTTTTCTCCTATAGATTTCGGCAAGATTGTTAACAAACTGTCTAGTTCAACTTGTGAATCACTAGGATTTTCATCCCATATATTTTTCTGAGATTGGGCGGTAAAACAGATGAATATAAAACTAATAAGTAGGAGATGAGGGAGTTTTTTCATTGCAAGAAAGTTTTAAAAATAGAATTATACTCTTTATTATATTGCTTTTAAAGCTTCAAATATCATCATTATTTATGTGTTTAAGTTCAATTGTGTAGACTTAAGATAAGTTAAAAAACCAATGTGTACTATTATGTTTATTGATATTATTGTATTTATATTTTATAAGCAGTTCATTTCCTGATGTTTTGTCTAGTAATAATTCTGATAAATTTTATAGAATTTGGTAAAGCGAACTATTGCCCTTAAATCTTTTGCGATTATAAAAACTAAACAGTAGGATATATGCTAAATACCAATGAAAAGCACGAACAAAATCAAATTAAAATGAGAACTTATAAAATAAAAAGCAGTAGTAATAGTGAGTTCACTACCGCTTAAAAATTATACTTTTATTTTTTATTAATCCCGTATTACTTTTTCATGACTAGACAGATAATTAAAATTTAATTTTACTACCAGAAAACAGAATAAAGTGCGACTAATATCCCTGCAATTAATAAACTTCCTGCCAAAAAAGCATTGTTTACTTTAAACATTGAAGAATCGATTTCTAGTCCTTTGGTTTTTATACCACGATTATGATCAATCAAACTAATAACAACCATACAGGCTACTGATATCGCAAATACAAATCCCATACGATCTAAAAATGGTATTTCATATACACTTGGACCACCTTCTTGAGGCACTAAAGTGGAAAAACCCATGCCGCTTAAAAATTCTAAATTCACAAACTTAGGCAAGAACTTCAATACTACAGACAATATAAATCCACCTATGGTAGCAAACATAGCTGCATTTGAGCTTGTTTTTTTCCAAAAGAAACCTAAAATAAACATGGCAAAAATACCCGGACTTACAAATCCACTGTATTCTTGAATAAACTCAAAACCTCCTTTTTTATCAATTCCTAGATGTGGCGCAATGATTACAGCAATAAGCATTGATGTGACCACAGTGATTTTACCTACTTGTACCATTCTCTTTTCACTTGCATTGACATTAATTTTTTTCTTAAAAATATCCAAAGTAAAAATAGTTGCAATACTATTTACTTTCCCAGCGAGGGACGCCACAACTGCTGCAGTCAAAGCTGCAAATGACAACCCTTTCAATCCAACAGGTAATAAGTTCAATAATACTGGGTAAGATCGATCTGGATTTAAAATTCCATCAGGCCCTAGCATTTCAGTTTGTAATCCTCCTTTGGTGTAAATCACATAAGCCGCAATACCCGGTAAAACAACAATAACCGGCATTAATAATTTTAAGAAAGCAGCAAATAATATTCCACTCCTAGCTGTTTTTAAGTCGGCTCCCAATGCACGTTGTGTAATGTATTGGTTACAACCCCAATAATTTAGATTTACAATCCACATTCCACCAAGTAAGACTGTAAGACCCGGTAAGCTAGGATAGTTTGGACTGTCTTGTTTAAAAATCATGTGAAAATGGTCCTGTGACTGACTGTACATATAGTTAAAGCCTTCTATAGCACCAGCCTGACCATTTAGTTCTGCTACTTTATTTAACGCTAAGTACGTTGTTACTAATCCTCCGAAGATTAAGAATACAACTTGAATAACATCAGTATAACCAATTACTTTCATTCCTCCTAAAGCAATAATAATGGCAAAGAATGCTAGTCCATACATACATAAATCCAAGTTTATCCCTGAAATTCCGTTTACAGCTAATGCCCCGAGATAAAGTATAGAAGTCAAGTTAACAACAACATAAAGCAACAACCAAAAAACAGCCATGATCATGGCTACATTGCCGTCATAGCGCTCATTTAAAAATTGAGGCATGGTGAAAATTTTATTTTTCAAATAAACCGGAATAAAAAATACTGCTACAACTATAAGAGTAATCGCGGCCATCCATTCATAAGTTGCAATTGCTAGACCCATTTTGAATCCGTTTCCAGACATAGCAATGAATTGCTCCGAAGAGATATTAGAGGCAATTAAAGAGGTCCCAATAGCCCACCAAGTCAAAGAACCCTCAGCTAAGAAGTAATCGTGTGAAGCCGAGTGGGTAGCTGTTTGTTTTCTTTTGTAGATCCAAAAACCGTAGCCCGAAACGATAAGAAAGTAAACTAGAAAGACTAAATAGTCCGTAAGTTGTAATGTGTTCATATTGAAAAATATTAGTTGGTTAATTATAGTTGACATTTGCAGGCTACTGCAGATCAATCTGTTTTATAGAGTTGGTTTAATGCTACTTTTTTGTTCCCATTTCCAGGCACTTTCCATAGCTTCGTCTAAGGAAGATTCTGTTTTCCATCCCAAAATTTGATTCGCTTTTTCAGTACTGGCAAAAGCTGTTGTGACATCCCCAGCTCGTCGGTCTACAATTGAATAGGAGAAGGCTTTGTTGCTCACTTTTTCAAAACTGGCAATCACCTCTAGCACTGAGGATCCAACTCCTGTACCGAGGTTGAAAATCTCTACTTTGTCAATGTTTTTCTTGTCAATTAAGCGTTGTAAAGCAACAACATGTGCTTTGGCCAAATCGACCACATGTATATAGTCACGCACGCAAGTCCCATCTGGTGTAGGATAATCATTGCCATACACTTTCAATTCATTACGTAGCCCTATTGCGGACTGTGTAATAAATGGCACCAAGTTTTGTGGAACACCAATAGGCAGTTCTCCAATTTCAACTGATGGATGAGCTCCAATAGGGTTGAAATAGCGCAGTAAAATAGCATTAATACCACTTGTTTTGGCAACATCTGTGATGATTTCTTCACCTATTTGCTTCGTGTTACCATACGGAGACAATGCCGGTTTTACAGGAGCGTTCTCATTGATTGGCATTACATCTGCCTGTCCGTAAACGGTACATGAAGAACTGAAAATAAAATGTGCTTCTTCTTTTTGCTGTAATTCTTGTAGTAGGTAAACTAGAGAGTTGATGTTGTTTTCATAATATAATAATGGATTGCTGACACTTTCTCCCACTGCTTTTGAAGCAGCAAAATGGATTACTCCATTAACATCGGCATGTTTTTTAAAGAAATGCTGTACAGCTGATTTTTCTCTTAGATCTAATTCTTCAAAAAGAGGTTTTTTTCCTGTAATTGCAGTAATCCCTTGTAGAACTTCTACAGACGAATTAGATAGATTATCAATAATAACAACCTCAAAACCTTTATTTTGTAATTCAACAACAGTATGTGAACCGATAAATCCTAAACCTCCAGTTACTAGTATTTTCATATTTTACTTTTATAATGTACTATTGATTGTTCTTTTAACACTTGAGCACTTTTCTCTGGTGTAATATCTCGTTGTGATTCTCCCATCATTTCGTAGCCTACCATGAATTTTTTTACGGTGGCCGATCGCAATAATGGTGGGTAAAAATGCATGTGAAACTGCCATTCTAGATGCTCTTCCCCGTCTGTTGGTGCTTGATGAATCCCTGATGAATACGGAAATGACGTCTCAAAAAGATTATCATACTTGATCGTTAATTGCTTCAAAATAGATGCGAAAGCAGGGACTTCCTCGTTAGTAAACTCGGTGATTTTAGTCAAATGACGCTTACTGATAATCATTGTCTCATAAGGCCAAATAGCCCAGAAAGGTACCAAGGCAACAAAATGGTCGTTTTCGATCACTATACGTTCATTGAGTTTCAACTCTTCGGCCAAATAGTCCTGCAATAGATTACCTTTGTTTTTGTCAAAGTACGCCTTTAGGTTATTTTGCGTTTTTTCAACCTCGGTAGGGAGGGAGGATTGCGCCCAAATTTGCCCGTGTGGATGTGGATTACTGCACCCCATTACGCTTCCTTTATTTTCAAAAATTTGGATATGATTGATATAATCAACCTTGCCTAAATCTGTATATTCTTTTTGCCAAGTATGAATGATATTTTCAATAGCTTCAACGGGCATTTCTGGCAATGTCAAATTGTGTTTTGGCGAAAAACAAACCACTTTAGAAATTCCTCTTTCTGGTCTTGACTTAAAAAAAGTATCGTTTTGACTTTCTTCAAATGCGAGTTCCTCTTGCTTTAAGGCAGCAAAATCATTTTCGAAAACAAAGGCATTTTCATAGTCTGGATTTACTTCCCCATTTGCACGAACATTCCCTGGACATAAATAACAGCTTGGGTCATAAACAGCTAACTCATCAGATGAAACGGCTTCGTTTTGCCCTTGCCACGGACGTTTAGAACGGTGTGGAGAAACCAAAACCCATTCATTGATTAATGGATTATAACGTCTGTGCGGATCTTCGTTGATATCAAAATTTTTCATCCTAATTGTTTTTATAAAGTGATGTACCGTTTCCGATTTTAACATCATAAATTTTTAATTCTATTCCAAAAGCGTCATAATAAAGTGCCGACAGTTTCTTTTTGATACGATCTTCATGCCCTTTTTTTATTAAATTAATGGTGCACCCTCCAAAACCACCACCCATTAATCTGGAGCCTACTACTGCTTCTTCGGTTTTAAGGGTGTCCACAATCATATCCAGTTCCGTACAGCTCACTTCATATTCAACAGATAATCCTTCGTGGGTTTCAAACATTAATTTCCCCAGCGTTTCTATATTTCCATTGTCTAATGCTTCACATGCTAGGATAACCCTATTGATTTCTTTTACTACAAAAAGGCTCCTTTTAAAAACGTCAGCCCTCATAATATTTTGCAATCCTATAATATGCTGCTCTGTGCAATCTCTAAAACTAGTTATCCCAGGAAAATTGCTTTTTACAATAGCAATCCCTTCTTCACACTGCTCTCTTCTTTCATTATAGGCTGATGTCATTAAGGAATGTTTCACATTCGAATCGAATAAAATCAAAGAATAATCATTAAAATCAGCATTGTGATATTCATATTCCAATGTTCTGCAATCAATTTTTATGACTTTATTTTCTAAACCCATCACACTAGAAAACTGATCCATAATACCGCAATTAATCCCAACCCAATGCTCTGCACTTTGTCCCATTAGAGCAATGTCAATTGGTTTTATATTCAAATTAAATAACTCATTTAATCCAAATAGAAAACCACATTCTAGTGCTGCAGAGGATGATAAGCCAGAGCCAACAGGAATATTACTGCTAAACACACAGTTAAATTCTTCAAACTTAAATCCGCTGGTTTGTAGCTGTTTTATAATTCCTCGCACATAGTTTGTCCAAGTATTATCAGTTAATTCGATTGGATCGTTTAAGTCAATTTCAAATTCATCATTTAGATCTATGGCAATTATTTTAGATTTATTTGAGTTGTTTTTGTCGAAAGCAAAACAAATAATTTTATCGATTGCAGCGGGTAAAACATAACCATCGTTATAGTCAATATGCTCGCCAATAATATTAATCCGTCCCGGAGAAAGTACGATTGTTGCAGCTTTTTCTCCAAATTTTTCTTGAAAAAAACGAGTTGTTTTCTGTATTAAAATATCATTCATTGTTAGAATATTATGTTAGTTCCTTTTTTGAAATCACGAAACTTACTGTGGTTTTTATATGTTTTATTTCTATTAGAAAGATTGAAATTTATAGATTGATTTATGTTGATAGGTCTCGTTCTTTCGTAATATCGCAGAGGGAAAGTGTGGATGATTTGGTGCGTCTGGAAAGTTTTGTGTTTCAAAGCATATTCCGCTTAGTGAATGATAATCACAATTTGCTTTGCCCTTAATTTGATTCAAACAATTACCACCAACATAAATATGAACAGCAGGTTGATTAGTGTAAACTGTCATTTTTAGTTTATTGTTTTTGCTAAAAAGTGAGGCTGCATATTCATTCGTCTTTTCTATTACAAAGGTGTTGTCTATAAGAGCTGGGCATTGCTTCGGATTAGTAAAATCGAAGACACTACCAGCTGTATTTAAAATGGTACCAGTGGGAATACTTTCAATTGTTGTTTCAAGCATTTTTTCGGAATTGATAATCAATTCTTGTCCTGTCAACGATGCCTGATGTCCATCCAAATTAAAATAACTGTGATGTGTTAAGTTTACAATAGTATCTGCAGTAGTTGTGGCTTTGTATGCTATGATCAGTTCATTTTTCTCACTAAGGGTGTAGGTTAAAGATACTGATAGTTCACCAGGGTAATGCTCATCGCCATCAGGGCTCACATAATTAAGGGTAATAGATGAATTTTCGCCTTCGGTTATCTTAACTACTTCCCAGACCTTTTGACTGAAGTTATGATTTCCTCCATGAAGGGAATGATTGTTATTGTTTTTATATAATGAAACTGCAGTCCCATTGAGGTTAAAAACGCCATTACTGATTCGTCCCGCATAGCGCCCCACTGTTGCTCCAAAATAAGGAGCTCCATCTAGTTGAAAAGATTTCATATATGACTCTAAAGTATCAAACCCCAAAACAACGTCAACTGTTTGATTATTTTTTAACGGTATATTTAACGAAGTTACCGTTGCTCCAAAATTGGTCAATTGCAATCGCATTCCGTTTTTATTTGTTAATTCGTACAAATGCACAACTTCGTTATTTGATGTATTTCCAAATAATTTCTTTGTGGTTTTAAGATCTAAATGTGATATCTGTTTTATTTTCATTGTTTTTTTATGAAAAATGAATTTCAAAAGTATTTTATTTTAGAGACATATCATACCAGCACCTACCGGTTTTATTGTATATTGCAAAAAAAAAGGTTAGATGAAGGCAATCTCAATTCAAAATAATGTTGGAATACCCAAATACAAGCAAATTATAGCATCAATTGAAAAGACGATTGAGAATGGGATGTTAAAAAAAGATGGAAAGTTACCTTCTGTAAACAAAGTATGTTTAGAATTTTCTCTTTCGAGAGATACTGTTTTTCAGGCTTATGATGAGCTAAAAAAACGGGGTGTTATCTACGCTATACCAGGTAAGGGCTACTATGTTAAAAGCACTTCAATCACTATTAAACAAAGGATATTTTTACTATTTGACGAACTAAATATTTTTAAAGAAGATATTTATAATTCGTTTTTGGAAAGTATTGGAAGTAATGTGCAAGTGGATATCTTTTTCCATCATTTTAATGTTCAGGTTTTTAAAAAATTGATTAACGATAGTAATGGGAATTATACCAAATACATTATCATGCCAACTAATTTAAAGGAAGCTGCTGCTATTATAAAAACCCTACCAGTTAATGAAGTTTATATTTTAGATCAAACCAATGCCGCATTGAAATCCTATCCTGCCATTTATCAAAATCACTTTAAAGACATCTACAATGGCTTGCTGAAAGGGAAATCTAAATTGAACAAATACCAAAAGTTAATTTTGATATTTCCTGGATTTAGAGAACCGATAGGTATGAAAACAGGATTTGAAAAATTCTGCGAAGATTTCTTATTTAGTTTTGAGATCATATCGGAGTTTAAAAATAGAGAAATTAAAAAAGGGGAAGTATATATAATTCCAAGTGATCGAGATCTTGTCCGAGTTATTGAAACTTCTAAATTTAAAAATTTAAAATTAGGCTTAGATTTTGGGATAATATCATATAATGAAACTCCGCTTAAGAAAATAGTAGAAAACGGTATAACGACTATTTCAACTAATTTTGATGCTATGGGTAAAACTTTAGCGCAAATGATTCTCGAAGGTAAAAAAGAACAAATTGAGAATAAAAGTGCTTTGATTATTCGTAATTCTTTGTAGTAATTTAAATAGTTACTGTTCAATTCTCTATCGTATTCAAAACTAAATGCTTTTTTTTTCAATGGCTTGTACATATAAGATACTTATTAGTTTAGATTTTTGTATTTCTTGCCAATTGGTATAAATGTAGTTGTTTGTATTACTATGTAAGATGGTTCGTGTATTTAATAATAGATAATTTTGATTTGTTTAGAGCAATCACTACAGTAGTATTAAAATTTACTTTGTAATAATTTCACTACGATAAAGTAGTTTTTAATGTTGAGTTATACTTTCTAGAATAATAATAGGTTATTTTATTATTTTGGATTTCGAAGTAAATAAAAAAACATTCGAACAAACAATTATGGGGTTTGATATTCAAATAATTCTAAAACTTTCTCTAAATAGTATTTGTTGATAAATTTCTTTTTATAGATTTGCTGAATGTTTTGCCCCCTATAAAACAAGAGAGTTATTGTAAAGTCCAATTCTATCATTTTGACAAATATAGGAAGTATGTTTTAAAGTAAGTGGCAATTGACTCGTTTATAAAATCATAAGAGTTAATCAAAAAATTATGAATGTAGGTACACTGGAGTAAATTCACATATTGTAGACTATCATATAATTATAAAAAAAGAAGTTTTCCAAAGTGCTTATTATATAACTTTTTAAGAAATTAAGTTAGTGCTAAAAAGTTATGTTATTTTCGATACAATACTTGACTACGTGTACTTTTAGGATGCATCACCCCAATTCCTTTGCGGCTTATTGTGCCAGTAAGGGTTGGTCTATTTTTTATATTACTCCATGGATTGTTCATCAAAGCATCATTTTTTGATTATATAATAGTATTTTGGTTATGCATTAATAGCTAAGTTTCCTTTAATAAGATGTTCTCCTTCTTCAATTTTTTTAAATGTCGATATAAAGGTTATATTTCCAGCAAATGGACTTATAGCAAAAAGCGGCTCTTTTTAATGGTTTCATTTGGATGTATGTAGTAATATATAACAGCAATTTGATCCAAAGAAACTTCTTAGTGTAAGTTTGAAATGACGGCAGACAATCGCTTAAATTTATTGCCATTATAAATGGAAAAGAGCGCAAAAACTCGTATGGATTTTACTCCAAAACTTAATTTTGATAATTCAACTCAGGCTGTGTCTGAGAATAATCGAATCAATAGAAGAATGTATATTCTTAAATTGTAATGTTATTTTTAGGAATTTACTCGTTGTTGAAGGAATTCTGGATTATCAAAAGGGAAGCTTGCAGTTATTTTAGAATTCGATCATCAATTAACGTTTACGTAATGATTTGGAGGGGGCGCTATTTTGTTATTATAATATTGTCTTTATGTTAAGTTTTGTGTTTTATCGTAATTGTAGTCTTTTTAGTTGTTAAATTCATATTTAATTAAATACCTTATTATCAGTGTTTTATGTTATTAAATTAACTAAATATGAAAAAAAAATTAAGTAATGTCCTTGAAGAAGTAGATAAATATGAGCGGGAGTTAAGTACAAAAGGTAATAATGTGATAGAGGAATCTTGTAAGTTAACTACTTATTTACGAGAGTTGTTAGTTGAGTTGAAAGATAATATAGTAAGAGAAGGTTTTGAAGATGAAGCTGAAGAAATCAATTTTTTTAAAAATATCAAACCGCAGATACTAGGGAAATTAATCTTTTATAATAAAGTATTTAGAATTGAGACGTCGTGTCCAGTTTACAATGGAAAAATGTACGAAGCCTATTTTACTAATGAACTAGAGGAGTTGAAGCAGGAATTTAGTGAACATATTCGTAATTCAGATTTTTATAGATACTATCGGTCGGGTAGGACTGATCTTGATTGTGAGTACTGCATGCTAGGAAAAATAAATTATGCAATGGGACTTAACAGTTTTGTTTTTGAAGTTGACTCCAACCACTCAACCTATTATGATTACAAAGTAGCTCGAATTATCGCAAATGAACTGTTATACACTTACCTTCTTTCAAAAACAGATACGAATCATAATTCTGACCAAACACTACAAAATTCAGAATCGGTTAAAGAATTGATTTGGACTGACTCAAAAAATGCACTGATAGAATTAATACATGCGCTCTATGCTGTAGGAGCTATTTCGCACGGAAAAGTTGGTATTCGTAAAATCAATTTAGCTTTTTTTATTTTATTCAAAATTCATTTAGGTGATATTCATCACGCGTTCCACCGGATGAAAGATAGAACAGGTTCTAGAACAGCATTCATCGATCAGCTAAAAGTATCACTTGAAGAGTATATGAATAAAAATTTATAACTCTTTTGATTCATTAGTAAAACAGCGTTTCTCTACGCTGTTTTTTTTGCCCATAATTACCAATTGGTAAGAAGGTATTCCATTTATCATTGAATGCTGCATGTCCTTTAAATTCTGACTTGTAGATAACATCGCTTGCTATCGTGTTATTAATTGAATTATTAAAAAATTGGTTTTCAATTGGTTGGTATTGGCTGAATTATACTAAAATCATTTACAAATTTGCAGTAGATCAGTAAGTAAGTGTACAATTTTAAAATAAACCGATATGAATATTGATAGGATGGAATTTATAAGTTGGATGGAGCGAATCATGGATCGATTTGATTTAATGAATGATCAAATTAATGATGTTCAAAAAAGCAGAAACAATATTGATGGAGAAGAATTGCTGGACAATCAAGATCTACTTCAAATGTTGAAAATTAGTAATCGGTCTTTACAGCGCTATAGATCCTCAGGCAAACTTGCTTACTATACAATTAGTGGCAAAATCTATTATAAATTATCAGATGTGCATCAATTTATACGAGATAGTTTTAATGCTCCCTTTGAAAGGTGTAAGGACAATTTAAGAAATAGTATTCCTATAGATGCCAAGGCGTAACACTCTATTTTATATCTAGTTACTTTCGAATAAATTAATTTTTAAATGGAAAAGTTATGAAAGGAGATGTAAACAATAATTTGAACAAAGAAGGTAGTTTTTCGAAAATAGTAAAAACCGAACTGGCCAAAACCGAATCTAGAGAAAAGACGAAAGCAGACTCAGCTAAACTTGCAGCGGATGTATCTGAAATTGAAGTGAAACACTTTAAACGTGTAGATAAACAAGGTGATTTATTCTCAGATTTTTTTTCAGATTTTAAGAAGTAATTCTGGTTACTAAATCCATCTAAACAGCCTATTAAGCAGTTAAAAATTATATTATCAACTATTAAAAATTAAGAATTATGGAAGCAACACAGAACACAACAGAAGCGGGAGAAAACCGTTACAAATTAGAACAAATCGATTGGAAATCAATGTCTAATCTTGGTTTGTCTAAAGAACGACTTGAAAAAATGAATATCCTTGAGCCTTTACTAAAAGGCTACAAAACAAATGAACTGGTTCCAGTCACTCTTGATTTAGGGACTTCAATCGCTAAAATGGATGCTAGGCTTTCACTGCAAGCAAAAGAAGACGGGCAAGTAGTATTGGCAATTCACGGAATTCGAAAAGAACCTCAACTGCATTTTAAATTCTTTGGTCATGAATTTACAAAAGAAGACAAAGATAATTTGCTTAAAAATGGAAATATGGGTCGAGTCGTTGATTTGACAAATCCCAAAACAGGCGAGACAATTCCATCAATTATAAGCATTGACAAATTGACTAATGAGCTCATTGCGCTACGTACAACACTCATTAAAATTCCAGACGAAATCAAGGGAATTAAGCTTGATGATCAACAGAAAACTATATTATCGGAAGGTAAGCCTTTGTATTTAGAAGGTATGATTTCTAAAAAGGGAGAGCCATTTAATGCTTCAGTACAGTTTAATGCAGACAAGCGATATGTTGAGTTTTTGTTCGATAGAGGAAATAGCAATAAGCAAACAGAAAAGCAAGGTATTGAAGCTCCAAAAGCTTTTCGAGGAAAAGAATTGGATACTGCGCAATTCGAAAAATTTAAGGAAGGGCAGACAGTTTATGTAAGTGGTTTGCTTGACAAGAAAGGCAAAGAATACCAAGGCTACATCACATTCGATAAAGATACAGGGAAAACAGGTTTTTCTTTTGACAATCCCAATAAACTAAAAGAGAAAGCACAACCAAAAGAGGAAAGTAAAACACAAGTTGCTGTAAATTCTGAAGGAAAAACTAACGAGGCTACTAAAAATAGTAAAGAGCCTCTGAAAAGCAAAAAGACTAGTCCTGAGACTGAAAAGCAAAAAGAACTGCAGGAGAAACCCAAAGAAACCAAATCAAAAGGGCGAAAAATGTAATTACGCTAAAGACTTGTTCACATGAAAGTAGTAATTGCAGAAAAACCAAGTGTTGCTCGGGAGATTGCTCTCTTGTTAGGAGCTACAGAAAAGAAAGAAGGTTACTTGATGGGAAATGGGTATCAGGTAACCTGGGCGTTCGGGCATTTAGTGTCTTTAGCAATGCCGGAAGATTATGGAATTAGTGGGTTTCAAAGAGAGGCTTTGCCTATACTGCCTAATCCATTCTTATTGACAGTACGTAAAGTAAAAAAAGACAAGACTTATAGTCGTGATCTTGGGGCATTGAAACAACTCAATACTATTGATCAACTTTTTAAAAATTGCGATAGTATTATTGTGGCTACCGATGCAGGACGAGAAGGCGAGCTTATTTTTCGGTACATCTATGAATATTTAAACTGCTCTAAACCTTTCGAACGCTTGTGTATTAGTTCGTTAACCGAAAAGGCAATTCTTAAAGGGTTTGAGAATCTACAATTAGGAAAAGACTTTAATAGTTTACATGATGCAGGATTAGGAAGGAGCCGTGCAGATTGGTTAGTAGGAATCAATGCTTCGCAAGCACTTACTGTTGCGAGTGGTAGTGGTGTTTATTCGTTGGGTCGGGTTCAAACTCCAACATTAGCAATAATTTGCAAACGCTTTTTAGAAAATCAGTCATTCAAAATTGAAGACTATTGGCAAATTGAATTGGAGCATAACAAAGAGTACGTTGATTTTAAAAGTCTTTCTACACTTAAATGGGATGAAGGTAAAAAGGCTGAGTATGTATTGAAAACGTTGCATAAGCATGGAAAGGCTTCAGTAATGGACACAGAAACTAAAACTGTTAATGAGCAACCACCATTATTATTTGATCTTACCGCATTGCAGAAGGAAGCTAACACAAGGTTAAGTCTAACAGCTGAAGAAACACTCAATATTGCTCAAAGTCTTTATGAGAAGAAATTCATTAGTTACCCACGTACTGGGAGTAAATATATTCCTGAAGACATGTGGGAAGAAATCCCTAAGTTGATAAGGATAATGGATGAGACTGAGAAATTCAAAGCTGTAGTTGCTAAAGTGAGATTAAATCGTTTGAATAAAAGGATTGTCAACGATTTAAAAGTAACCGATCATCATGGTATATTAATCACGGATAAAATACCATCGGCTTTATCCGCCAAGGAAAAAGCAATTTACGAAATGATTGCCTATCGATTATTAGAATCAGTTTCTCCTGTTTGTACTAAAGAAATAACGAACATTTTAATGCAAGTTGCACACTATGATTTTGGATTAAAAGGAATCAAAATTATAGATGCCGGTTGGAGAGTTATCAATGGTGATTTTAGCGATGAAGAAAAGGATCCAATTCAAGAATTACCAGCGCTAAAAATTGGTGATGAAGTAAAGATTAAGACTGCAAAAGTAGTAGCAAAGAAAACCAAACCACCAACTATTTATACGGAAGCAAGCTTGTTATCTGCAATGGAGAACGCCGGGAATCAGATTGAAAACGAGCAGGAACGCAAAATAATACAAGGTGTAGGAATTGGTACCCCAGCTACTAGAGCAGCCATTATTGAAACACTTTTTAATAGGGAATATGTCAAACGCGATAAGAAATTACTACTGCCGACAGAAAAAGGATTAAAGGTCTATGAGTTGGTAAAGGATAAAAATATTGCTAATGTCGAATTGACTGCAAACTGGGAACTAGCTTTGCAAAAAATAGAGAATAAGGAATCTAGTTTAGCAACTTTTCAGAAAGAAATAGAAACTTATACAAGGTCTTTAACTCAAGAAATACTTGATTTAGCAATAGAAGTAGAACGACAACCGGAGCTTGTTTGTCCAAAATGTAAGGTCCAAAAATTGATTCTTCGAGACAAGTTGGTAAAATGCAGGGACGAAAAATGTAATTGGGTTCAGTTTCGAAATATTTGCGGCATCCAACTCAGCCTTATGGATTTGGAGGCACTACTAACGAAAGGAAAGACCAGTCTATTAAAAGGGATGATTAGTAAATCAGGTAAGAAATTCGATGCTTTTATAGCTCTGGATGAAGGAGGAGAGACCTCTTTTATTTTTCCCCAAAAGATTAGAAGGAAATAAGTTAGTTAATGGATTTCTACATGTTTTAGTAAAAAGTAACTATTACTAAATCTGTAATTCTCGCATAAAAGATTAATCTAAGAGATTTGAATAGCAACTCAAATCATTAAAAGAAAGGCTTTGAGCAGGATAGGGCTGGAATGCAGTGGAGCGTAGGAACGGAGCGCAACGCAATGAAGCTTTATCCAGCTTATATAAGCCTGACCGAACGCAAGGAATGAACGTGCGGCGCTGAGGAATGGAACAGCCTAAAAAAAACAGTTGCTTATTTTTAAGTTGCTGTTTTTTTTATGGGCTGTGGAGTGCCTGCGAAGGGTAGGTATGCCAAAAAACAGATTTCGTTTACACCTTACAGCATGAAGGCATACCGACTGGAGCTGCCGAACGGAGCAAAGAGAATGACTGGAGCGAGACTGATTCTTTAAACTATCACTAATAATTAAAAGCCTTTTCCATCATTTCTATCTCTACTCTAGAAATTCCTATTTCTGTGGCTATTGTTTTCCAGTTGGTCGTAACTTGAAGGACTTCTTGAATTATGTTTTCCATTTGTAAACCATTCAATCTAAAGTACTCCCCAACACTTTTAGCTAATTCAAAATCCAGTGCATTGTTATCCATATCAATATTAAGAGCCAAACCATCTTTGTCTATGGAGGGGTTAAGGTCGTAAGCAGGGGAGAGTATCCAGCCCTCTTTGGTTAAAATAAATCCATGGTTACGCAAATGATCGTCGGTGTTAGAAATGGCGATATTAAAAACGATTCTGCGCCATAGTTGGTGTAAATTCTCTTCTACGTTCGCACCTTGATTGCTGATGAATTCGGCAATATCTAAATAACTTGCGGGATTGTCTCTTATAGTATCTTCATTGTTGTCTGTCATAGTCATAGCCGAAGCAAAATGAATTCTTTCTCCATTCTCCCTGTCAAAGCGTTTAGTAAAGAAAGTATTGTGGTTGCCCATGATTTTTTCAATTCGGCAGCGCGCCATGTTGATTCCGGCACTGATAGCTAATTTATAGGCTAAAAATTCCCAAGCTGCTTTGTCTACAGTATCTGTTTTGGAGGGAAATTTAGCAATCCAAAGACTTTTGTCGTTGTCTAAAATGTTCGCTTTGGGTCTTGCACCACCTAATGAAGATCCAGGTGCCATAAGTACAGAAAGCCACTTATTCACTTCTTCATTATCTTTGTCGTTTTCGAAATTAGCGGCTGCATTTTGGAGTTCTCGGATAGAGGACCATGGCGGGGTAGAAGCGTTTTTATTGTTATCTAAAAAATCACCATTAGGTTCAATTTTAAAGCGTAATGCTCCCATACGACTTTCATCATAAACTCCTAATAGAAAATCAATGTCATAGAGTATTTTTGGCTTTTCGCTCCTTTCTCTAGCAAGTTGAGCTTCTCGACGTTTCATTAAGGTGCGTCCCCAAGTATCAGGCATGCTGTCTAAAAAAATACCGAAATTTTCTTTTTGGTTCGAGTATTGTGGACCACCATATAATTGGATGTCTGGATCCAAAAGGAATTTTTGTTCAGTTTTGAGCCAGTTTCCATGGTATTCAAAACTAAATGCTTTTTTACCTTTCGCTTGTTGTGCAGATAAGATACCTATTAATTTAGGTTCTTGCATTTCTTGCCAATGGGCGTAAACGTAGATGTCGGTTTTACTTTGTGACATGTTTTGTGTTTTGAATAAGTGATCAGTTTAATTTGTTTCTAGCAAGGGATTACTTTAATAGGTTAAGGTCTTGAAGTTTTCTACCTAGTTCGTCGTCAGCAGCTATTTTTAAAAAATCGTCTTGCAAACCTAGTACTCTCAGAACATTAAAATAGGCACCTATTGCCACACTAGAATTTCCTTTTTCTATTTGGTATAAAGTGGTTCTAGCAATATCGGCTCTTTCAGCAATTTGTATTGCAGTGAGTTTTCTTCTTTTTCGAGCCAATTTAATATTCTCACCCATTTGCTCTAAAAGGAGTTGATGTTTAGGGAATAAGACTTGCTTTTTTGCGCTCATTGCTATAAATGTTCATTAATATGAACAAAAATAGTAAATATGTACATAATAACAAACATTGAATAATTGTTTTTTCTATTTAAAGTTAATTATTTCAACCCTCTTGCACCAAATGTTGCAAATCAGGATCGTTTTTAATGCGTTCCAATTCACTTTCTATAATGAGAACAACATCACGCTTAATCTGTTTGTAATTAGCTTCAATTTCGACTTTCATATTATCCTGTCCATTTTCATCAACGAAAGGTGAAATAACGGGTATCTTTTTATAAGCCTTCGTTTCTGTTGCTACTTTTTCATTGTCTACCACAATTTCAGAATGGAAAATTTTCTGTTCAATACGTTCGTCAAAATTATCTGAAACAGCTCCTACAAACACACCTTGCGTAAGCGTGGAGATTTTTGATGCGGGTATCAAACTGTCTAATTGTGTAGATATTGAGGTTGATTTGTCATTTCGATTGATGGTTAAACTCTGGCGTTTCTGTAATACTTTGCCAAACCGTTCCGATAAGCTTTTGGCCGTTTCGCCCACAACCTGACCACTAAAGATGTTGCCCACCGTATTTTGGATAACCTTACTTTCCTTGTCGCCATAATCACGTGTCAGTTGCGAATAATCTTGAAATCCCAAACATACCGCTACTTTATTACTTCTAGCTGTGGCAATTAAATTATCTAGTCCTCTAAAGTAGATTGTTGGCAACTCATCAATTATCACCGAACTTTTTAATTTTCCTTTCTTATTGATGAGTTTTATAATTCTCGAATTGTACAAACCCAAGGCAGCAGAATAAATATTTTGTCTATCAGGATTGTTTCCAACACAAAGAATTTTAGGTTCGT
This sequence comes from Flavobacterium muglaense, assembly GCF_014305155.1. Classification (GTDB taxonomy): domain Bacteria; phylum Bacteroidota; class Bacteroidia; order Flavobacteriales; family Flavobacteriaceae; genus Flavobacterium; species Flavobacterium muglaense. Next base: position 65,145 of record NZ_JACRUK010000014.1, read on the forward strand.
CCGGATTATTAATGTCCAACGAAAAGTCATCTCCAGTCATTACCCAATATAGTTGAGGCGAAATCATCCGAGACAGAGGAATTTTTGCGGAAGCGATTTGTCCTTGCAATTGATCTTGTGCGCCACCTTGCCAAGCATCCATAAACGGTGACAAATAATTTTCGAGATCAGGATAGGAAGTAAGGATCGTGAAAACATCAACATATTTCTTGTTGAGTAACTCAATGGCATGTGGAAACGGACAATACTTTCCATTATCATAAATTTTTAGAAACCAGATAATAGCGGCTAATAATATAATAGGAGATTCAACAAAGAAATCGCCTTGTTTTTGTATCCAACTGCGGTTAAGATTCAACATGATGGTATAGGCTGATTCATAAGCATCTGAGATGTCAGTCATAAAATCTGGATTGATGGGATTGCAACGATGACTTCTGCTAGGATCGTCAAAGTTGATAATATAGAATTTTGGTTTAACTTGATACTTGTCCGAATGTTTTAGTAAATGATTGTATGCAATGGTAGATAGATCATCGAATTTGAAATCATAGATGTACATCGAAAATCCTTTCTCGATATGCTGCTTGATATAGTTGTTTATAATGGCATAACTCTTACCAGATCCTGGTGTTCCTAAAACGATGGAGGCTCGAAATGGATTTACCACATTAATCCATCCTTCGTTCCATCTGCCTTTGTAATAAAATTTGGTTGGTAGATTAACGGAATATTCATTTTGCATCAATTTGGTTTCTTGCATGAAACTTTCATTTTCATTATTAAAAACATCGTTCATAAGATTGGTACGCAGTAGTCGACTGATCCAAACTCCAGCCATCATTAACGAAATATAGCCCGCTGAGGTAGTGAATATGTATAAAGAAATAGCTGTAGCAGCAGACAACTTCAGCAATGGTGTGTTGAGAAAGAAAAGTATAAATCCAATGACTACCGCACTAGCTATTTTAGACCAGCTAATTTTTTCGTTTTTAGCTCCTTTCGTTCCTAAACAACTTAAAACTAACAATATTAAAGCAAAAATCTTGGTATAGATGGTATGAGAGAATAGACTTGCAGTCCGTTGAAAATTACCTAGTATCTTGTTAATGATTTGTAACGTCCAGCCCTTTTCTAAGAAAAAACTATAACAAAACCAATAAAAGTGCATGAGTACTAGAAGGATACTTACAGCGCGCATGAAAGCCATTATTTTGGCGAGTCCTCTTAAATCGTCTTCTCCTTGCATAATTGAAAAGTTAAAATGTAACGAGCGAAAGTAGATCGAACTTCAAATAACCTAAGTCAATTGGCTTCCGTGGGCATCGGTTGGCGATGAATGTCTCGCTAAACTATTTCTTGCCGCGCTGATTGTTACGTTTTGTCCTTTTCTTTATTTGATTAGCAAATGTTTGTTCTTCATAATCTTCACCTTGAGTAATTGGTAATAAACTTCCAAGGCTTGTTATAAGTCCGAAATCAGTATTAGAATGGGTTGAATGATTTCCATTAAGAAAATCAAAAAGAGCATGTGGTTTTTCTGTTTCTGGTTTGGATTCATTTTTACTAGATTCGGATGAAATTGTTTTGGTATGCTGTATCTCATTTTGAACTTTTTGAATCCCTTCATTTTTCCATAAATCATTAAAAACGTTGGCAGATAAATTTTTACTTAACTGGGATCCAATCCAAACAGTGCGCGATTCATGGTCAATAAAAGTCATTCCGTATATACGACCTTGATCATTTCTTCGAACAATGGTGTTAACTCCTTGATCGACTAGTTGCTTCTTAAAATCAGTTTCATTATTCGTGGTATGCATGGCAACCTCTATCGAATTTTTCAGGATGTCTTTAGATGGTTCTATTTTCATCTTCTCTTTCGATTGTTCGAAATGCTTTTGCAAACTATCCATGCCAGCCTGTTTTCCAAAAAGAGAGGATTTGAAAGGATTTGTCGTTTTTTCTCCTTTTTCATTTAGTGCAAAATAAACAAGTCCTTGTTTAGACTGACCTTGTAATTCACCCGCTATTTGCTCAGCAGTAATATTAAAAAGAGAAAGTAGCGCATTATAAGCTCCTAAACTTTGATACTGGTAATACTTAGGCAGATGTCGAATTACAGATGCTATTTGACTTTTTACATTGGCTTCTTTGTAATCAACAGGTTTAAAAATTACTTCCTTCGGATTTTGATTCTTTTCAGTTGCAGGAAGTAATTGATATTTTTGTTCCAATGCACGGCAGGCATTCATGGAACGTAATTTTTCATAGGAATCAGATAATTTTTTGCCGTAACGATCCACGCAAGTCGAAACGATATGAATGTGAGTTCGTTCAATATCGGTATGCTTAAAAACAACATAAGGCTGGTCTCCATAGCCCATAAGTTCCATATAGTCTTGTGCGATTTTTTTAAAGTTTTCATCACTAACACTATCTTTTGGGTTTGGGTTAAGAGAAATATGCAAAACAGGTTTTTCTGTTCGCTTGTTTGCCATTAAATACGGTTCGAAGGAACTATATAATTGGTTAACAGTAAACTCTCCATTGACCGATTCTCTTATTCTATAAGTTGATAAAACTGATCCATTTTCTTGATTTACTTTTAATTGGTTATAAGAAAGTGCGCCAATAATATTTGCTCCACGACCAATTTTTGCTATCATTTTTCTTCTTTTTTCAAATGTTTTAATTCAAACTCTGCTGTTAATTGTGTTATGGCACGACATAATTGCGCTAACTCGATCGTTTGTTTTTCTAATTTAAAGAGATAGGCTCCGGCTTTCTTTTCAGAAAAATTACGGTACAATATCTTGACAATTTGATTGTAATTAACACCAATAGCGCGAAACTGACCATACAAAGTGGTTAAGCGCATGTAGTAATCCATTGTTGCCAGATCTACTTTTACCGTTTTTATTTGCTTTTCGAATAAGAGAGAAGTGATAAATAGTGCTTTATTATCCGCTCCTGTAGCTTCAAAAAGAGAAAGGAATTTAGCATTTTCCTGGTCCGTTAATCGAAAAACATAACGGTGGATGCTAGGATCCTTTTTAGGATTCCTACCGCCTTTGTGTTGCTTTTTGTCTTGTTGATTCTCCATCATCATTCCAATTTTAATTTTTAGAAAACCCCGACTTCGGAGGGAGTTTTAAGCCCCGCGGCAGCGGCAAGTTGTTTTGAGGCACGGAATTCATTTCGAGTGCCTCAAAACACAACTTGCTCTGTTCTGGTGAACAGATAATCTGCCCTTCGGGACAGATTTAATAAAGCAGGGAAAAACGGCTTTAAGCCGTTCCTGTTCTTATTCAAATATAGATTTGGGCCTTTCATTTTTTAATTTATTCACTTCTTTAACAAAGTAAATCATTGAATTTTAGAATGGTGTAGTGGTAAGTGTTGCCAAATAAGGCCATCTAGCGCCAACGAGTTCATCGTTCTGAGATGGTTTGGAGTTACCAGCTTTCTTTGTTTCAAAGTTGTAAAAGGATATTTAAAAACAATTCTATATCCAATTTCAAACACAAAAGCCAAGGTTTAGGAGTAAGCAAGTATTCAGTAAAGTATAAAACCATACAGTTGTACAACTATGCAACTATAAAAGCATAAAAGCAGTAAAACAAATGAGCGTACCTATTACTAATAAACAAGGCATAGCTGTTGGAAATTGTATGAATCTACAATTGTAGATAATCACATACTTAAAGCAAATAAATAGGGCAAAAACTTGTATGGAAATACAAGAAGGCATGCAGCCGTACAGCAAAGCAATTTAGCAAATAGATAACTTTAAAATTATAAGTAATGGAAACAATAAATAAAACTTTAAAAATTAGTTTCTCTACCCAAAAGGGAGGAGTAGGGAAGTCTACAATGACAACCTTGTTAGCTAGTGTGCTTCACTATCGATTGGGATATAATGTGCTGGTGTTGGACTGTGATTTTCCGCAGCATAGTCTCAGTAATATGAGAGACAGAGATCTTAAAACGGTGATGCAAAATGAGCATCATAAGAGAGCGGCAATGAAGCAGTTTCAGTCAATTGATAAAAAAGCATTTCCTGTCATTCGTTGTAAGGCCGAAAATGCGCTAGAAAAAGCATCAGAATATATAGATCAGTCCAATAGTGATTGGAACATTATTTTGTTTGATCTTCCAGGAACTGCCAAAACCAAGGGAGTTTTGACCACATTAAAAGCAATGGACTTCATCTTTTCACCCATTACTGCCGATCGCTTGGTAGTAGAAAGTACATTAGGCTTTGCCAAAGCATTTTTGCAACTTCCAGAAACACATGGAGGCAACAAGAACTTAAAATTTTGGCTGTTTTGGAACCAAGTGGATAGGAGGGAAAAGACTAGTTTGTATAAGGCCTATCAAGGTGTAATAGAAGAATTGGGTCTTTCTATAATGGAGTCAAGAATAATGGATAGTAAGCGTTTCCGCAAGGAAACGGATGATACTAGTAATTATATCTTTAGATCTAGCTTGCTTCCTGCTGAGCCTAATTTGATGAAGATAACTAAGCTTGATCTTTTTGTAAATGAATTTCTGAAAATCATAAACTCTTAAATCTTTTCTTGTATGGAATCTGATAAAAAGCATAAGGGTTTTCAAAAACCAGTTGTAGATGAAGATTACCTCATGAATATTATGAGTGGGGATGAAGCGGTTAATAATGATAAAAGCACAAGTCAAAGTATCGAAGCTAAGGAAAATAAGCCTAAAGAGAAAATTCGTGCAAGCACTCTAAAGAAACGAAACTATGAAGAAGTATTTCTCACTAACAGATATCCGTCTGGTCGTAGTGGTAAAGTTGTGTACATAAGACCTGAATACCACGAACGACTCCTTCGAATTGTTCAATTGACAAGGGAAGAGAAAACAACATTGTATTCCTATATCGATAACATTTTAGAACAGCATTTTAATGATTTTGGAACCGAAATCCAGGAATTTTTCAATGAGAGAAACAAGCCGATTTTTTAAACAATCTATAAAACTAAATAGAATGGAAACTGTAATTGTAATTTGTTTGCTCATCGTCATTTTCCTTTTGGCAAAGGATAAAATTGTCATTAAAAAACACCATAAGCATCAACCAAATCAAGAGAAAGTCAATTCTAGTCTACCTGATATTATGGGACAGTCTAAGCTTCAAAGAAGCCTTTCAGTGCCAAAGGAGTCCTATGACGGTCAAGTGCAAAAAGAAGATCGTTTTAATGATAATTTTGATATAGAAATCGACGAAGTTAAAGTCGAATTACAAATTCCACAAGAAGAGCTGGATGAAGTTTTTGGGAATGTACCTGATTTTGAGAATGAGGAGGAAGAATGGAATAGTTATGGAATATTCAATGGCGATAATGGTTTTGCCCAAGGGGTTACCTTTGAAGAGTTAAGCACTGTAAAAACGTTGTTGAAAAAAGAGAAAATGATACCCTCTCAAAAGGAAACAGCAACAGTCCTACTTCAGAAAATACAAGGAACCGAATTATTCGACCTATTGGAAAATTCTATCGAAGATGCTTCTCAAAAAATAGCCAAGCTGCTAGACGGTACAGTTTTTTCAGAAACGGATTCTGGTTTTTCTTTTTTGCACAAAAATAATTTGGAAGATTTTGATATTGGGGAGTTTGTGTGAGATCTGTTTATCTAAAAAAAAGAAAAGCCAAAAATGTTTGAACAAATTTGGCTTTCATTTACACTACAAATACTTCTTTAATATAGCTTCTTTCTGTTTTGGAATGTCCGCAATATTCTTTTCCAATTCAGATATTTTGGTTTCTATCTTTTCTATTGCTTTAACAATCTTATTTTGTTCTGAAATTGTTGGTACAGAAATTTCTATCGGATTTAAATTCATTACAGAAAGCCCTGGTTGAGCAGTTCCTGTTGCATATTGATTCAAATTCATAAATACTAATTGATAATGTAACCAAATAACATCTACCTCTTCTTTAGGATAAGCAACTAATGCATGTTCTGTTGCGTGAAATTTTCCTGAAACCAAATGAACATTCCCACATAATGCCCCTTGTCGCCCAACTAAAGAAAACTTTCCATCATTTGTAAAACTTTCTGTATAACCTCTAAGTCCATTTCCACCATAACAAGGGTAAAGTTCTGAACTAAACATTTTATTTATATTACCCGCCTTTACAAAATTTCCAGACTTCAATTCACAGACTTCGTCTAATCTTTTTTGCTTCCCATGACTATTTTTGAAATTGGTTTCAATTTCAATTTTAAGTTTTTCAATCTCCTCAACTGCTTTTTTCTGGTGCTCCTCCAATACTTCAATTTCAGAAACTATTTTTTTCTGAATATCTAGTGGCGGTAGTGGAATTTTAAGATTTTTTATATTTGTCGCATTAATACTTGCTTGATTTGCGGCTTTAATTGCATATTTCTGCATTTCAGAAATAAATAGGTTAACTTTAAATATTTCAGAAATATATTTAGGAATTACTAGTTTTTGATTTGGACGAAACCTTAACAAATTTACACCATGAACAACTTTTTCATCCAAATTAAATAAAGCTGTTTTACCTAAATGTGAAACACTGTTAATATGACTTAAAAGTATGTCTCCTTTTTGAAGAAAATCATTCTCAGAAACATTATCATTTGTCCATTTTGTTGCCTTTAAATTAAATGTTGCGTCAGCAATTGTTTCTATACGTGAAACTCGATATTTCCCTTTTAAATCAAACTGCTCTACATTTTTACCATTTTTAATTTCTACAAATACATTTTCAACCTTTTCTTGATCAAATTTACTATCAATTACTATTTTTTTTTTAGCAGAAAGTGAAATGTTTTTTTCAAAATCCACACGATCAAAAGTGAACATATCTACCAAGTTGTGGTAACTTAAGTTCTGTTTCAAATTTTCTGGTAATTCTAAATCAAATTCTCCCAAGAATGCTTTATAAATATAAGTACTCGCCTTTTCTGGGTTAGTAAAACTATCAGCATCATACAATTCAGTACATTCATCTATGCTTTTACTTCGTTGTATAGCATGAATACCCTCGCTACCTCTACGGTTGCTAAATTCATAACCTAAGAAACGTTTTTCTTCGTTTTTTTCGCCTGTTTTTACCAACACTAATTTTTGAGGATATGCCAAAATAAAATAAAGCAATTTATCTTGCTCAATGGCTAAAATTGCAGTCCAAAGTTCAGTTTCATTTTTAGCTTTTATCTTCTTGGTATATTCTTTATAAATTTCGTGTTGTTCAATAGTTTTGTTCGGTGATTTCTGCAGCAATGTTTTATAATCTTCAAAAGAAATGCTATCCCAAACGTGAGCAACATATTTTTTTAGCGGTTTTTCAATACCGTTAATGGTAACATCTTGTAGGTTAACAAAACATTTTTTTATAGCTTCCTCTACATTGTAAGCATCTGCGTTGTTTCTGCGTCTTAAAAATAAAGTAACCGTATTTGTTCCTGTTGCCATAAAGGTATTAGAGCCTAATTCGGCAATACCTAAAATTTCAAAATGCTTTAAAAGAATTTCTCTTGTTTGGGTATAAATACCTGTATTACTCAAAATACTACTTGGTAAAATGATACCAGCTACTCCGCCATCTTTTAATAACTGTTTTGTACGTTCAATAAACAAACATTCTATTTCAGAACTTTGGTCAGTTAATCTATTGTATAAATCAAAGGCTATCTTAGATTTTTCTTCATTCATTAATCCTTTAAAAGCCGAAACAGAATATGGTGGATTTGATATAATGACATCAAATTGCTTGTTATCTTGCGGATAGGTTTTATCGGTTTCTTTCAATAAATCTTTAAATTCTGTTGAAGTTGCAAAATCCCCCAATCCATCACCATGAATGACTTTTGCTAACCCATCACCATGAAGATAGCAACTTACTTTGGCAGTTTTTACCAATCGGTAATCTTTTTCAATACCATATACATAAGACTCCGCCCAATCAAATTGGTCAACTTTCCATTTTTCAATAGCTCTTTTTGTCGTAGGATTAAAAGAACTTTCATCAAGGCTGTCAATGTAATTTTGAACTACCTCCATTGATTCAGTGATAAAATGCCCACTTCCTGCTGCATAATCAATTATAGTAGGTAGTAAGTCATTTTTATTTCCAACTTCAATTTTTTGTGATGTTATTTCCTGAAATGGCAAGCTTTTAATGATAAATCGAGCAATGGGAACAGGTGTGAAAAACTGTCCGGATTCTTGTTTTAAACCTGTTGTTAAAAGCAATTCAAAAAAGTCACTTAAGAACTGTTGACGGTAATTATATCGTATTTGATACACTTGAAGTAGTTCTACCACTTCCTTTACCACTTTCGCATTTTCCTCAAATGAGGCATCATCATATACTTCTTTTATCGCAAATTCATTGTTTTTTTTAAGTCGAATTTCAGTTAAAATTTCTTTGAATTTGTCTTTGTATTGAGATTCTACTTGTAAAAATTGTTTATCAAATTCACTATCACTAACGTCTGTTACTTTCTTTTCTAAAAGTTCAAGCATTCCTCTATTGTATAGGTCTGTCAGCCTTTTTTGAAAAGAAATATGATTATCTTCTCCTTCAAGCCACTGGAAGTGTAATTGGTCGTCTTGATTTCTGTTTTCGTCAACAATTTTGCAAAGAAAAAGCGTGAAAATTTTATTGAAAGCATTAGGTTTATCAGAAACTACATTATGTCTCAGTATTTCTAAAAAACGATTAAAAATAAAACTACTATCTTCTTGTCTTAATACTTTTAAATCATTTTTAGTTAATGCTTTACTTTGGAATTCGTAAGGAGTTACCCAACTATCAAAAACACCGTTTGACTTAGGTAGTTTATTCCAACGTTCAAAGAAATCTTTTACATTTCCTGCTTGTCGGTAATCCTCTTCAATTTTTACAATTGTATTTTTATATTCAACTTTTTTACCTTCTAATTTTGATGCGTATAGCATTATAACATCAGCATTTTTGTCTTGCTGAAAATAAGTAAAGAGTTGTCCTCCGTTTTTTTCTAAATTTTTAAGTTCTTTTTCGAACTCGGCTCCCCAAGTTTTACACTCAATCATTAAATAGGCAGAACTATCTTCTTTGGAAACTAAAATATCTAGTCTTCCACTTGTACCGTGTCCTGTTTTCCAAGTTTTTTCTAAAGTTATATTTTGTGGTTGATATCCTTTTTCGAGTAATCTATCCACACATTCTAAAACAACCCAATTTTCAGCTTGAGAAAAATTTTGAGTAGTTTTACTTTCACCTTTTATTTTATTACCAAAATTGATAATCTCTTTTTCAAAATCAATTTCAATAGCGTAATTGTTTGACTTGGAATATTTCTTTTGAAACGTTTCCGAAGTATTTTCTTTAGGTAAAAATCCTAATGCTTGTATGAGTTTTTTGTTGTTCATTATGATTAGAATGTTAGTTTACCTTGTGTAATGTTTATTTCTTTCAAATATTTAGTTTGTGCTTCTGCAGCAGAGAAAACACTTTCAGAACATTTGTATTTATATGCGTCTTTTGCAAATTTGTCTGCAAAAAATAGATCTTTCACTTTTTCGTAATCTATTTCAAATATTTCAGCTAGTAATTTTACCTTGTCTAAAGCAAGCGATTTTTTATCGTTTTCGATACGACTAACAAGCGGTGTATTTATCTTGATTAAAGCTCCAAATTCAGTTTGGCTCCAACCTTTCCTCTCTCGTTCTGTCTTTATAAATTTACCAAAACTTGCCATTTTAATGTTTTATCTTAATTAGTTTTATCCATTTTGGGTAAAATTAAAAAAAAGAATTTACATACAGAATTTTTTTGATAAATAAAAATTGACTTTAATCTACTTTTTAACATCAGAATAAAATTGAAGTGTTCTAATTTTAGTCTGTAAATAATTAGTATTTAGTGTGTTAATGACACGAGGTGGATTAGGAGGGATCAACCAAGTAACTAAAAATGATTATCCATTATTTTGATTTAATCTCACGGATTTACAGAGGAAGAATCAATTAACAATCTTTCATCATGCTGTATTGCATATTGCGATTTACAATATAATAGTATTGATTACTCAAATTTAGTGATTCTATTATCCCAAACTAAGTTAGCATGTCTTCTTCTGCCAAATAACTCCACTCAACGACAACATATTAAACTGCAACTGTTTCCAAATGATATTTGTTTTTAAATACTGTAAAGTACAGGAACAAAGAACAATTTAAATTTTTCAAATCATGGGAAATCGAGTTAAAAAAGTAGTGTTAGTAGTGACTATACTATCAACAATTAGTGCAGTAGCACAAGGAAACGGAACAGCAGGAATCACCGAAGCGACGCAAATGGTTACTTCTTATTTCGATCCTGCTACCCAACTTATTTATGCTATTGGGGCAGTAGTTGGGCTAATTGGTGGGGTGAAGGTGTATAACAAGTTTAGTAGCGGTGATCCAGACACGAGCAAGACGGCGGCGAGTTGGTTTGGAGCTTGTATCTTTTTGATTGTAGCGGCAACTGTTTTACGTTCGTTCTTCCTTTAGTATTTGCGCTATGAATACGTATACTATTAATAAAGGCATTGGAAGAACGGTAGAGTTCAAAGGACTGAAAGCGCAGTACTTGTTCATCTTCGCAGGTGGTTTGCTCGGGATGCTTATCCTAGTAATAATCTTGTACATGACAGGCGTCAATTCTTATCTCTGTCTGTTTATCGGCATCGGTGGAGGATTGCTATTAGTATGGCAAACTTTTTCACTGAACAAAAAGTACGGCGAACATGGATTGATGAAAGTGGGAGCAAAGAAGCGACATCCACGATATATTATCTGTCGCATGCCTGTGTATCGCTATTTTCAGTTGAATTCCAAAATGTATCAGCCATGAGAAATAAATCAAAAGCGACAACACTAGAAAGTAAGTTTCCGTTGCTAGCAGTAGAAAATAATTGTATTATCTCCAAGGATGCTGATATCACAGCGTGTTTTCGAGTACAGCTACCAGAGCTTTTCACAGTAGCCTCTGCGGAATATGAAGCCATTCATTCTACTTGGCATAAGGCTATAAAAACCTTGCCTGATTATACGGTGGTGCACAAACAGGATTGGTACATCAAAGAAAATTATGCTCCTGATATTGCCAAAGAAGATTTGAGTTTTTTGGCAAAATCCTACCAGCAACATTTTAATGAGCGTCCGTTTCTCAATCATTATTGCTATCTGTTCTTAACTAAAACGTCCAAAGAGCGTATGCGAATGCAGAGTAATTTTTCTTCGCTTTGCAAAGGAGTGCTCATCCCAAAAGAGCTAAGAGATAAAGAAACCATCTCTCGCTTTATGGAATCGGTGGCGCAATTTGAGCGAATTGTAAACGATTCCGATTGTATAAAACTGGAACGATTAAGTGAGGAGGATATCATTGGAACAGCTGGCAAACAAGGATTACTGGAACAGTACCTAAGCCTTTCAAGAGAGGAGGGAACACCATTGCAAGATATTGCTTTGGGAGGAGAAGAAGTTCGCATAGGAAACAAAAGATTGTGTCTGCATACGTTGTCCGATACCGATGATTTGCCTAGTTCAGTAGCAGCAGAAACCCATTATGAAAAATTGTCTACAGACAGAAGTGATTGTTTGTTGTCTTTTGCTGCACCAGTTGGATTGTTGTTAAGCTGCAATCACATCTACAACCAGTATCTTTTCTTGGATAACAGTGAAGACAACCTGCGCAAGTTTGAGAAGTCAGCAAGAAACATGCATTCCTTGGCACGGTATAGTCGAGCCAATCAAATCAATAAGGAATGGATCGAACGCTATTTGAATGAAGCACATTCTTTTGGACATGCATCTATTCGGGCACACTTCAATGTAATGGCATGGTCAGATAATCCAGTTGAATTAAAACAACTAAAGAACGACACTGGTAGTGCTTTGGCACTGATGGAATGTAAACCAAGGCACAACACTACAGATGTGGCGACGCTCTATTGGGCAGGAATGCCAGGCAATGCAGGAGACTTTCCGAGTGAAGAAAGCTTTTACACTTTTATTGAACCTGCACTTTGTTTTTTCACTGAAGAAACCAATTATAAAAGTTCGCCTTCACCATTTGGAATCAAGATGGCCGACCGACTGACTGGAAAACCCATTCATTTGGATATTTCTGATCTGCCGATGAAGCGCGGTATTATCACCAACAGGAACAAATTTATATTAGGACCATCCGGTTCAGGGAAATCCTTCTTTACCAATCATATGGTGAGACAATATTACGAGCAAGGCGCGCATGTGCTGTTGGTGGATACAGGAAATTCGTATCAAGGATTGTGTGAATTAATCAAAGGAAAAACCAAAGGAGAAGATGGCGTTTATTTCACCTACACCGAAGACAATCCGATTGCTTTTAACCCTTTCTACACCGATGATGGCGTATTCGATATTGAGAAAAGAGAAAGCATTAAAACTTTAATATTGACCTTATGGAAAAGGGATGATGAACCACCAACACGGTCCGAAGAAGTGGCACTTTCAAATGGAGTGAGCGGGTACATTGAGCGAATCAAGCAGCAGGATGAATTTCCTTCCTTCAATGGGTTTTATGAATTTGTACAAGGAGATTATAGACAAGTATTAGAAGATAAAAAGGTACGAGAAAAAGACTTTGATATTGCCAACTTCTTAAATGTATTAGAACCTTATTACAAAGGAGGTGAATATGATTATCTATTGAATTCCGAAAAGCAACTGGATTTACTTTCTAAAAGATTTATTGTTTTCGAAATAGATGCAATCAAGGATCATAAAATCCTTTTTCCTATTGTGACCATCATCATTATGGAGGTTTTTATCAATAAGATGCGTCGTTTGAAGGGAGTACGAAAACTAATCCTGATCGAAGAAGCTTGGAAAGCCATTGCAAAAGAAGGGATGGCAGAGTACATCAAATACCTTTTTAAAACGGTGCGAAAGTTTTTTGGAGAAGCCATTGTTGTAACGCAAGAAGTAGATGATATCATTCAATCTCCCATTGTAAAAGAAAGTATTATTAACAATTCGGATTGTAAAATACTGCTGGATCAAAGAAAGTACATGAACAAATTTGACGATATCCAGGCCATGATTGGTCTGACTGAAAAAGAAAAAGCGCAAGTACTTTCCATCAACATGAACAATGATCCCAAACGACTTTACAAAGAAGTTTGGATCGGGTTAGGAGGTACGCATTCGGCAGTATATGCTACAGAAGTTAGTTTCGAGGAATATTTAGCTTATACCACTGAAGAAACAGAAAAGTTGGAAGTGATGCAATTGGCAAGCCAATTAGATGGAAACGTAGAACAGGCTATCAAAAGGATTGCCCTTTTGAAAAGGGAAATAGAAAACAATTAGTGAAAATTTTAAAAACAAATAGCAATGAAAAATTTAAAAATTATGGTGTGCATGGTGATTTTATTCGCTTTCATGCCGACTGCTAAAGGACAGTGGGTGGTAACAGATCCTACAAATTTGGCTCAAGGAATAGTTAATTCAGCAAGACAGATTATACAGACTTCGACCACAGCGACCAACATGATTAACAACTTTAAAGAAGTCCAAAAAGTCTATAATCAAGGAAAAGAATATTACGATAAACTGAAGGCGGTAAACAATCTGGTGAAAGATGCTCGAAAAGTGCAACAGACTGTGCTACTTGTTGGCGATGTTTCTGAAATGTATGTAAAGAATTTTGGAAAAATGTTGAACGATCCCAATTTCAATGAGCAGGAACTAACAGCAATTGCGAATGGGTATTCGATCTTACTCAACGAAAGCACAGAACTATTGAAAGAGTTAAAACAAATTGTAAACTCTTCCAGCTTGTCGCTCAATGATAAAGAACGAATGGACATTATTGACCAGGTATATGTAAAAGTAAAAGAGTACCACAATTTAGTTCGTTATTTCACGAATAAAAATATTTCGGTTAGTTATCTGCGAGCCAAGAAAGCTAATAACAGCCAAAGAGTATTGGATCTATACGGAACCGCTAACCAGAAATACTGGTAATCATGGAATATAGTAATCTTCATGAAGTACTACGTTCGCTCTATGACGAGATGATGCCATTATCAGCAGATATGGCAGCGGTTGCTAAAGGTTTGGCTGGATTGGGTGCTTTGTTTTATGTAGCATTAAAAGTCTGGCAAGCGCTTAGTAGTGCCGAACCAATAGATATGTTCCCGTTACTTAGACCTTTTGCTTTGGGTATCTGTATTACATTTTTCCCAACGATTGTATTGGGAACGCTTAATGGAGTATTGAGTCCAGTAGTGCAGGGAACGCACAGCATATTAGAAAGTCAAGTTTTAGATTTAAATGCTTTACAACAGCAGAAGGACCTATTGGAGAGAGAAGCGATGCTTCGTAATCCTGAGACAGCCTATTTAGCATCGGATGAAGAATTTGATAAAAAGTTGGATGAACTCGGATGGACCCCTTCCGACTTGGTAACCATGTCAAGCATGTACGCGGAAAGGCAGATCTACAGTCTAAAGAAAATGTTTCGAGATGGATTTCGTGAATTTATTGAAGTCCTTTTTCAAGCGGCTGCACTAGTCATAGATACGATACGAACATTCTTCTTAATAGTGCTTTCAATATTGGGGCCAATAGCATTTGCGATTTCAGTCTGGGATGGATTTCAGTCTACTTTAACGCAATGGCTGACTCGGTACATTAGTGTGTACCTCTGGTTACCCGTTTCAGATCTTTTTAGTGCGATGTTGTCCAAGATCCAATCCTTAATACTCCAAAAGGATATCGACAGTTTATCCGATCCCAATTTTATTCCCGATTCATCAAGTACTGTTTATATCATATTTATGATTATTGGCATAATAGGGTACTTTACCATACCTACGGTGACTGGATGGATTATTCAGGCTGGTGGCGCAGGGAATTTTGTTCGCAATATAAATCAAACAAGTACTAAAACTGGGAATATTGTTGGGGCAGGAACTAGCACAATTGCAAGAACGATTGGCGGTAAACTAATGAATAAATAATTAGAGGTGTAAAGTTATGTACTTATTTTAATTATTTGTAATCCAATGTGTTTATGCTTCATCAT
>NZ_JACRUK010000015.1 GCF_014305155.1 Flavobacterium muglaense
AACTTTTCTTCCTTTTATATTGTATTAAGTGTTATATTTGAAAGAAATAAACGGAAGTTTTTTCACAGACTGACGTTTACAACAATTGCACAATCTAATTATTATTGAAAAAACTGGTACCCCAAAAGAGTTGGCTAATTTAATGAAATTAAGTGAGCGTTCAATTCATTTATTATTAGATCAATTAAAAGATTATAATGCCCATATTCGTTACAGTAGAAGTAGAAAAACCTATTACTACATCAATTATTTTGACTTAAAAATATCTGTCACAATAAAGATTTTAACTGATAATGAAACAAGTAATATTTATGGTGGCACTTATTTTTTACAAAACAATTTGTTCGTTGCAATATAGTTGCATTGAAACAATATACTTTTACAAATGAAATCATACTGGGCGCGTACAGTAGAGCTTTCACATAAATCATATAAGAAACCTTTATTAATTCCCTGGAATCTGACAGGAGGACTATTTATTTAAAGACAAAATTAATAATTAAAAAAACTTTTTTTTATGGAAAATTTAAATGTTTTAAGATTGCAAGATCTGAATATCGTAGAGATTGAAAATATTTATGGCGGATCAGGTGGTGTTCGCGGCATTGGTAAAGATTATTTGATTGGTAAAGCAATTGATATAGCACTGGAATTTATGTTTACAGGTTGGGATGAATATGGTGCTTATGCATATAAGCACCAAGCTAGCTCAGGTGGTTTGAAATGGTAATATTTATCTGATTAATTAAAGCTGAGGCGCTAAATGCAATTACTGCCTCAGCTTTTATAAAAATAAAATGAATCAATTAGAAACGTATTTATCGACTAAAAAAGATTATCAAATTTTTTTCATATCCTTAATTTTCCTTTTACTTGTAATTTTATGTTTATCTATCCTGTTAGAATCGTTAGACATAGAAATGCTTAATGACGTTATGGTTAAAAAAAATAACTGGCAAAAGTTTTTTTCTGGAGTGTTTGTTGGTCCACTTTTAGAAACTTTTATCTTTCAATACCTCTTAGAAAAAATATTAATATTTACTTCTAAAAATAGCTATCAAATTACCGTTCTTTCAGCTATTTTATTTGGATTGACTCATAATTATCAATCCTTTTATATATTTTATAGTTTTACACTAGGCTTTTATTTTACATACTTATATCTCATACTTTTGAAGTTAAAACGAAAAGCCTTCTTGACAATCTTTCTTTTACACTCTATTCATAATTTATTGGTGTTTTTACAACAGTTGTAATTGACGGAAGATCTAAGTGCGTAAAGCTACCTAAAATCAACATTTAGTAAGTTTAAAGCGTAAAATGATTTGTGCGATTTGTGATTAATAATTAAGACTTCGATTTAGTTAGTTTCACCAAAGTTAAACTTTACACAAAAACCACTTTCGATTTATAAATACTACTAAAAAACAATATTTTTATAAAATGAAAAAATCGATACTTACTCTTTGTGTTTTAGCCGCAGTTGTTCTCTCTTGTAATTCTAAAAAAGAAAGTCTGGATGACAATCTAAAAAACGACACCATTGCCACCGCTAAACCATTGTCAAAAGCCGATTCTATTATAAACCTTGCAATCGAAGTTCACGGTGGTGACTTATACACAAAAGCCGATTATTCATTTACTTTTAGAGACAAAAAATACCGTTTTAAAAATAACGGTAGCAATTACGAATATTCATCTGAAGGACAAAAAGGAGATTCGCTTATCAAAGATGTAATGGTCAATAATGATTTCACGCGTTACATCAATACTAAAAAGCAAAACCTTACTCCAGAAGATGCAGGTAAATACGGCGAATCCTTAAATTCTGTTATTTATTTTGCAACGCTTCCTCACAAACTTCAAGATGCTTCTGTGCACAAAAAGTATATCGAACAAACGACTATCAAAGGAAAGCAATATGATGTGATTCAGGTTACTTTTGGTCAAGACGGTGGCGGAAAAGATTTTGATGATGAATACATGTATTGGATCAATACGGAAACGCACAAAATGGATTACTTCGCATATAATTATCAAGTAAATGACGGTGGTGTACGTTTTAGAGCGGCATTCAACCCTAGAGCAGTTGCAGGAGTGACTTTTCAAGATTATATCAATTATGAAGCTCCGGTAAAAACGCCTTTAAATGACTTGCCCGCCTTGTACGAACAAAGCAAACTTAAAGAAGCTTCAAAAATCCTGACTGAGAACGTGGTGAATAATCAGATTAAATAAGCTCCGTAACCTACTTAGTCTGGCTTTAAGTTTTGCAAATAGCGCACTACTTTCTTCTGATTTTCTGTTCCGTTACTCAATAACAAGGCCAAATCGGGTCTGAATGCTTTTAGAAACAAAGCGTCGTTCCCTGGTCTTAAAAAATAAGCTTCCATATCAGCTGTAATAGGACTGTCTTTTGGTATAAATTTTCTAAGATCAGTATCGTAGGCATAAATCGCCGACACTTTATCTCTTTTTATCAATTCGAATGTTTCATCTTGAATGCTCAATTTTTCCAGCACGAGATAATGAGGGTTTAGACGAAATGAATAAGTAACAAACAATTCATTCCCATATTCTTCAAAACTATCAACAGTAATCATTCCGTTGATTCCCTTATCATTAAAAGTATCATTAGAATCGTCTACCAACTCTAAAACCAAGTCTAGTTTTCCTGATTCAAGGCGGTACACCTTATTGGTAAACAACCAGAAACCGGAGCCTCTGCCGTACAAAAATTTAAAACTAATCAACTTATGCTGATTAGTAGCGCTCAAAATTTTCATTTGCGGATAGTCATTGTGCAACCATAAATATTCCTCGTGAATGATTTTAAAATCATGATCAATCACATAAAACATTGTTTGAGCATAATATGACCCAATGAATAACACATATTCATCTTCAAAATCAGTATCTAGATTCACCTTCGTGAGATTAAGATAAACCGTCATTGCATCATTTAGAACAGGATCTTCCGCAATGACTTTGGACGGAAACATTTGACCAAATTCATGTACTAATTTTCCATTATCACCACCTTGAATGGCTGTTTTGAGCCATTTAAGTGGTACTTTTTTTCCAATATTTACTTGTCCAAAAGCATTTAAACTTGCTATAAAAAACAATAGCAACACTATTTTATTTTTCATGATTGTACTTGAATTATTATGCTTTAGACCCCTATAAATCAACAAGATTGCCAATTGCAATACAAAGTAAATATAATTGATTTATCAAATGATCATACAGCTGTTCATAAAAATATTATGCAAAAACAAAAAACTTAATTCACTTTTAAATAAATGACCACAGTCATTTACTGAAAACTTAAGGCCGTTCGCTGATTGTTCTAAAATACCTTTGTAGTTCTCCTTACTTTTACCCCATTCAATAACGAATAAACCAATCAAGTATGAAAAATGTAAGCCTTTTATTTGTTTCAACCGTGTTACTTTGCCTTGTCAACGCTTGCAGCAAAGACGATAGTACAACTGAAACTGCAACAACAACTGCAGATGAAGCAGTTGTGATTAATGTATCCTCTTCTCAATTTTTATCCGCTGGCTTAAGAGAACCTATTACCATAGTTTCGAAAACATTATCAGACGGAACTACCGCTGATTGCTATAAAATTGTAACTACTAGCCTTGCAACAGACCATACTATGGGACCATGGTGCCCTACTAACATTTCAGACGACGCTTCAAAAGGTGGAATATGGTTAGAAGGTGGAGAAGCCTACGACGTAGATGGAGCCTTTGTAAAAAACATGGCCACTTTCTATAAAGACAACACTTGGATGATGTACAATGCAACTACAGGGGCAATCACAAAAACAAGTACACAAGCAGAATGTCAAGCAGCTGCAAACCCAAATGTAGGCGCAACCTATAAAAATTATTGTGTAGAATGTTTGCCTTCTTATGTAGCCGACTTGTCACATACATACTACATTCCTGTGACTCCAAAAGCAGCGAGTTCTCCTATTGCATTTGGTTCTGGACCCAATTCAACTGGACCAAGTTCTAGAGGTATCGCATTCAACGGAGTAGTGTTTGATGCACCAGCGCCTACAAGTGTGATTTTGGCAGCCTACACTTTGGCACCATTTGATGATGCAGGAGGACATATTAACTTAGCTGCTGGTTATCATTACCATGCTGCAACAGGATTGTCGACAGAAATAGCGCAAGCAGATGGTCATGCAGGAATGATAGGTTACGCGATGGACGGTTATGGAATGTATGCACATTTTGACTCAACTGGAAAGGCCTATACCGACTTAGACGCTTCATTAGGTCACTACGATTCAACCAGAGGATACCACTACCACGTAGATTACAAAGGTAAAAATAACTTTATTAACAGCTTACATGGTGTGTATGTTAAGTAAAAATAAAATGAAGAAGCAATGGTTGTTCCTATCGGCATTTTTGATGTCTTTGGTGAGCCATGCCCATTCGCCAGATTTTTCGACCAGCGTCCTTTCAAAAACAGATAATGGCATTTATGTATTGCAAATAACAAGTTCACTAGCTGCTTTTCAAGGAGAAATTGACTACCTCTACACTACAAATGCTTATAAAACTCCAGAGGCTTTCAAGAAATTAGTTGTGGATCATTTTAATAAAAATGTCTTTTTCATTGCAAACGAAAAAGATACTTTAAAATTTGGTGCACCATTAGTATTGCTTGGACATGAATCGAAGTTAATTGTGGAAGTACTAAACATCCCAAAGAACATTAGCTCTTTATATTTTAAAAACTCCATGTTCAAGGACATGCCACACAATCAAATGGCGGTTATTATGCTAGCTGACGGCTTGCCGAAAGACCAACATGTATTAGAAAACGAAAACGAGCAAACGGTTTCGCTTGAACTACAAGAGGGAAAATGGGTCAACCTAGGATTGGGATTCAAACCAAAAAACATGCTTTACGTTGGTTTGTTTTTATTGTTATCCATGGTACCAATACTGTACATTGGATATCGTGACCGCAAACACATTAGAAAATAAAATACCACCAAGAGTACAATCCATAGCATTACAACAATAAGCCCAGGAGTTTCTTCTGGGCTTATTGATTTTTGTAATGAAAGCGAATCACCTATAATCCCTAACCCCGATTACTTCACTGTATTATATTTTCATAGGAATTCAGTGAACTTCATTTGAAGTGAAAATCCTTTTGGGGGCTTTTGTTTTGCCCCCAAAAGATTATAACGGATAGCGGGAAATAGCTCCTCAAAAAACAGAAACTTAGAACGGTAGAAACTTTGCCATTTAGTCCCTTTTCCTTACTTTTGCAAAAATAATTTATCACCCTTAAACCGTTTATAGCATGCAACTGTATAACACCTTAAGCGCAGATGAAAGAGCCGAACTGATTGATCAGGCTGGACAACAACGACTCACGTTGTCTTTCTATGCGTATGCCAAAATTGAAGATCCTAAAAAATTTCGCGACGATTTATTTGTAGCCTGGAACGCACTTGATGCCCTTGGCCGTACTTATGTCGCTAAAGAAGGTATTAATGCTCAAATGAGTGTTCCTGCCGATAACTTTGAAGCTTTTAGAGACACCCTTGAAGTCTATGATTTTATGAAAGGCATTCGCTTGAATGTAGCCGTAGAGCACGATGACCACTCTTTCTTGAAACTAACTGTTAAGGTGCGTGATAAAATTGTTGCGGATGGTTTGAATGACGAAACTTTTGATGTGACTAATAAAGGAGTGCATTTAAAAGCGTCTGAATTCAACGAAATATTAGAAAATCCAAATACGATTGTTGTTGATTTTCGAAATCATTATGAGAGTGAAATTGGTCATTTTAAAAACGCCATTACTCCAGATGTGGAGACTTTTAGAGAATCGTTGCCTATTATCAACGAGCAATTAAAAGATTTTAAAGAAGATAAAAACCTGGTGATGTACTGCACGGGCGGAATCCGTTGTGAGAAAGCTTCCGCTTACTTCAAGCACCAAGGATTCAAAAATGTGTTCCAATTGGAAGGTGGAATCATTCAGTATGCCAAACAAATCAAGGAAGAAGGTTTAGAAAGCAAGTTTGTAGGTAAGAATTTTGTTTTTGATAATCGCTTAGGCGAAAGAATTACTGACGATATTATTTCGCAATGCCATCAATGCGGAAAACCTTGCGATAATCATACCAACTGTGAAAATGATGGTTGCCATTTGTTGTTTATCCAATGTGACGAATGTAAGGCTGCCATGGATAATTGTTGTTCTACAGAATGTCTTGAAATCACACGTTTACCATTAGTGGATCAAGTACGATTGAGAACGGGAAAACAAGTAGGGAACAAGGTTTTTAGAAAAGGAAAATCAGATAAATTGAAGTTCAAACACTCAGGTGAATTAGCTGATTTGGCCATAGGAACAGCCATAAAGCCAGTGGATATTCGCCAAAAAATTAAGGTAAAAAAAGTATTGATCGGTAAAGTAGATCATTATTATGTCAAAGCGCAAGTTGGTCTTTTTTCTATCGAAAACAAAGAATTGACTGTGGGCGACAAAATCATTATTTCTGGACCTACAACCGGTGTTCAGGAATTGGTTTTAGAAAACATGATTGTTAATGATGTAGCAGGAACTACAGCCAAAGCAGGTGATAGAATCACCTTTCCAGTGCCGTTTAGAGTGCGTTTATCTGACAAATTATATAAGATTGTGGAATAAATACCACTCAACAACTATTCCAGAAAGCCTATTTCAATTCCTTTTGAAATAGGCTTTTTTTTGTCTTAGTACGCAGCACATGAACAAAACCGTCTCTGCATCTTTCTATTAAAATCACAACAAACCACCACTTAGCTGCCCTAATTATGGTTATTATGCACAGATAAAGCTATTTTACTAAAAATATTTTGTTAATTATTGTTAAAATTGATTAGATTTACTAGAACTAACCAAAATAACGAATCATGAGAAAAAAGTATTTAATGCTGATACTATTTTTTTTGGGGATTATTACATGTTATTCCCAAAACACTACAGTAAAAGGTAAAGTAACAGATGCACAAGGCCTACCACTTCCAGGTGCCAACGTCACACTAAAAGGCTCAAAGTCCACTGTTGCAACAGACATGGATGGAAATTATCAAATTCAAGCCTCAAAAGGAGCCAGCTTAATCTTTTCCTTTCTTGGTTTCACCAATCAAGAGCTTAAAGTTTCTGGCGCTATTGTAAATGCTTCTTTAAAAGAGGATTCTAATAACAAACTTGACGAAGTCGTAGTTACCGCGATGGGTATTAAAAACAAAACTAAATCATTAGGGTACGCCAATCAAACGATCAAAGCAGCCGACATTGAGCGCCCCGGACAACTCAATGCGCTTCAAGCCTTACAAGGAAGCATTTCTGGGGTTACCATAAGTAAAACTTCTGGAGAAGCAGGAGGAGGTGTCGATATTTTAATTAGAGGCGTTTCTTCTTTAAGCACAGGTAGCAACAACCAACCGTTAATTGTTATCGATGGAAACCCGGTAAACAATAGCACTATATCTGGAAATGTATTATCCAGTGCGAACAACTCGTCTCCAGGTAGCAACGAGCAGTTTGGTTTTTCAAACCGTTCCATAGACATCAACCCGAACGACATAGAAAGCTATACCGTATTAAAAGGTGCTGGAGCAACAGCACTTTACGGAATATTAGCCGGTAATGGAGTTATTATTATTACCACCAAAAAAGGAAAAGAAGGAAAAACCAAAGTAAACATCTCTTCTAGCGTTACTATGAGCGAGGTAAACAAATACCCAGAACTACAATCGCAATGGAGAGAAGGATCAGGACTAACTCCAAGAGTTTTGAGTATGGCTGCCAACACCCCATCTGGTATTTCATTTTACCCAGGCTTTACTTCTGGCTTTCAAACCAATGGTCCAGCATACTCAAGTACGGATGACGCGACAATTAAATTCAGACATTTTTACAAAGATTTCTTCAAAACAGGAATTAATACCACCAACAATATTAGCCTAAGCGGAGGAACCGAAAAAATGAATTACTACGTTTCTGCATCGACCAGCAAAGACGAAGGAATTGTACCCAACACAGCCTATGCCCGTAAAACATTAAAATTCAATGGAGGCTACCAATTAGCAGACAATTTAAAATTAGGCACTTCTGTTTCGTATGCAAATTCCGGAGGAATGAGAGCGAACACCGGTGATAAATCAATCATGAGTTCCCTTTCTTATTGGTCACCATCGATCGATATTAATGATTATCAAACCGCTACCGGCGGTGAAAAAGACTGGACATCGGGCACCATTGACCAACCCGTTTACTTTGCTAAAACCAGTAATTTAGAAGATAATGTAGACCGTTGGATTGCTTCAGCCGACTTAAACTGGCAAGCTAAATCATGGCTAAACATCACCTACAGAGGAAGCGTTGATAATTATTCTGAAACTAGAAACAGATACGCAGGAGCAGATCTCGACCCAGGTTCTCCCGTAAATGGGTTTATTGTCAACGAAAAAATAAATTTCAAAGGATTAAACTCCGATTTATTAATTTCGGCTACTAAGAAATTTGGCGATTTTAATACTTCGGCAATGATTGGGAATCAAATTTTCGAAACCAATTCGGATTACGGACTCACAAGAGGTGAAGGATTGCTTTTACCAAAATTCAACAACATCGCAAACACGATTAACAAATATGCTGTACAAACAAACGAAGTTGTACGAACAGTAGGTTATTTCACTGAATTAAAAGCCGATTATAAAGAGCGAATCTTCATTGCTGCAACAGGCCGTAGAGATTACGCTTCAACTTTACCAACTGCTAATCGCGCCTTTAATTATTTCTCATCCAATCTAGCCTTTGTTTTTCATGATTTAATAGACAAAGAAGGAAGCGTTCTTTCTTTTGGGAAACTACGTGGATCATGGGCGCAAGTGGGCAAAATTCCGCCATTTGGAACAGGACGATACAGCTATCCAGACACTCCTTTCAACGGTGTAGGTGGTGTAAGTATTGGTACTGTTGATGTTGACCCAAACATCAAAGCCGAAATTGTTACCACAACTGAAATTGGAACCGACTTGCGTTTCTTTCATGATAGAATACGCTTAGAATACACTTATTTTGATCGAAAAAGTGACGGACAAATCCTAAAAGTAACTTTACCACAAAGTACATCATTAACGGGAACTTGGACAAACTCTGGTTCGCTTAAAACCACTGGACATGAATTGACACTGGCTGCTGATATTATTAAAACCAAAGACGTAAAATGGACCGCAATAGCCAACTTTACTGCTTATGAAACCGAAGTTTTAGCACTACCCTTTGACAACATTGACTTTGCCTACAATGGCGGAGCAGACATTTACTCTAGAATAAAAGTAGGTGACGCAGCTGGATCATTATACGGTAGAACGTGGACTTATGTAAATGGCCAACGCCTTATCGGTACGAACGGACTTCCTGTAATTGCAAAGGACGGCAACGGAGCTGTACTGTACACCAAGGTTGGAAACGCATTTCCAGACTATGTCTTAACATTAAACAACAACTTTAAATACAAAAACTGGGATCTAGCATTCTTATTCGAATACAAAAAAGGAGGAGAAGGTTTTGACCCAGCAGAGCGTAACGGAATCAGAAACGGAATCTTAAAAATGACCGAAGATAGAAACCATACACAAGTACTAGAAGGAGTAAAAGCAGATGGTACAGCCAATGACATTCCTGTAACCATAGACGGAAACAGCTATTATAGAAATACAATTATCAATCAAGCTTCGGAAATATTGATTCAAGACACTTCGTGGCTAAAACTTAGAAATGTATCATTAACCTATAATTTATCCACCGAAATAGCTTCCAAACTAAAATTATCGAATGCTTCGTTATCAGTAAGTGGAAACAACTTCCTTTTATGGACACCATTTAGAGGTTTTGACCCAGAGGGACAACAATTTGGATCAGGAAGTAATGTATATGGCTTCTCTGGTTTAAACATTCCATTAACACAATCCTATTCACTAGGCTTAAACATTGGTTTCTAATCTATTAAAAGACCTGAATTATGAAAAACATACTTAAAATTGCCGGTGTTTTCACCTTAGCAATATCCCTTTATAGTTGTAGTGATAGTTACTATGACACCAATACGCCAAGTAACGCAGTAGCATCAGAAACGGTTGCAATCAACAACATTTTACCATCAGCTATTCAAGCTACGATGAGTGCGCAGTACAGCGCCGCGACAAGTCTAGCGCAAGTAGATCAACATATTGCTTCGGCTTTTAACGATCAAAATATCGATAAACATTACCAAAATTCACTAGACGAATATTGGAGACTTGTTTACTCAAAGGCCTTACCCAACATCAAGGTACTTGAAGACAAAGCAACGGCAACAAACTCGAGTTATTATCTCGCTATTGCAAAAGTTCTAAAAGCCATCAACATTGGTTTAACGACAGACTTACATGGAGATGTTCCTTATACCGAAGCAACGCTTGCTGCCAATAATTATTACCCTAAATACGATGCGCAGCAACTCATTTACACCGATGTAATTAAATTATTAGATGACGCAATTGTATTACTTTCAAGTCCTAACACGTCTACTTTCACTCCTGGCGCCGACGATTTAATATACAGTGGAAAAGCAGCAAGTTGGACCAAAGCAGCATACACCTTCAAAGCAAGATTTCAATTGCATCTAATGAAAGTAAATGGCGGAACAGCTACAGCTACAGCCGTGCTTGCCAGCTTAGCCAAAGGTTTTACTGCAAACACTGATGACTTTCAACTGAAATACAACAGTGTAAACACAAATCCGTGGTACCAATCGCAACTGGGCTTATCAACGGGTAATCTAACTTTTTATATTTCAAATCATTTTATAAGCTACATGAATGGCGGATCAGTCTATCCATTTGCCTCTGCAGCTGTAACGATGGATCCAAGAATGCCATTATTAGTTGATCTTAGCACCTATTCAAGTGCCGGAATTACAGCGGGTCCAGATCCAACTTTAGTAGCCAACTACATTGGTTCAACAAACGGAACAGGAACTACCTCTAAAACTAAAATAGGAACCCAGTTTTTTTATTCTAAAATTGATTCACCCCTAGTTTACCTTACCTACGCCGAAGCTAAATTCATGGAAGCCGAAGCACAATTTTTACTAGCGGGAGGTACAGCCACATCTACAGGTACTAACGCCGCTTCGTATTCGGCTTATTTAGCTGGGATTGGCGCTAATATGGACAAAATAGGTGTCACATCCACAAACAAAAACAATTATTTAGCTGATGGATCAATAGCCAAAGGAGCAGCAACACTACAGTTAAAAGACATCATGAGACAAAAGTTCATAGCATTATTCTTAAATCCGGAAACTTTCAGTGATTATAGACGTTATGACTTCTCTACTAATGCCTTTAAAAACTTAACCATTCCTGCCGCTACCGACCCTTTAAATGGCGGAAAATGGATCAGACGTTTTGTTTACTCCAGCAACGAAAGAAGCGCAAATGCAGTTAATTATAATTTAAATTTCAAATCCATGATTACCCCAGTATGGTGGGATAAATAAAATTCTATTTGCAAAATAAAGCCTCAATTTTCTTAAAAAGAAGTTGAGGCTTTTTTGTTTTCAAACACTTTAAACTAAAATAAAAGATGAAATATCACAACAACTTTGATTAGCACCATCAAAAAGCTTTTTAGCATCCACCATACAAAAAAAACAGGCTGTAAGAATAACTCTTACAGCCTGTTTTACTATAGATTATAATCGGTTTACCACCAGCCTACAATAGTATAATTTACCACTTCGGCTTTGGCGTAAGCAAGAGAAATATCTCTCGCGGCTTGCATTGCAGCTCTTTCGGCAGCTACATCATCTTGGTATACTTTCATTCTAAAGTTCCACTCGCGTTTTTCATCAGCAAGGATTTTAGCCCCAATTTGATTTGAGAAAGCTTGCGCTTCTTTGTAACAACTAGCACTTGGATCAATCATCGCTAAGTATTCACTAGCGGTAGTCGCTCCATATTGATCTTGGCTACCAACCCAGCTACTTTTTGCATTTGCCAAGTTTGTTTTACACTCTCTATCAATTTGTTGTTTGTAAATCGTTTTTGTTACTGGAGCTGCTTTAGCATAACATTCTTTACAAGCAGTTGGAATAGTTGCTAACTTGTACAAAGCAGCATCATATTGACCTTGTCCTGCAGCACTTTTGGCCTCCGTAATTATAGCATCACATTTTTTATTATAAAAGTCAATAATTTTTAATTTGGCTTTGCTAATAAACGTTTGATATTGAGGATCATTTGTTTTAATATTCTTTAATGCAGCAATATAAGCTTTGGCCTCATTAGTACCAACGCCTTTTACTGTAACCGAATACGAAGAAAATTTGATTCCTTCCATACCATCACCAATATACAAATTAACTCCAAGGGTATACGCTTCCATTGGCGGAGCTGTTGCAGTAATATCTTTAGACAATACTTCAATATTAGCTGTAATGATAAATCTAGAATAAGCAGCACTTACTCCCATGCCATTAGCAGTGACAATTTGTGATAATTTATTTTCTAAATTATTCCTAGCAATATCAGTCAAACCTTCCACGTCGTCAGACACATACGTACTTAATTCTATTTGCGAAGCTGCCTCCACACTCTTGCTTTGTGCCTTTACTAATGGGACTACAAACAGCAATAAAATTGAAATTATCTTTTTCATATTAATGATTTAATGATTATTTTTCTCCTACAACAATAGAAGCTTGACCAAGACCTTTGGTCATTAATTTTGCTTCAATTTTAAAAGTGTCTTTTAAATATTTTTGAAGTCCTTTGGCCCAAGCTCTAGCGTCGATAGCTTTACCTGTAGCATCAAAAAGCGGAATTCTTACTTGCTCAAAAAACAACATGTTCTCTGTAGCATCAGTTGTACTGAAACGTCCTTTTACAGTGTTTTTTTGAACCCAATTTTCTATTTGAGTCCCTAACTCTTCTCCACCATAATCAGCTTCAAAATCATCAGCAAAAGAATCAAATTTCTTAACTCTTAACGTTATCTCGCGCCCATTAGCAAATAAATCATCAAAATGACTCATTAATTGCACATTGAAATTATCAATTTGAGACAAAACAGCAGTCTCTAGCATAACTGGCAAAGTAGAACCTATTAATTCTTGACCTGTTCCAGAAGCTCCAGCAACTTGCTTATCTGTGTACGAATCTAAACCTTGGATATTAAAAGTGATAGAATGCTTAGGTCCAACAGTATTTACATTCCAAGTTACTTGCATGATAATATCTGCTTTAGCCACTTTTTTCAATTTATCAATAGGGCTTTCTACAACTGATGCACCTGTTTTTTTCCCGCTAAGCATAGCGTCTTCAGCTGATTCGCTTTCTAAGGATTTCAAAACCGACTCTAAGTTTTTCAATGGAAAACCTCTAGAAGCCATTAATTCGTTTATCTTACTAATTACAATTAGTAAAGCAGCATCTTCTTGTACTGCTCTTTTATAATCCGGTACTTGTACATACGTTCCTTGGTTATCAAAATCAAGCATATACCCTCGTTGATTACACCAAACATCACTTGGCACTACCATAATTGTAGGTTTCTTAGCCTGGGCATTCATACTTGCCACTGTGGTTAAAAAAACTATTGCTAATAAAATTATTCTTTTCATTATTGTATTATTTTCGTTTTATAAAATGTCATTTGTAGCACCCTCGGATTGTGTTGCTATTTAATTACTCAAGATTTTAGAAACCACTAGTAAGTGATTTAATAACACCCGCTTTCTCTAAGTCTTTTCTTAACTCAGTGATATTAACTGCAACGATTACACCAATTTTATATTCTTTACCAATTTTCATGCGATCTTCAGCACCTACAGCACCGTCATTAGAAAGAGAAACATACTTCATGTAATTTCCACCATCCTTAAAAAAGGGCTTAAAGAAATCTTCTTTTTCGTTTTCAACATTCAAACTATTTGCCAACGGACTTTGTCCAGGAACACCAGATATCCCTGTGAATCCCTTAAAAATAATTCCGTGAACAGCATTCTTCTTTGCTTGTTCTGTAGCTACGTCTGGATTTTTAGAATAAGACCAAACTTTAATCAAGTAGGTTCCCTGTACCCCTGTTTGAACAGCTTCGACTTCGTATCTCCATGCTTGAGTATCCTTATCGGCTTTACGTGATTGCGCTGCACTTCCATTAGAAAAACCAACTAACAATAGGGCAATAATAATTTTAATGTATTTCATTTGTTTGAATTTAAATATTTATAAAAACCCTACAAAGCTCCTAAAGAGAGCTTGTAGGATTATTTATGGATGCTACAACTAATTAATTTGTCTAATCAACATACCTGAATAGAATTTTCCTCCTCCTTCAAATAAAGTTCCTTCAAGTGCTTTTTTTCCACCATCTGCATTATCTTCATCCAGTAGTCCCGCGTTAAAACGGTTATCCCAAATGTTATCTTTGTCAACTTTAATAACACCTTTCTTTTTGTACTCGATAATACCAGTTTTAGGATCCATATTAGCTTCTAATACTTCAAATTTCTCTCCACCTTCTAATCCTTCTTTCAAACCAATCTTAGCACTTAATGGACTCGCAGAGTACAAAGGTGTTTTAGTTTTAAAGACATCGTATTTCTTTTGAAGCTTAGCATAAACATGATCAATATTTCTAGCAACAGAAAGTTCGATAATTTGATTTTCTGTTCTTTTTTCAGATAAAGAAAAAGTAACTAAACTGCTAGCGCTTTCTGATCCAATGAATTCTAGCTGAAACAAATCTGAAGAATCGAAACTAGCTTTTTTAGCCGCCGCTTGTGGATCGGCCGCATTGTCTAACCAGTAATCTTGATAAAAAGTACCACTTGTTACATCATCCCATTTTAATTTGTATAAAAAAGAAGTCGTCCATACTGAGTACCCTACTTTCGCTTGATCATACGCTTTATCAGCTACAGCAATTGCTTTAGAACGCAACATGGCAATACTAATTTTATTAGCCGTTAAAATTGCTGCATCTCTAGCTACTCTAGCAACTGGTTCATTTTCAATAAACTTCATTTTAGAAACAACCACAAACGTATTGTTGATCAAATCTAAACCTGCCGTTTGCAATAAAGCCTTCCCTTCTGCTGATGCCGAAGCCGTTTTCATATCAGTAAATGAAGCATTAACCAGCCCTCTTTCTCCAATTAAGTCAATATCAAATGTACCATTGGCTTTACGGTTAAACCATTTAGCCACCATTTTGTTCGCAACTTTAGTTTTCTTTAAATAAGTAGTAACAACTTCGATCATTTCCGCTTCTGAAGCATCATCTTTTGCGCCATATTTTTTAGCATCAAATGATTTTTCTCCTACACTATGATTGTCATATTTATCAGGAAAAGGTGCATTATAATATGCTTTTATTACCTGTTCCTTCTTAGGAAAGCTTTCTGATTCGATTAAAATAGTATGCAAAGAACTCCTGCGATATTTAACCTCTTTTAGGTCTTTGTTTGATTGTGAGTAGCCATTAAAACTTGCTACTGCTAAGATTAGTAAAAATGAACTTTTAAGCTTCATAAGGTTTGTTTGTTTCTTACTCTTAAGGATTTAGAGTTATTCCCCGTTTTTTATTGTGTTTTCTGGACTACACATCATTACTAAAATTTCAAAAAAAAAATCCCACTATAATTCTACACAGCAACACTTAGGATCTAAGTATTTACTTGTTATAAAATTATAATATGATTTTGTTTTCAACCGCAAACCTAGGAATTTATTTAATAAAAAAAAATTTGTTTTTTAATAAAAATTGTACTGCAGCATTCTGTTTCAATTTAAACACGCCAAAAATAATTCGCCTCTAACTTGTCTCCATATTTTGTTTTCAAAACGATGTCCTTTTTAGATTCGAAAATAGAGTTTGAAACATTTCATCAAAAAATACTATCTTTACACATTAAACGTTTTAAGAACTTAAGTTGTGCGCGTCACAACACTACATATAAAATTATGGCATGTACAAGTTGTTCAACTTCGGATGGTGGTTCACCAAAGGGTTGTAAAAATAATGGGACTTGCGGCACCGATAGCTGCAATAAATTAACGGTATTTGACTGGCTTTCTAATATGAGCTTACCTAACGGACAAGCTCCTTTTGACTGTGTTGAAGTACGTTTCAAGAACGGTCGTAAAGAATTTTACCGCAATACCGAAAAATTAACTTTATCCATGGGAGACATTGTTGCTACAGTAGCCTCACCTGGACACGATATTGGAATCGTAACGCTAACTGGAGAGTTAGTAAAAATCCAAATGAAGAAAAAAGGAGCAAATTACAATGGTAATGAAATTCCAAAAATATACCGAAAAGCATCTCAAAAAGATATTGACATTTGGTCCGCAGCTCGTGAAAAAGAAGAGCCTATGAAGGTTCGTGCACGTGAACTTGCGATTGCTCAAAAACTAGAAATGAAAATATCTGATATTGAATTTCAAGGAGATGGATCAAAAGCTACTTTCTACTACACTGCGAATGACAGGGTCGATTTCCGAATGTTAATTAAAGATTTTGCCAAAGAATTCAGTACTAGAGTAGAAATGAAACAAGTAGGTTTCCGTCAAGAAGCAGCTCGTTTAGGAGGGATTGGTTCTTGTGGTCGTGAATTATGTTGCTCTACTTGGCTAACCGATTTTAGAAGTGTCAACACCTCTGCAGCCCGTTACCAACAATTGTCTTTAAACCCTCAAAAACTTGCAGGACAATGTGGTAAATTAAAATGTTGTTTGAACTACGAGCTCGATACGTACATGGATGCCTTGAAAGGTTTCCCAGACTTCGAAACAAAACTAGTTACTGAAAAAGGAGATGCTATTTGTCAAAAACAAGATATTTTCAAAGGATTAATGTGGTTTGCTTACACGAATAACTTCGCCAACTGGCATGTTTTAAAAATCGAGAAAGTACAAGAAATCATTGCCGAGAACAAACTTAAAAACAAGGTGTCGGCACTTGAAGATTACGCTATTGAAATTGTTCAAGAAACCGAAAAAGATTTCAACAATGCTATGGGACAAGAGAGTTTAACTCGTTTTGACCAACCTAAAAAGAGCAAAAGAAACAATAAAAAGCCAAGAAAAGCAGGCGAAAACGCAATTGCCGCTGCGCCTAAAAAGGCAGCTGACAATAAAATTGTTCCTAACAACAAAAAACCGGCTCATAAAAAACCAGCCAATCAAAACGATAAAAAACCAGCAGCAGGACCGGCTGCTCCCGCTCCAGCTAGAAAACCAATAATTATTACCAAAAATGAGTCTAAGAAATAGCTTTTTATTGCTTTTAATTACGGCAACCTTTTTTTCATGTGACAAAAAAAGAGTTTTTGACGAATACAAATCTGTTGGAAGTGCCTGGCACAAAGACAGTACCGTAACTTTTAACCTATCTGATTTAGATTCGACAAAAAGATACAATCTGTTTCTAAACATTAGAGACAACAACAATTACAAATTCAACAATCTCTTTTTGATAGTTGCCTTAGAAACCCCAAGCGGATTCACCAAAGTGGACACTCTAGAATACCAAATGGCTGAACCAGATGGTACTTTACTAGGCAATGGATTCTCGGACATCAAGGAAAGTAAATTGTTTTACAAAGAGAATGTACGTTTTAGAGGCAACTACAAAGTACACATCAGTCAAGTGGTTAGAGAAAGTGGTAAGGTACCTGGCGTGGAAGCCTTAGAAGGAATTACAGAAGTAGGTTTACGAATAGAAAAAAAAGAATAATAAAGATATATGGCTGCTAATAAAAACAATAATAAAGGTACAACTGTCGAAAAAGACTTTAAGTACTACACTAAAACATTTTGGAGATTTTTCTTTTACGGACTGGGAGCTGTCGTTCTTTTTTTCCTATTTGCTTCATGGGGACTTTTTGGCTCAATGCCCTCATTTGAAGATTTAGAAAATCCAGATTCAAACTTAGCTACTGAAATCATTTCAGCAGATGGAGTGGTTTTAGGAAAGTATTTTCAAAAAAACCGTTCACAATTAAAATATTCCGACTTACCAAAAAACCTTGTCGATGCACTAGTAGCAACCGAAGACGAGCGTTTCTACGAGCACTCAGGAATTGACGGTAGAGGAACACTAAGAGCCATTGCAAGTCTAGGAACTAGCGGTGGAGCAAGTACGTTGACACAACAACTAGCCAAACAATTATTTCATGGTGAAGGTTCTAAATTTTTACCTTTTAGAATTGTACAAAAAGCCAAAGAATGGATCATCGCCATTCGTCTGGAAAGACAATATACTAAAAATGAGATTCTTGCCATGTACTGCAACGTATACGATTTTGGTAACTATTCAGTGGGAGTTAGCTCTGCAGCGCAAACTTATTTCTCCAAGGAACCCAAAAATCTTACTACAGATGAGTCGGCTATTTTAGTAGGAATGTTCAAAAATTCTGGACTATACAACCCTGTAAGAAACCCACAAGGAGTAAAAAATCGTAGAAATGTGGTGCTTGCGCAAATGCAAAAAAGCCACATGATTACCGAAGCTCAAAAACTAAAATTCCAAGCACTACCGATCACCCTACATTTCAAATTAGAAAGCCATAGAGAAGGAACAGCTACTTATTTTAGAGAGTACCTTCGCGATTACATGAAAAAATGGGCCGAGGAGAACAAAAAACCAGATGGTACTGATTATGACATCTACAAAGATGGATTGAAAATTTATACCACCATTGACTCTAGAATGCAATTACATGCCGAAGAAGCAGTAGCTGCGCACATGGCTAACCTGCAAGAAGAATTTTTTATACAGGCTAAAACCAATAAAAACGCGCCATTTGTTAATATTTCAGATGGAGAAACCCAACGCATTTTAACACAAGCCATGAAGGCTTCAAACCGTTGGACCGTTTTAAAATCATTAGAAAAAAGCGACGACGAAATCATAAAATCATTTAGCGTAAAAGCCAAGATGACTGTATTTACTTGGAAAGGAGAGAAAGATACTATCATGACTCCCCTAGACTCTATACGCTACTACAAACACTTTTTACAATCCGGTGTGATGGCAATGGAGCCACAAACGGGTAACATAAAAGCCTGGGTTGGAGGTATTAATTACAAATATTTCCAGTACGATCACGTAGGACAAGGAGCGCGTCAAGTAGGTTCAACCTTCAAACCATTCGTTTATGCAACCGCAATTGAGCAATTGAACATGTCTCCTTGTGACTCGATTATCGATGCACCATTTACCATCCCTGTTGGACGTCACCACGTAACAGCCGACTGGACGCCAAAAAACTCGGACAATAAATACCGCGGAATGATCACATTGAAGAAAGCACTGGCTAACTCTGTCAATACCATTTCGGCCAAATTAATGGACAAAGTAGGACCAGAAGCCGTAGTGAAGTTAACACACAAACTTGGTATCAAGTCCGAAATTCCTTTGCAACCTTCAATCGCCCTTGGAGCCGTAGATATCACTGTCGAAGACATGGTAGCAGCCTACAGCACCTTTGCAAATCAAGGAGTCTATACAAAACCACAATTTTTAAGTAGAATCGAGGATAAAAGTGGCGTAATCATTTACGAACCCATTCCAGAATCGCACGATGTATTGAACAAAGACATCGCATTTGCCATCATTAAATTGCTTGAAGGAGTAACCGAAGGTGGATCTGGAAATAGATTAAGAACACAAGGTGGTGGTTACGGTTACAATAGAATCACGGGGTACCCCTACATGTTTACCAACCCCATTGCGGGTAAAACGGGAACTACTCAAAACCAATCTGATGGATGGTTCATGGGTATGGTCCCTAACCTAGTAACAGGAGTTTGGGTAGGTTGCGAGGACCGTTCAGCACGTTTCAAGAGCATCACTTTCGGTCAAGGAGCAACAGCAGCCTTACCAGTTTGGGCTTATTTCATGAAACTTTGTTATGCCGATCCAGAACTTAAAGTATCTAAATCTGAATTTGAACGACCAGCCAATCTGTCTATAAAAGTAGATTGCTACACCGCTCCAAAAGTAAAAGATACTACAGCCGTTCAAAACACAGATGAATTTGAATTCTAATATTTTTTAGAAGCCAATTCCAGCACTACGCTGTATCTTTGTGGCTGAACACCAGCCACAAAGGATGCCGCTCCGGTCTGGGCTAGAGCACACTACACATTACATCATTAGACATACAATTATGATTAATAAAAAAGTAAACACTGTACAAGAAGCGCTTCAAGGAGTACAAGACGGAATGACCATTATGTTAGGCGGTTTCGGTTTGTGCGGTATTCCAGAAAACGCCATTGCCGAACTGGTGATCAAAGAAACCAAAGAACTAACCTGTATTTCAAACAATGCTGGAGTAGATGATTTTGGACTAGGATTGCTTTTGCAAAAGCGACAAATCAAAAAAATGATCTCTTCGTACGTAGGAGAAAATGCCGAATTTGAACGCCAAATGCTTTCAGGAGAACTTGACGTAGAGCTGACTCCCCAAGGAACATTAGCCGAAAAATGCCGCGCTGCTCAAGCAGGAATTCCTGCCTTTTTTACCCCAGCCGGATACGGAACAGAAGTAGCCGAAGGAAAAGAAGTACGCGAATTTAACGGTAAAATGCACATCATGGAATTAGCCTACAAAGCTGATTTTGCCATTGTAAAAGCATGGAAAGGTGACGCAGCAGGAAATTTAATTTTTAAAGGAACCGCGCGCAACTTTAACGCTTGCATGGCGGGAGCTGCAAAAATAACCGTGGCCGAAGTAGAAGAACTTTTGCCAGTAGGCTCACTTGATCCAAACGAAATTCACATTCCAGGAATCATGGTGCAACGCATTTTTCAAGGTAAAACATTCGAAAAAAGAATCGAACAAAGAACGGTTAGACAAAAACAATAATTCCCGTAATCCCCAAATTCATAAGGCGATTACCCAAAATAAACGTAATTATCCTTAATCCCTTAATGGTATAAATATAAAGTATATGTTAGGAAAAGAAGAAATAGCAAAACGTATTGCCAAAGAAGTAAAAGATGGCTATTATGTAAACTTAG
Organism: Flavobacterium muglaense; assembly: GCF_014305155.1. Taxonomy (GTDB): domain Bacteria; phylum Bacteroidota; class Bacteroidia; order Flavobacteriales; family Flavobacteriaceae; genus Flavobacterium; species Flavobacterium muglaense. The sequence goes on from NZ_JACRUK010000015.1 coordinate 21,130, forward strand.
GAATCGGAATTCCAACATTGGTGGCTAATTATGTGCGTACAGATATCGCTGTTGAATTTCAAAGCGAAAACGGCGTTCTAGGCATGGGCCCATTCCCTTTTGAAGGAGAAGAAGACGCTGACATCATTAACGCCGGAAAACAAACCATAACCACCTTAGCAGGCGCATCCTTCTTTGACTCGGCTTTGAGTTTTGGAATGATCCGTTCGCAAAAAGTAGATTTGACCATTCTAGGCGCTATGGAAGTAGCCGAAAACGGAGATATAGCCAACTGGAAAATACCCGGAAAAATGGTAAAAGGTATGGGAGGCGCAATGGATTTAGTAGCATCAGCCGAGAATATCATTGTAGCTATGATGCACGTAAACAAAAAAGGAGAGTCAAAAATCCTAAAAAAATGCAGCTTACCTTTAACCGGTGTAGGTTGTGTAAAAAAAGTAGTCACTGAGCTGGCCGTACTTGAAGTAACCCCAAAAGGATTCAAATTACTAGAACGCGCACCTGGTGTAACTGTAGAGCACATCATAGCATCAACCGAAGCGACCTTAATTATTGAAGGTAATATACCTGAGATGGTGATAGATTAAAATCCACCGAAAAATAACTTTACAAAAACAGCAGCTACCTATTTAGTTGCTGTTTTTATTTATAATACTGGCAAAGAACAAGATGACGCACACAGTTTGTTTTTGCCCCTGGTACTCGAAGCAATCGAATACCTACTTACTTTTGAAAACAAATTATTGCGTTTGTAACCCAGCTCAAATAAAATTTCACCGCGCCATCTGCGAGAATATTTTACGTTTGTATTTAAGACCGACTTCATTTTAACTATGAGGTTCAAGCCATTTCAATCCACAAAGTTTGTCATTCCGTAGGAATCTCATGTGAGGTGATGGTTTGTGTGAGACGCTTTCAGCGAGACAAACTTGGGGTGGCCCGTTATTTCCTCAACTGCAGCCCTCTGGGCTCCTAAACAACGAGTACCTACTTACTTCTGAAAACGAAACAAAGCGCTTGAAACGCGGTTCGATTAAAAATCACCACGAAGGCTCAATAGTTACAAAACACTACCTATAACTTTATAGGTATCCATCATTGTTTTTCTTTCCAATATATCAATTATAAAAAACAGTGCTGTAAAAAGCCGCTTCTATCTTATTTATGCGTGTTGCAAACGCTATGATTAGTGCTTTAATTGCAACCGGTACGCCATACAATCTAGCAACATAAATCTTAGTTAAACGAGCGCTGGCGGTATTCACCATCTTTACCTACCATACCACCTACAGCGACTGCGTGAAGCAAATGACACAGAGCTGTTTTACTGCATGCGATTGTGCAACGCTCTAGCCGTATGATTTAGGTTAACGTACTGAGCAAGAAATCCAAACCTTGTTGAGCAACGATAGTGTCCTCTTCTCCGCTTGCACCTGAAAAAACAACTAAAACATAATTTTCTTGTACTTTTGAAATGACGCCGCCCTTGAAATTAAATTCACCTAGCAGTGGAACGCGTGCTGTAGTACCGCTATTTTGAAAGGTATCAATCATCTCGCCTGCTTTTGAATATGCGACGGACAGAAAATTAACGGTTTCGTTTTTTAAAGCGCCCATAACAACCATCTTGGACGTCCAATTTGCTGTCTTGCTGTTATAATAAGCCACTAATCCTACACCTTGAATGTGCATTTGCTCGGCTCTTATTTTCATAGTCTGCAAGCATTGATCTGCCTGAGATGCGAATATGAATTCGGGATTCTGTGGGTTATTGTTCATAGTTGTGGGTGTTTGTACTACACAAATGTAGCTTAAATTTTGCAAAAAACTATTTGAAAGCTGCTGTCTCTTATGTCCTTGAAATATCACTATTTTCCTAGTCCTGATAGTAGTGGAAAGCCATGGCGTATTGAAAACTAGTTTTTATTGCACTGGCAGAGCGACCAAAGGAAGCTCCTGACGGGGCGCAGAAAAACGGTTTGAAATAGCGATGCTTGAAACGAATAGCGGGAACAAACTCCATAAAAAAAACCGCGAATTCACAAAATAGGATCTCAAAGAAAAATGAAATCATTTGCGAATTTGCGGTTTTATAAACTGCTTGCCGAACTTCCTCAGCCAGTTACTTCATTATGGATTATAAATTGAAGAACAGGCCAAATTGATGGCTGTTTCCAAAAATGGCACTGACTTTGTCTTGCTGAACGTAGCCGAAATTGTAGCCAATTCCGAGTCCTTTTATATTCAATCCAAAGCCCATATTGATCTGGCCATTATCTACATAACCCACTTGTAGCCAACCTCTTTTTTGGTAATTTAAATTCAAACTATTGGTTAATTCGTATCGATTACTTTGTGTTTGTGCAAACAAGATAGACGGCACAAGATCCAGCTCTTTACCTACTTTAAACTTGTACTCTGTGTAGGCTGTGACTTCATTGTTATACGGTTTTTCCTTTCCTAAAGAAGGAAGCGCCACTGAGAATTGAAAGTTTTTAAACTTGTATACAAAACCAAGTTCCAAGCCCAGTTTATTTTCATAGAAATTCTCTCTCGACAAATAGGGGTCATTTAAATCGACAAAACTATTTGGCGTAAAGCCGTTTTTAAAATCAATATTTTGTTGATTAAAACTCAGTCCAAAACCTACGGATAAGGTTTGGTTTTCGGACAAATCCACTCGATAAGCGAAGGCTTGCTTAATTTGCATTTGTGAAAAACTACCTGCAGCTATTTTAGTAAATACTGTTGCTGTTGCTAACTTACTGCCCAATGGCAAATCAAGGGTTACTTGCTGCCATTTGAGTGTATTAGCATCTTCGACTTTGTTTGGAGTTGATCCTACCACGAGTGACATGCGCGTTTTATCGAGCTCACCAGCATAGGCAACATTGACACCCAACTTGTTTTGTTGAATCAAGCGATTGTTTAATTGGTACTGCGCCTTACCCGAAGAGATAATGAACAGGACAAGAACTAAACTGAACACTATTTTTTTTGCTATATATTTCATTTATTTTTTAATTATTGATCATTTACAACGTTTAACTTATGGTCGTTAGGGGTTGTTACATTAATTGTAAACCAGCCTAACAAGCTCTTTGTAAACACGTTCTTTGTTGCTTGGGTCTTTTCCTGTAAAATACAAATAATACTCTCCTTCGGCTAAGCCATTACCCATCCAGTCATTTTTATAATCGCTAGTGGTTAGGACTATTTGCCCCTTTGAATTGTAAATTGTCAAAACATAATCGCTGTACAAGTGCAAGTTATTGATGAGTAAACGATCGTTGTGACCATCCCCGTTTGGCGAAACCAGATTGTTGTACATCAAAGTATCATCAACAGTAAACTCAATAGTTATGTTTACAATAACAGTATCAGACAGTTTAGGAGTTCCATTATCTGTTACTTTAACGGTAAAACTATAGCTCGTTTTGTTGTTAGGATCAATTGAACCATCAAAGCTTATGATTCCGTCTTTAGTAATGGTAAAAGGAACTTGCTGACTCGGATTTATTTCCCAACTTAGGACGCTATTTGCATCCACATCTGTTGCTTCTACCTTGCCAACGACAACAGCAGCATTAGATAATCCAGAAAAAACAAAATCTACTGTATTTGATCCTACATTTTTAATAATAACTGGATTTTCGTTTACGTCTAGGGCGTAAATCGTCATTTTCTCAGTTACTTCTCCTCCTCTTTGATCGTTACTAATAAGATCAAAATTAAAAACATTTTGCTTTTCGAAATCCAAACTTTTCTTTAACACCAACTGATCACCTACAAGATCAAAGTTCAAATAATCAGTACCGCTTATAAAAAAACGGTATATGCTAGTATCCTTATCTTGATCCTTGGTCTTTAATGTTCCTATAACAGTACCCGCAGCAGTGTTTTCATTGATTTTATCATTGCTTATTGTGATTAAAACAGGGGTGTCATTGATGTCATTAATAGCAATAACATAGGTAGCAAACAGTATTTCGCCTAAGTTGTTTTGTGCCTTTACACGAATTTTGTAACTGTTTTTAGTTTCAAAATCAAACATTTCTTTAGACTTCAAGCTATTTCCTGTGATTTCGAATGAGGCATTATCCTCTCCGTCCTGGCCATCAACCAATGTTAAGGTAAAAACAGTACGGTTTTCCTTAATAACCGTAAAATCACCCACTACAGTAGCGACAGGCTGGTTTTCGTCAATGTTTGCTTTAGACAGGGTGAAAATCGTTGGCAATTTATCATCTAGTACCGTGATGGTAAAAGGTTGCTCTAAAACATCTCCACGACTGCTTACTGCTTGTACGCGAATTTTGTAAATACTTTTTGCTTCAAAGTCAAAAACGCTCTTCACTTTCAAACTATTCCCTGTAATTTCAAAAGAAGCATTGTCATCTGCACCCACACCTTCGATTAAAGTCAGTACAAATGCATTTCTATCTTCCTTAATCACCGTAAAATCACCCACTACAGTTGCAACGGGTTGGTTTTCGTCAATAGTTAATTTTGACAAAGTAAAAACCGTAGGCAATTTATCATCTAGTACCGTGATGGTAAAAGGTTGCTCTAAAACATCTCCACGACTGCTTACTGCTTGTACGCGAATTTTGTAAATACTTTTTGCTTCAAAGTCAAAAACGCTCTTCACTTTCAAACTATTCCCTGTAATTTCAAAAGAAGCATTATCATCTGCACCCACACCTTCGATTAAAGTCAGTACAAATGCATTTCTATCTTCCTTAATCACCGTAAAATCACCCACAACAGTTCCCACAGGTTTGTTTTCGTCAATAGTTGATTTAGATAAAGTAAAAACCGTAGGTAACAGATCGTCTAGCACTGTTATTGTAAAATTTTGCTCTAAAACATCTCCACGGCTGCTTACTGCTTGCACGCGAATTTTATAAATATTTTTAGTTTCGAAGTCAAAAATGCTCTTCACCTTCAAACTATTTCCTATGATTTCGAATGAAGCATTATCCTCACCGCCTGCACCGTCAACCAATGTCAAGGCAAATGCTGTTCGATCTTCCTTAAGCACCTTAAAGTCACCTACAACAGTCCCCACAGGTTTGTTCTCCTCAATAGTTGATTTAGACAAAATAAAAACCGTAGGTAACAGATCGTCTAGAACCGTTATTGTGAAATTTTGCTCTAAAACATCTCCACGGCTGCTTACTGCTTGCACGCGAATTTTGTAACTACTTTTAGCTTCGAAGTCAAAAATACTCTTTACCTTCAAACTATTTCCTATGATTTCGAATGAAGCATTATCCTCACCGCCTGCACCGTCAACTAATGTCAAGGCAAATGCTGTTCGATCTTCCTTAACTACCGTAAAGTCACCTACAACAGTTCCCACAGGTTTGTTTTCCTCAATAGTTGATTTAGATAAAGTAAAAACCGTAGGTAACAAATCGTCTAGAACTGTTATTTCAAAAGTCTTTTCTATTACTTCTTTACGATTACTAACCCCTTGAACACGTATTTTATAGATACTCTTGGTTTCAAAATCGAAGATGCTTTTCACCTTCAGTTTATTCCCGATAATCTCAAATGAAGCATTATCAAAACCACCATCTCCAGCCACAAGGGAAAGATCCGAAACAACTCTGTCCTCGATCAATACATTAAAATCGCCTACTACAGTTCCAACTGCTTGATTTTCGTTAATCGTTAATTTTGACAAAGTAAAAACAGTCGGTAAGGTTACAGGATAGGTGGGCAATTGCACCGCCACAGTCCATTCTTTCACAACAGTTAGATCTTCCGAATAAACTTTAAAAACAATCGGACTACTAAAATTCAAACTATTTGAACCCGAAGTCTGTTGTGAATTTCCGATATACACAGTAGCCCCAGGACTGCTTGTAAAAATAGTATTTAATGCTGTTACCGTTTGTCCTGGATTAAGATACAGTGTTACTTTATTACCTACAATGGTTATGTCATTGCGAGTCACGCCAACAAAACCTACGTCTAAAAGATCTGCACCTTGACGCAAAGCATTGTTTGAGAAAATATAGGTTTGAGACAGGTTTCCAAAATTGGCATTGGATGTGAAAATTGCTGTTTTAAAAACATCTTTAACGGCATTATTTGCCGAATCATACATTTTAAAACTTATGGTTTCATTATTTGTATTCGAAGAAACCGTTAGGTAAGCATAGTACTTATTTTCGGTAGCCACATAGATCAAATTAGTTACACCGCGACATTCTCCATTTACAAATGCGGCTACTTTATCATTCCCATTGGCTAATCGAACTCCATCAATGTTTAAAGATCCAACAAAAGTCATGGTGTATTGAAAATTATTTTCATTCACCGTCCAAGAAGGAGCCTGACCAAAAGTGTTAAAACTTATAAGAAACAGTACGATGGTACTGTATATAAAATTTTTCATAGTTTAAATTTTAAATTGATTTAAATTGCCAAAACACCTAAAAAGGTGTTTTGGAATCTAAACTGATTTAATGCTAGTTTTTCATCACTTTATGAGTGATGGTTTCTCCATTGATTGTAATTTGAATTACATAAACACCAGATACAACTGTTGGTTGGATTTTTAGTACATTTTCCCCCTTCAGAACATTTTGTTTTTCATCTAAAACTAATTTACCTGATAATGAATACAGTCGGATACTAATATTTTGATCTTTAACTGCATTAGCTTTAATCGTTATTTCATTATCAAATGGACTAGGATAAATACTTACACCCTCTGTCATTTCTTCTAATAGGATCGGTTTCGAAATTGTACCTAATACATCGTTACCTTTAAAAGTAAATTTCTTAGACGTTTTCTTAGTACTCATTCCGTTTCCAATATAGAAAGCTAGCTCTTCCTCCGTATCTCCGTAAACCGTTATAAAACTCAGTTTACTATCATTTACAGATTGAGTAGCCGCCGATCCTTTCAAAACTCCTCGAGCATCATACACAAACAATTCATTGTATCCTGTAGGTAATAAAACCACAGCGTTCATGTTGTCTGGGTACTGCTTAAACTCAGCTTTAATAGGTTCTTGACTAAGGTCATTTGTATTGTCCACCTTGTTAGCCGTTTTGATTTTACTCGTACTTGCTAAATAAGATGGATATTTAAACGTTTGTGCTTTCGTAGATTTCACCATGTATCCTTTTCCTGCTTCTAAGTAATTAAGGGTACCGTTCCATCCAATAAGCGGATCATAAATAGCAAACAAGTTTTGTGATTTAATCACATCCCCATCTGTGGCATCAAAATACGCTAAAGCTTCATTTGTTTGCTGGTTTCCTCCTAAAGTATACGGAAGCCAGTTCCATTTTTCTTGCAATGGGAAACTCCAGTTAACAACATCAATAGCAGTTCCTTTAATAGTCAACGATTGCTCATGTGTTAAGTACATCTTGACCATTTTAAAATTAGTTAAACCACCATTAGCCGAAATAGTACCAGACCAACCACTATTCGCAGGTATCGCTTCATTTTTAAAGTAGGTTTCCAAACGCGCTGGCGAATTGGTCAACATACGATCAGAAGTTTCTAATTTCAATCCACTAGTCAATGTATTAAGATTGGCAAAATTAGGATCATTCACGTTCATCGATACCCAAGTCCAACCTGTATTAAGATTGATTTTTTGCTCTACTACGGCAGAGTTTTCAAAAATAACAGGCGCGCTAAGCTTACCAAATATTTCATTTTCTTCAAATGCAATGGACGCTTTCGCATTCATGTTTGCTATTAGAATTGCTCCTTGTGAAGCATCCCAAATTTTAAAGTCGATATTCTCACCACTAGTAGAATTACTATACACTGTTAAAAACACGAAGTATTCCTTGTAAGACGCATTGTAGACTAACTTAGTACTTCCTCGTACAGCTCCATTTGAAAAAGCAGCTATTCGATCATACGTATCTTCAGAGAACTTGCCATCTACTTTAATTCGACCTACAATATTCATACTGTACTTGAAATCCGTTGGGTTTACGGTCCAGCTTGGTTCCTGTCCCAGTACTCTTAGCTTAATTTGCATTTTTTCGTCGTATCCAAAATCTGTTTTCAAATACAGGTTTTCTAGATATTCTCCAGGAGTCAGTTCTTTGTCAATCGTAGCAGTAATGATTACTTTACTAGCCGGTGAAATCGTACCAGAAGTTTTGCTCAAAGTCAACCATTTTGGTAGGTTACTAATAGCAAAAGGCTGTCCTTTTCCTCCTTTGTTCAACAATGTAATTTCAAAAGTTTTTTCTTCTCCTGATTTTTTAACAATATCAACAATCTCGTTGTAGCCTTCGGCATACCAGCTTACTTCGTTGCGTTTTACATAAGCAGTCCACGTTATTGGCGACTGTTGCATGTTATTGGCACTATCAAACATTTTGTCGACTGTAATATCAATAATTTGACCTTCTAATGAAGCCCAATCTGTTATCACTGGTTCTAAAATCATTTGATCTTGATTAACCACATTGTTCACTTGAAATTTGATCAATGTTCGCTCTGGCTTAACTGGCGGCACATCATCAGAATATTTAACTGTTCCTGTACTTAAAACAGCATTATCTGGGAAACCAGCTGCACCTTTTTCTACATGATAATAACGAGGGCCATTTGCCGTTTTTGGATCTGGCTCGTTCATTTTTGCATACAGCATCAATCCGATACTCTCCGCGCTAATTTCATTGTAACGATCACGACTGATTTGCTCTACGTTACGCAAGGTATTCCATAACTGGAATTCATCTAGTTTACCTGCATACGCGCGATCTACTGTTTCGACACCTGCAAGATCGGTTGCACCACGTGCTCCTAACCAAACCTTGTTTCCAGAGAAACCACCAATATTAACCATTGGATTTGACGAAACAGCAACAGCATCTACATACGTACGTAACGAACCCAATCTATTGAATAACAGGGTTACATGGTGCCACGTATTGTCGGCCATGTTTTGACTTGCTAATTCATACGAATTTCCTTCTGTCTCCAAGGTTAATTTACCTGTAGCTTTCAAGTTGATCGCCCATTTATTACTAAAACCATTGGATTGTTTTAGATCAGTACCGTCTCCTTTTCCGTTAGAGAACAAAGTGGCTTCTTGCGAAACACCCGTTTTCATCCAGAAAGAAACCGTAGCGTCCATCTCTTTAGTTAACTGCACAGAGCCAACTTTGTCTAACTTTAAATGTTGACTGTTTGCAAACTCATACGAAGTTCCCTTAGGCTTGATGTCCCATGCTTCTTTAACAATAGCATGTTTGTATCGTGCTTTGTCATTAGCTATAGTTCCCCTACCTTCGTCCATTGGCCAATATCCAACTAGATTAGCTTCATTTCCTATAAGCTTCAAATACATTTTGGCGTAAGCCTCATCTAGATTGATATCTTTGGTCCATAAACGTAGGTCATGCATATTCCCTATAAAGGTGTTTCCACCAATAGTTAACGCATTATTATTTGAAAACTGTACATTGCTTACCCCTGTACTAGCTCCAATTTCTTTATCATCTTGATAGATACGAAGCGTACCACTATTGTTTTTATGGGTAAAGGTATAATGATGAAACAAACCATCATTGGCAATACCACCATTAGCAGTTAAACCGCCCAATTCAAAATACACTGAACCATTGGCTAACTTAATATTTACTCCTTCTTTTTGAGCAATAATAGTTGCTGCTGTTGCAGTCGTACTGTTTTTCATCCAGAATTCAAAAGCTAAATCTCCTGTTGTAATTCGTGGACTGTTGATTACGGCTTCATTTGTAGCACCATCAAAACGTAACGATACATTGTGATCAATTTCTAATTGATTGGTTTGTCCTTTAATTTCAATAGTAGAGACGGCCGAATTGTAGAAAATAGGTTCGTTAAAGAACACTTTCAAATCTTCACCTGATCCTAGAATTCCATTGATAGGCAAGGGTGTTCCAAAACGCAATGGCGCATTCAAATCGACTCTACCCGTTGTAATATCAGAAATGAATTCGGTATCATTAGTACAGGTACTTCTAGCACGAATTTCATATTTTCCATCAATTAATTTCAAGGCAGCGATATCAAATGCATAGTTTAAAACTACATCTGTACCGATTAATTTAATACCCGTTTCACCAGCCAGTACTGCTGCATCATAAAACGCTTGTGTTCCATAATAGGTTTGCAGGCGTGTCCAGTTAGAAGCAGTTGCCAATCGATATTCTAGATCGATCTTTTTAAAACTCTTGAATTTAGTACTGTATCCGTTCAATTTTACTTGTAACGGTTTAGTGGATCCATCCGTATTATAGGCTACTTCTCTATTATAAACCCAATTGCTCAAAGGTGCGTTTACAAGTACAATTGAACAAGATGGAACAAAGCTCGCAGAAATAGCAACTTCTGAACTTACGTCTTCACCATCGCAAAGCGACTCTAATCTGATTTTTATATCGTTATAATCGTACACATCCGAAATAGATTTCCCTAAGGTCAATTTATAGGTAATTATTTTTCCGTAAGGTACACGAACAATTGTCCCGTTTGGCGCGATGTTGATAATCGCATTATCCGGGTTTGTTGTATTATCAACCACCAATTTGTAATCAGCATCAATCCCTGCAGCACTTTGATTTTCTAATATCAATTCATACTCAGCATTTCTACCTTCGGTTACATTACTAATGTCAGCAACTGTCACTTTTAAAACAGGTACTTCTACTTTTTGCGTAGCATAACTTAATTGTGCGACAGTATTACCATCTGAACAATCTGAAGTCGTACTTGAAAAGCTTGAAAAGGCTGCGTCAAGATTTGATTTTTCAGTCAGTATGGTTTGTCTACTCTGTATTAATACATTTAATTCCCCTATATTTCTTGCTTTTTTAGCCAGAGAAACAGAATCATTACCTCTATTTTTATCTATTTCACTTTGCTTAGCATTTATTTCACTTTGTTTAGCTGCGATCCTTTTGTCAATAGCAATAGTAGCGGCAACGTAATCTTTGAAAACACCATTGCAATAAAACAAAGATTCTTCTGCTCCTTCATACGGACAAGATGTTCTACCTCCTTGCGTGATAAAGATTGGACCATTTCCATCAAAGGCATTAACAACATCGACACTCAAAAAGTTAGCTTGGTCGTTATCTTTCAAAGTATAACTAATGGTTGTTGTTTGAGTTGATTCTTCAGTAAGAGAAGAATTAATATCTTGTTGAAATACACCAGAAGTATTGTTTACAAAACCAAGACCATTTAGACTAAAACCTAAATTTAGAGCTAAACTTTCATCTATAGTTAAATTATATTCTGTAGCGGTTGTGTTTACAACACTCGTTTCAACACTCTGAGAATATTCTCCAACACCTGAATCAAAAGAGATGTTTTTTTGGAAATATTTGTTTAACAAATCACTCGTTTTTTTAGACTCGTCCAATTTGTTTTTTAGGCTTGCAATACCTGCAGCTCCTACATCGCCATCGTTAATTTCATTGTTAATTGAACTGTTAAATTCAGTAAGTACGTTGGTTGCCTTCGCTTTATAGTCTGTACGATTGTTTTTGGCCAAATACTTATTTAACTCATTGTCCAAAATTAACTTCTTCCACAAACGAATTCTTTCCAGATATTGCGCTTTGGTTAAAGTACCGTCTTTTCCGGGTATCAAAGAACCATTATCTATGTTGGTAATAAACAATTCGTACTCTGGAATTAAAGTCTCCAAAATGTGTTTTTGTGAATAGATAAAAAAGGTCTCTGACGGTTCATCAACAAAATACACTGCTTTTTGCTTGCTGATGTATAAAGGTGATTCAGTAGGTCCTAATTCAAGATATTCCCCAGGTGTTAATTCTTCTTTAACCCCATTAACAGTTTTCGTAGGTTTTGTTGTAGATGGCTTTACATCATCAAAAGAACCGTAAAATTGATTTTTGGAATTTCCAATATACAAATCCCCCATAGAACCTACATAATCAGGATCATCACTAGTTGAAATAGTTTGGTTAAAAGTATAGGTTTTCGTTAAGCTTTTCCCATCAGTTGAAGAGTGAGTCAGTCCAATACCTAAGGTAATATTATTAAGATTTTCAGCCTCTATTACGGGCCCTGCTAATCCACCCCCTGCTTTAAAATTCACTCCTGACATTATTTTAAGTTCATTGGTAAACCCTTCAGAATGTGTCATAGAATTTTCAGAGGTAAAAGAAATACTTTCTCCCTTTTCAATAGATGCAAAACTATTAGTACCAGGAGGATCTCTTAAAACGATTTCTGGAATATCTGGTGCCGCTGTTACAAACGTTTGGCTACCATCCGACTTACCTCCTAAAATAATACCAAGCGGTTCATAGCCTTCCACCTCATAATCCTTCTCATTAATTCGGTATTTTAAACTACTACTAATGGTAAAAGGCGATGCAACTGATGGCAGTCCAGCTTGAAAAGTATAAGTTAATTTACTTGCGTCATTTGGATCTACAACCACCGTTTCAGAGTTGATTAAAGCCAAATTATTATTTTTAATTAATTCCCCATCACTAACGGGTACTTGTACTACTACAGGATTGTTCGTGACATCATTGTTCGTATAGCGCTCAAAACGACTTAACACAATAGAATAAGGACTAAATTGCGTATAAACTTTTACTGCGATTTTCTTTGCTACATCTTTAGGGTCTTCAATTTGAAAATTTGTAGTCTCGACACTAACGCCATTGACTGTTACTTTTTTATCCGAAGTTTGCTCTATTACTTTTAGTACCGGAGTAGACCTGTACACAAAACTTTTTTCGTAATGGTATGGTTTCCCCTCCAAAGTTTTTTCGATTTTATTGTCTGTGTAGGTAAAAACAGGTTTAGTAGTTGCTTCTACTTTCGAGAAATTAAACGTTTCAGTTGCACTTATCAATTTAATATCAGAATCTGAAGTGATTGTTAAATCTGCTGCTTTCAACTCATATTGCAACGGTAAAAGAGACACGCGATATTCTCCCGAAGTTGGATTGGTTTTGAATTCAGCCATAGTAGACGCTGTCACATCACCTCCTAAGGGTTTGTATCCTAAAGTAAATGAAGCTACTCCAATATTGTTTCGAGTACTAACGTCAATCGTTTTTGAATTGCCACTCGCATCTGTTACGGATAGCGTTTTAAGACCAGCTTCTCCAAAACCAGCTTTTTTAGCGGCTTCTATAGATCCACCAACCACTTTTCCTATTACGGTAACACGAGTGTTATCAACAAATACAACCGCTTCGTTTGAATCTTCAAAGAATTCTTTGGTTGATGCTGCAGGGAATCGTCCGTTGTAGGTAAACTCATGACCGTCTTTTTTTACGGTGATATAATGGTTTCCAATAGGAACACTGATATCAAAATAACCAGCATCATCAGAAACTACTGGTATACTATTGGCATCCAAAACAATGTTTCCATCGATATACACATTAGCACCTGCGGTATAAATCCTGGCATACTTATCTAAGTAATCGTCCGTAATATCAGCAGGAGTGCCATTATTGTTTAACCAATACTCTCCTTTTGAGAATTTCTCGCTCCCTTTTGTATAAAAATTATACCCATCATCTAAAATTCCAGGGCCTGCTACATTATTTTTTGTAAGCACCGGGAATACCCCTTTTGTGTCATAAACTATTGTCCCTTTGAAACTAAAAGAAGAATTATCAATAAAATTGATTTTATTAACTACTTCAGAACCTTGCCCTAAAAACACCAATTGTTGTCCTGGTTCAAATTTATGCTGCCCGTATAAAGGCGTTATGGTAAACGATTCACCAGTACCTGAGTAAGGAATAGAACTTATCTCATAGTTTCCATTTACATCCGTAACCCCTAAAACACCCAGCTGACTCGTTGTTGGGAATTCTCCTGAGCCACTAGCCCATGTAACCTCAGTACCAGAGTTACCAAGTTTTCCGTGGTTTTTATTGTAGTTAAATCCGTCACGTGATAAATCATAGGCAAATTGACCTACTTTCTCATTGGCTCTTAAATAAGCTACTAAACGAGAATCGTTCCCACTGATATAACGAGAATAATCGGTGCGCATTTGTTGTGTTTCCAATCCAGCTTTCCAAACTCTAATTTCATCCAGATAAGCATCTCTTCCACCACCGGCATAAATGTTTTTCCATTGTGTATCTGCACCACCAATTTTTAAAGTATTGGTTGCCGTTGGAATAGTAACATTAAAGTAAGGTGCAGTATAGCTCGCATCAATTCCAGTTAACTTTGAATTAACAAGATCTTTGTATGCTGTTGTTATGGCTCTACCGTTAATCAATAAAGTAGGCACAATACCATCCTTCATAATGACCGAAAAATGAACAAAGCTAGTATTGAAATTTGTAACCGGAATCAGTACATCATCCCCTCTACCATTAATACCGCCAGACGGATAATAATTTTCAAGAACATATACACTACTTCCAATGGTAACTTCTAGCTTATTGGTACTTGCTTTTAATTTTACCGATGCATCAATGGTGTTGTTGTCCACGCTCTTCAATTGAAACAACTTTATTGCACTTCCTGCATCATCCGTGTAAGCCGTTTTTGGTTTTACCCAAGCTTGGTAAGTTACTGCAGTAGTAATTGCTTTGTTTGTATTTTCGATTTTCAAACTTGATGCAGCAGGGATCAACAAGGAACTCCCAAGATTGACACTTGTTCCTGCCGAATTTGCCATTACAATCACATCTTTTACAGGATTACCCCCTTTGTAACTAACATTTCCAGTTACAATAGCAGTAGGATTTCGATATCCAAAACCTGTGATGTAGGTATTGTATAAACTTTCTATTGTACTTACGCCTTCGGCTACAATTTTATATTGAAACAAGACATTACCCTCAGCATAACGATCCTCGTATTGGGTTACACTAGGAGCAACACTACCTACAAACTGATAGGGCTTGTCTTGTGCTAGATTGTATTCTCTTTTGTAGATCTTGATACTACTGATTTTTTCAAAATTACTTCTGAGGTCCCAACTAATCAATATTTTATCTCCAAAATATCCTTTAGAAACATCAAAAGAATCTTCTGTAAAAGTAGGAAACAAGTACAGTACATCCCAAGGAAAACGTAGATCCCAAGGTTGTGTTGGACGGGTAGCTGCACTTTGATTTTGTCCTAAATAAGGAAGTCCTACCTGAATGGTAAAACCGTTTTTTTGGATTGCCTGAGAGACGGGAGCTATTTTAGCCCCTTCGGTATTTTGTGCTCTCAGTCCTGTGGCGATGAGCCCTAGGAATAAAGCTATAATTATTTTTTTCATAATTATAACTTATAATTTAATAATGTAGTTCACACCGTAATTTATTGGGCGGCTTTCTGAACCTCCTGTACTAGCAGTTGAACCGCTTATAAGATGTGTATGTTCTCCATCAAAAGGTATCTGAGGAGCGTTTATTTGATTGATTTCATTTGAACTATTATCTAAGCCGGAAGATGTAGTAGTTCCATCCTTAACAACTAGTAAATTGGTTCTATCAGCAGAACCATGATTATGCCTACCTCCATTATTGTTTATTAAATCACCAGAACCATGTTTATGGCTTTTATTATCAGAACTTTGAACAGCTTTTAAAGTGTTAGGCTGTATTTCTGCGGCATTAGTAGTATTACCGTTTTGACCTGCACCTCTTATAAACATCCCTCGTAAATCTGGAGCATAATCCCCAACAAGCGCTCGTAAAGCAGCCCCTCCCAAAGCATCTGCAGGTAAGGAAGATCCATCACAAAATATCCATCCAGCTGGCGCTGTAGTACCTATGTATGGCATAATAGAACCTGTTGGCACACCATTACTAGCAGCAATGGCATAAGGCACTTGTTTTAATTTTTCATCAGAAATGGTAGTTGAACCTTCTGAAATTCTTAGATAGGCCTGCGTATTGGCTATCACTATATTATTAGTTTCTCCTGGTTCCAAAACTGCTGAAAAAACACCAAAAGCATCTGTAGTAACTGTTCTAGTAACTTCATAAATAGCAACATTTGAGCCGTAGTAAATACGAAATGTCAAACTTATAGTTGCACTAGTTCTTGCAGTGTTATTATTGTCTCTTGCAATTCCTTGAATAGCAATTCCAGCCACATTTGCAGATGATTGCCCGTAATTGATTGCTACTGTAAGCAACATTAAAAATGAAAGTAATTTTGTTCTCATAATGAATTGAATTTAAGTTTATTTTTATTGGTTTTATTGCGTTTTATTGCCCTTTTGTGCAGGCGAAAAATTAAATTAAGTCGCGAAAATAATTGTTTTTGACGGAATACCACTAGCCCATTCGGACAAATCGATAGCCCATTCGGACATTTTTTAACAAAAATTTCTGTTAAAAGAGTTTCTAGATTTCAATTGAAAGAAGTTTCTTGGTTCTGAATAGAGTGCTTTCATTTTAAGATATAAAGACTTATTGATGGTGACTGTCTACACTTTTGGAAGTTAGATTGTGATAAAAAAAGCGGAAAAGAAAGCAATTGTTCTGATCTTTTTGGGATAATGACCCCGTACCAATTCTTTATTTTTGTTTTTTAATTATTGCTCGCGATTCTTCTTTACAATATCTTTTCGATTTAATTTTCTATAGAAAAATCGTACTGTTAATTCTAGACCGCAGCTAGTCCTGATAGTAGTGGAAAGCCATTGCGTATTGAAAACTAGTTTTTCTTGCACTGGCAGAGCGACCAAAGGAAGCTCCTGACGGGGCGTAGAAAAACGGTTTGAAATAGCGATGCTTGAAACGAATAGCGGGAACAAACTCCATAAAAAAACCGCTATTTCACAAATTGAATTTGCAAAACAGCGGTTTGTATACTTGTATTCTTAGTGCCTCAGAGCCTTAGCGACTTAGTACCTTTGCTTATAGATTTTCAAAGAAATCATTTCCTTTATCATCTGTGATAATGAAAGCAGGGAAATCTTTGATGGTGATTTTACGCACGGCTTCCATGCCTAGTTCAGGGAAATCGACTACCTCAACAGATAGAATGTTCTCTTTGGCTAAAATAGCGGCTGGACCTCCGATAGAGCCTAAATAGAATCCGCCGTAGGTTTTACAAGCATTCATAACTTGTTTGGTTCTATTTCCTTTGGCTAGCATGACCATGCTTCCGCCATGTTTTTGGAATTCTTCAACATAAACATCCATACGTCCAGCAGTCGTAGGTCCGAAACTTCCTGAAGGCATTCCTTCTGGTGTTTTGGCTGGACCTGCGTAATAGACCGGATGGTTTTTAAAGTATTCGGGCATCGGTTGACCCGCGTCTAGTAACTCCTTGATTTTTGCATGGGCAATATCACGAGCTACAATCAAAGTTCCGTTTAGTTTTAAACGCGTTTTTATAGGGTATTGCGATAATTTTTTCAAGATATCAGCCATGGGTTGATTCAAATCAATCTCCACTGCTGGCTCTAAATGTGGAGCGGTTTCTGGTAATAAACGTCTTGGATTTACTTCCAATTGCTCTACAAAAATACCGTCTTTGGTAATTTTACCTTTAATATTTCTATCGGCCGAACAAGAAACTCCTAATCCCACTGGACAAGAAGCCGCGTGACGAGGCAAACGAATGACACGTACATCATGGGTAAAATATTTTCCGCCAAACTGCGCTCCGATGGCACTTTCTTGGCAAATTAACTGTACTCTTTTTTCCCATTCTAAATCACGGAACGCTTGACCTGCCATGTTTCCTGTTGTAGGCAAATGGTCGAAATAGCCCGCAGATGCTTTTTTAACAGCAGCTAAATTGGCCTCGGCAGAAGTACCACCAATTACGAACGCCAAATGATACGGAGGGCAAGCCGATGTTCCTAAATCTCTAATCTTGTCACGGACAAAAGCATCCATAGATTTTTCGTTCAGCAATGATTTTGTTTGTTGGTATAAATAGGTTTTATTAGCAGATCCACCGCCTTTGGCTAAAAACAAGAACTCGTAAGTAGCGCCTTTTTTGGCATAAATATCAATTTGAGCCGGAAGATTAGAGCCGGAGTTTTTTTCTTCAAACATACTGATGGGTACAATTTGAGAATAACGAAGGTTTCTTTCTTGATAGGTATTAAAAATCCCTTTAGATAACCATTCGGCATCATCGACACCGGTATAGACATCTTCTCCTTTTTTACCCATTACAATTGCCGTTCCCGTATCTTGACAAGATGGTAATTCTCCCTCGATCGCTACTGCAGCATTTTGCAACAAATTGTAAGCCACAAAACGATCATTATCCGTCGCTTCTGGATCATCTAATATTGCTTTTAATTTTTCTAGGTGCGCGGTACGCAACATAAACGAGACATCTTTCAACGCTTCTTGAGAAAGTAACTCTAGTCCTTTGGGGTCAATCGTTAAAATTTCTCTATTGCCTAGTTTTTCTACTTTTACGTAATCTGAAGTGATTTTACGGTATTGCGTATCGTCTTTTAAAATTGGATAAGGATCCTGATATATAAAGTCCATTTGTCTATAGTTTTCTACAAAGATAAAAATTATTTGCCGTCGCAGAAACCATTCAGACCCCTCATTCTCATAAAAATGCATCAATTTTGTTATAAAGAAAAACAAAAAAGTGTTTTTACTGCTTGTAACGGCAAGTAAAAACACTTTTGAATGTTTGTTTGAAAAAAGGAACTAGGTCAATAAACTAGTTACCAGAAAAAGAATCACTAATGCGATTGCAATGTACTTTGTGTATTTTGACATTTTGTATTTTTTTTTAAAATTTATAAACGCTTTGATTTTCTATTTCTCAAAAGAAAGGAAAATAAATGTATCATCCTATACCCAACTACTAAATTATACTAGATCTACCGATTAAAAGAACCAAGTAGCCACAAAGATCGCTGTAATCACACAAATTAAATCCACTAACAACATTGTTTGCAATGCATAACGCGTGTTTTTAATATTTACTGATCCAAAATAAACCGCGATTACATAGAACGTACTCTCAGCACTGCATTGAAAAATACTACTCAAGCGCCCGGTTAACGAATCGGCTCCAAAGGTATTCATCGAATCAATTAAAAATCCACGAGATCCCGCTGAACTAAACGGGCGCAACATTGCCACTGGTAAAGCATCTGTAATTTGTTTATTCACTCCCATATTAGAGAAAATAAAAGCGATCCAATTGCTGATTATTTCGAATAAACCACTGTTTCTAAACAACGAGATAGCGACTAACATTCCTAAAACATACGGAAAAATAACCACTCCCGTTTTCACTCCATTGTTAGCACCTACAACAAAGGCATCAAAAACGGTTGTATTCGCATCGGCAAATTTTTTCTCTTTATAGAATGAAAAGATCAAAGTGAACGCGATAATAACAATCAAGATCATACTCGAAAGATTCGCCGTAAAGTAATTTTTTCCTATTAAGTCTAAATGATTGATGTACATCAACAAACCAATAATAGCGGCTATCAAACTAATCAAAGCCACCACCAAAGAAGCGCTTTTAAAATTGATTTTTTGTTTGATTCCCACAATTAAAAAAGCGGCAATGGTACCAATAAACGAAGTGATAATACAAGGTAGCATCACATCGGCAGGGTTGCTAGCATTTGCGGCAGCGCGATAACCAATGATCGACGTCGCAATTAAGGTCAATCCCGAAGCATGCAAACACATGAACATAATTTGGGCATCACTGGCCCTATCCTTTTCGGGGTTAAGTTCCTGTAAACTCTCCATGGCTTTTAACCCAAAAGGCGTTGCCGCAGAATCTAATCCTAAGAAGTTGGCAGCAAAATTCAGTGTCATATACGAGATCGAGGGATGATTTTTAGGAATACTTGGAAACACTTTGACAAATACAGGACTCAAAACGATAGCGAGTTTACCTGATGCTCCCGAAATAATTAAAAGTTCCATCAACCCACAGAAAAATGCTAAATAAGCAATAAGCGGAATGATTAAATCCAGCAAAGTGCTTTTGCAAGTGGGTAATAAACCATCCGATTTTTGAACACCACTATAAATTTTAACTGTTTTAGCCGAATAAACATAAGTAGTATCAGGATTTGTAGTGATATTATTGATCACCATTGTTTTATCTGGAGCATTGGCAATACTGTCTTTGATAAAAGCAGGCAATTGATCCACGTACTTTTCTGAAATCAAAATGGGATCGTCTTTTTTACCGTTCAAGACAAAATCGATCGTGTAACTGTTCCCGCTAAATAAACTCACCACAATAAAAACAATCGATGAAATAAAGATCACCAACCAAAATCTACTCAATACCATAACTTATAATTTTTGTAAATGTAAATATTTAACCGCAAAGTACACAAAGGGTTTTTGCAAAGCCACTAATTCAATGCTCCGCAAATTCGCAAATTATATTTAATTCCCTTTTTTAAACCTTTTGCACTTCCATTATTTACACATGAATAATCTCCTCATCAATCAATAAATCCTCTCTTCGTAAGCGCAAGAAAATTTGTGCGACAGCAATGGTGTCCTTTTCACAATAGGTTACAATACGATCAATATCTTTCTCGACATAAAAAACATGACCTACTTGACTGCCGTCAATATCTCCTTTGGGGGATGGGACTCCTAGTACTTTACACAATAATTTTAAGGAAGTGAAATGTTTATAATCGCCAAATTTCCATAACTCTAAGGTATCTAAATGCGGAATTTCCCAAGGTTTTTTCCCGAAGAGATTGAGTTTATTTGGAATAGCAATTTGATTAATAATCATGCGTCGCGCTAGAAACGGAATATCAAACTCCTTAGCATTATGACCACATAAAACATGCTGTGCTTGATTGAAATGATTGTTCAATAGATTATTGAAGTCGTGTAGAATTTTCTTTTCGTCTCCAAAAAACGAAGTCACTCTAAAGTTTCGAATGTCCCCTTTATTAGCAAAAAACCCAACAGATATACAGACAATCTTACCAAACTCGGCCCAAATACCCGCACGATCGTAAAATTCCTCAGGCGTATAATCATCCTTGCGCTGGTATTGTGTTTTGTGTTCCCAAAGGTCTTTGAGTTCAGGATCTAAAGTGTTGTAATCTTCGGCTTCTGGAACTGTTTCAATATCCAGAAACAAAATGTTATTGAGGTTTATTTTTTCTATCATAATAGCATTATTTGAACACGAATTGCACGAATTTACACGAAGTACGAAAACTTAAAATAATTTCACAAGCTCTTTTTAGCACTTTAAAAGTAACCAAATTTACTAATCTAATTGGTGAAAATTGGTGAAATTAGTGTTCCATTTTCAAAACAAACTTTGTTGTGGCGTGGGGCATTCGTGTTCTAATAGCCATTTTTTGCGCCATAAACCACCGGCATAACCCGTAAGTGAACCATCAGAACCAATGACTCTGTGGCAAGGAACCACAATCCAAAGTGGATTTTTACCATTAGCAGAAGCCACTGCCCGAATGGCTTTGACATCTCCTAGGGCTTTTGCTTGTTCCAAATAAGTTCTTGTTTTTCCAAAAGGGATATCGAGTAAAGCGTTCCACACTCTTTTTTGGAAATCGGTTCCTTGTGGATTGAGTTTACAATCAAAACGGGTTCTTTTTCCTTCAAAATAATCATTGAGCTGCGAAACCGCTTCTTGTAAACTATCTGGTATTGCAATGCTCGCTATTCCTTCATCGGCTACTGAAATTAATGAAACCCCAGCTTCATCACCAACTATTGTAGCAATGCCAAGGGGTGTTTTAATGTGTACTGTGTCCATAGTGTTAGCATAAGAGTTGCAAAGTACAGAAAGTTTTTGGAATGTTTTCTAAATAAAAAAACCACTCGAAAAACGAATGGTTCTTATTTTTTAGCCCCGACAGTAGCGGCATCCTCTTGTGGTGGTGTTCACCACAAGAGATATAGCGAATGGCGGGAATAGCTTCTTATTTTAAAGCAGAATTGATATAAGCTTCAAGTCCTTTTAATTCGTCATCACTCATTGCTTTTGTCACCACAAGATTGGGTTGCATTACTGCAAATTGTGCGGGATCAACAATGGCTTCACTTTCTCCTTTTAAGAAACTGATGATGCTTGCGTTTTTATCTTTATATATTGTTGCAATATCCTTGAAACTAGGGCCAATTAATTTGGTGTCCATCTTGTGGCAAGCCACGCAAGTTCCTTTTCCATTAAAAAGCACTTCACCTAACTGTTCTGGTGTTTGCGATTGCGCTGCCATTCCTTCTGAAGGAGCTTCGGTACTAGGAGCTGGTTCTTGTTTTCCAAATGGTTCTGCTTCTTGTTTTTTACAAGCAAAAGCTAAAAATGCGATTGCAATTATTGCGACTTTTTTCATGATATAAATGTTTATACTATCAAAGATAGGATATTATTGGTTTACAAATCATGACAAATATCATCTTATTGGTATAAAATAAGATTGTTATTTAGCCAAAAGAATGGCAGCTTCTTTTGCAAAATAGGTCGAAATCAAACTGGCTCCTGCTCTTTTAATACACATCAATTGCTCCATCATGATTTTGTCATGATCTAGCCAGCCTCTTTCGGCAGCGGCTTTGATCATAGCATATTCGCCCGAAACGTGATAAACGGTTACGGGAACATTCACCGCATTTTTGACTTCACGCACAATGTCTAAATAGGCAATTCCGGGTTTTACCATTACCATATCGGCACCTTCTTCAACATCCCAAAGCGCTTCTTTGATGGCTTCAATGCGATTGGCATAGTCCATTTGGTACGTTTTTTTATCTTTTGGCACCACAACATCTGATTCCCTTGGTGCGCTGTCTAGAGCATCTCTAAAAGGCCCGTAAAACGCCGAAGCGTATTTAGCCGAATAACTCATGATTCCCACATTGTGGAAACCGGCAGCATCTAGTCCTTGACGCAAACGCAATACACGTCCGTCCATCATGTCAGATGGTGCTACAAAATCGGCTCCTGCTTGCGCATGAGAAACCGCCATTTTTACTAAAGCATCATTTGTGGAATCGTTTTCTACATCTCCATTTGCAATGATTCCGTCGTGACCGTAAATAGAATAAGGATCTAATGCCACATCGGGCATAACGATCATTTCTGGACAAGCAGCCTTGATCGCGCGAATGGCTTCTTGCATCAACCCGTTTGGGTTCCAAGCTTCTTTTCCTGTATTGTCTTTTAAGCCTTCGCTGACTTTTACATAAATGTTGACCGCGCGGATTCCTAAAGCATATATTTCTTGCACTTCTTTGACCGTTAAATCAATCGAACGACGAAAGATTCCGGGCATGGAAGCAATTTCTACTTGTACATTTTCTCCCTCTGCAATAAACATGGGAAACATAAAATCAGACGGACTTAATGTCGTCTCGCGAACTAAACTTCTAATGGATTCATTAGTTCTTAATCTTCGGCCTCTGTGTAATGGGAACATAATATTTTAGTTTATAGCTCCATAGGAGCATTATATTTATAGTAATTTGTTATTTACGTTAGATATCAACCCCGTAGGGGTGCTACCTTTATATTTTATTATACATCGTCAAATAGATATTGATTATTATAATCTATATCGAATGCTTTTAAAAAATCAACCTATTCTTCTTTGAACGTTTTCTTTTTATGATGTTCTTCTTGATTTTGTATATAATTGATAACATTTGTTATTTGAGAGTGACTATACGAAAAAGAACCAAATCCTGCTTGCCATTCAAATTTTCCATTGATCCATTTTTTCTCATTTATAAAACGAGATGAATTGGCTTTAATATCTCTTACTAAATCAGACAGAGCTTTATTGGGTTTTAATCCAATTAGAATATGAATGTGATCCGGCATTCCGTTAATCGCAATTAATTTTTGACCTTCATTAGTAACAATTCCTGTAATATATTTATATAATTCATCTTTCCAATTTTTAGAAATTAGATTTTGTCTACCTTTAACAGCAAAGACAATATGAAGATATATTTGAGTGTACGTATTAGCCATTTATCATTTCAAATATTAAGTCAATAAACAATATATCACCCCTATGGGGTTCTTATAAAAACACCAACTGTATTCTATAAATATACCGTTCCTACGAATGCTATAAATATAACACCCCTATGGATGCTATAAATATGTCGCTTCTACGGATGCTATAAATATAACGCTCCTACGGAGCTCAATCAAAAAAAAATCCCATTTCTATAAATATGTCGCTTCTACGAAGCTAACCAATCAACCTGATTTTCTAATACTTGTACTAATTTATCTTCTTTGCTTCCAGCTATAAATATGTCGCTTCTACGAAGCTAACCAATCTCTTGGATATTCTAATACATTTACCAACTTCTCCTCTTCGCTTCCAGTTTCAGCATGATGATCGTACACCCATTGTACATGAGGTGGCAATGACATCAAAATAGATTCAATTCGACCATTGGTTTTTAAGCCAAACAATGTTCCTTTGTCGTGAACCAAATTGAACTCTACATAACGACCACGACGGATTTCTTGCCATGTTCTCTGTTCTGGTGTATAGGGTAAGTTTTTTCTTTTTTCTACAATTGGAACATACGCTTCTAGGAAACTATTCCCCACTTCGGATACAAAGTTGAACCAATCTTCCATTTTCATTTCGTCAGTAGCTTTGCAATAATCGAAGAACAAACCTCCTATTCCACGTGCTTCATTTCGATGTGCGTTCCAGAAATAAGTATCGCATTGCTTTTTATATTTTGGATAAAAATCAGGATTGTGTTTATCGCAAGCCGTTTTACAAGTTTGGTGAAAATGAATGGCATCTTCTTCAAACAAATAATAAGGCGTTAAATCTTGACCACCACCAAACCATTGTTGGATTACTTTTCCATTCTCATCGTACATTTCAAAATAACGCCAGTTAGCATGAACTGTAGGTACCATAGGACTTTTGGGATGCAAAACCAAACTTAGTCCGCAGGCAAAGAAATCGGCTTCGCCTACGCCAAACATTTTTTGCATGGCTTCTGGCAACTTTCCGTGAACTGCTGAGATGTTAACACCGCCTTTTTCAAAAACTTGACCATTTTCGATTACACGTGTTCTTCCTCCACCCCCTTCTGGGCGTTCCCATAAGTCTTCTTTAAATTGGGCTTGACCATCAACAGCCTCTAATCCTGCGACGATGGTGTCTTGAAGGTTTTGTATGTAGGTAAAAAATTTATTTTTCATTTGTGTGTTCGTATAATTCCATATCTAATGGAGATTCTCCAGTAGGAGTAAATTCATTTAATAACGTTCGCTTCCATATAAAATCGCAATTTTGGGCCACTTTTAAACTTCCTAAATTCGTTTTATGAGCGATAATTTGTAAAGTTTTCAAATCTAATTCATTATAAGCAAAGCCCGAAATAGCTTTAACGGCTTTCGTAACCAAGCCTTTCCCTTCAAAATTATTCCCGATACAATAAGCAAGTTCACCTATTCTATCAACCCAATCAATTTTTTTAATGATAATCAAACCCGCAATTTTTTGCGAATCCAATTCTTTAATTGCAAAAGTAAAGTTTATTTTTCGCTCTATTTCATCCTTTTTTTCTTCAATATAAGCGACTGATTTTTCTATAGTTTCATTACTCGAAAGCGTAAGTGGGAAAAATTTACTAAAACGCGCGGTATTATCTAACAAAAAAAGATGCAATCTAGTCGCATCTGTTGATTTTAATTGATCGATAATGTAATTTTCAGACAACATCATTTACCTTATATTTTTGATTTAATAGCTGCAATTTTATTAAATATATCAAATGAAAATGTTTTGCTATCCATTTGAATGTGATTGTAAATAGCATTGGCTTTCGCCAAAAAATCAAATTGATTATTCTTAGAGTAGGTCATTAAAAAATCAGCAAATCTTTCTTTATCCTCCCAATCGAAACCGTATCCAGAGAGTAAAGTGATTAAATCCCTTTCGGATATTTCACATAAAATAGCTGTACTTAAACTTAAATCTGTCAGTTGATTATCGATTACACTCGTGTCTTCAATATTCCAAAATTTGGGCACAAAAACCAAAGAAAGTAAAGTACTTAACATGTTGTCAATCTTTACTTTCTTCTCGTCTCTTACTCCTTTATTTAGCATTTGCTATTATTGATTGTATTCTTTCACTGCATCAATGAACGCTTTTGCGTGATCAACAGGGATATTTGGTAAAATACCGTGACCTAAATTCACAATGTATTTGTCTTTTCCGAATTCGTCAATCATTTCGTGAACCATTTTCTTAATCACCGGAATTGGCGATAACAATCTTGATGGATCAAAATTACCTTGTAATGTAATGTTTCCACCAGAAAGGTATCTGGCGTTTCTAGGCGAACAAGTCCAGTCTACTCCTAATGCAGAAGCGCGGCTTTTTCCCATTTCGCCAAGAGCGAACCAGCATCCTTTTCCGAAAACAATAACCGGAGCGTCATCAGCTAGTGCTTCAACGATCTGGTTGATGTATTTCCAAGAAAATTCTTGATAGTCAACAGGTGATAACATTCCACCCCAAGAGTCAAAGATTTGAACGGCATTTACTCCCGCTTTTACTTTTTCTTTTAGGTATAAAATAGTGGTATCTGTAATTTTTTGTAATAGAACATGTGCTGCTTCTGGATATTGAAAACAGAATCCTTTTGCTTTATCAAAGCTTTTAGACCCTTGTCCTTCTACTGCGTAACACATAATTGTCCAAGGCGAACCTGCGAAACCAATTAACGGCACCTCATCATTCAACATTTCTTTAGTCAATTTAATAGCATCAAAAACGTATCCTAAAGTTTCATGTACATCTGGAACAATTACGTTCTCAACATCTTGAATCGTACGAATAGGATTGGGTAAATACGGACCAAAATTAGGTTTCATTTCTACATCAATTCCCATTGCTTGTGGAATCACTAAGATATCCGAGAACAAAATTGCAGCATCAGGAGCGATTCTACGGATAGGTTGTACCGTAATTTCGGCAGCCAACTCTGGAGTTTGACAACGGGTAAAGAAATCGTATTTATCACGCAAAGCGATAAATTCTGGTAAATACCTACCAGCTTGACGCATCATCCATACTGGCGGACGTTGCACTGTTTCTCCTTTAAGTGCTCTTAAAAATAAGTCGTTTTTTATCATTTTCTTATTATTGGCTAGTCGCTTTTGGCTTTTAGCTGATGGTTTATCTTGTTTTCTTTGTTCTAGTTACCTTCTTCAGGTATTGGCTTGTAATGCTGAATTACTTCAATAATCACGTCTTCGACAGTAGGTATTTCAGGAATTACAATGTTTTTAATTTTCTTTTCTTCTAATGCGGCAGCTGTTGTACTACCGATACAAAAGCAAAACTCTTTTTTAATTTTATTATTCGATAAATAACTCTCAACAGCAGATGGGCTGAAGAACATAATTCCATCAAAATTCTCTTGATCTGAAATTTTAAAAGGTGCCAAAGTGGTTTGGTACACTTCAATTTCATTAAAAGTAATTCCGGCTTCTTTTAAAGCTTCTGGCAAAGTCTCTCTGCGCAAGTTTCCGCTGAAAAAAGTATAGCTTTCTTGGTTGTAAATCAATGTAATTATCTCCGCTAGTTCTGATGCATAGTCCAAATAGACATCCACAGTGAAACCATTCGCTTCTAATAATTCTTTGGTTTTGATACCAACACAAAAAACAGGCTT
Source organism: Flavobacterium muglaense (assembly GCF_014305155.1). Taxonomy (GTDB): domain Bacteria; phylum Bacteroidota; class Bacteroidia; order Flavobacteriales; family Flavobacteriaceae; genus Flavobacterium; species Flavobacterium muglaense. The sequence goes on from NZ_JACRUK010000015.1 coordinate 48,769, forward strand.
GGACTTCAAAGCTTCCCAACCGTTTTGTTCCATCAAACTTAAAACCGCATTTTGGCTGCTAAATATCAGATTGTTATTGATTTTATCTAGCTCAAAAAGGGTGTTTTTAATTTCGATAAAATCTTGTTCTAAAAGATCCAAATTAGCATCAATAAATACTTGTCTTAGTTCGTCTGACAATGTTTTGGTGGATAAAATACTTATTTGGCTCATTATTTTTTCAAATTATTTTTGATTTCGGTCATTAATTTTGTGCCTCCGTTATTCAGAATTTCTTGAGCCGAGTAGAATCCTAATTTTTTCCATTCTTGGATAGGAACCTTTTTGTCTACTTCAATTTTTTCTTTTCCATCAAGCGAAAATAACACCCCTTGAAAATGGATGGTATCTTCTTGTTCGTTATATCGTGCCAATGCGCCAATTGGTGCCGTGCAACCTCCTTCTAGGGTTTTAAGAAATTGTCGCTCTATGTAGGTTACAATTTCGGTTTCTATATCATTTAATTGGGACAAAGCATCCAAGGTAAAAGCATCGTTTTGCATGGCTACCACAAGCATTGCACCTTGGGCTGGAGCAGGAATCATCCAATCTAAATTAATATAATTTTCTGGTTTTAGGTCAATACGCTCTAATCCTGCAGCTGCAAAAACAGCTCCATTCCAGTTGCCTTCTTGGAGTTTTTTCATGCGCAAATTTACATTTCCGCGAAGGTCAACTACTTTGTGTGTTGGGTATTTATTGAGCCATTGCGCTTGACGACGCAAACTTCCGGTAGCAATAGTTCCTGATTCATTCAGAAAATCAAGGTTGCCTTTATGAACTAAAATATCAAGTGTATTGGCTCTTTCAAGAACGGCAGCTTGCACAATTCCTTGTGGCAAAGCCGTAGGAACATCTTTCATAGAATGCACTGCAATATCTACATCACCATTGATCATGGCAACATCAAGTGTTTTTGTAAAAATTCCGGTGATTCCCAATTCGTAAAGTGGCTTATCTAGAATCACATCTCCAGTTGATTTTACCGCTACAATTTTAGTTTTATAACCAAGATCGTTTAACTTTTTTTCTACGGTATGTGCTTGCCAAAGTGCGAGTTCGCTATCGCGAGTTCCTATTCGTATTGTCTTTTCTGCCATTTTTATTTATCGCAAATGATTTGAACCATTTGATTTTTTAACAATTTATTGTTCCTTTTTTTTAACCATTAAGAAATTAAGACTCATTAAGTATTATGCTTATCCTTCCGATAACATTGAAAAATATTCATTTACAAAAGGTTTCAACGATTTTGTAATACTTGTTGTGTTGAAATTTATTAGCAAACCCTGAGGCCTTTCTAATATTTTCATGTATGTTAACAACTGTGCTTCATGTATTGGTAAAATAGTTTCTACTGATTTTAATTCTACTACAACTATATCATTTACTAACAAATCAATTCTTAAATTAGATTCTAGTTCTAAATCATCATATACGATTTTAACACTCAATTGTTGTTTGACATCATAACCGTTCTTCTCTAATTCATATTTCAAACACTGTTCATACACACTTTCTAAAAGACCCGGCCCTAATTTCTTATGAACTTTTATGGCAAAACCAGTAATTTCAAAAGACAACTGCGTAACCTCCTTTTTAGTCATCATACATAAAGTAATATTGATTTAAAACTAAATGAAACTTAATTTCTTAATGGTAAACAAAAGAAATGTTCCTATTATTTTGCCGCTAACCCAATTTTAAACACTTTTTCGATCCATTCAATACTTTCATCCACCATCGTGTCATCATCTTTTAAATGATTCGCAAATTGGGTTGTGATTTTTTGAATGATTCGAGCACTGATGATCTCAGCTTGTTCTTCGTTGAAATCGGCTATTTTTTTACTTTGAAAGTTTAGTTCAGAGTTTTTAATCGCGTTCAACTTTTCCTTTAAAGCATGAATCGTAGGGGCAAACTTGCGTCCTTTGGTCCACACATTAAATTCTTCTTTAATTTCTTCGATAATGGCTTCGGCTGCAGGAATATGATTTTTTCTGTTTTCTAAAGTTTCATCTGTCAATTGCGACAAATAATCCATGTGAATCAATGTCACTCCTTCTAACTCCTCAACATCAGCATGTACGTTTTTCGGAATCGAAAGATCCAAAATCAACAGTGGCTTTTTCAAGTTCAAAATAGCCTTGTCTACAGTTGGGTTTTGCGCGCCCGTAGCCACTACAACAACATCTGCTTTTTGTAATTCTAAATGAAGTTCTGAATAATCTTTAACAATCAAATTTAGCTTTCCAGCTAATTTCTCTGCTTTATCCTTCGTTCTATTAATCAGTGTGATTTGTTCATTCTTAGTATGTTTTACCAAGTTTTCACAAGTGTTTCTACCTATTTTACCGGTACCAAACAACAAGATGTTCTTATTACCAATGTCTTCAACATTCTTGATTATATATTGCACCGCCGCAAAAGAAACCGAAGTCGCTCCTGAACTAATCTCTGTATCGTTTTTGATTTTTTTACTCGCTTGGATCACTGCGTTGACTAATCTTTCCATGAAAGTATTAGCAAGGCCCATCGATTTTGACTGTGTAAAGCTCGATCGTATTTGAGATATAATCTCAAAATCACCTAGAATCTGACTGTCCAAACCAGTCCCAACTCTAAAAATGTGACCTATTGCTTCTTGATTTTTGTAGACGAAACCAACTTTTTGAAATTCTTCGACACTACCATTACTGTTCTCGCAAATCAATTTTATCAATTGAAAAGGATGCTCAGCAAAGCCGTATATTTCAGTTCGGTTACAAGTCGAAGTCACGATCAAACTCTCGATTCCATCGGCTTTGGCTTGTTCTAGCAAACGTATTTTTGCTAAAGTATCTAAACTAAATTTACCTCTCATTTCGGCATCCGCTTTTTTGTAGCTTAGTCCAACAGAATAAAAATAGTGATGTTTTGAAAGGTTATTATTTTCCATATAAATACTTTTCCAGAAAGTCGAACAAAATTATCACTATAGCTTCTATAAAAGTAACGCTGTAAGTACTTTTTGTGTCGCTATATGTTTTTTTGATTCTAAACGGCTCAAAATAGACAAAAAACGCTATTTTTGTACTGAAATCAAGTTATACAGCCTAAGTAATTTAGAACAATTCTAAATAATTAATATTGATAATTATCATATTACCATTAAAAAAATGTCGCTATGGGTTCACAAGAAATTATAAAAATAGAGGATGATTTTACGCTCATTCGCTTTCAAAATGACGGCTTAGAAACTTTCAATGCCCAACGTGAAGTAAGCAGTGGATTGATTCAGTTTCACTTTGGACTAAAGGGAAGCGCTAAATTCATTTTCAATCAAGGAAACTATGCGCTAGACTTGAAGGAAGAAAAGTCGTTGTTACTCTATAATCCACAAAAAGAATTACCCTTAAATCTGGAATTAGCACCTAACTCCTGGGTGATATCTGTAATTATTTCGATCAAAAAATTTCACGCGTTGTTTTCTTCAGAAGCAGACTATATTACCTTTTTAAGTGGAGAGAATAAGGACAAAAAATACTATAACGAAGGAAACATTAGCCCATCAATGGCTATTGTACTCAGTCAGTTGTTTCATTACAACTTACATCCTTCGATAAAAAACCTGTATTATAAAGGAAAAGGATACGAGCTATTGAGCTTGTATTTTAATCGAACTGAAGATCCTAATGCAGAACAATGTCCGTTTTTAATAGACGAAGACAACGTAATGAAAATCAGAAAAGCCAAAGAAATCATCATCGCCAATATGGCCGAACCACCAGGCTTACAAGAATTAGCTGATGAAATAGGTTTGAATTTAAAGAAACTGAAAATGGGTTTCAAGCAAATATATGGCGATACTGTTTATGGTTTTTTATTCGACTACAAAATGGATTTTGCTCGAAAACTGCTCGATAGCGGTTCTTATAATGTAAATGAGGTAGGTTTAAAAATTGGCTACAGCACCGGAAGCCACTTTATTGCTGCATTCAAGAAAAAATTTGCAACCACACCAAAGAAATATTTAATGTCTATCAATCCCAACACTTAGATGACATTGATTTTATATATTAAACAATAAATAAAAAATAGTTAATCACAATTTATAAAAAAGTATGTTTCATTACTTTTGTAAACAAAAAATCAAACCATGAAAGGCGTATTATTAGTAAACCTTGGATCTCCTGAAAGTCCTACTCCCAAAGATGTTAAACCGTATTTAGATGAGTTTTTAATGGATAAATATGTAATTGACGTTCCGTTTTTATTACGAGCATTGCTTGTTCGCGGAATTATTTTACAAACAAGACCTAAAAAATCAGCGGCTGCTTACGCCAAAATATGGTGGAACGAAGGCTCTCCATTAGTGGTGATTTCTAAAAGAATGTTTGCCAAAGTAAAAGAACAAGTTGAAGCACCAATGGCACTAGCCATGCGTTACGGAAATCCATCTATTTTATCTGGACTACAAGAACTGCGTGACAAAGGTGTTACAGAGGTTTTACTTTTTCCATTGTACCCACAGCATGCCATGGCATCAACGACTACAATATTAGAACTGGCTGAAGAATTGCGTAAAAAACATTTCCCAGAAATGAAATTCACATCGGTTCCTGCCTTTTATAACAAACCTGATTATTTGAAAAATCTAGCTGATTCTATCAAAGGACATTTGGCAAATTTTGACTATGATCATCTTTTATTCTCCTACCACGGGATTCCAGAGCGTCACATCCGTAAGACAGATGTAACCAAATCACACTGTAAAATTGACGGTTCTTGCTGCAACACCCCTTCACCGGCACATGAGTTTTGCTACCGCCATCAATGTTATGAAACCACTAAACAGGTCGTAAAATTATTAGGTATTCCAGAAGGAAAATACAGCCAAACATTCCAATCTCGTTTAGCAGGTGACAAATGGTTAACACCTTACACTGATGTTGAAGTAAACAAAATGCCCGAAAAAGGAATTAAGAAATTAGCTGTTGTAACTCCTGCTTTTGTTTCTGATTGTTTAGAAACATTAGAAGAAATTGCCATGGAAGCCAACCATGAATTTAAAGCACATGGCGGTGAACAATTTTTAGCAATTCCATGTTTAAATGATAGTGACGAATGGTGTAATACCGTAAGCAACTGGATTAACACCTGGTCAATTTCAAAAAATTTACAATACTAAATGGCTGTATCTGCCGAGGAATTAGGAACTCAAAACATAAAAAAACTACTTATTAAACAAGCTGTTCCGGCATCAATAGGGATCCTATTCATGTCGGTTAATATCTTGATTGATACTATATTTGTAGGACAATGGATTGGCTCCTTAGCCATTGCAGCTGTTACCGTAGTTTTACCCATCACTTTTTTCATTTCGTCACTTGGAATGGCAATTGGTGTGGGTGGCGGTTCCGTACTTTCTAGAGCTTTAGGGGCTAATGACAAAGAAAAAGCACTGTTAACATTTGCCAATCAAATCATGATGACCTTTTTATTGGCATTTGTATTTGTAGTATTGGGAATGTTTTTTAGTGCCGATATGTTATTGCTTTTTGGTGCCAAAGGTGCCATTGTACAACCAGCAACCGAATTTTTCTTTCCGATCATCTTATCGGTTCCCTTTTTGGCACTTTGCATGATGGGAAACAACATCATTCGAGCCGAAGGGAAAGCAAAATTTGCCATGTACGCCATGATTATTCCTGCCTTTGTAAACATTATTTTAGATGTTGTTTTTATCAAAATCATGAATTTAGGCATGTTTGGCGCTGCACTTGCCACATCGATTTCTTATTTTATGTGCTTTTTATTTGTGTTGTGGTTCTTTCTCTACAAGAGCGAGCTCAAATTAGAACTCAAACATTTTAGATTTAATTTCCCTGTCGTAAAAGAAATAACCGAACTCAGTTTTGTTACTTTTTCGAGACAAGGCGTGGTAAGTATACTCTCCATTATTTTAAATCATACTTTGTACACCTACGGAGGAGAGCATTCCCTAGCAATTTATGGAATCATTAGTCGAATGTTAATGTTTGCCTTATTTCCCGTTTTAGGAATTACCCAAGGTTTTATCCCAATTGCAGGCTACAATTACGGCGCTCAAAATTATGGTCGAGTACAGGAAAGCATCAAGATTTCGATTAAATACGCAGCACTTTTAGCAGCGATCATCTTTGTATTTATACTGTTTTTTGCTCAACCTATAGTAGCGGTTTTCACGACTGACCCTACCGTTATTGCCCAAACGCCTACTGCTTTACGATGGGTTTTTGCTGCCTCACCCATAATTGCTATTCAATTAATTGGAGCAGCTTACTTTCAAGCAGCTGGAAAAGCCAAAAAAGCACTCTTTTTAACTTTAAGCAAACAAGGATTCTTCTTAATTCCGCTGGTACTCATTCTCCCAAATTTTTTCGGTATTTTTGGAGTTTGGATATCATTCCCTATTGCAGATGTGCTTTCCACTTTAATTACAGGTTATTTTCTAAAAAAAGAAATGAATACTAATTTGTCAAAAATCAACAATGGATCAATATTATAACACCTTAAAAGCACTGCACCTTATATTTGTAATCACTTGGTTTGTTGGGCTATTCAATATCGTTCGCCTTTTTGTTTACCAAATTGAAGCAGCCGAAAAACCCTCACCCGAAAAAGAGATTTTACAAAAGCAATTTAAAATAATGACCTACCGCATGTGGTACATCATCACCTGGCCATCGGCAATATTGGCTAGTTTTTTTGCTTTCTGGATGTTGTTTTTTACAGCAATGGGAAATGCTTGGCTACAAATGCCTTGGATGCATGTGAAACTTGGCTTTGTTTTTGTGTTGTATTTGTACCATGCTAAATGCCACCAAATTTTCAAACAATTGCAAAACAACGAAGTGAAATACAGTTCTAATTACATGCGTATCTGGAACGAAGGTGCAACCATCATTCTTTTTGCAGTTGTTTTTTTAGTTGTTTTAAAGAATGCTGTCAATTGGATTTACGGTGTAATCGGAATCATTTTGTTTTCGAGTTTAATCATGTTAGGGTTTAAATTTTATAAAAGAATTCGAGAAAAAAATCAATCATAATTATGTTTAAAGGGTTCAAGTTATCGATGCTTTCTCTGCGAATTCGAATTTTCCTTTCGATGATCGTACTGATAATTGTCGCCTCGATTTTACTTGCTTCCATTTCGATCATACAGTTTAAAAACGAAGCCAAAGAATACCACCAAGAACGACTAGAGCGCAAAGAAAACGCTGTTCGAGAACACATCAATTATGTGCTTTCGACTACGACTTATCCCTTGACTACAGAAAATCTAGATTTAATTTTCAAGGATAAAATTCATGAACTTGCACATATTCACAATATCGAAATCAACATTTACAGCTTAAATGGTCAATTACTAAAATCATCCAAAGAATCATTTTCTGTCGACAAGGTATCTCCACCTATTCCAAAATACATTCTAAAACTCGTACGTTCCTCTATCGAAAAACGGTACGTAGATATAAAAACCATTAATGGAGTTAAAAATCGCTCTTCGTTTACACAAATCAAGGACGACAAATTCAAACCTCTAGGTGTTTTAAACCTACCCTATCTTGAAGATGACGGATTTTATGACAAGGAATTAAATAGTTTCCTGATCCGTTTAGGGCAAGTGTATTCCTTTATGTTGCTAGTTGCATTTGCACTCGCTTACTTTCTATCGTCATACATAACAAAATCCTTAAAGACGATCTCTGACCGATTGTATGAAACAAGCTTAAATCAAAAAAACAAAAAGATTGTACTAGAAGCTAGCAGTAAAGAGATCAATTTACTAATATCTGCTTATAATCGAATGGTTGACGAACTGGAAATTAGTGCCGTAAAGCTAGCCCAAAGCGAAAGAGAAGAAGCTTGGCGCGAAATGGCCAAACAGGTCGCACACGAAATTAAAAATCCGCTAACACCCATGCGATTGACGGTACAAAGTTTTCAACGCCGTTTTGACCCGGCGGATCCCAATATCAAACAGAAAATGAATGATTATTCGGAAACATTGATTCAGCAAATAGACACAATGAATGCAGTGGCATCGGCCTTCTCTAATTTTGCTTCGATGCCAGCACAGCAAAACGAAACCTTAAATGTGGTTGAAGTAGTCGAACTGACTTTGGACATTTTCAATGAAGAGCAAATTGTTTTTGAAAGTGAATCTCCTGAAATTATTTCGAAAATAGACCGCACGCAGCTCATTCGAATCATTACCAACTTGGTTAAAAACGCCATTCAATCCATACCGGAACAGCAGGAAAATAAAACCGTCCACGTGACCGTCAAAAAAGTAGACCAAAAGGTACTCATCCTGGTTAAAGACAACGGAATAGGAATAAAAGCAGCCGACACTGGTCGTATATTTGAACCCAAGTTCACTACTAAAAGTAGCGGAATGGGACTTGGATTGGGTATTATTAAAAATATTATTGAAAATTATAAAGGAACAATTACCTTTGAATCAGAATATGGTACAGGAACCACTTTTACCGTTTCCCTGCCTATAATTAACTCTTAAATTAGTATAATGAACTACGAAAACATACTTGTAAATACTGAAAATAACATTGCAACGATTACAATCAATCGTCCAACTAAGCTGAATGCTTTAAACAAATTGACAATTGAAGAACTGCACCAAGCTTTTCAAGAATTGGAAAAAAGTTATGATGTACGCGTTATTATCCTAACAGGAAGTGGCGAGAAAGCATTTGTAGCTGGAGCTGATATTGCTGAATTTGCTAACTTCTCAGTTGAAGAAGGCGTTCAACTTGCCGCTCAAGGACAAGACATCTTATTCAACTTTGTTGAAAACCTTAAAATCCCTGTTATTGCAGCCGTAAATGGTTTTGCATTGGGTGGAGGATTAGAATTGGCGATGGCATGCCACATCAGAGTAGCATCAGACAATGCCAAAATGGGCTTGCCAGAGGTTTCCCTTGGAGTTATTCCAGGATACGGAGGAACACAACGTTTACCTCAGTTAATTGGTAAAGGACGCGCTATGGAAATGATTATGACTGCTGGAATGGTAAACGCCGAGGAAGCGCATAGAACTGGTTTAGTCAACCACGTTGTTCCTCAAGCGGAGTTATTGTCTTTCTGTAATGGAATTGCTCAAAAAATCATGAAAAACTCACCTGTAGCAATTAGTATGGCGATCAACGCAGTGAATGCTAACTTTAAAGAAGGCGAAAATGGTTTCCAAACGGAAATTAAATCCTTTGGAAAATGCTTTGGTACCGAAGATTTTAAAGAAGGAACTACTGCTTTTATCGAAAAAAGAAAAGCTGTTTTTACAGGAGAATAGACTAGTAAATGAAAAATATACCGCAGATTCACAGTGAATAAAGCTATGAATCTGCGGTTTTCTATTTATAAAAACGAATTGATTCTATTGTACATAGCCTTTTGCGTTAGGGATTGCAGTGGAAATCCTTTTTTGAGGCTTTTTTTGCCTCAAAAAAGATTGTAACGAAAAGCCCGGCCCTTGCGGTAACGCCCAAATACTGAACTTTAGCATGTTGTTTATTGTAGAATTAAAGGATAAAAACAAAGTTTTCATAGAAACTATCCTTGTTTACACCTACAAAAGCTAATTTTGCAGACACACTTTTTGGAGAAAAATAAATTTAAAAACAGAACCATGTCCTACGAACCTATATTTGCCCAATTCTGGGAAAGCGTAAAAAAAAGCATTCAAGAAGGAACTTATGCCAAGTTAACTTTGGCTAAAACTATTGGAGATACCGAACTGAAGAATATTTACATCAGACCCGTTTTATTGGACGAAGGTGGTTTTACCTTATCTGTAATTGCTCGTTATAAAACAGAAGAAGTAGAGAGTTTTCACTCGGTAGAAGATGCTTATGCGATTTTGTTTCCGTACATGAACAATCCGTTTTTAACCGCATTGTTATTCACTACAGAAAACGACATTACCTTCAAATTAAACAAGAAAAGAGTAGCCAGCATAATCGAACAAGCGCCTACATTCAAGAATGCATCAGATGTCATTATTGAAATGAAAGAAAAAGGAATGATTTAATTTTTTGAAAAACGCAGATCGTAGAGACGCACGGTTTAGGTAGAGACGCACTGCAGTGCGTCTCTACGATCTGCGTCTCTGCCAAAACGCGCACAAACATTATTTTGCCCCATCCCATTCTGCATAGAATTGCGACAAAAAACCTTCCATGTAACGGTGTCTTTCGGCAGCAATTGCAGTTCCGGATTTGGTGTTCATTTTATCTTTTAGGAGCAACAACTTTTCATAAAAATGATTGATTGTTGGCGCTTCATTATTTTTATACTCTTCTTTGCTCATCTTTGTATTAGGAGCAATTTTCGGGTCATATAAGGCTCTGTTTTTAAATCCGCCGTAATTAAACGTTCTTGCTATACCAATAGCGCCTATCGCGTCCAGACGGTCTGCATCTTGAACGATATCTAGTTCTATAGACGAGAAGTTCTTTTCGTGATTTCCACCCTTAAAAGAGATGTTTTCAATGATTTTTACCACATGGTCAATTGTTGCTGGCGCAACATCCTCTGTCTCAAGAAATGATCGAGCCGTTTTTGGGCCTACGGTTTCGTCACCACCATGAAACTTACTATCGGCAATATCATGCAATAAAGCACCTAGCTTTACCACAGTCAAATCACAAACTTCGTCACTTGCTATCAAAAGACTGTTTTTATACACCCTTTCGATGTGAAACCAATCATGACCTCCCTCGGCATTATTGAGTTTTTCTTTAACAAAAGCGATGGTTTTGCTAATAATATCTGTACTGTTCATTTGTATAACTTTAAAAAAAATGTTGATTTTCAAAGCTATACCACCTTAAAAACCAACATTTATATTTTGAATCTAATTACTTTGCTGTGCTTACAATCTTGCAGGTTCTACCCATTTGAAAATGTGCGACTCTTGAGGAATAACAATTCGCTCTGAAATTCTTGCCATTCTTCCTGGCAATTTCATCAGGTAATCACGTGCTTTCTCAGCTTCATCTGTTAAACCAGAGATCTTATCAATTTCCCATTTATCAATTAGCTTTTGCATGATATCCACATAGTCATTGGCAGTATAAACCCCAATACGTTGCGCCGAATCAGAAAATTGCTCGAAAGCAGAACTTATTTTTTGACCAGATTCTCTCAAGAAATGAGCCGGCATCACAATTTTTTGCTTCATCATGTATTGAAAAGCAAGCATCATTTCGCTTGGATCTACTTGAAAAATTCTATTTACAAATTCACTATAAGCATGGTGGTGGCGCATCTCGTCACCAGCAATCATTTTACACATTTTTGACAGTTTGTTGTCACCATATTTCTTAGCCATTTGCGCTACTCTATTATGGGACACATAAGTAGCTAGCTCTTGAAAACTAGTGTACACAAAGTTTTTATACGGATCTGACCCCGTACCAATATCAAAACCGTCGTTGATCAAGTGTTGTGTAGTGATTTCAATCTCGCGCATGTTTACACGCCCAGACAAATACAAGTACTTGTTTAACATATCTCCATGACGGTTTTCCTCACCAGTCCATTGTCTGATCCATTTAGACCAGCCGTTTCCTTTACCTTCTACTTGGTCGATACCTTCTACGTCCATTAACCATGATTCGTATGTAGGCAAAGCTTCCTCTGTAATGGTATCACCCACAAGAGTAACCCAAAAATCATAAGGCAAGTCCTTAGCAATCTCACGCAATTCTTTTACTTCTTCAAAAAAGTTTTCCCCTTCAGAATTAGGTAAAAAATCCGATGGTTGCCAGATTTTCTCAACCGGTATTAAATACTGATCAACAAAACTATCTACGTTTTTTTCCAAAAACTGCATTACTTCTAATCGAATGTTTTTTATTGACATTTTATATAAATTAAAATTTTATTGCTTTTACTACGGCAGCTTCAGCCTGTGCTATAATTTCTTCAAACTTAAATTCACTAACCTTTAAAGGTTTATGAATGGCAAAGGTAAGGCGATTTCCTAAACCAACAGGGAAAAAACCAAATTTAACCATTTTCCAAGAGTTGTTTATACTAATAGGAACCACATAAGCCGAGGGTGCATACTTACACAATATTTTCAATCCGCTTTGTGCAAATGGTTTGGGATGTCCTGTTTTACTGCGAGTTCCTTCCGGAAAAATAACTGCCGAACGATTGTTTTTCTCAATATACTCAGACAATCCTTTAATTGCCGGAATAGCTTGCTTAGGATCTTTTCGATCAATAAGCGCTGATCCTCCATGCCTCAAATTATAAGAAACACTAGGAATCCCAGAACCTAACTCCTTTTTACTAACAAATTTACAATGAAAACGACGCATAAACCAAATCATAGCGATAATATCGTACATACTTTGATGATTGGATACAAATATTAACGGCACTCCTTTTGGAATTCCTTCTAAATTTTCAAACTTGTAAGTAGTTCCTACCAAGTTTGTACATCGAACCAAAAAAAAGTTTAAATAATCAACACTTTTTTTATGTGCTTGGTACCCAAAGACATTAAAACATACCCATTGAATGGGATGAAAAATAACCAACGTAAGACCAAAACACAAATAATAAATAACGGATATGGGATACGAAATCAGTTTTTGCATGCTAAATAAATTAACTACAAAAGTAATAAATTAAATTTTTAGAGCTATTTAATTCGTAAACAATAATAGGTTTAGTCTTTAATTGTACCTTTGCTTTCTAGAAATCCATGCCTTTTTTGATTAAAATGAACTTCACATACCCCAAAAACGAAAAACTAAAAAGTAAAATTACTATTGGATTATTATTTTCTGAGGGAAAATCTGTGTCAAAATATCCGTTGCGATTGGTTTATTGTGCTGATACCGCTGTAGATGCTCAAAAAATAAAAATGGGGGTTTCGGTTTCCAAAAAACATTTTAAAAAAGCAGTCGATCGCAATTATTTCAAGCGAGTGCTACGAGAAACTTACCGTCTCAATAAACACCTATTGATTGACAGCCTTGACAAACCCTATGCTTTTATGTTTTTTTATCAAACTAAAGAGCGGTTGTCATTTGAAGAAATCAACACTAAAACGATCCAATTGTTCGAGAAGTTTATTGCCCAAAACACAAAAAAAGAAGACTAGCATACCTATTTTTTGTATTTTTAACCTTTAAAATACATTTTTTATGAAGCTACCCATCCTCATTATAGTACTTTTTCTATCGCTTACCAGCTGTAAAAAGGCAGACGAGGAATATGATTCTAAAATAGAAGCTATTGCTCTACCCCCAAAAGCAAAGGTAGACCAAGTTAAATTTGTACAACCGCTTGTTGCAAATGCAGACCAAAACAATCGTCCGATAGCAACAAAAATCATTAAGGAAGGCAATCTGCGTTTTGAAACCTCAGACCTCAACGCCACTTACCAGCACATTGTAAAAAGCACAACCGAAAGTGGTGGTAGTATTCAAAATGATGTGGAGGGTAAAGATTACGGCAGCATTTTTAGGAAACTAGTCATCCGTATTCCTTCTCAAAACTTTGATCCCTTTTTAATAAAAATATCCAAAGGCGTTACTTATTTTGACAACAAAGAAATTACTGCCGAAGATGTAACCGCACAATACATTGACCTTGACGCTAGACTAAAAGCCAAGAAAACTCTTGAAAATCGCTACCTTGAACTTTTAAAAAAGGCAACTAAGGTAACGGAGATGTTAGAAATCGAAACACAACTTTCGGCCATTAGAGAAGAAATCGAAGCCAAACAAGCAGAAATGAATTACCTGCAAGGTCGAGTAGCTCAAAGCACGATTCACATCGAGTTTTACAAAAACGTAGCTGTAGATAGCGGTGTCACCATTTCGTACGGGACCAAAATTTGGAACGCCATTACCTCTGGATTTAACTCGCTTTCGGGCCTCTTTATCTGGTTGCTTTCCATCTGGCCCTTCGCTATACTAGCAAGCGGACTTGTATACTTTATTAGAAAAAAAATTAAGACCAAAAAAACAAAATAATGCATTCTTACTTTAAAAAAAAATACCTCATCCCTGTTGCTGCTTCAGCCTTTTTGTTTGTTGGTACCAGTTTTAAAAACGACTTTTTTGAAATTGCCAAGCAAATAGAAATATTCACGACGCTTTTTAAGGAATTGAACACCAATTATGTTGATGAAACCAATCCTGGAGAGTTGATGGACACAGCCATTAAAAGCATGCTAGCCAGTCTAGATCCTTACACTGTTTACTTTAACGAGCAAGATGTATTGCGTTTTAAAATCAACAATACAGGCGAATACACAGGCATAGGCGCATTAATAACACGCAAAGAAGACAAACTCATCATCAAAGAAATCTATAAAAACTTTCCTGCAGACAAAGCAGGCTTGAAAGCTGGTGACCAAATAACACAAATAGGCGATGTGCTTTTATCCGACTTCAAAGAAGATGCTTCACAATTACTAAAAGGGGCTAAAAACACTAAAATTGACATCAAATACAACCGTCAGGGAAAAACCAACAATGCCCAAATCACATTGGATGAAGTAGAGGTAAAATCGGTTCCTTTCTATGCTAAAATAGATGATAAAACAGGCTACATTGTACTAGCACATTTCAATAAAAAAGCTTCCAACGAAACCAAAGAAGCTGTTTTAGAACTAAAAAAACAAGGTGCGGAGCGCATCGTACTTGACCTAAGAGGAAACCCTGGCGGACTGTTGAACGAAGCTGTGAATATTTGCAATTTATTTGTTCCAAAAAATGAAATTATCGTTACAACCAAGTCTAAAATTGAAAGCCATAATAACATTTACAAAACATCATTTGAGCCTATAGACACACAAATTCCACTGGTAATTATTGTTAATGGTCGCAGTGCATCTGCATCCGAAATTGTATCGGGCGCTTTACAAGATCTAGACCGTGCCGTAATTGTGGGAAGCCGTAGTTTTGGAAAAGGATTGGTACAAAAACCTATTGACTTGACGTATAGCACTCAGTTAAAGGTGACCATTTCACGTTATTACACCCCTTCCGGCCGTTGCATTCAAGCCTTAGATTATGCCCATAAAGACAAAAACGGGCTAGCTACTAGAACCACCGAAAAAAACTATAACGCTTTTAAAACCCGCAAAGGAAGAACCGTTTATGATGGTGGCGGAGTTTTGCCTGATGTACAATTAAAGGATTCAAACACCAGCGCTATCGCAGATGCATTACTTAAAAACGATGGTATATTTAATTATGTAACACGTTATTACTATCAAAATCCTAACTTAGGCGATAAGATTCCAACGTTTACAGCTGCCGATTATCAGGATTTTAAACAATTTTTAAAAACGGAGAAATTCACATTCGATACCGAAACAGAAATTGCGTTAAAAAATACTTTGGCTGCAGCCAAAAAAGAAAAAATTGACGATTCTATTCTTGCCGAATACCAGCAGTTATTGACTGCACTTCAAAAAAGCGAAGAAACGCAACTGGACAAAAATCAAGACGAAATTAAAAAAATCATTACCGAAGAAATCATCAAGAGATTTCAATATCAAGAAGGTTTTTATCAATATTACATTAAAAACAATACTGAGATTCAAAAGTCAGTTTCAATTTTAAATGACACTGCAAATTACAAAAGTATTCTAAAAATGTAAAGTTGCAAAACCCCATAATCACTTATTTTCAAAGGATTATGGGGTTTTTTAAATCCAAAAGTTGTCTTACTCCTTTTTCATTTCGATATGCGGAATACCGTCTTCAAGATACATCTCGCTGCTTTGTACAAAACCATGACTTTCATAGAATTTTTTCAAATACAGCTGTGCACCTATGGTAATCTTGGTCTC
The DNA here is from genome assembly GCF_014305155.1 of Flavobacterium muglaense. Taxonomy (GTDB): domain Bacteria; phylum Bacteroidota; class Bacteroidia; order Flavobacteriales; family Flavobacteriaceae; genus Flavobacterium; species Flavobacterium muglaense. The sequence goes on from NZ_JACRUK010000015.1 coordinate 64,679, forward strand.
GTTAAACTCGCTTTCTATTGCAGCAATGGATTGTCGCATTAACTCATGACCCCATTTTTTATCACGGTGTTGTGTTGCTACCGCCACTCGACCTATAGAAGCGTTGTCAAAACTAATTCTGGGCTTAAACAACCGCACACAAGCGACGATCTCCCCTTCATATTCTCCAAAAAGATGCAAACCTTTCTTATCCTTGCCATCTATGTCCAAATAGACGCAATTTTGCTCGACTACAAAGACCTCGCTTCTTAATCTTAACAAATCATATAGTTCATGAACCGAAAGTGCCTCAAAAGCCTTAATTTTCCATTGTATTCCCATTGGTACCACTTATTTATTTTCAATTTTAAAACACGAATGTATCAAATTGTTATTGATTTATTTTAACCGATTTAATAATCGACTCTAATTCTTGCATCAAATCTCTTTTTTCTTTGGAAGGAGCATAGCTAAAACCCTCTAAAATCAACACTCTATTGCGTTTTTTATCGATAATAGCATAGTTAATAAAAGGTCCAGACATGAAATCGTTTTTCAACTCCCAAGTCCCCTTCGTCTCATAAGCCGGCTTACCATCTAACTTAATTTGGAAAAAATAAGGCGCATAAGCTTCCTCCGTAACAAGTTCTGTATTGGGTTCTTTGCCGTGAATGTACAACGCACCAATAGAATCACGCATTCTGATAATATTTGAAACCAAATTTCCTTCTTTTTTAATCGCGTTTAAAGGCACTTGGTACAGCAATAAACTAGTATTCCCACTTACGATTTCTTTTTTTAACCAAATAAAATTTTTCTTTTGAATCACATAATTATAAGTCGAAGGAATATCAATAGTAGCATGAAAAGTATCGCTAATGATTTGAGAATCGCGCAAAGACTTTTTATTAATGCGTTGGCATTCCTGAATTTCGATTTCTCGAATTAAACGAATGATCTCGGAACTGTTTTCTTGAATAATAGCGATAATAGATTCGGCAGTTGTACCCTCAATATGAAACACATTTTGCGGAGATGCGTATTGGTCTTTTACAATTTCAAACTTGTTTTCATCCCCTTTTTTAACCACAATAATATTTCTAGTATCGGTCATAAAACCCTCCATTAACTTGGCCGGGTATTGATTGATAGAAAAAAGCGGCTCTTCTTGTGGCAAACCAATAACGGGTGAAGCAAACTTGTTTCGGATGCTGTCTCCTACTTCGCCGTTCCACAACTGATCATCAATAATAACCGAAATCGTATTGATCACACCCGTTGTTTTGTGCGGCGTACTATCTTGGTTGTTTTTACAAGAAAAAATCAGGTTGAGCAATAAGAAATAGAAAAAGTAGCTTTTATTCATCTGGGGAGTTTTCGAGAAACATTAATACTAAATAAAGATAAAAAACACCAACATCCACTATTAGGAGCACAAAAAAAATAAGCTCACAACTTAAAGTTCTTTTTCGTTCTACTGTTTTTAAAATCAATAGCATAACCCTCAATAGTTTAAAAAAAATCCCACCTTCCTTTGAAGTGGATTCCAGACATATATTTACTGATTTTTCATTAAATAACTGAATAACAATACTGTTCCATTATCCATCAGGACTCTCTTTACTTTCAAATTTTGGAGGAGTTACACTAGCACTAGCAACAATAAATATGCCATTCACCATGGCTTTTACATTATCTAAGAAAATAAAATCGGCTATATCGCTCTTATTTAGCTAAAATGGAATGCCTTCCGGCAAAATATAATCTAGTGCATCCGCAGGGATTGCGTACATCACACTACTATTTTACAACTCATCCAACCAACATTTACAACAAAACCAGCCTATCCATTGATTTTCAATTTCATCCCTGGCTTGATGCCTTCATTGGTAATTCCGTTCCATTTTTTAAGATCGGATACAGATACCCCAGGATATTTTTTTGAAATACTATAGAGTGAGTCTCCTTTTTTTACATAATAATCAACTGATTTTGTTGTAGTTGCTGTTGCAAAAACATCTTTCTTCTTGAAAGAGCTGGCTGTTGCATATTCTGTCGTGATGGCCACTTCATTTTTGGCAACAATCAATGAATTTCCAATGGTTAAATTGGGGTTTGTGATTTTATTCCACTCTTTTAAATCGGCAACCGCAGTACCAAATTTTCTACTAATACTGCTAAGATTATCCCCTTTTTCAACGGTGTATTTAATATCAGTTAACACAACCGGTTCCACGGTTTCGGCAACCGCAACAGCTTCTTTTACATCTGTAATTATAGCAGCAATTTGCAAAGACTTCCCTGCTGGAACGCTAGCAGTAGTAAAGTGATTCCACTCTTTTATTTCCTCTACAGTCACATTGTTTTTCTCGGCAATGGTATTCAAATTATCACCGGCTTGCACGACGTAAAACCCAGTATTTTGGTTTGTTTTAATTTCAGCAACTGCCTCTTTCTTGATCTTTAATTTCATGGATGCTAATCGTTGTTTCTCCAGGATTGCTTCGCGAGAAACAACAGGCGCTACGACCTCCTTTTTCACCACTGCTGCCACTGTTTCGGTCGAAAGGATTTTTAAACTTTTACCATAGGCAATAGTATTAGATCTTAATTTATTCCATTTTTTAAGATCCGTAACTGCAACACCATATTTATCAGCAATGCTTCCTAAATGATCCCCACGCTTGACTTTATAATAAGTGGTTCTAGTACGTGTTGTACCTTCATCAGAATTCGCTTTAGCAGCAATCCCCCTGTTGTTTTCGAATGTTTTTTCTCTACCGTCTAGCTGGTGCTGTATGTAGGCATAGATTTTATCCTCATTAGATGTAAATAAGGCAATCTTATCCTTGGGTAATCTTAAAAAATGCTTTTCGTCACCATAGACAGGAACAACATTAAGTTTATACGAAGGATTCAACATTTGCAGTTGAGCCACAGGCAGGTCCAGCAAATCGGCTATTTGTTTGAAAGACATTTGTTTTTTCATTAAAATAGTATCCGTCTCAAAATGCTTAACAAATCCTTTATCAGGACGTATGCCGTGTTCATTATGGTATTCATAAAGGTACATCGTAGCCAAAAAAGCAGGTACATATCCTTGTGTCTCTTTAGGAAGGTTTTTTCGAATGTTCCAATAATTTTGTTTTCCACCAGAGCGACGTATCGCTTTCGAAACATTTCCAGGACCCGAATTATAAGAAGCTAAAACCAACTCCCAATCGCCAAAAATGGCGTACATATTAGCCATATACTCGGCAGCAGCAGCAGTTGCTTTCAACGGATCACTGCGATCGTCAATGTAAGAATCAATTTTAAGATTGTACTGTTTTCCGGTTTGATACATAAACTGCCACAAACCTGTTGCGCCTACTCTTGAAACCGCCTTGGGATTCAATGCCGACTCTACAACAGCCAGGTATTTAATTTCCAGCGGAACATTTTTCTGGGCAAAAGCTTCTTCAAACATCGGGAAATAATAATCCGAAATGGCCATTAATTTTTCAAAGGACTTTTTCCTGTATTTCAAATAGGATTTAATGACGTTTTCCAGACTTGGATTGTATTCGATTCTAAAAGGAGATTTGGCATTCATCGCCTCTAGTCTTGACTTGAGCAGTTCCGTAGGCAATTCGTAATCTACATTTTCGTCACTATTATTGTTTTCAATATCGCTAGTAATCTCATTGTACAGTTTTAGATCTGTCAATTCCTTCATCCATAAACTGTCCACACAAGCGGCCATTTCATCTTTGATAAAGGTTTTTTTAATAGAATCAAGATAGGAGATATTGTTTTCTAAAACAGCAATTCCTTTGCTTTCGGCAACTTCTTGCGAAAACAAAGGAACTGATAGTAATAGTAAAAAAGCTATTGTGGTATTTTTTATATTCATCTTTATAGTGTCAACAGGCTTTATTATAAATGGTTACTACTCCATTTTTATACAAACCTAATACGTTACAACTAAAAAATTCTATAAAAATTGTTAAAAATATAATTTTAGTCTAGAATTGCTGCAATTCCAGGCAATACCTTACCTTCTAGCATCTCAAGCATTGCTCCACCACCGGTAGAAACGTAGCTTACTTTGTGCTCAAAACCAAATTGCTTCACTGCAGCAACCGAGTCTCCACCACCTACAAGTGAGAAAGCACCATTTGCAGTAGCTTCTGCAATAAAATTACCCAATTCGATAGTTCCATTAGCAAAACTTTCCATTTCGAATACACCTAAAGGTCCATTCCAAAGAATGGTTTTAGACTCTAATATCACTTTTTTGAAATTTTCTAGCGATTTAGGACCAGCATCAAGACCTTGCCATCCATCAGGAATTTCTCTTACATCGACAATTTTAGTATTTGCTGTATTCGAAAAATCATCTGCAGCTACTACATCCACAGGAATATGGATTTGAACTCCTTTTTCTTTAGCCAATCTTAAAATTTCTAGAGCTAATTCCATTTTGTCATCTTCACAGATAGAATCACCTACTTTTCCGCCTAATGCTTTCACAAAGGTAAAAGTCATCCCGCCACCTATGATCATGTGATCTACTTTATCCAGAATATTCTCGATAACGGTAATTTTCGAAGAAACCTTAGAACCACCTAATACAGCAGTCACTGGTTTTTCGCTATTTTTTAATACTTTATTTAAACTTTCAATTTCTTTAGCAAGCAAAGTTCCAAAACATTTTTCAGTTGGGAAAAACTGTGCAATAATGGTGGTTGAAGCGTGAGCTCTATGCGCGGTTCCAAAAGCATCATTTACATAAATATCTCCAAGAGACGCTAATTCTTTTGCGAAAGCAACATCTCCTGCTTCTTCCTCAGCATGAAAACGTAAATTTTCTAGCAACAAAACTTCTCCTGCTTTCAAATTTGCGGCAGCATCCTTAGCTACATCACCCACACAATTTGCAGCAAACTGAACCGGAACACCTAATATTGATGAAGCTGTTTTTAAAATGTGTTTCAAAGAATATTTATCTTCAGCACCTTTTGGTCTTCCTAAGTGTGACATTAAGATAACGCTTCCACCTTGTGCTAGAATAGCATCAATAGTAGGTTTTGCAGCTTCGATACGAGTAGCATCAGTCACATTAAAATTTTCGTCTAATGGCACATTAAAGTCAACACGAATAATTGCTTTTTTATTTTTGAAATCAAAGTCATTTAAAGTCTTCATTGGGTTCTTTTTTAGTTTGTTTTGTTTGAAAGAGTAACAAATATAGAACTTTTAGATTATTAATAAATTTGAAAAAAGCAAAAAAAATTGAATTATAGCAACGAAATCGATGTAAATTAATAAAATTTCTCTATTTTTAATATCAAATCAACAGCATCTCTAAAATCTGAATTGATTTATCGTTAAAATCGACTTTAAAAAAACCCCGTTTTTGGTTGGTAATTTTGATAAACTTTGGTCCGTAATACTTTTGACTAACCCATTTTCTGTTATCTTTGCTTCATGCAGTTTTCAGAAATTTTAGGACAAGAACATATTAAAAATCACCTGACTAGAAGTGCTAGTTTAGGACGTATACCCCATGCACAATTATTTGTTGGGCCCGAAGGTAGCGGTACATTGCCCATGGCTATTGCTTATGCACAATACATTTTATGCAACAATCAAGACGGCGAAAACAATGGTTCGAATGAATCTTGCAATCTAAAATTCCAAAAAATATCGCATCCTGATTTGCATTTTGCTTATCCTACGGTGACTACAGACTCGGTTAAAAAAAGTCCGAAAAGCATTGATTTTATTACAGATTGGCGTGAATTCATTTTAAAAACGCCCTACGGAGGTTTGTTTGACTGGTACTCTGTGCTAGGCGTTCAAAACAAGCAAGGAGAAATACGAGTAGATGATGCTCAGGAAATTTTAAAATCGCTTTCGCTAAAGTCATACGAGGGCGGTTATAAAATCATGATTGTTTGGATGGCGGACAAATTGAATATTGCAGCTTCCAATAAATTATTGAAATTATTAGAAGAACCGCCCGAAAAAACAATTTTCATTCTAATATCCGAGAATGAAGAAGATATTATACAAACCATACGTTCTCGTTGTCAAGTATTGCATTTTAACGGTTTGAACGAAGCTATTATAAGTGAAGCATTGATCTCTAGAGAACAAGCCGATCCTAGTCTAGCTTCCAAAATTGCCCACCAAGCACAAGGGAATTACAATGTTGCCTTGCATTTATTACACGATGACAATGAGGAATACCCATTTGAAGAGTGGTTTATTACTTGGGTTCGTGCGGCTTTTAGGGCCAAGAAAGATGCATCGGCCATACAAGATTTAATCCTGTGGAGCGAAAAAATTGCCACCCTAGGACGAGAAGGTCAAAAGAAATTTTTAGAATACTGTATCGAGATGTTTCGTCAAGCTTTGTTGCTGAATTATGAAACACCTGAATTGGTTTATTTCGAATCAAAAATTGGTTTTAAGTTTGCAAGTTTTGCCGCTTTTATCACGGGAAATAACATTCACGAAATCTACGCCGAAATTTCGGATGCGATTTATCACATCGAACGAAACGGAAATGCAAAAATCATTTTAACCGATTTATCTATAAAACTTACCCGTTTAATTCATAAAAAATAAACACTATGAACAATGTAGCTTCCATATTAATTTTGGCCTTTTTAGCCATCTCCTTTATTCAATCTGGTTACGATAAACTATTTTACTGGAAAGATAATTTAGAATGGTTGAAAGAACATTTTTCTAAAACACCGTTAAAAAATCATGTAGGCCTCGCTTTATTGCACATTTTAGTTTTAGAACTTATTTCGGGTATTTTATGTGTGGTGGGTTGCATCGAATTAGTCATCAACAACGGACGCCTATTTGGCTTCTACGGTGCTGTTTTTTCGTGTATCACTTTGATCATGCTATTATTTGGGCAACGATTAGCCAAAGATTATGATGGCGCAAGAACCATCGTTATATACTTTATACCAGCAGTAATGGCGGTATACTGGTTGAATTAAAAATATTATTTAGATAAAAATATATGACACCTAAACATCCTTCAGAATCCTTAACAACATTAACCGATTTAGTTTTACCAAGCGAAACTAATCCGCTAAACAACCTTTTTGGCGGGGAGTTACTCGCTCGTATGGATCGTGCTGCCAGTATTGCAGCAAGAAGACATTCTAGAAGAATTGTAGTTACTGCATCTGTAAACCACGTAGCGTTTAATAGAGCTATACCGCTAGGAAGCGTAGTAACGGTTGAGGCCAAAGTTTCAAGATCTTTTAAAAGTTCCATGGAAATTTACATTGATATTTGGGTAGAGGACAGAGAATCTGGAAACAAAACCAAAGCAAACGAAGCCATTTACACCTTTGTAGCCGTGGATGACACCGGAAGACCAGTCGAAGTACCGCAAATTATCCCAGAAACAGAACTAGAAAAACAACGTTTTGATGCCGCATTACGACGCAAACAATTGAGTTTACTTTTGGCCGGAAAAATAAAACCCGAAGAAGCCTCAGAACTGAAAGCATTGTTCATGTAAAATTAAATTTACTTCTGAAAAGAGAAATTTTTAATTAAAAAAAGAAGTATTTTTACGAGTATCAAATTTTAAAAAATGAAAATTGTAGCAATCTAATGGGTTCTCCAAATTTCTTAGAGCGATAAAATAATACAAATGAAAGAAAAGGTAAAAGAGAAGATGAGTACAGAGAAAGAAGCAAAATTAAAAGCGCTACAACTTACGCTTGATAAACTTGACAAAACTTACGGAAAAGGAACTGTAATGAAAATGGGCGATAAAGCGATAGTAGAAGTGGAAAGCATTTCTTCTGGATCTTTAGGAATCGATTTAGCATTAGGAGTTGGTGGGTATCCAAGAGGAAGAATTATAGAAATATACGGACCAGAGTCATCTGGAAAGACTACTTTGACGCTTCATGCTATTGCCGAAGCTCAAAAAGCAGGTGGAATTGCTGCCTTTATCGATGCTGAACATGCATTTGATAGAAACTATGCTGAGAAATTAGGAGTAGATATCGAAAACCTAATCATCTCACAACCAGACAACGGAGAGCAAGCACTGGAAATTGCCGAAAACTTGATTCGCTCAGGAGCAATTGATATTGTTGTAATTGACTCGGTTGCTGCCTTGACACCAAAAAGTGAAATTGAAGGTGAAATGGGAGATTCCAAAATGGGACTACACGCCCGTTTAATGTCACAAGCTCTAAGAAAATTAACAGGAACGATCAGTAAAACAAACTGTACCGTATTCTTCATCAACCAGTTAAGAGAGAAAATCGGAGTGATGTTTGGAAATCCTGAGACTACTACAGGAGGAAATGCATTGAAGTTTTATGCTTCGGTACGTATTGACATTCGTCGTTCTACTCAAATTAAAGATGGTGATAACGTTCTTGGAAACAGAACTAAAGTTAAAATTGTAAAAAACAAAGTAGCGCCACCATTTAAAATTGCTGAATTTGACATCATGTACGGTGAAGGAGTTTCAAAAACGGGAGAAATCTTAGATCTAGCTGTCGAATTTGAAATTATCAAAAAAGCAGGTTCTTGGTTTAGCTATGGTGAAACCAAGTTAGGACAAGGTCGTGACGCAGTGAAATCATTAATAAAAGACAATCCAGAATTAGCCGATGAACTAGAAGCTAAAATCAAAGAAAAGATAAAAGAATTAGCAGACGCATAAAAACAGCAACCCCGAAAAAATTTTCGGGGTTTTTTTTTATCCCTTAACGCAACCTTTTTAAAAAACACTTCTCTATTGTAAACAAAGCATCTGCACCCAAAAGATGCCCTATTTACTAATTTAAAAATAGAAAGAAAATGAAAAAGCTAGCCTTACTATTCCTCCTGATCACTGCATTATCTGGCTGTTCTATTGATGACAACAATCAAAACAATTACACTTACGAAGTACTAGCCATTGACAGCTACACCGTACCTGCCAATTTTAAACTTGGTAATACTTACGAGATCAAATTAAAATACCAGCGCCCCACGTCTTGCCACCTGTACCACGGTATTTATTATAGCAAAGATTTGAATGTACGTACAATTGCCATCCAATCGGCGGTACAAACGGGTCAAATCTGTGAGCAATCGCTCCCTCCTTTATCCGATGCTTCATTTAATTTTTATGTGACTAGCACAGGTTCATACATTTTTAAGTTTTACAAAGGCAAGGATACCGCTGGCAAAGACATCTTTGAAGAAGTTGAAATCCCGGTAGTAGATTAACCACAACTTCGTTTATTAAGCAGTTTCGTCTTGTATTGTAAAAAAATACTGTGCAAGACGCAACCTTTTTACCCTTGCTGCATCTACTCCTTAACCTACCAAAAAACCGAATATGAAACAGCACTACATCCTTTTATTTTTATCGTTTATTCTATTTTCTTGCAGTTCTGACAGCACAGAGAACTCAGGGGAGAAAGAGGCCGGAACTTATTCTTATTCTTTTTTTGCAAATAAAAAACTGGTGCTATCAACTTACGACAGTAGTTATATCCAATACGGACTAGTGGAAACAGGCACAAATCTAGTGTTTGAGTACCGCTATGACGCAGTTGACAAACCCGAAATTGCAGATGATGAATATGGCGAGACCATAAAGTTTGAAATCAATCCCACCCTTAGCTCTTTCTCCTATTCTGGAACCGAGTTGTCACAAATAAACCTAGTATTCACAAAGTATTGTTATTGTTTTTTTCCAAAAACAAGTCTAAAAGAAAAAGTGCCTACGGGTACCCTAACAGGCAAAAAGCTATCTACGACCAACTGGGAAATCACGGCCGATCTTACTTTTTATGGTGATGAAAAAAAGACTTTCAAACAGCAATTTATACTTAAACAATAATAGTTACATTTATTAATTGATTTAAAGCACTAAAAACAAGCTGTGGTACTAGAAGAACTAATTGTTGAATGCAAAAAAAACAATCCAAAAGCTCAGGAGCAATTGTATCAATTGTATGCCAAGAACTTTTATGGGCTGTGCTTGAAATATTCTCCCAATTATGCCGATGCACAGGATAATCTTCAAGACGGTTTTATCATCATATTCAAAAAAATTGACCAATACAGCGGTAAAGGTTCCTTTGAAGGCTGGGCTAAGCGAATCATGATCAACAATGCTTTGCAAAAGTACAGAGGCATTCGCTACCTCGAAGTTATCCACGATAACATAGCCGATGAAGAAGTTGCCATAGAAGATGAGAATGTACCATTGGATTATTTGATGAAAATCATACAAGAATTACCCGATCAATACCGCCTCGTTTTTAGCCTTTATGTACTCGATGGCTATTCGCACAAAGAGATATCCGAGATGCTAAAGATTACAACAGGAACTACAAAATCAAATCTTTCCCGGGCAAGACTCATTTTAAAAGAAAAAATTGAAGCTTATACCAAAATAGAAATAAAGTCACTGACACAATGAGCGACAAAAAAAACATAGACCGTCTGTTTCAAGAAAAATTCAAGGATTTTGAAGCGACACCAGACCCACAAGTTTGGGTCAATATTGAAGCAGCCTTACGAGAAAAAAAACGACGAATAATCCCTTTCTGGTTGCGATTATCAGGAGTTGCTGCGGCTTTGTTTTTTGGTATTCTTGCTGTAAACCAATTCAACTTTACAGCTGTTTCACCAATAAAAACAAGTGTTGTAGAGCAATCAGCCCCCGTTGCTGATTCGCTTTCGAATAAAAACCAAATCCAAAAAACCGTTTTATCCGTACCTACACAACAACAGCTAGTCATTACGAACCCAAAAACTGTTAGCAATCATGAAAAAGAAACCACAAACAGTGCCTCACAAACCGCTAATCAACAAACGCACCCTCAAACTGCTGTTGCGCTTTATCAGTCAAAAAATAATTCACCGCTAAAAACCATTTCGGCTACCGATAATCATTCGCCAACTGGAACTACTGCCGTCGCACAAACAACCATTGAAAAGGAGAGCAAAACAATGCTAGCTGCCAAAAAAGACAACACCATTGCTACTCCTGCTGTGAGTCAAAAACAAACTGTAGCCCTAACAACGAATACCAAAGAGGAAAAGGTCGTTCCTACACCAACAAACGAACTGGAAGAACTGCTGAAAAAGAAACAAGAAAAAACCAATGTTGTGGCACAAATCGCCCATAAATGGCAAGTTGTCCCTACTGTAGCTCCAGTTTATTTGAATGCTAGCGCCTCAGGATCGGCAATTGATCAACAGTTTGCAAACAACACAAAAACTGCCGAAACGAACCTGAGTTTTGGAATAGGGCTGCACTATGCCATTACTAAAAAACTCAGGCTGCGAACAGGCGTTAATAAACTGTCGCTAGACTACAACACTAATGATGTAGGTTACTCTACTAGTTTGATGGCCAATAATCTAGAAAACATAGCCTATAGTTCCAGCTCTGCCATAGAAGTGAAAAATCAAGACCAAATGAGTATTTCACAAGGAAACGTAGACCTTGCCGCAATTTCAAGAACAGCAACAGGCGTAATCAATCAAAAAATGGGGTATTATGAAGTACCAGTCGAATTATCGTATGCCCTGCTCAACAAGAAATTTGGCATCAACCTCATCGGGGGATTCAGTACTTTTTTTCTGAGCGAAAACAAAATAGCTTTGCGTTCCAGCACTACCGATTTTACTTTGGGCGAAGCCAAAAACTTAAACGACGTTCACTTTAGCACAAATCTAGGTTTGGGCTTTAAGTACCAAATTGTAAAAGCGTTCCAAATCAACCTAGAACCGATGGTTAAGTACCAATTGAATACCTATACAGGCAGTTCTAGCAGTTACAAACCTGTATTTATTGGGTTATATTCTGGGGTAAGCTACTCTTTTTAGTAGTTTCAAAATCGATTAATTGATCGTAAATTACAGTTCGTACTTGTTCGCGAATTTCTTTTCGATCTAATAAAGTTTTGCCTTTCGTTTCAATAACCTGATGAATCTTGGCACGCATCAATCCCGGGCTACCGCTAAAAAAAGTGTACGAAAAACGGGTTTTATTGTCACCAAAACTAATGGGAACGATAGGAATTTGATGTTCGATCGCTAGTCTAAAAGCACCATCTTTGAAGGTATCCAATACAATCGATTCATCATCTGGAACACCGCCTTCCGGGAAAATACAAACGCTCAAGCCACGACTAATTCTTTTTTGCGCCTGATTGAACACTTCCATACGGCTTTTAGAGTTGCCTCTATCCACAAGAATACATGTTCTTTTATAGAAAAAACCAAACAGTGGAATCTTAGATAATTCTTGCTTTCCAACAAAAACGAACGGATTTTTGATCAATACCAGCATTAACATAATGTCAAGCATCGAAGTATGATTGGCCACAATCATGTAGCTTTTATTGGGTTCTAATTTTTGAACGCGTTCCACTTTGTAGTACAATCCCATTGCAAACAATATGAATCTAGCCCAAATACGCGCCATTTTAAAAAAGTACGGGTAACCACTTTCGGTCAAAATAGAAGCCACTAGAAAAGGCAACATTAGCAAAATAGGGATTGCCATTACGATGTAAAACCAAATGCGATAAAATGTCCAAAAAATAATCTTAAATACTTTCATGTGTTCAAAAATAGCAAATCCATTGACATTATTCTTAAAAAGAAATCATTTAGAGAAAATTTAACGATAAAAGCTACAATTACACAACATCTTTCACCAAGCATATATCGCAAAAAAACAGTGAAAACAGTGAAAACAGTGAAAACAGTGAAACAGTAAAACAGTAAAACAGTAAAAACAGTGAAGCAGTAAGACCAAAACTTACCAAATAGGATCACCCTAAATACACCTAACCCTTCGTACAAAGCCCGTAATGCCCTTTATCGTTATCAATACAACAAAACCTTAGTGTCCTTCGCGAAACTCCTTTGTGCTCTTTGTGGTTAAACCCACAATACAACAAAAACCTTAATGACCTTCGTGGTTAAACCAACACAATACAAAAAAACTTAGTGACCTCCGTGGTTAAACCCGACAATACAAAAAACTTAGTGACCTTCGTGGTTAAACCAACACAATACAAAAAACTTAGTGACCTTCGTGGTTAAACCGCACAATACAAAAAACTTAGTGACCTTCGTGGTTAAACCAACACAATACAAAAAAACTTAGTGACCTCCGTGGTTAAACCAACACAATACAAA
>NZ_JACRUK010000016.1 GCF_014305155.1 Flavobacterium muglaense
TCTTTGCATTTAAACAAGAAAAAGTAGCTCTAAATACCTCTGTTTTATTGGATTTGCAATTTTTCAGCAAGCCCTAAATAATCCGAGTCGTCTGAGTAAAGAGGAGGGAAGTAGGTTATTTTTATTTCGGTAGTTCGCTTTCCAAAACATTTTAAAAAGTGCGGTATAAAAGTATCGTCATTTACAAATGCATCCGATTGTACTTTATAGTCGATCGCTACAGGGATTATAGCTGCTTCTATTTGAGTAGCTGTTTTGAAGGATCCGGAGTTAAAAAGCAAAGTAGTGGGTTGAATTCCAGTTGTTCCTTCGGGGAAATTGATGATTGATGAGCCTTCGGTTATTGTTTTCTTGATAATTTCACAGGTTTTATTGCGACTATCTTGACAGGCTCGCTCAACAAATACAACTCCTGATATTTTACATAAATAACCAATTAGGGGCCAGGAAGCCACTTCTTTTTTTCCTACAGGATAGGCATGAATATGACTCACAATTAAAATTGGGTCAAAATACGAGCGGTGATTGGCTACTATTAAACCAGGTGTAGTAGGTAAATCTCCATAGATGGTCGTTTTGATTCCTAAAATTTTAATGGTTATTTTTAGTATGAAATCGCGTAGTACAAGCGCGTTTTGATTCTTGGTTTTTTCATTCCAAAAAAGACTTACTACGTAAAAAGTAAAAGAAAAGAAAGAAACGTACAGTATAAAGATGATTAATCTCAAAAGCCCACGGAGGAATGATAACATAAGTTGATTTGTAAGAGCGTAAATCTACTATTAATTCTTTAATAACCTAATCTCTACTTATCGATTACTATCGTGAACGTGAGTTTGGGTGTCATTATTCCATAAGGTAAGAATATCTGTACCTACTGCAGCACCACTACCGGCTGCAATTGCAAGCTGGCTTCTCCATCCTGCGAGAGTTCCTATAACATAAACTCCATCGGTAACTTTATGATCAATGTTTTTGAGTTGGATGCGCTGTTTTGCGGCTAATGATTTTTGATGTGGTTCCAGATATTGCATCATTCCTTCAATGGCAAAGGTGTTCGCGGCTCCTATCCCGATTACTACCATTTTGCTGCTGTATTTTGCTTTGTTTGTTGTAATGGTCAAGTTTGGATAAGTGCCTTCTATTTTTAGAACCTTTTCGTTTGAAATTTGAGTAATATGCGGGTAGGAAGTTGCTAATTGAGCTGTGCTTTCTACTAATAAAGTAGCGCCTAAAGTTCCTGCTGGTATGCCGTATGCATTATTGAAAACAGCATCTTGAAGTGAAGAAGCTTTTTGGTGGGTAAAAATTCCGATTTTCTTATCAGTGACAAAAGTTTTGTTGTGGGCTGAGCCCAAAATAAGTGCGCAGGACACGCCTGAAACACCGCTACCAATGATTAATACGTCAAACATATTATAGTTTGTCGTTCATTTTTTCTTCAATCTTTTTGGACATTCTAAAGATCAGCAGAATTAATACGGCACAAAATGAAGCTGCAATTCCAATAAAAGCAACTACGCTATCTCCTTGAAAAGGGTGTTTGAAATCTAACAAAGTAATATTGAAAACAATAAGGGCTAGTGCTAGAACTACTAATATGCTAGTAAAGATTTTCATAAGGTTGTTTTTTATAGTCTGAAATATAAAAATAAAGTTCAGCTTTTTTTAAAATAGTAGTCTCTAATTTTTTTGATCTTAGAGATTGTATTAGGGGGTAAATTTATAAAAAAAAATACTAGACAAACAAACCTTTAACATTAGCACCGAATAATTTAACAGCAATGGCTAATAATACTACCCCAAAAACCTTTCTGATAACCCCAAGCCCTGATTTTCCTAACATTTGTTCAATCTTTGATGAGGATTTTAAAACAAGATATACCACGACCATATTCAATAAAATTGCGATAATAATATTGATTGTGTGGTATTGTGATTTTAAGGATAGTAATGTAGTCATGGTTCCTGCTCCGGCGATTAATGGGAAAGCAATGGGTACAATAGAAGCTGTTTTTGATTCGTCTTCGTCCTTGTAAATTCGGATTCCTAAAATCATTTCTAAAGCTAGAAAAAATAAGACAAAGGATCCTGCTACTGCAAATGAATTAACGTCTATTCCCATGATGTTAAGCATCTCTTCTCCTACGAATAGAAACATAATCATGATGATCATGGCGGCTATAGTAGCTTTTTCAGACTGGATGTGTCCTACTTTAGTTCGCAAATCCACTAAAATCGGGATGCTTCCTAGGATGTCAATTACGGCAAACAATACCATTCCAACAGTGACGATTTCTTTCCAACTTACTTCAAACATTTTTAAATTTTTTAGGGCACAAAAGTACAATTATTTTTGATTTCCTGAAGCTTTGTGTATTGCGTGATTTGTTGTTAATTTTTTAGAAATAAATAGGTTGAATAGGTGGTGGTTTGTAGTAAGTGAAATAAACTTCTTAAATAAAACAGAGTCTGTTTTTTATTGAATTTATAGTGGTTTAATAATAATGAGTTTTAGCAGTTTTTGTTTTGGTCTAATGCGTCTTTCCTTTGCAACTTACTCGCTTTAGTAGTATCTTTGTCGCTTCAATTATTATACAACAATCATGTTTCAATTAGGTAAAACCATCGTTTCAGAAGATATATTAAGTAAAGAATTTGTGTGCAATTTGTCTGCTTGCAAAGGTGCTTGTTGTGTAGATGGTGATGCCGGTGCTCCTTTAAGTCTCGAGGAAACTAAAATTCTAGAAGAAATCTATCCAAAAGTAAAACCATTTTTGCGAAAGCAAGGAATTGCAGCAATTGAGGCGCAAGGAACTTGGGTAACGGGTACTGATGGAGATTTAGAAACACCGCTAATTGATAATAAGGATTGTGCTTATGTCATTTTTGACGGTAAAACGGCACTTTGCGGTATTGAGCAAGCGTATAATCAAGGGTTGATCGATTGGAAAAAACCAGTTTCTTGTCATTTGTATCCCGTTCGGGTAAAAGACTTCACGGAGTTTGCTGCTGTTAATTATGATAAGTGGGATATTTGTGATGCGGCTTGTTCTTTAGGTCAAGAATTAGAAGTTCCGGTATATAAATTTGTCAAAGAAGCTCTTGTGAGAAGATTTGGTGAAGACTGGTATTTAGAGTTGGAACAAGTGGCAAAAGAATTGAAAGATTCGTAGTACAGAATCGATACAATGCTCAAATTGATTTTGGGTATTGATTGTTAAATTAAATCACACAATTACTTACTTTGTTTGTAAATTGGTCTTGAAATATTTTGCTTTTTCGTGCTTTAAGATAATCTCAAAACCCCATATTTTACAGTGTTTTACACGTTTTAACATTTTTTAATTTATTGAATTTCAATATGTTGAATTTTCAATATCTTTTTTTGCATTTTTCGTATTTGTTAAAAACTCAAGCCGATTGTGGATAAGTTTGGCTTTCATTTCTGACTACAAATGACAATCTTTGTAGTGTACCGAATCAGGAATATTTTTGGTATAAATCTTTAAAAAAACACACAACTATAATGTCGCAAATAGAGCCAATTTTACAAGAAAATAAAAACCGATTCGTAATTTTTCCAATTAAGCACCATGATATATGGGAGTTTTATAAATCAATGGAAGCTAGTTTTTGGACTGCTGAAGAAATTGATTTATCACAGGATTTAAACGATTGGAACAATAAGCTTTCTGATGATGAACGTTATTTTGTAAAACACATTCTTGCTTTTTTTGCTGCGTCTGACGGAATTGTAAATGAAAACCTTGCTGAGAACTTTGTAAACGAAGTACAATATGCTGAGGCTAAATTCTTTTACGGTTTTCAGATCATGATGGAGAACATTCATAGTGAAACATATTCATTATTGATTGATACGTATGTGAAAGATGAGGCTGAAAAAGATGAGTTGTTTAATGCATTAGAGGTTTTTCCAGCAATCAAGAAAAAAGCGGATTGGGCTCTGCAATGGATCGAATCGGATTCATTTGCCGAAAGGTTAATTGCTTTTGCGGCTGTAGAAGGAATTTTCTTCTCAGGAGCATTTTGTTCTATTTATTGGTTGAAAAAACGTGGTTTAATGCCAGGTTTAACTTTTTCTAACGAGTTGATTTCTCGTGACGAAGGTGTTCACTGTGATTTTGCGGTACATTTACACAACCACCACTTGGTGAATAAAGTGCCAAAAGAAAGAATTAGAAGCATAATTGTTGATGCCTTAAATATCGAAAGAGAGTTTATTACAGAGTCGCTTCCGGTGAGTTTAATAGGTATGAATGCAGTGCTGATGACACAATACTTAGAGTTTGTTGCTGATAGATTATTAGTAGAGCTAGGTTGTGAAAGAGAATACAATACTACAAATCCATTTGACTTTATGGATATGATTTCGCTTCAAGGAAAAACAAATTTCTTTGAGAAGAAAGTAGCCGAATACCAAAAATCTGGTGTAATGAACACGGATGGTGACGCGCAAAAAATTTCTTTCGACGCTGATTTTTAATCCAGCATCCGAATTATAAAATTAAAGAATACCACATTGAATGGGCTTTTGCGAAAGCGATAGTTTTTAAAAAGTCCTAAATATAAATTTACTTGCTTTTACAGCAGTAGTATTGCTATGCCTTTTTTGCATGGTTTACAAAATTGTAAAAAAAGAGTAGGACAGCGCTGTGGGGTGCATTGTCCAATAAAAAGTAATACAAATAACAAAAAAATAGGAAAGGGATTTTCTGTTTTTAAAAAACCAACAAAAGTATGTACGTAGTAAAAAGAGACGGCCGCAAAGAACCAGTAATGTTTGACAAAATCACAGATAGAATTAAAAAACTATGCTATGGTTTGAATGATTTAGTAGATGCTGTAAAAGTGGCAATGCGAGTAATTGAAGGGCTTTATGATGGGGTCTCAACATCTGAATTAGATAATTTAGCAGCCGAAACTGCCGCTTCAATGACTATTGCGCATCCTGATTATGCTCAATTGGCTGCGAGAATCGCAATTTCGAATTTGCATTCCAATACAACAAAATCGTTCTCAGAAACGATGACAGAAATGTTCAACTACGTAAACCCAAGAAACGGGCAATATGCACCTCTAGTTGCAGATGATGTTTACAAAGTAATTGTTGATAATGCTGAGTTTTTAGACTCACATATCATTTATAATAGAGATTTTAACTACGATTATTTCGGTTTTAAAACATTAGAACGTTCTTACTTATTAAAGATAAACGGAAAAATTGTCGAAAGACCACAACATATGTTAATGCGTGTTTCGGTAGGGATTCACTTAGATGATTTAGAGTCGGTTTTAGAGACCTATGATTTAATGTCTAAAAAATTCTTTACACATGCAACACCTACATTATTCAATGCAGGTACACCAAAACCACAAATGTCTTCTTGTTTCCTTTTATCAATGCAAGATGATAGTATTGACGGAATTTACGATACGTTGAAACAAACGGCAAAAATCTCGCAATCAGCAGGTGGAATTGGATTAGCAATACACAATGTACGTGCTACAGGTTCTTACATTCGTGGAACTAACGGAACTTCAAATGGAATCGTTCCTATGTTACGTGTTTTTAATGATACAGCGCGTTACGTAGATCAAGGAGGAGGAAAGCGTAAAGGAAGTTTTGCTATTTATATCGAAACTTGGCATGCGGATATCTTTGATTTCTTAGACTTGAAAAAGAATACTGGAAAAGAAGAAATGCGTGCAAGAGATTTATTCTTTGCCATGTGGACCTCTGATTTGTTCATGAAACGTGTACAAGAGGACGGAAACTGGACTTTAATGTGTCCTAATGAATGTCCAGGTTTGTATGATGTTTATGGAGATGAGTTTGAAGCATTGTATGTAAGCTATGAAAAAGCGGGTAAAGGTAGAAAAACGATTAAAGCACATGAATTGTGGGAGAAAATTCTAGAATCTCAAATCGAGACTGGAACACCATACATGTTGTATAAAGATGCAGCTAACCGTAAATCAAACCAAAAGAACCTAGGAACAATTCGTTCATCAAACTTGTGTACTGAGATCATGGAGTATACTTCTCCTGATGAAGTTGCGGTTTGTAACTTGGCATCTCTTTCATTACCAATGTTTGTTGAAAACGGTAAATTTGATCATGAAGCCTTGTTTAATGTAACGAAGCGAGTAACAAGAAACTTGAATAAAGTAATTGACAGAAATTACTACCCAGTAAAAGAAGCCGAAAACTCAAACCTTCGTCACAGACCAATTGGTCTTGGAGTGCAAGGATTAGCGGATGCTTTTATTATGTTGCGCCTGCCGTTTACATCTGATGAGGCTAAGAAACTGAACCAAGAAATTTTTGAAACATTATACTTTGCTGCTGTTACCGCTTCTATGGAAATGGCAAAAGAGGAAGGGCCTTATTCCACTTTCAAGGGTTCACCAATGTCACAAGGAGAATTCCAACACAATATGTGGGGAATGAAAGACGAGGAATTATCAGGACGTTGGGACTGGGCTTCTTTGCGTAAAGAAGTAGTAGAGCACGGAGTTCGTAACTCATTATTAGTGGCGCCTATGCCTACAGCTTCGACTTCACAAATCCTTGGAAATAACGAGGCATTCGAACCATATACTTCTAATATTTACACGCGTCGTGTGCTTTCTGGAGAGTTTATTGTGGTAAACAAGCATTTATTACACGATTTAGTAGAGCTAGGATTGTGGAACGAAACTTTGAAGCAAGAATTGATGCGCAACAACGGATCAGTTCAAGATTTGAATATTCCGCAAGACTTAAAAGAATTGTACAAAACAGTTTGGGAAATGTCTATGAAAGATATTATCGATATGTCTCGTCAACGTGGATATTTTGTAGATCAATCACAATCATTGAACTTGTTCATGCAAAACGCCAACTATTCTAAATTAACGTCCATGCATTTCTATGCTTGGCAATCAGGATTGAAAACGGGAATGTATTATTTAAGAACAAAAGCTGCGGTAGATGCTATTAAATTTACATTAAACAATGATAAAAAAGTAGAACCAATCGAAATCACATCAAAACCAGCTCCTGCTCCAGTAGCAGCCGCAGTTGAGATGACAGTCGACGAATACAAAGCCATGATCGAACTAGCTAAAAATGCTGGTCCAGAAGATTGTGAAATGTGTGGGGCTTAATTTAACAGCTTCATTTAACATAAAAAAGCAGCTATCAAGTATTTGGTAGCTGCTTTTTTTTGGAGCTATTTCCTGCTTTCCGTTGCAATCTTTTTATTTTTAAAGAAAAAATAAAAAGGATTTTCACTGCAATCAGGGCTAATAAAACAGGTTTTGTGCTTTTTATAGAACAATCATTGTGTTGTTTAATGATCAGCTGAATACTAATTATTGGTACATGCTGAAAAAAACAATTCGTCTTAGAAATTATATTTGTACAAATTTGTTCTATTCAAAACGAATGCAGTGAATTATGAAAATTGAAGATTTATCAAAATACAGTAATGCCGAAAAAAATGTTTTGGCTGAACAATTGTGGGATAGTGTTTCTAAAGAACAATTCGAGATTTCAGCGGATGTAAAAAACGAATTGGATATTCGAATTAAGAATTTAGAAACAGGAAATACCGAGTTATATACATGGCAACAAGTTAAAAGTCATTTGAAACACATTAGTTAATATATAGAAATCTTACTGTTTTAAAGTCAAATTTAAAAAATAAAAGCCCCCGATTTAATTTTTAAATTGGGGGCTAATTGTTTCAATTAGTTATGTACTTGGCTTAGTTATTTAATTAAACAGTCGTTGCGCTCACCGCAACTCTCATTTGTTTAGCAGCATGAACCATGGCTATTAAAGCTTTTTTAGTTTCATCCCAATGACGTGTTTTTAGACCGCAATCTGGATTTACCCACAGCTGATCTACAGGGATTACAGCAGCAGCTTTCTCTAATAAATGGACCATTTCTTGACTTGAAGGAACACGTGGAGAGTGAATGTCATATACTCCAGGTCCTATTTCGTTAGGGTATTTAAAGTCGGCAAAAGCGTCTAGTAATTCCATTTGCGAACGCGAACATTCAATCGTGATCACATCGGCATCCATATCAGCAATATTCTGAATGATATCGTTAAATTCACTGTAGCACATATGCGTATGAATTTGTGTATCATCACTCACCCCGCTCGCGGAAATTCGGAAAGCTTTTATTGCCCAATCCAGGTAAGCAGCCCATTCTTCTTTACGCAATGGCAATCCTTCTCTAATGGCAGGTTCGTCAATTTGTATGATTTTAATTCCTGCTTTCTCCAGATCGACCACTTCATCACGAATTGCCAAAGCTATTTGAGTACAGGTTACTGATCTTGGTTGATCATTACGTACAAACGACCATTGCAAGATGGTTACTGGACCAGTCAGCATTCCTTTGACCCATTTTGGCGTAAGCGATTGTGCAAATTCAGCCCATTTTACAGTCATTGGTTGTGGTCTCGAAACATCACCATAAATAACAGGAGGCTTCACGCAACGGCTACCATAACTTTGAACCCAACCGTTTTTTGTAAAAGCAAATCCATCCAGTTGCTCACCAAAGTACTCGACCATATCATTACGTTCAAACTCTCCATGAACAAGAACATCAATACCTGATTCTTCCTGGAAACGAATCGTTTCTTCGGTTTCTTTACGAATAAGATTGTCGTACTCAATAGGGGATAATTCACCTTTTTTAAATTTGGCTCTCCAGCTACGCACTTCAGCCGTTTGCGGAAAAGAACCTATCGTAGTTGTTGGGAATAAAGGCAATTGTAAAGCATTAATTTGAAGTTGTCTTCGCACTGAAAACGTATTGTTTCGTTGTGAATCTGACGCAACAATATTGGCAACTCTATTTTTAACGTCCTTGTTATGAATTATGGTTGCTTTTTTTCGGTTGTCATTTGCAAGCGTGTTTTCTTCAAAAATAGCTTGATCATTTTCGGTAATTTCACCCGAAACTAGATTGCGTAGTACGACAACTTCGTCTACTTTTTGTTTGGCGAAAGCCAGCCATTGTTTTACTTCGGCAGTTAGGGTTGCTTCGTTAGTTTCTAAATCCAGGTCGCAAGGGGAGTGAATCAAGGAACAAGATGGTGCAATTAAAACGCGATCAGACCCAAGAGCATCAACAGCTTTTTGAATTAGAGCTACTGATTTTTTGAAATCGTTTTTCCAAATATTTCTTCCGTCAATAACTCCAAGAGAAAGTGAAGTCGTTTCGGCTAATAAATTAGATTCTAAAATATCATCTAACTGCAACGGGCAACGTACTAAATCTAGATGAAAAGTATGTACGGGTAGGGATAAGGCTGTAGCCAAATTTTCTCCAAAACAATCAAAATAATTGGCTAGAATGATTTTTATCTGAGGGAATTTTTCGTTGATTTGAGTGTAAGTAGTTACTAAAGCGGCTCTTTCAGTATCAGAAAGATTCAAGGCAAGAAATGGCTCGTCAAACTGAACGTATTCAACTTGCTCCTCTTGCAGTTTTTGTAAAATTTCGAAGTAAACCGGAAGTAGTTTATTAATCAGGTCAATTCTATGAAAACCTTCTTGTTTTTCTTTTCCTAAAAGTAAGTAAGAAACTGGCCCTATAATTACCGGTTTTGTTTGAAAACCTGCCGCTTTTGCTTCTTTGTATTCGTCAATAATTTTTTCAGAAAACAAACTAAATTCTTGATCTTTAGTAAATTCAGGTACGATATAATGGTAGTTCGTGTCAAACCACTTCGTCATTTCCATGGCTGCAACGTCTTGACCTTCTTTTTGTGCGCCTCTTGCCATAGCAAAATACAAATCGAGAACCGAATTCTCTTTTGCGAAAGCGGAATAGTGCTCCGGAATCACGCCTAATGTCAATGACAAATCGAGAACTTGATCGTAAAATGAAAAGTCATTTGACGGAATCAAATCAATGCCAGCCTGAGATTGTAGTTTCCAGTTTGCAATTCGGATCTCTTTTCCTGTTGCTATAAGTTCATCGGCAGTGATTTTTCCTGACCAATACAATTCACTTGCTTTTTTTAATTCTCTGTTGCTGCCTATTCTTGGGAACCCTAAGTTATTTGTTTTCATGTTTTTTAGTATTTATTTCTAAGCAAAGGTATAAGCTTAGTGTTAATTACTTAATTTTACGCTATAACTAAGTAATATGAACTGCATGTTGTTTTTTACGCAGAACTTATTATTGTTTAGTAGTACAAAAAATAACTTTAGCAGTAAAAAACACTATGGAAAACTTAGATGCAACCGACATACAGATTTTAAAACACCTTCAAGAAGACTCAAATATCAATATAAAAGACCTTGCGAGTAAGTTATTTTTAACAGCGACTCCTATTTATGAGCGCATTAAAAGACTGGAAAGAGAAGGTTATATCATGAAATATGTAGCGCTATTGGACAAACAAAAAATGAATTTGGGCATGATTGTTTTTTGTAATGTGCGGTTAAAAGAACACGCTCGCAACGTAGGGAGCAATTTTGTGCGGGATATTGTAGCATTGCCCGAAATTATAGAATCGTATAATATTGCGGGCGATTATGATTTTATGTTAAAGATACTGGTCAAGGATATGGCGAGCTATCAAGATTTTGTAATGAATAAACTCTCTACAATTGAAAACATTGGGAATACCCAAACCATTTTTGTGATGGGCGAAATCAAGCACAGTACCGCGTTGAATTTTTAGATAAATCAAGTCATAAAAAAAGGAAACTAGTACAGTTTCCTTTTTTTTAGTATAGAATAACCCGTTGGGTATAATTCAATTTTAAGACTTTTTAACCACATAGAAGTATCCATTTTGTAACTTTTAAAAGGCGTTCAACTCTCTTATAGAAGAGCTGAGCTATGTGAGCTCAAGAATTGAGCTATCGCTCTCTTTTTTTCTATGTTTCTATGCGGTTAAATTTTGTGTTTATTTGATTGTGGATAATGGCTTAGTCCAGACTTACAAAACCGTAAACGGATTCACGCCTTCATTTACTTCTTCGATCGTTTGTCCTGTTTTTACGTTCTCCAGTTTTAAGTCAAATAAACCTTTATGGTTGGTGGCTATTTTAAGACCGTTAGCAAAATTTTGCCAATCATCCCAACTCGTTTCAATACCGCCCACAGGAATAATGCTAACCCACATTTGCCACGCTTTTGGCATGTAATTTTGATCTACAAACCATAAGTAAGAATCTCCAGGAGTACTACCGCCAGAGGCGTAAGTAATCAATAAAGCCTCTTGATTATCCTGAATTACGATGCTTCTAGTAGTTCCGGCATCACGCAATTTAAAAGGTGCAATAAGCCAGAAGGAATCGTTATTGAAATAATCATTTGCTTTTTTAATCACTGCTGTTTTATCATTTTCAGTTAAGGGTTTGTTATTTTTATATGCAACACCTTCTAGTGTTTTGTTGTTGTAAATCACTTTAGTGTCGTCCCATTTTACTTGAACTAGATTTTGTTTTTTGTCCCACACATAATGATGGATTCCTCTAAATGTAAAAGCAATTGCGGCGGTACTATCCCAAGCTTTTTGATTTATTGCTGTTTGGATTTTATCAGTAAGCGCTTCGGCTTTTATTCCTGCTTCACCTTCTGGTAATGGTTTGCTAGAAAAATATAGGAATGCAGCAACCGAGAGAATTAATACAAGGGCAATAGCGCCTATTATTTTGAAAATTTTTTTCATCAGGAATCTGTTTTGTAATTTATAATAATCTCAAAGGTACTGAAATCAGGCCGTTTTTAAACCCTGTTTCTAGATTTGTTCCCATACAACAAAGGGTTTAGCTTTTTACAGCCAAACCCTTTGCGTCCTAATTGTGGTGGTATATAAAAGTGGTATTTCTTATTTAATCGCAGCCCATTTTTTATCGATCTCACCTAAGTATTTTGCTTCGTCTTTGTTCCAGATATCAAGTGTGTTTACTTGTGATCCATTAAAATCTCCGTTGAAAAACAAATACAATTTGTTGTCTACAATTTTAAAAGTTTCAGGATTGATAGAGAATTTAGAATCTTTCTCAGCTACACCCCAAGCACAGTATCCATTAACTTGTGGCAAGTATTTTTTAGGATTTGCTTTGAACGCTTTTGCATTTTCTTTAGACGAAAAGTGGTACGTGATTTTGTCATTTTGTTCTGTAAAATCGGCAGTTCCTTTTACTGCTTTATGGTCTTTTTGATAAGACACTACATCGTATCCACCAATTGCTAAACCTGATTTGTCAATTGCATCTACTTGTGCAAAAATTCCGTTTGAAAATAAAGCAATAAATGCTACTAGTACTGTTGATTTTAAATTTTTCATTTGTTTAATTTTAATTATTTGTATTTGTAATGGTTGTAATTCGGTTTTAGGTTAAGCAGTTACAGCTTCAGTAATAAGCTCTTGTGCTTTTTCAATATTCCACTCGCCTTCAATCATGCGGTGTACGTAGCAGGCGTCGGCTTGTTTTAGTAATTCTGTTTTTTGTTCAGCAGTTAGGTCGCCTTCAATTTTAATTTTGGCCGTCACATTCGATGTTAATTTACCACCTTCTCCACGTTTCACGTTCAGCTCAAATTCTCCATCTACTTCACCTATTGTCCAATTGTTTTTTCTAGCAATGTATCTTACTGTAGCCACTTTGCACATTGCAATACTAGACAAGATTAAATCCTCGGGTGAAAACCCCAAATCAGTTCCTGCGCTAGTTTTAGGTTCATCACCCAAAATACCGTGTCTACCGTTTGTTATCAAGGATTGGTATCCTGTAGGTAGGTTTTTGATGTTTATTTTCTTTCCCATGGTCTTAGCTTTTTATAATGTTAGTTAAATGGCTGGTCATAATCGACTTACTTTGTACGCCGTTTTGAGTGCCTACAATTTCTCCGTTTTTAAAGTAGAATAAAGCAGGAATACTTCTAACTTTAAATTGAGCAGCTAGCTCTGGGTTTTTGTCCACATTGATTTTTGAA
The DNA here is from genome assembly GCF_014305155.1 of Flavobacterium muglaense. Taxonomy (GTDB): domain Bacteria; phylum Bacteroidota; class Bacteroidia; order Flavobacteriales; family Flavobacteriaceae; genus Flavobacterium; species Flavobacterium muglaense. The sequence continues at coordinate 12,994 of NZ_JACRUK010000016.1, forward strand.
ATCACCGCTCTACCGTCAAAGTCATTGGCTAATTCCTCTAGTGCAGGATGCAAGGCTTTACAAGGCCCACACCAGTCAGCAAAAAAGTCTACTAGAACCACATCATTATTATTAATGGTCGAATCAAAGTTGGTTTTATCTAAATGTTGTATCATCTTAATTGTTTTTATGTTTTATACCAATACGATTTATAAAATTCCAATTGTCAGTTCGAGCAGAGTCGAGAACTACCAGTAGATCTTGACTGCGCTCGATCGGACAAAGTGGTATTAGTTTTATTGAATGAATTAAAAATTATAGTGCTGGAGCAAGAGGGAAATCAATTGCAAAATCAGCTAGGTTATGAATGTAATTGCTCACAATTTTATCACCTACAACAATCACCACATCAATCATATTTACCTCGGTATAACCAGCGTTAAAAAAGGCAGTTTTAGATTCAGGAGTTGCTTTTCCTTTGTTCTCAACTACTGATGCTGTAAATTTCACTAAAGCATCTAGCTTCGTGTCAAAAGCCGCCGATCCTTTACGTAATTCAATCACTTGGTCGTCTGTAAAACCATTCATTTTTCCAAGAACAGTATGTGCCGACTGGCAATAGTTACAACCATTTATTTGGCTTGTGATTAAGTTAACCACTTCTCTTTCTTTTGCTTTTAGGCTACTTTTTCTATTTTGAAAAGCCAAGTAATCTCCTAAAGCCGTTTCGCTTTTTGCGAAATAAGCGTATAAATTAGGTACAAATCCTAACCCTTTTTCTAGGTTATCAAAAATTGCTTGATTGTTTGCAGATACTTCTTCTCTTGTTGGTACGTTAAATGTTGACATGTTTTTTTATTTTTTAGTTTGAATTAATAATTATATAAATAAGTTGCTTTCGTTACAGTAGTAATCTGTGATGGCCATGTTTTGGCAAAAACTTTCTTGATTTACTGCAATTAATTGCGGTGTTTTTTTAGTTGATTTCAGGCCTAGAATACTTGAAAAGCCTTCGATAATAGTATGTATTGTTTTCATAATTGCTGTTGTTTCAGTTTGATGGTACAAAGGTGCGACGAAAGCAAGCCTTGAAGTTAGGTCGCATTTCCCGCACAGTTGTCTATTCTTCCCTTTTGGTGATTTTTGGAGTAAAAAAGCTGTTTTTGTTTAGTTTTAGAAGCAGAAACTAGATTGCTTTCAAGAAAATTGGTCCCGCTTTCCGTTGCAATCTTTTTATTTTTAAAGAAAAAATAAAAAGGATTTCCACTTCAATCGGGGCTAAGCGATGACGTTTGGTTTTTTATGAGAAGTCATTGCGAAGAAGCACGCAATTATACTAAGTAAGGAATTTAGATTATAGTGGTGATTGTCAGTTCGAGCGGAGTCGAGAACCGCAATTGTATCTCGACTCCGCTCGATATGACCAAAACAGGTTTGACTATACCTTCGTGATTATTGATTTTGGTATGTAACACCACTAACAGCTGTTAATAAATATGATTGTCAGTTCGAGCGGAGTCGAGAACCGCAATTGTATCTCGACTCCGCTCGATATGACAAAAATAGGTTTATCTATAGCTTCATAATTATTGATTTTGGTATGTAACACCACTAACAGCTGTTGATAAATCTCATTGTCAGTTCGAGCGGAGTCGAGAACCAGTATTGCATCTCAACTCCGCTAGATTTGACTAAAACAGGTTTGACTATGCCTTCGTGTTTATTGATTATGATATGTATTACCACTAACAGTTGTTAATAAATCTGATTGTCAGTTCGAGCGGAGTCGAGAACCAGTATTGCATCTCAACTTCACTCGAGCTGAGAAAAACAGGTTGACCATACCTCCGCGTATATTGATTAGGGTAGGTATATCACTACTATCAGTTGTTAATAAATCACATTGTCAGCTCGAGCGGAGTCGAGAACTATCATTGCATTTCGACTCCGCTCGATATGAGAAAAACTGCTTTGTCTAAATCTTTGCGTTTATTAATTATGATATGTAAAACCACTAACAGTTGTTATTAAATCTCATTATTAGTTAGAGCGGAGTCGAGAACCATCATTATATCTCGACTCCGCTCGATATGACAAAATCAAGAAATAAAGTACAGCTGTAATTGAAACTCACAAGCGCCCTAGCCCGGATAGAAGCGGCATCCTTTTATACTGGTGTTCAGTATAAAAGATAAAGCGGATAGCTGGATTAGCTCCTGAAAAAACAAATTTACATTGCCTTTTTAAACTCAGATGGGGAGCTGCCTTCTACTTTTTTGAAAAACCTACTGAAGGATTGAATGTCTTCGTAACCAATTTCGTAAGCAATCTCTTTGATGCTTTTGTCAGAGTAACGAAGTAGTCGGCGCGCTTCAAGAATAGTGCGGTTTTGAATGATTTGTAAAGGCGATTTTTCGTTGTATTTTTTGAATAAATTCGATAAAGTTTTCGGACTTTTATTCAGCATTTCAGCATAATCAGCAACTTGGTGTTTGGTCTTAAAATGAGTTTCAACAAGGTAATTGTATTCTCTAACAATGTCCAGTTGTTTTTTGTCAAATGAAGTCAATTCGGTTTGTTCTTTGTACACACGCGTGCATAAAATAAGCAGGCGCTTTAACATCATTTGTAACATATCGTTTTGCAAATCGTCTTTCGAAACCATTTCGATAGCAAACATTTTCCATAGAATTTCAAATTTCTCCATTTCTTCATCGGGAATGGTGATTTTAGGAAACTGCGAAGCGCCAAAGAACAAAATCCCCTTGCAACCTACCTCGCTATCGTGATCCGCAATACAGTAAAAAGCCCTGTTGAATCGTATCATACGCGCTTTTGTGACTTTTAAAACTTCGACTTTATGGTATTCGGTTAAAAATAAAACCGAATTGGCCGGAAACAAATGTTCGGTTCCGTCAACGTTAATTTTTAGTTCCTCGATGGTCCAAATGACACTTAATCCTTCGGAGATTTTTTCTTTTAGTAAATCACAGTTGGTAGCGTCAATTTCGGCTAAGCGGATGAATTCATTAAGTTGACCAGTGTAAAGCATAAGCGACTTATTTAGAACTAATTTATAATTTTAAAATGACATTGGCGGTGTTTTCGGCAGCAATTACGGCGCCTTCCATGTAGCCAGGATATTGTTTGGCGGTTTCAGTACCTGCAAAAAACAAGCGATTGTCGCAGTAGGATTCCCTAAATAAAGGATGTCCGTTGTTTTGATGCGGATACATAAAACCAATTTGCTTCGGACTTTTGGTTGCTGTTTCCTTGCTCCAAACCGTCTCTTGATAAGACGTGAATTGTAGTGCTTCCTGACCAAAAACTTTGACTAATTGCAATTTTATTTTTTCTAAACGTTCAGCGGGATTATACATCTCCATACCAGAACTCACAAAGCCACAAAGCGCAAATTTATCCAAACTAGCATTTGACTGATCGTAAAACTCGGTTATGGGGCCCACGTTGCTAAATAAGGTTCCCGAAAATTGCTTGTTGCGCCAGAAAGGAGTGGCGTAAATAAAAGCCACTTTGATTGAATCTTGCATCCAAGTATGGGTTTTACTGGCAATAGCTGTCAGTTTTTCGGGTAAAGTAGGAGTGACGGTAATGTCGTTGGCAAACAAAGCTTGAGGCAAGGTCGAGATCACATAATCAGCCTCAAAATATTGATTTTGAGTCATGATTTTAACTTTGTCATTTTCAAAATGGAGTTGGTTAACCGTTTCGTTTAAGTGAATGGTAACCAAATCTAATTTGTTTTTTAAGCTTTCGACAATTTGGTTTGTTCCGCCCAAAACGCGGTAACTAGGACTGTTTGCCGGAATCTCGATTTCCTGCGCCGCAGCCGCAGAGAATGGTTCGAAATACGAAGTCCCTTGCATGAACTGCTCAAAATAGTCCAGTTCGAGTTCGCTTAACAGTTTTTTGAAATTCACATGAACGTCATTAAACCAAGTAGCTCCCATTTCTACCTGAGCAATATTCGAATGGACGGTATGGATTCGACCACCAATGCGGTCTCTGGTTTCGATAATTTCAATTTCAGATCCTTTGTTTTGCAAGCGATAAGCGGTAAGTAAGCCGCTTAATCCAGCTCCTAATATGATTATTTTTTTAGACATTGTTGATCGTGGTTAAGGATGGTAAAAATACAATCTGTTTTTTTAGAAATAAACAATGAAGCATCAATTTATCAAATTGTGTTATTGTAAGGTTTATAAATCCAACCAAAGCTATTTTATGTTATCCCTATTTCTCTATCTTTGAAAAATAATACAATTATTTAAACCCTACAATTAACAGCATGAACTGGGAACAACTTTTATCATTAAAACGACAAGGCGACACAAGCAAACGATTACGTATAGAGCAGGACGACACCCGATTGGGGTTTGAGGTAGATTACGATCGTATTATTTTCTCGGCTGCTTTTAGAAGTTTACAAGATAAAACTCAGGTAATACCGTTGTCAAAAACCGACTTTGTACACACGCGTTTGACGCATAGTTTAGAGGTTTCGGTAGTGGGGCGTTCTTTAGGGCGGTTAGTAGGGAAGAAAATAATTGAAAAATACCCGCATCTAAAAGAGGTTCATGGCTATCACATGAATGACTTTGGGGCTATTGTAGCTGCGGCTTCACTGGCGCATGATATAGGGAATCCGCCTTTTGGACATTCTGGAGAAAAAGCCATAGGAGAGTATTTTTCTATTGGAAACGGGAAACAATACAAAGACCAATTGTCTAATAAAGAATGGCAAGATCTAATTGATTTTGAAGGAAACGCTAATGGATTTGCGGTATTAACAGCAAGTCGCCCCGGAATTGAAGGTGGATTGCGAATTTCGTATGCCACTCTTGGTGCGTTCATGAAATACCCAAAGGAAAGTTTGCCTAAAAAACCAACCAAGGATATTGCCGATAAAAAATACGGTTTCTTTCAAACAGATAAAAATTTTTTTGAGGCTGCAGCCAAAGATATGGGCATGATCCCAAATAAATCAGGAGACAATATTGGATTCGAAAGACATCCACTGGCATATTTAGTTGAAGCTGCCGATGATATTTGTTATACTATAATTGATTTTGAGGACGGAATCAATCTTGGTTTAGTCTCGGAGGATTTTGCTTTAGAATATTTAATAAAATTGGTAAAGGACAGTATTGATACTTCAAAATACAAGACTTTAGAAACCAAAGAAGATAGAATTAGTTATTTGCGTGCATTAGCAATTGGTAGTTTGATCAATGATGCAGTAAAAGTTTTTATCGATAATGAAGAAGCGATTTTGAACGGAAAATTCCCGTATGCTTTAACAGATAAAAGTAAGTACAAGGCACAGATGGATGATATTATCAAAATCAGTGTGAATAATATTTATCAAAGTCGAGAGGTAATCGAAAAAGAAATTGTGGGCTACCAGATTATACAAACCTTACTGGATAAATTTATTACCGCTTATGATAATAAATTCAACGGTAAAGCATCAAATTATGATGCACTTATCTTAAAAATGCTACCAGAAAAGCACCATTTAGAAAAAGAAAACCTGTACGAAAGATTGTTGCATATTTGTCATTATATTTCCTTGCTTACAGATGGAAATGCGTTAGAGCTATTCAATACAATCAACGGAAAGAAAGGAGTTTAGTTTTAGAAAAGATAAACTATTCCTACTCCTAGCACTTGCTTTAATTGCAGTTTTGGACCAACGGTGATTTGTGTACCGTCAATATTTTCTTTCGCTTTGATGTCATCATCATAAATGAAATGTGCTCCTATGTTAGTACGTATGTGCGAGTTTACAATTAAGTCTAGGGAAAGGTCGTAATCGATATCTACATTACCAAAACGGTTGATGTAGTCAGAGTATAAACTCAGTTTGTTTTCGATGGTTACGTTCTTTACAATTTCTTTTTTGTAATACGCGGTTAGTAAAAAACCAAGTTCAATTTTTGATTTTTCTCCTTCTCGTACAAGGTTTCCGCTGCTATCATAAACCGCTTTAACCACCCCAAAAGTCCCCAAGTTAGCTAATCTTTGATCTAATACAAAAGTCATTTTTGATGTAAAAGGAGATAGATAAAGCATGCGGTCTTTCTTTTTAGTAGCGTATTCAGCTCCTAGTCCTAGGAAAACATATGCGGGTGCAAATGGTTTAGAGACTGATATCTCTTTGTTTGGATATGCATAACCATTTGTGAATTGCGTGTTGAAATTGAATTTTGCAGTATGGTACCAGTTGGAAATCGTGTCATTTCTATATCCAAAAGCCGAGTTGAATTGAAAAACATCATCCGTTTTTCTAAGCTCGATTCCGTCTTGCTTGTTCAGTCCATAACGCATGATTAATTCGTTTGACCAGTTATAATTATCCTTGGTGTAAATGCGTTTGAATTGCGTTTTTAGTAAGCCAGAAATAGAACTTGTTCCACCAGCATTCCAGTTTACAAAAGCAATCTCAGAAATATCAAATCCTATTTTATTTTTTTTTGTCCAGTTCGAAAGCGTGTCTTTTGCGTGTGGATCTATTGGTAAGGTGGTGATTATTTTTTGCGAAAAGGCAGTAAATGATACTAAAAATAAGAGGCAAATACTAACAAATAATTTGGTCATAATTTTTGGGTTAAGGGGCGCAAAATAATTATTTTCATTTAGTTGAAAAAATTAATTCCAAACTTTTAACGTCTAATTTGCATAATTGTTGTAATTCGGTTACCGTTCCTTGTTCGATAAACACATCAGGAACACCCAATGTTTTAATAGGGATGTTGTAATTATGTGCCGACGCAAACTCTAGAATTGCTGTTCCAAAGCCACCTATTATTGCTCCGTCTTCAATAGTTATTATAGATGAGAATTGAGTAAATATTTGATGTAATTCTTTCTCGTCCAAAGGCTTAATGAACGGAAAGTCATAGTGGGCTATGTCATTTGGGTTATTTAAATTAGCTAAGGCCTCGGTAACGTTTTTTCCTATAGTACCATTTGATAAAACGGCAGTTATTGTTCCGGTTTTTAAGCAATTTGCTTTCCCAATTTCGATACTATTATTATTTCCTAAATGGTTTGATTGCCAATCAACGGTTACGCCACGACCTCTGGGGTAGCGGATAGCGATCGGATTATTAAGGCCTAGTTGAGCGGTGTATAGTATGTTTTGAAGTGCAATTTCGTTCAACGGCGCGTAAATTATCATGTTAGGAATACAACGCAAGTAGGCAATATCATAGAGCCCATGATGTGTTGCTCCATCTTCTCCTACAAGGCCTGCGCGATCCAAACAAAAAATCACGGGTAGATTTTGAATAGCGACATCATGAATTACTTGATCGTATGCGCGTTGTAAGAAAGTGGAATATATATTGCAATATACAATCATTCCTTGAGTCGCCATTCCTGCAGCAAGTGTTACGGCATGTTGCTCAGCAATTCCCACGTCAAAAGCACGATTAGGTAAAGCTTCCATCATGAATTTTAGCGAGCTACCAGAGGGCATTGCCGGCGTGATCCCGATTATTTTTTCGTTCTTAAGAGCCAAGTCTAATACGGTCAAGCCAAAAACGTCTTGGTATTTTGGAGGAAGGTTTTCTTCTGATTTAGAGTGAATTTCTCCAGATTTGGCATCAAATTTTCCAGGCGCATGGTATTTTACCTGATCTTCTTCGGCTTGTTTTAATCCTTTTCCTTTGGTAGTGATGATATGAAGGAATTTTGGCCCTTTTATTTTTTGTAAGCGTTTTAGTTCTTTGATAACTGCAAAAATATCGTGACCGTCAATAGGTCCTGAATAATCAAAATTCAATGATTTGATCATGTTGTTTTGCTTCGGATTTTTTCCGTTTTTAACCGACGTCAAATAGTTTTTTAAGGCGCCCACGCTAGGATCAATTCCGATGGCGTTGTCATTTAAAATGACTAATAAATTAGCATCAGTAACGCCTGCATGATTGAGTCCTTCAAATGCCATTCCTGATGCGATTGAAGCATCACCTATTACGGCAATATGTTGTTTGTTGAGGTCTCCTTTTAAGTTGGATGCGATTGCCATTCCTAATGCTGCTGATATAGAAGTAGAGGAGTGGCCTACGCCAAAAGCATCATACTCACTTTCACTTCTTTTTGGAAATCCAGAGATCCCGTTTAGTTGTCGGTTGGTATCAAAGTTTTCTCTGCGGCCTGTTAGTATTTTATGTCCATATGCTTGATGTCCTACATCCCAAATCAATAAATCATCGGGTGTCTTGAAGACATAATGTAAAGCAATGGTAAGTTCTACAACACCAAGACTGGCGCCAAGGTGGCCTTCTTTTACCGATACGATATCAATAATAAAATCGCGTAATTCTCTAGCAACTTGAGGAAGTTGTAATTCATCTAGTTTGCGTAAATCCGTTGGGTAATAAATGCTTGAAAGTAAATTATCTGCCATAAAGCAAATTTACTGTTTTCTACTGAAAATTGTATTCATTTGAAAGTGTTATTGTGTAATTATTATCGATTCAATATGGGAAGCCAGTTTGGTTTTAAATAGCGTTTTCTTGATGGTATCTGTTCTAATATTTAAAGTTATTAGGTATAAGGATTTTGTTGCTTTTCCATTTTGAGAACCTGGAATCCATTTGTTAGATTGCTCTAAAACGCTTAGTAATTCTAATCCGATATTTGGTTCGATCGTTTTTTTTAGTTTGAAGCTGCTTAGGCTGCCGTCCCTTTCTACAACAAATGTTGCAGCAACAGCACCATTTAAGGCTTTAGTTGTTTTTGGGAAAGTAAAATTTTGTTGCACGAATTCTTTGAATTTTGGCATGCCTCCTTTGTATTCAGGATTCAAATAAAATTCAATACCACCATTGTAAATTACGTCTTCTTCTATAAGGGTGCTGTCCGCTTTTTTAGCTGTAATTTCACCACAGCTGATTGTTTTTGGTTTTTGGAATTTAATTTTGGGAGTAGTGGTTGTACTATTGTCTTCTGACGGTTTGGTTGGGATTTTTTTTGGAGGTAATGATGAACCCGGAATAGCTGTTTTAGACTCAATTGAATCTTCTACTAGTACCACTTTTTCAATTTTTTGTTTGTTTCCGTTTTTATCAGCGCAACTAAAAAGTGTTGTACCCATGGTAATGAATAATACTAATAAAAAAAGTTTATTATACTGTGTTTGATTGTACAAAGATTGAATAGGAATTTCAATAGTCAGTGCATTAAGTTGAGAGCTCTTAAATCTCCCACAAACGTTACTGTTTTTCTGGAAATGTAATTGTATCTCGTTGGGCTCCATATTGGTAAAGTCAACTACAGTTTTAGCGCAACTGTTACAAAACTTACCTATAGCTGTAGGTTTCATTTTGTTCCAGTCCTCGTTGCACGGTACGGGTATGTTGATTTTATATTTTGGATTCATGACGCGTTTTTCACTATTTACAAGTATAAAATTATTCTTTTAGATTAATTATGGTTAAATTTTGTGATTCGGGATATGTTAATGGAGTCGATTTTTGGAACTATTTTTTTGCCAATGAATTTTCTTCGAATGGTGTCGTTTGTGATAGAAATATCAATTTCAATAACAAAGTCTATTGGTCTTCCATTCTCAATTGCAGGATTCCATTTTGTAGATAATTTTAAAGTCTTTACCAATTCGTCACTATTTTCTTGATGGTTTGTTTGGATTATTTTCACATCGCTCAATTCTCCGTTTTGTTTAATAATAAAAGAAGCTTTTAGTTTGTCTATGAGTTTTGGTTCATAATTGTTTTTGATAAAAGTTTCAAACAGTGGCATTCCGCCAACATACTCAGGACTTACACTAATTGACATACCTCCATATATATTATTGTCTTCGTAGATGTCATTACGGTCAGTTACCACTGCGCTAGCTGTAACTTCATTGTGTATAGATTTTACAATTTTTGTAAATCGAATTTTAGTTTTTTTAGTTTTGGGCTTGCCTTTATTCTCTAACGTGTCATTGGCTATGGTTTGAATAGTGTCTGGATTGTTATTTTTTATTTGCGGCGTGTTTACGATTTCAATTTTCTCAATTTTTTGTTTGTTACCATTTTTATCTGCACAACTAAATAAGCTTGTTCCCATTGTAATAAATAGGGCGAGTAAAAATATTTTGTGATAATGAGTCTGTGCATACAAAGTACTATTAGGGATTTGAATTGTCAATCCATTAAGTTTTGATTTTTGGATCCTCCCACAAACGTTTGTGTTTTGTCGCAAATGTTGCACGATCAAGTCTGGCGGCATATTGGTAAAATCAACTACAGTTTTAGCGCAACTGTTGCAAAACCTACCTATAGCTGTAGGTTTCATTTTGTTCCAGTCCTCGTTGCACGGTTCGGGTATGTTGATTTTGTAATTAGATTCCATATTATTCAATTGAATTAATTAAAAGTAAGGAAAAATAATATGAAAATAGTAGCAAAGCAGTATTTTTGTTTTATGATAAATCCTTTCACTGACGAATATTTTATGAAAAAGGCTTTGAATGAAGCCGAGATGGCTTTTGAAAAAGGCGAAATCCCTGTTGGAGCTGTTATTGTAGTTAATAATATCATTATTGCGCGAAGTCATAATTTGACTGAAATGTTGAATGATGTAACGGCCCATGCCGAAATGCAAACCATAACTGCTGCAGCTAATTATCTTGGAGGGAAATATCTAAAAGACTGTACGCTTTATGTAACACTCGAACCTTGCCAAATGTGCGCAGGTGCTTTGTATTGGAGCCAAATTTCTAAGATTGTTTATGGGGCGACTGACTTGCAACGTGGTTTTGAAAAAATGGGTACGCAGCTGCATCCTAAAACAACTGTTGTTCGCGGCGTCTTGGCTGATGAAGCGGCTGAATTGATGAAACGCTTTTTTGCAGAAAGAAGGAAGTGATTTCGATTTTCGAAAATAAAATAGTTGCCGAATTTTCTTCTTAAATAATATAATAAAAAATACTACATTTACTTTAATTGCGTTCATGCTAAAATGATTAGAAAATTTATTTTTCGAATCACAAGTTTGAGTTTTAACTCTTTAAAGTTTAAGAAATGAAAATTAAGGGATTTGTTGTAGTATTATGTGTGTTTTTTTTCTCCCAAGGATGTTCTAAAAAGTCAGCTTCTGATTTTAATTCTGATTTTTCTTTGTTCAAAGAATTGATCAGCAATTTTACTGGAGGAATTGTTTCTTCACAGTCCGATATTCGCGTTGTTCTTGCCTTTAACAAAAAGGAATGGAAAGCGAATCAGGTTTTAGATAATGATTTATTTGATATTTCACCAAGCGTAGATGGAAAAGTAGTAGCGCTATCCTCAAATACAATTGCTTTTATTCCAAAAGAAAAATTAAAACAAAACACAGAGTATCAAGTTACTTTGCATTTGTCAAAATTGATAAAGACAGAAAAAGAATTGTCTGAATTTAATTTTACTGTGAAGACAATAAAGCAAAATTATATTGTTGTAACAAATGATGTTCAGTCCTACAGTAAAGATTCACAATATTTAAATTGTGTTTTAAAAACTGCCGATGTTACGGATTTAGAGTCAGCTATGAAGCTTGTTTCTGCTCAACAAAACGGTAGTAGTCTCCCAATTAAGTTTGATAAAGGCGTTCGTTCTGGTACGGAGTTTAAATTTGTAATTGATAAAATTCAACGTTTAAGTACTGAAAGTAAGGTCATGATCAATTTTGACGAAAGTGCAATTGATGCCGAAGAGAAAGAAGCGCTTGAGTATATAGTGGCTGCAAAAGGAGATTTTAAAATCATGAAAGTTGATGTTCCAGAGGGAAATAATCAAATGATGACAATCAATTTTTCAGAACCGCTACGTAAGGACCAAGATTTTAGTGGCTTAGTTTCAATTGAAAATGCAAGAAATTTAAAATTCAGTACTGATGGTAATTTACTTAAAGTATTTTTCAATAACCAAACTACTGCAAACCCTAAAAAAGTAGAAGAAGAAGTAGTAGAAGACGTTAGTGAAGATGTAGCAGATAGTTCAGCCGTAGAAACAGTTGTTATTGATAGTGCCGCAGTAGCTGTAGCGCCTCCCGTTGTTCAGTATGTAGAGCCAGAAGTAGAAACGCAACAATTATTAACTGGAGAATTGCTAGTAGAAGTTTTTCAAGGAATTGAAAGCATCTACGGTCAAAAGATGCAGGAAAGTTACACTACAAAAATTTCCTTTGATCAAGTAAAACCAGGTGTTCGTTTTGTGAAAAACGGAACTATTTTGCCTAGTTCTAATAATCTAAAATTAAATTTTGAAGCGGCTAACTTGAGAGCAGTTGATGTAAAAGTGTATAAGATTTATTCGAATAATATTCTTCAATTCCTACAGGATAATCAAATTAACGGCAGTCAGAATTTAAAAAGAGTCAGTCAGCCGATAGCCAAAACAACCATAAATTTAAAAGAAAATTCCTTAGTAAATACCAGTAAATGGAACACCTATGCTTTAGATCTTTCTCAAATTATTACGCCTGAACCAGGTGCAATTTATAGAGTTGAGTTTTCATTCAAGAAAGCATATTCTTTGTATAAATGTGCAAATTTAGATCCGGAAGATAGTCAAGACGATGAAAAAGAGGAAGTAGATGAGGATGATGTTAATTATAGCAATTCCAATTATGATGATGATTATTACTATGAAAATTACGATTGGGATGAAAGAGAAGATCCATGTAGTGATTCTTACTATTACAATAGTAAAGTTGGGACTAATATTCTAGCATCTGACCTAGGGGTTATTGCAAAACGCGGGGCTGATAAATCGTATTTTTTTGCAGTAAATAATATTGTAACAACTGAACCAGTTAGTGGTGCAAAAATTGAATTGTACAGCTACCAACAACAAAAATTGGCAACAGAAAAGACAGATAGTGATGGTATTGCTAATTTTAAGCTCAATAAGTTCGCCTATTTTGCTATTATTACTGAGGGTAAAAGTGCTACCTATATCAAGCTAGATGACGGCACATCATTGTCAGTTAGTAATTTTGATGTCGCTGGTGAAACCTTACAAAAAGGCTTGAAGGGATATATTTATGGGGAAAGAGGCGTTTGGCGCCCTGGAGATGACTTGTATCTGTCTTTTATATTAAATGACGCTGCTAATAAACTGCCCGAATCACATCCTATAAAATTAAGACTTTCGGACCCCAATGGGAAAGTAGTTTATCAAAAAGTACAAAAATCGAATGAGTTAAATCATTATGTTTTTAATGTTAAGACTGATCCTGATGCACCTACAGGAAACTGGGAAGCCATGGTGAGTGTGGGAGGTGCGAAGTTTTACAAAAGTGTGAAAATTGAAACGATTAAGCCGAATCGTTTACGAATCAAGAATAGTTTTAAAAGAGCGGTTCTCTCTTCTTCTTATCCTAATAGTAGCAACCTAGAGGTAACTTGGCTTCACGGTGCAATTGCTAGAAATTTGAAGGTAGAAATGCAAGCTAAGTTTTCGCAACAAACGACTACTTTTAAAAATTACCCAAAATATACTTTTGATGATTTAGTACGTAAATTTAATACAGAAGAGATTAATATTTTCTCTGGAAAAATAGATGGAAACGGTAGGGCTTCGGTAAATATTCAGCCTAAATTGAATGAACAAGCTCCTGGAATGTTAAGAGCTTCTTTTATCACAAAAGTGTATGAAGAAGGGGGCGATTTTAGTTCAGATGTGATGGCAACAACCTATTCTCCTTACAAAGTTTATGTAGGGTTAAAATCTCCAGAGCCTAATAAATACGGTACCTTAGAAACAGGAAAAAACAATAGATTTGAGGTGGTGACTGTCGATGAAAACGGAAGACCGAGATCCGTACGAGACCTTGAAGTAAAAATATTTAAGGTCGAATGGAGATGGTGGTGGGATGCATCAGAAGATAATTTATCGAATTATAATTCGTCTAATTCGACTACTTCCTATAAAACAATGTATATCAATACCGATTCTAGTGGAAAAGGTAGTTTTCAGTTTGCAGTCGATGAAAATGATTGGGGGAGATATTTAGTACGTGTTGCTGATGAAGATGGCGGACATGCAACTGCTCAAACCGTTTTGATTGATTGGCCAATCTGGTCAGGAAAAACAAGAAATACAGATGCTTCTACGGCTAGTATGTTGGTTTTTTCGACTAATAAAAAAAATTATGCTGTAGGTGAAAAAGCCGAAATATCTTTTCCTTCAAGTGAAGGCGGAAGGGCGTTAATTTCGATCGAAAATGGAACAAAAGTAGTTCAAACACTTTGGGCTGTAACTAAAAAAGGAGAAACTAAAGTTACCGTTCCTATTACGTCAGCGATGGCTCCTAATGTGTTTTTTAATATCACTTTATTGCAACCGCATGCAACCACTAAAAATGATTCGCCTATCAGAATGTATGGAATTGTTCCGATAGAAGTGGTTGATAAAAACACCATTTTAGTACCAAAAATCGCAATGCCAGCAGTTTTAAAACCAGAACAATCTTTCAATGTTCAAGTAAGTGAACAATCAGGGAAAGCAATGACATATTCTATTGCAGTTGTTGATGAGGGATTATTAGATTTGACTCGATTTAAAACGCCTAATGCTTGGGATAGTTTTTACAGTCGTGAAGCACTTGGGGTAAAAACTTGGGATGTTTATGATGATGTAATTGGTGCGTATGGTGGTAAAGTAAATCAGATTTTCAGTATTGGTGGAGATCAGGATTTAGGTGGCGGAAAGGCTAAAAAAGCAAATCGATTTAAGCCTGTTGTTATCTACCTAGGGCCTTTTCTTTTGCCGAAAGGCGGAACAAAAACGCATAAAATAAAATTACCAAAATATATAGGGTCGGTAAGAACAATGGTGGTTGCTGGTGATGCAAGTACTAGTGCTTACGGGAATGTTGAAAAATCAACTCCTGTTCGCAGTCCGTTAATGGTTTTAGCGTCGTTGCCAAGAAAAATTTCTCCATCTGAAAAAGTGACCATTCCAGTTACGGTTTTTGCGATGGAAAAAAACATAAAAAATGTACGAGTTGAAATAAAAACAAATAACGGACTGAGGGTTATTGGAACAAGAGCGCAGACATTAAATTTTGCAAATCCGGATGAGAAAATGACTTATTTCAATTTAGAAGTAGGGCAAACCACCGGTATTGGAAAAGTGACAATCACGGCCACTTCAGGAAGTGAAAAAGCTTCTTATGATGTGGAGATTGATATGACAAATCCAAACCCGATAACAAATACTTATAAAGATGTCGTTTTAGAGCCACATAGTTCTAAGACGATTTCATGGGAAACTTTTGGTGTTGCAGGAAGTAATAAGGCTAAGCTGGAAGTTTCGTCTATGCCAACAATAGATTTTAATCGAAGGTTACAATACTTAATAGGATATCCACATGGTTGTGTAGAGCAAACGACATCATCTGTTTTTCCTCAATTGTATTTGAATGATGTGGTTGATCTTGATGCGGGCCGTCAACAAACAATTCAAAAAAATGTGTCTGCTGGAATAACGAGATTAGGTGGTTTTCAATTAGCAAATGGTGGATTGTCGTATTGGCAAGGTAATACGGTTGCTGATGATTGGGGAACTTCGTACGCTGGTCATTTCTTGATTGAAGCCGAGAAAAAGGGATATGTTTTACCTATTAATTTTAAATCTAAATGGATTTCGTACCAACAGAGAGAAGCGAAACAATGGCGATTTACACCACAGTACGGAAATGATTTAGCGCAAGCTTATCGTTTATATACACTGGCTTTAGCGGGAGCTCCAGATTTGTCTGCGATGAATAGATTGAGAGAGACCGCCAACATTTCTAACGAAAGTAAATTGCGTTTGGCTGCGGCCTATGCTTTGGCGGGTCAAAAAGCAGCTGGTGTTTCTTTATTGCTGAAAACTACTATTGACGATGAAAGTAATAGTTATGGTCATTATTATTACTATGGATCAAGTGAAAGAAACAAAGCAATGACTTTAGAGACTTTAATTTCGTTGGGTCTAAAAGGAAAAGCATTTGCAGTAGCGACTCAGTTAGCCAAGAAAATGGCGAGTGATCAATGGATGAGTACACAAACTACGGCTTATTGTTTGCTGGCAATGTCTAAGTTTGCTCAAAATAACGGAGCAAAGGGTATTGCTTTACAGTATAAAAAAGACGGGAAAGTTCAAGCGATCAAAACGATGAAATCTATTGCAAACCGATCTTTAGAAGTTAGAACAGGGCTGAGCACAATGACGTTAACGAATACTAAAGATAACACCGTTTATGTAAGGGTGTTGAATAGCGGTATTTTGCCTATCGGTCAAGAGCAGGTTTTACAAAATAACTTAGCAGCTTCGATACGTTTTAAAAACAGAAAAGGTGTTGTTATCGATGTGAGTAAAATTGATCAAGGAACAGAATTTATTGCAGAAGTTAATATTAGAAATTTAAAAAATGAAGGTGTCGAAAATGTTGCCTTGTCTCAAATTCTCCCTTCTGGATTCGAAATCGTTAATACAAGATTTACGGATTATGGTGATTCGACTAACAATGTTGCGGACTATATTGACATACGTGATGATCGAACGAATTTCTATTTTGGGCTTAAAGCCAATGAAAGTAAAACATTCAGAGTATTGTTGAATGCGTCATATTTAGGAACTTATTATTTGCCAGGATTACAATGTGAAGCGATGTATGACAATACGTTTTTAGCCAGAACAAAAGGGCAATGGGTTGAGGTTGTGAAATAATTATAATGTAACCCAATAGTTTTAAAGACTGTTGGGGACTTTTAAATAGAATGTATTGAAGAATAAATTAATTGCGTTCATGCAGCGCATTATAAATTGGATTAAAAACAATAGAATTAAATCATCAATAGTTTTTGTACTATTGGTGGTTTATTTTTTTTCATTGCCTAGCACTTTGTTTGAAGAACCTTACTCAACGGTTATTGAAAGTAGAGAAGGGGTTTTGCTTGGCGCCAAAATAGCAAGGGACGGCCAGTGGCGTTTTCCAGAGCAAGATAGCGTGCCAGATAAATTCAAAAAGTGTATTGTTTATTTTGAAGACGAATATTTTTATCAGCACCCAGGATTTAATCCCATTGCTATGTTTAATGCGATCAAGCAAAATAGAGCAGCAGGAAAAGTAGTTCGCGGGGGAAGTACGCTTACGCAACAAGTGATTCGTTTGTCTAGAAAGGGAAAAGGGAGAACTTACTTTGAAAAAGGAATAGAAGTACTTCTCTCTACACGATTGGAGTTGGGGTATTCTAAAGACGGAATACTTAATTTATATGCTGCTCACGCTCCTTTTGGAGGAAATGTTGTTGGACTCGAGATGGCTTCTTGGCGGTATTTTGGCGTACAATCGCATCAATTATCATGGGCTCAAAGTGCTACATTAGCAGTTTTACCTAATGCTCCTAGCTTAATTTATCCTGGTAAAAATCAACAAAAATTGCGTTTAAAAAGAGATCGCCTTTTATTGAAATTACAAACAGAAGGCGTGATAGACAGTCAAACTTATGCCCTTTCTATAGCGGAGCCATTGCCTCAAAAACCGTATGATTTACCACAAATTGCGCCGCACCTTTTACAAAAAGTAGTTAAAAGCCAGGAAGGAGAACTTGTAAAAACAACTATTGAAGTGGAACTGCAAAATAGGGTGAACCAAATTGCAAAATACTATCACAATCAATACAAACAGAATGAGGTTAATAATTTAGCTATTATAGTAATTGATATTACGAATAGAAATGTGATAAGCTATGTTGGGAATGCACCAACGGATAGAAACCATCAAAAAGATGTCGATATTATTGATGCTCCTAGAAGCACGGGTAGTATTTTGAAACCTTTATTGTACGCCGCGATGATGGATGATGGAGAGCTACTGCCCAACACCCTAGTCCCCGATATACCTACACAAATATCTGGTTATGCTCCCCAGAATTACAATCTTACCTTTGATGGTGCTGTCCCTGCTCATCGTGCATTGTCGCGGTCTTTGAATATTCCTGCCGTTTTGATGCTACAAGATTTTGGAGTAAATAAGTTTTACGAAGAATTGCAAAAATTTAAGTTGAGGGATATCTCTCAACCGCCAGATCATTACGGATTGTCATTAATTTTAGGTGGTGCCGAAAGCAATTTATGGGATTTATGTCGAACGTATGCGGGCTTATCCTCGACTGTAGATTACTTTAATAAAAATGATGGGAAGTATCGAACCAAGGAGTTTGCAGAGTTAAATATTCATCAGGATTACAAAGTAGATTTTGGTGATCAAAGTGATCAAAAAACAATATTGGGAGCAGGTTCTATTTGGCTTACGTACAATGCTATGGAACAAGTAGGACGTCCTGAAGGCGATGAAGCTTGGGAGTTTTATGATAGCGCTTTAAAAATTGCTTGGAAAACAGGAACGAGTTTTGGTAATAGAGATGCTTGGGCAATAGGAACCAATTCTAAATATGTTGTGGGTGTTTGGGTAGGGAATGCAACTGGAGAGGGTCGACCAACTTTAACCGGAGTTACTAGCGCTGCACCTATTTTATTTGATGTTTTTAATTTGTTACCAAGAAAAAAATGGTTTGCTACCCCTTATAAAGATTTAAAAGAAGTAGAAGTTTGCTCGCTAAGCGGTTATCTCGCACAAGAAAATTGTCCAAAAATCAGTCAGTTGGTTTCCTTAAAAGGGAGTTCAACTGCAATTTGTCCTTACCACAAGATGATTCACGTAGATAAAACAGGTCAATTTAGGGTGAACAGTAATTGTGAAAGCGTTGAGAATATAGTTGTAAAAAACTGGTTTGTCTTGCCTCCGGTTATGGAGTGGTATTACAAAAGCCACCACATAGCTTATCAAACATTGCCGCCTTTTAGAGCTGATTGCGGTTCGAATCAGGTGGCTTCAATGGATTTTATTTATCCTAAGGCCAATAGTAAAATATATTTGACCAAAGATTTTAATAGCAAGGTGCAACCTGTAATTTTAAAAGTAGCACATTCACAAAGTGAAGCACGACTATTTTGGTATGTTGATAATGTGTATAAGGGCGTTACAAAAACTTTTCACGAAATGCCTATTGAACCTGTTTCTGGGTTTCATTATATTACCGTTGAAGATGAGGATGGTAATGAAATTAGGAGGAAAATAGAGATTGTACGCGAATAATTTTGATCGAAAGTTGTTTGATTTTATAAGTGATTTGTGCTGATTATGGTTTTGTTTATTTCTAAATTTGCAAAATAGAACAAAGCTTGAGATTGCTATTTTATAAAATGGGCTTTACATGCAAATGATTAAAATATTTAAATGAAAAAAAGTTTACTATCGCTCCTGTTGGGCGGTTTGACAATAGGAATAACTGAGTTTGTAATGATGGGGCTTTTGCCAGATATCGCATCAGATTTGAAAGTTTCGATTCCGGTGGCAGGGTATTTAATATCAGCTTATGCATTAGGTGTTGTGATAGGAGCGCCTTTGATTGTAATTATTGCTCGTAATGCTCCACCAAAAAAGATTTTGTTGCTATTAGCAGTAATGCTGACTATTTTTAACTCCTTGTCTACTATTGCGCCCTCTTATAATTTCTTGTTGCTCTCTCGTTTGCTTTCAGGATTACCTCACGGAGCCTTTTTTGGTGTGGGTGCTGTAGTAGCAACACGTCTAGCAGATAAAGGGAAAGAAGCGCAAGCTATATCCATAATGTTTTCAGGTTTAACAATAGCAAATCTGGCTGGAGTGCCTATTGGGACTTACATAGGGCATCATTTTGCTTGGCGTTATACATTTATTATCATTGCTTTTATAGGACTGTTAACGATAGCGGCTCTTTATTTTTGGATGCCAAATGTAGAGGCTAGAGCCAAAGAAACAGTAAAAAGTCAGTTGCAGGTATTTAAAAAACCAGAAGCTTGGTTGGTTATTTTGATTACAGCTATAGGTACAGGAGGTTTGTTTTGCTGGATTAGTTATATTGCTCCGTTGCTAACCAATATTTCTAAGTTCTCCCCTTCTGATGTTTCTTATATTTTGGTTTTGGCCGGATTAGGGATGGTGATTGGGAATTTAATAGGAGGGAAGTTAACCGATCGATTTTCGCCGGAGATCACTATAATTGCGATTTTGTTATTGCTTTCGGTTGATCTAGTGTTGGTTTATTTGTTTTCGTCTAATCAATATATGAGTTTATTGTTAGTGTTTATGACAGGTTGTATTTCATTTTCTATAGGTGCGCCTATTCAAATGTTGATGATTAAAACGGCTGTTGGCTCTGAGATGATTGCTTCAGCATCGATACAAGCTGCGTTTAATGTGGGTAATGCTTTAGGTGCTTTTTTAGGAGGATTGCCATTAGTAGCTGGATTGAATTACGCCACGCCTAACTTAGTGGGCGTTGCTATGGCTATGAGTGGTGCTTTAATTACATTTATTTTTTTACAAAGAAGACGTAGATTGTCCCGTTTAGGAGGCGGCCAGTTTAAAGCTGTGAAAATGGAGGTATGATAAATTTGTGATCGTGTAAATTGATGTCTGAATATTATTTTTAAAGGGTTGTGAATTGATTTCACGGCTCTTTTTTTTAGCCCAGATTGCAACGGAAATCCTTTATTGTTTTTCTTTAAAACAATAAAGATTGCAGTGTAAAGCTGGAAAAGCTCCAAAAAACAAAGACATAAAAAAACCGCCACACGAGGTTGCTAAGCCGAACTGGCTAAGCAATTTTACGAAAGGCGGTTTTTTGTTCTGAATGTTATTCCAGAATTTATTCTTTAATTTCTTTTCCTTGTTTATCATTAAAATGATATTCAAGGTACGTGTAAGCGTCACGAGGTATGATTTTTACCCACTTTTTATGTTCAAAAAACCATTTTGAACGTAATGATGGAAAACCTTTGGTAAGGTATGCTGCCACAAAAGGGTGTACATTAAGTACCACTTTTTTGTGGGTTTTTAATATTCTTTCTAAGTCAGAAATGATTTTATCGATAATTAGGATTGGCGCTTCAATTTCGCCATTCACATCGTTTGGATCTTCTTCTCTAGTTTTAATGTTTACTTCTGGTCTTACTCTTTGTCTTGTAATTTGGACTAATCCAAATTTACTAGGAGGTAAGATTTTATGTTTCGCTTTGTCATCGCTCATTTCTTCTCTCAAGAAGTCGAACAAAACTTTACGATTTTCAGGATTAGACATATCGATAAAATCAATTACAATAATACCACCCATGTCACGTAGACGTAATTGTCTAGCGATTTCGGCGGCAGCTATCATGTTGACTTCCATGGCTGTATCTTCTTGGTTGGTTGCTTTATTAGAACGGTTTCCGCTGTTGACGTCAATGACGTGTAAAGCTTCGGTATGTTCAATAATAAGGTAAGCCCCTTTACTCATGGATACGGTTTTCCCAAATGAAGTTTTGATTTGTCTCTCTATGTTATATTTCTCAAAAATAGGTGTATCGTTTGATTGATAAAACTTAACAATTGATTGTTTTGAAGGTGCAATTTCTTGCAAATAGTCCTTTGTTTGGTTGTACAACTCTTCATCATCAATTTGAATACCACTAAAGGTATCATTAAATACATCTCTTAATATTGAAGACGCTCTATTGAGTTCTCCTAATACTTTGGATGGATGATGAGCAGTTGGTAATTTTTTACACATTGCATCCCATCTGCTTAGCAGGTTCTGCAAATCTTTTTCTAGTTCGGCTGTATTTTTGCCTTCTGCTACTGTGCGAACAATAACACCAAAACCTTTAGGTTTAACAGAGTGTACAAGTTTTTTTAGTCTGTCTTTTTCTTTTTTGTCCTCTATTTTTTGAGAAATAGAAACACGATCTGAGAAAGGTACCAGAACAATAAAACGTCCGGCAAGAGAAAGCTCAGCGCTAATTCTTGGTCCTTTGGTTGATATTGGTTCTTTTACTACTTGTACAAGGATCGATTGATTGGCGTTTATTACCTCAGTAATGGTGCCGTCTTTGTCGATCTCTTTGTCAAACTGAAAGTTTTTTAGGGAGAAATCTTTTAATTTACCTGCGCTTACAAGTTTTATGAATTTCAGTTGGGAAGATAAATTAGGTCCTAAATCATGATAATGTAAAAAGGCATCTTTTTCGAAGCCTACGTTTACAAAAGCAGCGTTAAGTCCAGCAACAGGTTTTCTAATTTTGGCAATAAAAATATCACCTACTTGAAAGTTGCTTTTTTCTTCTTCTTTGTGTAATTCAATTAGTTTTCCATCTTTTAATAAGGCAAAATCTACGAAATCAGAACTAGATCTAATGATCAATTCTTTATTCATCTGTAAATTTTTATCCAGACTTTTTGGCTTTTGGCTTTTAGCTTTTGGCTTTTGGCAAATTTTACATTGCTAATGGCTAATAGCTAATGGCTAAGAGTTAATTGTAAGGATGGATTAAACAATAATTTTAACAGGTATTGTACCCGGAGAAAACTAGCTAGCAGTTTGCAGTACAAAGTGATCAGTAAACTGAATACTAAAAACTGACGACTGAATACTAATTTTCGATTTCAATGAACGTTTAAAAAGAAAAAAGTAGTTAAAAACTACTTTTTCTTTTTGTGACGGTTAGCTCTCGCTCTTTTCTTACGTTTGTGAGTCGCTACCTTATGTCTTTTTCTTTTTTTACCACTTGGCATAATCTTTTAGATTTTATGATTAATATTATATTATTTTGCTTCGTTATTTATTTTTACTCCTTCAACAAAAACTTTTGCTGGTTTGAAAGCAGGAATGTTGTGTGCAGGAATTTTTATTGTTGTATTTTTGGAAATATTTCTTCCTGTTTTTTCAGCTCTTGTTTTCACAATAAAACTTCCAAAACCTCTTAGATAAACATTGTCTCCAGTTTCTAATGAATTTTTTACTTCATTCATAAAAGTCTCTACTGTTGCTTGAACATCACCTTTTTCAAGACCTAATTTTTCTGAAATTTTTGCTACGATATCTGCTTTCGTCATTTTCTTTCCTTATTTATTATATTGTAATAATTTTTTTGAGTGTGCAAATATAGGAATTTAAAAAACAATAAATCAAGCTAATTCGTTAAATTTTAATCATATAAACTTTTACTTTTGCAAACAAATATTTAATAATGATTTTTTCTAACTTGCTTATTCAGTGGTATTTACAAAACAAACGAGATTTGCCCTGGCGTAATACTACTAATCCTTACTTCATTTGGCTTTCTGAAATCATGTTACAACAGACGCGAGTAGCGCAAGGAATGCCTTATTTCTTGTCTTTTACGACGGCGTTTCCTACTGTTTTTGATTTGGCTAAAGCCGATGAAGAACAAGTGTTAAAACTTTGGCAAGGTTTAGGGTATTATTCCCGAGCCCGCAATTTACATAAAACGGCGCAATATATAGCTACTGATTTGGAAGGAATTTTTCCAGATACTTATAATGATTTGTTAAAGTTAAAGGGAGTGGGCGAATACACTGCTGCTGCAATCGCTTCTTTCTCGTATAATGAGGTCGTGCCAGTGGTAGATGGTAATGTTTTTAGAGTATTGTCGCGATTTTTAGATGTAGAAACAGACATTGCGCAAGCTTCGGCTAAAAAAGAGTTTGCTGCTTTAGCTTTTGAATTAATGCCAAAAGACAACCCAGCTATTTTTAATCAGGCTATTATGGAGTTTGGAGCTTTGCAATGCGTTCCCAAAAGTCCAGATTGTGGTAGTTGTGTTTTTAATGAAAGTTGCGCTGCTTTGCAAAAAGGAAAAGTAGATCAGTTACCAGTGAAGTCGAAGAAGTTGAAAGTGCGCAATAGGTATTTTAATTATCTGGTGGTAGAGGATGAAAATGGCGCTACTGTAATTCATAAACGTGTATTGAAAGGCATCTGGCAAAACCTATACGAATTCCCCTTGATAGAAACAGAGCAGGTGGTGGGCTTTGAGGTGATAGCTAAGCTAGTTCAAGATGATTTTTTTAAAGAGAATAAGGTGGTAAGTATTATGGAGTGGAACAGTGAAAGTATTATACATAAGCTATCACATCAACACCTATATATAAAGTTCTGGAAAATTAAACTAAAAGGAGTTGTTAAGGACGGCGTTGATGTGGTTAGTATGAAAACATTTCCGTTTCCTATAGTGATTCATAATTTTATCGAAAAGGAATATATATAGGTATCAAAAAAATGTATCTTTGATAGAAATACCATAATTAATAAAATGAACGGAACGTTGAATAAAGTGATGCTTATTGGGTATCTAGGTGATGAAGTGAAAATGCATTATTTTGATGGAGGGAGTTGTATTGGTCGGTTTCAATTGGCAACAAATGAAGTTTATGTGAATAAAACGACTAATGAAAAAATTACTTCTACAGAGTGGCATAATTTAGTGGTACGTAATAAAGCAGCAGAGTTGTGTGAAAAATATCTTTCCAAGGGAGATAAGATTTATGTAGAAGGTCGCATCAAGTCTCGACAATGGCAAACAGAGGATGGAACGGTAAAATATGCCTCGGAAATACAGGTGACAGAGTTTACTTTTTTATCGACAAAAAAGGATGCTGAAAACAACAAGCAAATTCCCAATCAAGAATCGACAAAAAAGGCTAACTTTGACCCACAGAATAATGGCTTACCTATCAATGATTTGCCGTTTTGATTGTTTAACTAATCTTTTTTAATTTGGACCCAGAGCCCAGTTTAAATTTTGCATATACAGTAGATACTAATCTATTGTTTGGTTTTGCCGGAATATTTGTTTTGCTATTTTGCTCAGCACTAGTATCCGGAGCCGAAGTCGCCTTGTTCTCATTGTCTCAAAAAGATATTGATGAAGCAATACAGGGAAACGCCTCCAAAGGAAGAATTTTGGCTGATCTTGTAGGGAAGCCAAAGAAATTGTTGGCAACACTTCTAGTTGCTAATAACTTTATCAATATAGGAGTTGTAATTTTATTTTCATTTATTGGGAATGATTTATTTGGAGCTATCGGTTCGCCTGTTTTAAAATTTATTTTAGAGGTAATTGTGGTGACTTTTTTATTATTGCTTTTTGGTGAGGTGTTGCCAAAGGTTTATGCCAGTCGTAACAATATTAAATTTGCAAAAGCGGTGGCTTATCCCATAGTGGTTTTGGATAAATTATTATCTCCCTTGAGTATTCCTATGCGTCAAGCAACAGTTTTCTTGCATAATAAATTGGGGAAACAAAAAACCAGTTTTTCAGTAGATCAGTTGTCTCAAGCTTTAGAGCTTACTTCGTCTGATGAAACTTCATCGGAAGAACAGAAGATTTTAGAGGGAATTGTTTCATTCGGGAATACAGATACTAAGCAAGTAATGAGTCCTAGGATTGATGTTTTTGCATTAGAAATAACAGAATCTTTTACGGATATCTACGCTAAGATTATTGAAAAAGGGTATTCTAGAATTCCTGTTTTTAGGGACAATATTGATCAAATAGAAGGAGTGCTTTTTGTTAAAGATCTACTGCCGCATATCAATACCAACGATTTTGATTGGGCGTCGTTAATAAGAGAGCCTTTCTTTGTTCCTGAAAATAAAAAGTTAGACAATTTGTTGAAGGATTTTCAAAACATGAAAAGTCACTTGGCTATCGTTGTAGATGAGTACGGTGGAACTTCTGGATTGGTGTCTTTAGAAGATGTGATCGAAGAGATTGTAGGGGATATTAGTGATGAGTTTGATGACGAGGACATCAATTTTTCACAGTTAGATGACCGAAACTACATTTTTGAAGGTAAAATAAACCTGAAAGACTTCTATCGAATTATAGAAGTTGACGAGGATTTGTTTGAAATAAAAAAAGGTGAAGCCG
Source organism: Flavobacterium muglaense (assembly GCF_014305155.1). GTDB lineage: Bacteria > Bacteroidota > Bacteroidia > Flavobacteriales > Flavobacteriaceae > Flavobacterium > Flavobacterium muglaense. Next base: position 38,799 of record NZ_JACRUK010000016.1, read on the forward strand.
AAACTTTGGCTGGATTTATTCTAGAGATTTCTGGAAATTTCCCGTCCAAAGGACAGAAGATATCTTATGAAAATTGCTTGTTTACGATAGAAGCAGTTGATAAGAAACGAATAAAACAGATAAAAGTCACGATTGATGTTTAGTAATAAAAAGACAAATAAAAAGTTTCGTTTAGGGGCTTTATTTTCGATTGCTTTTTTGGGGCCATTTCTTTTTTCAAGTTGTAAAGATGATGTGATTCCGAAGCCGTCCAGCTATTTGCGATTGGATTATCCAGAAGCAAAGTATGTTAATTTTGAAAATAGTTGTCCGTTTACATTTGAAATGAATTCGGCAGCGGTTGTAAAAGGGGAGAAGGATTGTGGTTTTACGATTACCTATCCAAAAATGAAAGCTACAATATACTTGACTTATAAACCTGTAAATGGCGATATTAATAAGCTATTGAGAGATGCTCAAAAATTAACCTACGAGCATGTGATTAAGGCAGATGATATACTGGAACAACCGTATTTGAACCCTGCTAAAAAAGTGTATGGTATGTTTTATCAAGTAGATGGTAATGCTGCAACCAACTCGCAGTTTTATGCTACAGATAGCACGAAACATTTTGTTACAGGTTCGATCTATTTCTATGCTAAGCCCAATTTTGATTCTATTATGCCAGCAGCTAGTTATGTAAAAAACGATATGCAACGCTTGTTAGAAACCTTGAAATGGAAATAAACAACATAAAAAAAGCTTCTCATTGAGAAGCTTTTTTTATGAATTGAAAACGTACTGCTTACGATTTCATGTCTGATACTTTGTATGTTTTTCCATCACCAGTCGCTTGAACTATTTTAGTTATTGCTTCTGGATTTTGTACTGTTTTGTCAAAAGTAACAGTTCCTAATTTTTTATCGAAATCTATAGTAGCGGTTTGTACACCGTCTAATGCCGAAAGTTCGTCTTGAATAGTTTGAGCACAGCCCATTGCGCAAGTCATTCCTTCTACTTTGAAGCTTGCTGTTTGTAAGTTTTCGGCAGCAATTTCTTTTTTTACTTTAGGAGCTACAGTTTCTGTTTTAGCAGTCTCTTTAGATGCTTCGGTGTTGTTTTTACAGCTTACAAATAAAAGTCCAGCTAGTGCAATTGTTGCAAATGATTTTGAAATAGTCATTGTATGTTGATTTTGAAGGTGTTAATCTAGTTTTTAATCAAAAACAAAATTACTCAAAAAAGGATGAGAAATTGATAAAATTATTACAATTTTGGGTTAAAATTATAATTATGGAATCGAAACAGTTGAAATGGGGATATTTATTAGTGCTTTCTTTGGTTTGGGGGAGTTCCTTTATTCTAATAAAAAAAGGATTAATTGGTTTGACAGCTGTGCAGGTAGGTTCTCTTCGAATCGTTTTTGCGGCAGTATTTTTACTGTTGATAGGTTTTAAAACCTTGGCTAAAATCCCAAAAGAAAAATGGAAATACATTGCTTTAACGGCTGTTTTTGGGACTTTTATTCCGGCTTTTCTTTTTGCATTAGCGCAAACAGAAATAGATAGTTCAGTTACTTCAATCTTGAATTCCTTAACGCCGTTGAATACGTTAGTTTTGGGATCGTTGGTTTTTGGGGTTAGTTTTCAAAAAAGACAAGTCTGGGGCGTACTTATTGGGCTGGCGGGGAGTTTGCTTTTGGTTTTTAATGGAGCGATGAATCATCCGGATCAAAATTATTATTACGCTATTTTGGTTGTGATTGCTTCGCTTTGTTATGCTGTGAATGTCAATTTAATTAAGCGTTTCTTGTCTGATTTGAGTCCGTTGAGTATTACAACTGGGAATTTTTTGTGTTTGCTTTTTCCGTCATTATTGATCCTTTATTTTACTGGGTTTGCAGAGGCAATTGCAATTGAAAAAGTCCAGCATTCAGTGCTTTTTATAATGATTTTGGGTATTGTGGGGACTGGTATTGCTAATATTTTATTTTTTAAATTGATCCAAATATCTTCTCCAGTTTTTGCAACTTCAGTGACTTACTTGATTCCTATAGTTGCTTTCTTTTGGGGTTTACTCGATAATGAGATGTTGACGCTTACGCAGTTTTTTGGGGCTTTTATTGTTTTGATCGGAGTGTATTTGTCGGCAAGAAAATAGTTTTGCTGTTTTTTCGAATAAAAAAATACCGCAAACCCATTTGTCATAATAACTAATTGCTAGTCTTTTAATAAGTGGGTTTGCGGTTCTGCTTTTGGAAGTTTGTCCAGTTGTGCTTTTATTGGATTTCTCTACTTATTTATAAATAGGTTTTTCGGTAGGATTGGCAAAGCTGTCAAAATAGAAAATAGGAGTACTAAGCTTTTCTAACCCAGGTATTACTTCTTCTCCTTTTCCTGCAATGATAATTCGCATGTTGTTAATTAGGAAATATTTATTAGCCGCTTGCAGTACATCTTCGGGAGTAACGGCATTGATGGTTTTTATGTAATTTTCATAAAAATCTTTAGGCAGTCCTTCTGTTTCTATGTTTAATGCATATCGAGCAACTGCTTGTGGTTTCTCAACCTGCATTACAAATCGTCCAATATAGCCTGCTTTTACTTCGTTTAGGGTTTGTTCAGAAACTTTTTCGGTACGGATTCTTTTAATTTCTTTTACAAATTCGGCTACAGCGCTATCGGTAACGGCTGTTTTTATCGAAGATGCTGCTCTTATTTTGGTAACATATTTCCCTGCTCCTATAATGGCATTTGCGCCATAAGTCCAGCCATGCTCTTCTCGAAGATTCATGTTAAGGTAGCTGTTAAATCCTCCTCCTAATATGTAGGTTGCAATAACTGCAGGAAAAAAGTCTTTGTCGCTCATTTTTAAATTAAGGCTGTTGACTACTGAAACCTCCGACTGTGAAGCATTGGGAACGTCTATGAAGTTGATTTGAGTAAATGGAGCGTTTTCTGGAGCGGTATACGATTGATATGTGGTATTTGTTTTTTTCCAGGATCCGAAAAGTTTTTCAACAATTGGCTTTACCTCTTTGAATTTCACATCGCCTATGATTACCAGATAGCTGTTATCGGGTGCGAAATGGTTGTTGTAATTGGCTTGAACGTCTGCAAGGGTAATGTTGCTTATGGTTTGTTCAGTAATGTATTCGCCAGAAGGGTGGCTTTTGCCAAAGGTCAGCGCGTCTACAACTCTATTGGCAATGACAGGTACGCTTTTTTCCTGTGATTTAAGGTTTTCTAGCAGCTTGGCTTTTTCTTTATCAAATTCGTCTTGTGTAAAATTGGGGTATAAAGCACCATAAGTGAGTAGTTCTAGAATACGTCCAGAGTATTTAGAGAGAGAGCTGGCATAGGCGCCATGTGAGTTGAAGCTAATGGTAGCGCCTAAGAAATCTACCTCTTCATTAAAATCATCTTTGGATATTTTAGTACTTCCGTTGCCTATCAAGTAGCTGCATAGTTCGTCGACTCCTTTTTTATCGCTTTCTGCAAATGGGGGATTGTCAATTGTAAGGTTAAAGGTTACTTTGGGTAATTTGTGGTTTTCTACTACCATTACTTTTAGTCCATTTGCTAGAAAGAATGTTTGTGGTTTGTTAATGTTGACTATTGGTGCTTTTCCGGCAGTGGGCTGTGGGCGATCTTGTGCTTGCATAATTCCTGTTATCAATACTAGGATGAGTGTAATACTTGTTTTTTTCATGGCTATCTTACTTCTGAGGTGTTTCTGCAGTAGGAAGGTAGTCCAGTAATAATCGCTGGTTTGGGTTCAGGTATTTTTGGGCTACTGTTCGAATTTCTTCTTGTGTAATCGAGTGGTAGGTCTTGATTTCGTTATTAATCAAATGGATGTCTCCGTACAATAAGTAGTATTTTGCTAGATTTTCGGCAATTCCTTCTACGTTTGAATTGTTGTTTACATATTGATTTTCAAATTGGTTCAGTAGTTTTTGGTAATCTTTATCCGAAATTAAATCGGTTTGGATTTTGATAATTTCTTCGTCAATTTCTTTTAGTAAGTCGGCGGTAGTATTTACACCCATTGGTAGTCCATATAAAATATACATACCATAATCTTCCTCGCTCAGGTTTACGGCTCCAATTTGAAGAGCGGTTTGTTTTTGGTCTACCATTTTCTTGTATAATTTAGAGCTTTTACCGTCGCTTAAGTAAGCCGATATAAAGTCTAAAACCACAGCGTCTCTCGTTTTCATAGATGGAGTTCGGTAGGCAGCAACGATCATTGGAATTTTGATATTCGGATCGTGATAAGTTGCTTTTATCGTTTGGGTGATTGGTTCTTCAGTAAAAACTTGTTTTTTTACTTTTTCTCCTTTTTCTATGGGGCCAAAGTATTTTTGAATCCATTCTTTGGTTTTTTTGCTTTCAAAATCTCCTGCAACTACAAGAACTGCATTGTTTGGCGTATAGAATTTTTTATTAAAAGCCTGAAAATCTTCAAGGGTTGCTGTGTCTAGATGCTCCATAGAACCAATGGTAGACCAGCGATAAGGATGGTTTGTGAACAAATGTTCTTTTACAACATTGATGATCTTTCCATAAGGGCGGTTGTCATAACGGGAGCTTTTTTCCTCTTTGATTACGCCGTTTTGAGTGTTAACTCCTATTTGATTGATTACAGGATGCATCAATCTTTCGGACTCCATCCAAAGTGCTAGTTCTAGGTTGTTGGACGGGAAGACTTCGTAATAATAGGTGCGATCGTCTGATGTATTGGCGTTGTTTATTCCGCCATTCGAAGATACAATTTTAAACCATTCTCCGCGTTTTATATTTGCGGTACCTTCAAAAAGCAGGTGTTCAAAGAAGTGTGCAAAACCTGTTTTATCAGGGTTTTCGTCTTTGGATCCTACGTGGTACATCACTGATGTGATCACTACGGGTGCTGTGGGGTCATGGTGCAGAATAACGTGCATTCCGTTATCAAGATCATATTCTTCAAAGGCGATTTTTTGAGCAGTAGCTACTCCGCCAAGCATAAGTGCAGAACTTAATACCATGATTGATTTTTTCATAAAGATTAATAAAATATATGTACAATAAGTGGTAGAAACGGTATTATTGTTACCTCAAAAATACTTTTTTTTAAGTTCTAATGTTCAATTGTTTTGAGATCTATTGTAGATTAGGACTCTAAAGTCTTGAAAATAGGGTAAAAGGGAATGAAAATATTTTTTTAGTCAACTGATTGGATGCTAAAAATTAAATTGTATATTTGCAACCTTAAAAATCAATAAATCAATTTGGTATGTATGCAATCGTAGAGATAGCAGGGCAACAATTTAAAGTAAGCAAAGACTTAAAGGTTTATGTTAACCGTTTGACTAATGAAGAAGGTTCAAAAGTTTCTTTTGACAAAGTTCTTTTATTAGACGATAATGGTAATGTAACTTTAGGCGCCCCAGCTATAGAAGGTGCTTCAGTAGAAGCTAAAGTGTTACAACACTTAAAAGGTGATAAAGTTATCGTTTTCAAAAAGAAAAGAAGAAAAGGATACAAAAAGAGAAATGGTCACAGACAATATCTTACTCAAATTTTGATTGAAGGTATTTCTGCATCAGGTGCTAAAAAAGCTGCTCCAAAAGCAGAAAAAGTAGCAGAGGCTAAAGCTCCTAAAGCATCAAAAAAAGGTGATGATTTAAAGTTAGTTGAAGGAATTGGGCCAAAAGCTGCAGAGGCATTAGTTGCTGCTGGGATTGATACATTCTCAAAATTAGCTAAAGCAAGTGCTGACGCTGTAAAAGAAATTTTAGAAGCTTCAACATCTAAATTATCTCATTTAGATCCAACTACTTGGGCTCAACAAGCGCAATTAGCTGCAGATGGTAAAATGGATGAATTAAAAAAATTACAAGATGAATTAAACGGTGGTAAAGCGGTTTAATTAATTACTAACAATACAAAACTTATACGTCATGGCTCACAAGAAAGGTGTCGGTAGTTCTAAGAATGGTAGAGAATCTGAATCAAAACGTTTAGGCGTTAAGATTTTTGGAGGACAAGCTGCCATTGCAGGGAACATCATCGTAAGACAAAGAGGTTCTAAGCACAATCCAGGTGAAAATGTTTACATTAGTAAAGATCACACTTTGCATGCTAGAGTACCAGGAATTGTAAAATTCCAAAAGAAAAGAGATAACAAATCATACGTTTCTATCCTTCCATTTGAAGTTGAAGCATAATTGATTTTATCAATTTATTAAAAAACCCAATCTGAAAAGATTGGGTTTTTTTGTGCTTTGTTTTTAAACTTTTACTTAGTAAGTTCAGGCTTTTCAATTTGTGGGGGTAGGTTTTTGTTTAAAAATAGAGCAGCCCATACATTTGTATGGGCTGCTTTTTTTTTGTAAATCTAAATGTTTTACTTGATTTTTAACTTGTCGATGTTTTTGTTGGTTTCTTCTTTAGCAGTTGCAGCGGCTTTGGCAGCGTCTTCTTTTGCTGTTTTTGCAGCATTAGTCACGTCTGTTTTGGCGGTGTTTATCGCGGCTTTTGCATCAGTAACAGATTCTTTTGCGTCTGCTTTTACCTTGGTAGCGGCATCTTCTAGTTTAGCACCAGTTTCGTCAAGACCTTCTTTTACATCTGTTCCTATTTCGGATGCTTTGCTTTTTGCGGCTTCCCAAGATGTTTTGGCGTTGTCAACAGCTTCTTGAGCTAGTTTTTCGGCTTCTGCATCTCCGCTTTTCTTTGCTTCTTCTAGTTTTGCAACAGCATCGTTATAAGCGGTTTCAAGCGTTGTTACATCGGCTGAGACTGTTGTTGTTTCAATAGTAGATGTTGGTGTTGTTTCTACCGTTGTTTCTTTTTTACAAGATGTAGCAAAAATTAAAGCTACAGCAGCCATACTTAAAATGATTTTTTTCATTTGTTTGTGTTGTTAAGTTATTGATTGTTTAATTGCAAATTATATGCCAGAATGCAAAATGATTCTGTATGTAGTTGTGAAGTAGTTGTTTACTATTTATTCTCCTGCTTCTTTTTTCTCTTTTTTGAGTCTTTTCTTTTCTTCTTTTTTAGCTTTTAGGGCTTCTTGTTCTTTTTTGGTTGCTTCGAGTTCGCTTTTTAAGGCTGTTATTTGTGAAGCAGTTGTTTGGATTTTGGTATTGGTTTCGCGTACTTTTTTTTCGGCCTCAGTTGTCTTTTTTTCGGCAGTAGTTATGTTCTTTTCGGGACTATTGTTGTTTTTTAGATTGGATAAACGTTCTTGTTTTAGGGCTAAGTCGGCTTGTTTTTCTTTTAATTTCCGACTGAGTTTTTCGTTTTTCTTTTCCGCTGTCCTTAATTTATTTTCAGTAGTAGCTAGCATGGATGAATAGTTGGCTAAATCGCGTTGTTGTCGTTGTATTTGTAAGGACATTTGATTTTGCTGTCTGACAATATTATTAGACATATTCATTTGTCTTTGTGCGCTAGAGAATTGAGCTGATGCAGCAAAAGGTGCTATTGTAAGGAGTAATAGGAGTAAGTGTGCTTTCATAATGCGTACTTTAATGAAGTAGGATGAGTTAATTTGTAATAAAAGTAATAAAAACAATTTGAGTGGGTAGGTGATAGTGCAATTATTTTGTTGAAGTAGTGGTGTGCGAGAGGGATAGTAGCGGCATCCTTTTATGTAGTCCCGAAACTTCGGGACTACATAAAAGATACAGCGAATAGCCCGCCCCGTAGGGACTCGCCCAAAAAACAAAAAACCCTTGCAATCCTGATAGCTATCGGGACTGTAAGGGTTAATTTATTTATCAATTTTAGCTATAATTACTATTCACTAGTAACTAATTACTAAAATTTAGTATCTGTAGTATTCTGGTTTGAATGGACCTGTAACTTCAACTCCAATGTAAGCAGCTTGATCGTCACGTAAAGTCTCTAATTCTACTCCTAATTTTGCAAGGTGCAACATAGCTACTTTTTCATCTAAATGTTTTGGTAACATGTATACGTCATTGTTGTAAGCAGCGCTGTTTTTCCATAATTCGATTTGTGCTAAAGTTTGGTTTGTAAATGAGTTACTCATTACAAAACTTGGGTGACCTGTAGCGCAACCAAGGTTTACTAAACGACCTTCGGCAAGTAAGATAATATCTTTACCGTTGATCGTGTATTTGTCAACCTGAGGTTTGATTTCAACTTTAGAAGCTCCGTGGTTTGTGTTCAACCAAGCAACTGCAATTTCGTTGTCAAAATGCCCGATGTTACAAACTATAGTTTTGTCTTTCATTTGCTCAAAGTGAGATCCTTGAACGATATCTTTGTTTCCTGTAGTTGTGATGATGATATCAGCATTTCCAACAACAGTGTTTAATTTTTTAACTTCAAAACCGTCCATTGCAGCTTGTAAAGCACAAATTGGATCGATTTCAGTAACTGTAACAATAGATCCAGCACCTCTAAAAGAAGCAGCGGTACCTTTTCCTACGTCACCGTATCCACATACCACAACTCTTTTACCAGCAAGCATAATATCAGTTGCACGACGAACTGCATCAACTGCAGATTCTTTACAACCGTATTTGTTGTCAAATTTCGATTTAGTAACCGAGTCATTCACATTGATTGCAGGCATTGGTAAAGTTCCCGCTTTTACTCTTTCGTACAATCTGTGAACTCCAGTTGTAGTCTCTTCAGACAATCCTTTAATTCCAGCAACTAAATGTGGGTAACGGTCAATAACCATGTTTGTTAAGTCTCCACCATCATCAAGAATCATGTTCAATGGTTTTCTATCTTCACCAAAGAATAATGTTTGCTCGATACACCAGTCAAAATCCTCTTCGTTCAACCCTTTCCAAGCATAAACTTGAATTCCAGCAGCAGCAATTGCAGCAGCAGCTTGATCTTGAGTAGAGAAAATGTTACAAGATGACCAAGTAACTTCAGCACCAAGAGCGATTAAAGTCTCGATTAAAACTGCAGTTTGGATCGTCATGTGTAAACATCCCGCAATACGAGAACCAGCAAGTGGTTGCTCATCTTTATATTCAGCACGAAGTGCCATTAAACCTGGCATTTCTGCTTCAGCTAGTTCGATTTCTTTTCTTCCCCAGGCCGCTAGAGAGATGTCTTTTACTTTGAAAGCCACAAAAGGCATAGTTGTAGTACTCATTTATAGTATATTTGTATTGTAATTTTTTGCAAATTTACGGAATATCTTATGATTTAAAAAGGATTCGACTATATTTATGAATTGTTTAATAGTGTAATCTTTTAAAAATCAGTAAAATAATAAATTAAAGACTGTTAGCTTCTTTTTTAGGAGCTATTCCCGCTGTACACTATATCTTTTTATCTGGAGCGTTATGGGGTAAACTCAAACATTTTTCAAGATAAAAAGGATGCCGTTGCCATCGGGGCTAAAAATCATCAGACCAAAACCATGCCTTTATATAAGACCATAAATGTAAAACGTCCCGAGGGGAAAACGACTACAGTACTCGTGTGGGAAATCACCGAATCATTTGACGAATTGCGATCAGAGGTAGTGCTAAATATGAAAAACCGTACGCGGCTCGAAGGCATGAAATCAGAGTTGCACCAACGTGGTTTTTTAAGTGTTCGCAAACTCATGCAAGAAGCAGGTTATAATGACTTAGACTTGTTTTATGACGAATTTGGGAAACCGCATTTAAAAGACGATAAATACATTTCGATCACGCATTCGCATCATTTTTCGGCTATTATTATTAGCGATGAGAGCGTTGGTATTGATATTGAATTGCAGCGCGAAAAAATCATTCGCATTGCCGATAAGTTTGTTGATACCGAGTTCAAATATCTGGATAAAAAAAATGAACAAGAATACATCAAAAAACTTACTGTGATTTGGGGTGCCAAAGAAGCTATTTTTAAAATAAGAAACGAAAAAGGAATTAGCTTTAATGATCATATTAGAGTGAAGTCTTTTCGATTGCAAGATAAAAAAGTTGCTGCCACGCTACATTTTGAAGGGAAGCTGCATAGTTTTGAATTGTATCAAGAGGAAATTAAGGGTTTTGGACTCGTTTATGCTTTTCAAGCCGACTAAAATTTTAGTTGTTTAAAAATAATAATTGGAGTGCAAATAATGACAGAAATATACAGCCAAATACTAAAAGCCAAGGTGGAAAATAGAAAATTGCTAGCGGTATTACTGGATCCAGATAAAATTATTTGGGACCAGTTAAATCATCAAATTGATAGAATCAATCAGTCGCCCGCAACACATGTTTTTATTGGCGGAAGCCTTGTAGAGTCCGGTAGAATGGACGAATTGATTGAGGCTATTAAACAAAAATGCAATTTACCTATCGTTCTTTTTCCAGGCAATCCTTCGCAAATTTCGAACAAAGCCGATGCAATCTTGTTTTTGTCTTTGTTGTCTGGTAGAAACCCCGATTATTTAATAGGGCATCAGGTTGCTGCAGCTCCTGTTTTAAAGAAAAGCAGTTTAGAAATAATTTCAACAGGATATTTGTTAATCGAGAGTGGTAGTGAAACGGCGGTTGCTAGAGTGAGCAAGACAAGACCTATGGATCGAGACAATCTTGAATTGGTTGTGGCTACAGCTCAAGCAGGCGAAATGTTAGGCAATAAGCTCATTTATCTAGAAGCGGGTAGTGGTGCGAGGAAGGCCGTTCCGCTACAGCTGATTGAAAGCGTGAGTCGCAATGTTGCTATTCCATTAATTGTGGGCGGCGGTATCATGGATGCTGTGGGAATTCAAATAGCTTATAATGCGGGTGCTGATCTGGTAGTTATAGGAACGGCTTTTGAAAAAGATTTTAATTTTTTTAATTCATACAATCAATGATAGATTTTTTTTTAGACGCATATAAAGACGTAAGTACAACTCATATTTTATTAGAGTTTATTGTTTTTGTTTTTGGGATATTAAGTGTTTGGTTTGCTAGGCAAGAAAATATTTTAGTCTATCCTACAGGATTAATAGCTACGATAATTTCAGTATATTTACTTTTTATTGCAGGTTATCTTGGTGATATGATGATTAACGGATATTTTACGATCATGAGTATTTATGGTTGGTATAAGTGGACAAGAAAGTCATCTGATAATGATGCAATGCCTATAACGAGAACAAATACTAGAGAGAAATTAATAGGATTCTTATTGTTTATTGTAACTATTTTTGTAGTTTACGGTATCTATAAGTTGTTTGGTAATGAACTTCACGGTGATAATTATTTTGATATCGTTGCATCGGGTATTTTCTTTACGGGAATGTGGTATATGGCCAATAAAAAAATCGAAAACTGGACACTTTGGATTTTGGGTGATATAATTGTGACCCCGTTGTATGCATATAGAGGATTAGGAATGTTGTCTTTACAATATTTAATATTTACAATATTAGCTATTTCAGCTTATTTAGAATGGAGAAAAATCTTAAACAAGAACAGTCAGCGATTGTAAAAATTGCCATGTTTGGTCCTGAGAGTACGGGAAAAACGACTTTAGCAATACAACTAGCCGAATATTATAAAACGGAATGGGTTCCTGAGTTTGCACGTGATTATTTGCAAGAGAAATGGGATCAAAAACAAGAAATTTGTAGTCTAGAGGATATGCTACCCATAGCGTATGGCCAAACGAAACTGGAAAATATGAAGTTGGCTCATGCCAATAAATATTTATTTTGTGACACTAATCTGATGGTTACTAAGGTTTTTTCGGAGGTGTATTATGATTTTTGCGAGCCGGATCTGGATAAAGCAGCAGTAGAACATCAATATGATTTGTTTTTTCTTACGGATATTGATGTTCCTTGGGAAAAAGATGATTTAAGAGATAAGCCAGAAGGTAGAAAATCAGTCTTTGAGGTGTTTAAAAAATCATTAATTGACAATAATAAGCCGTTTATAACCCTTTCGGGCGATAAAAAACTGAGATTAAGTACTGCAATTGCAATTATAGATTCTTTGGCGAAAGCTAAGGAATTGGGTTTTAGCACGTGTGATTTTGTGCAAATCTACAAACATGGAATCCCATTTGAGAATATAGTAGAGCAATTGAGTTTCTTTAAAAATGGAATTCCGAAAGCAAAATTAATAGCACCTGCAGCAATATTAAACGGGATAATAAAGTTATCGAAAGCACAATTTGAAGAGAAGGCCAGTTATTTTGACGATCATAAGTCTAATTATGTGTTAGAGAAATTTGTACCAGCTTCTGGGGCTGCTTCAAGGATGTTTAAGTTTTTGAACGTATTCTTGAATGAATTTGATATCGAACGAGAAACTATTAACTCTTATATTAATAGAAGCAAGGATAACGAATTAGCTGTTTTTATAGTAGGTACCGATCGTTTTCCGTTTTTTAAGGAAGTTTATGAAAAATTGGTTAGTGAAATAGAAAATTTTGAAGACCTAGACCGAGATCACAAAAATTATTATTTTATTAGTTTTTTACTGTCGGCTCAATATTTCGATTATGCCAATAAGCCAAAGGGTATTTTACCCTTTCATAAATACGCCGAGAGTATAGCCAGTCCTATAGAAGAGCATTTATACGAATGTGGGTATTATGCAAGTGTGAACGGAAAGTCATTATTGCACTTTACCGTCTCTCAAGAGCATCAATCTCAATTTGAACATATTATTAGTTCAGTACACAATGCAGTAGAAAATGAAACGAGTACTGTGGTAGACGTTAGCTATTCATTCCAAAATCAGAGCACAGATACTATTGCAGTAACACTTTCAAACGAACCTTTTCATACTAATAAAGGTGATTTAGTTTTTAGACCTGGGGGCCATGGTGCGCTGATTGAAAACCTGAATAATCTAAAATCAGATGTGGTTTTTATTAAAAACATTGATAATGTTATCCAGAACAATAACGAGATAATAGCAGTTTATAAAAAAGGTTTGGGTGGAATACTGTTAGAGATTCAGCAACAAATTTTTTCTTATTTAAAAGCTTTAGATTCAAATTCAGTTGATGATGCATTGATTGCAACAATTGTGGTTTTCTTGAAAGACAGCCTATATATTACTATTGATGAGGATTTTAATAGTAGCTCAGTAAATGCTAAAATAGATTTTATTAAAAAGAAATTAGACAGACCAATTCGTGTGTGCGGAGTAGTTATAAACGAAGGAGAGCCAGGAGGAGGGCCGTTTTGGGTTCTAAATGACATCAATGGTATTTCGTTGCAAATTGTTGAATCGTCACAAGTAGATATGGATAATGAAGAACAAGCAGCAATCATGGCTGATGCTTCGCATTTTAATCCAGTTGATTTGGTTTGTGGTATTCGTAATTATAAAGGAGATAAGTTTGATTTAAGTCAGTTTGTGGATAAAAACAGCGGATTTATTGTAGAGAAAAACACAGGAGGGGCTACTATAAAAGCGTATGAATTGCCGGGATTGTGGAACGGTGCGATGGCAAATTGGATTACAATTTTTGTCGAAGTACCATTGATTACTTTTAATCCAGTAAAAACAGTAAACGATTTATTAAAAGATCCGCATCAACGCAGTAAAATATGGAAAATATAACATTAGTTTCCGAGCTACAATACAAAGCCGTTCGCAGTAGTGGCGCAGGAGGTCAAAATGTAAATAAGGTGTCTTCAAAAGTAGTGCTTAGTTTTGACTTGAAAAAATCTAAGGGATTATCGGATGAAGAGAAAGCTTTGCTTGAAATTAATTTATCTTCAAGATTAACGGATGATTTACTATTGATTTTAAATTGTGATGAAGATCGCAGTCAGCTACGCAATAAAGAAATTGTTACCAAACGATTCTTTGAGCTACTTAAGAAAGGGCTGTTTGTTCCTAAGCCACGAAAAGAAACTAAAATTCCTAAAGCAGCAATACGCAAGCGAATCAAGAACAAAAAGAACATCTCACAGTTAAAACAAACGCGTAAAAAGCCAGACTTAGATTAATACGGCTCAATGTTGCAAGTCATTTTTTTGTTTTAGTTGTAAATCGTACCAATGCGAATCTTAATGTGTTTTGAGATGTAGATGATCTTAAAGTTGTATATTTGTTTTTATCCTAAGGATTTAGTTTTAAATCAGTATTTTTCTTATTAAAAACGATGATTGTTTACTAATAAAGCAGATAATTATTGATTAATAAGTAAGGGTAGATTAAGAATAGTTCAAACAAATAAAGCATAAATTTTTATTTCCATAGCGCAATTAGAAATCTAGAATAGGACTTTATATTTCTAAAGAATTAAAGAAAAGAAATGAAAATACAGTTAAAAAAAGCATTGAATAAATTATTAAGCATTAAGAGACTTAAAAAATCAATTTTTATTCCCTTCTTTTTGTTTGCATTTGTTTTTATATCAATTTCATTAATTAGTATTTATATTTTACATAAAAAAGTCATTCAAAAGGAGGTTTCTTTTGAATACAGTAATATAGATACAATGTTTAAGGATAAAATTAAATCTGAGGCAATAAGCCTTAGGTTGTTTGTTGTACAATTAAGTACTAATGATTCTTTGCTGCGCGCCTTTAAGAACAATGATCGAAACTTATTTCAAAAAGCATCCAATAAATACTTTAAAAAATCCGATTTAAATTTAGCTCCTGATTTATTAAACTTTATATCTAGTGACGGCATAGTTCTTTATAGAAACCATCAGCCCAAGGTATATGGGCAAAAAGTAACACAGCAATTTATCTATAAAAAAGCAGTTGCTACTGGAGCAAGTTTTTTTCATATAGGTTCGGGAACCTACTCAGGTGTAAGTTTAAAAGTTATTGTTCCTGTGCGCGATACAAGTCAAAAAGTCGTGGGGTATATAGTGGTGGGGAAGGATTTCTCTAAAATTTTGCAAGAAACGGCGAAACAAACCCATATGGACTTCCTTTTTTTTACTAAACTCAATTTGTTGAATTTAAAACTCAATACAGATAAAATTAAAAAGTTTGGATTGTTTAAGAAAGGGAATGATGATTTATTTCTAGAATGGTCCACACTATCCCCAAATGCTGTAATTGATAAAGAAGTTATTGAAACAAAAATCAAGTCAAATGCAGTAACATCGATACGCTTAAATGGTGTTGACTATCTGTCAAAATCATTGCCTTTAATTAATTTTGATGAGACTGAGTTTGGGCAAGTTTTTGTGCTTCATGACAATTCAATTCATCTAAATGATTTGATGGAGACTATCGCTTATTTGATTTTGATTTCAATAGTGATGATAGTTATTCTTTCATTAATTTTTAATACTATTCTAAATAAAATCGGGAAGAATTTATTTGATAAAAATCAAAAATTAATTTTAGAATTAAAAAAGAGAATTATTGCAGATAGGAAATTAAGTGAAAATATTAGTGAGTTAAAGCAGTTGACACTTATTGCATCTCATGATCTTAGAAGTCCGTTAACCAATTTAGAAGGTTTATTGGATTTGCTGCAAAATGAAGATACTGATTCGGATTTACAATCTTTATTATTAGAAAATGCCGCTACTAGTGTGGAGTTGATGAAAAATACAATAGATAGTTTGACTACTATTGTAAAGCAAAGAGAAAGTTTTTTAAAAGAGATCGTTGTTGAGCAATCAATTCAGCCTGTATTTGACAAGGTGATTTTGCAGCTTGAGCATCTTATTAAAGAAAAACATATAGAAATAAAGACAAATTTTGTTGCCTGTCCTTCTTTGTTAGTATCCCAAATTCACCTTAAAAGTATTTTGCTAAACCTATTAAGTAATGCTATCAAATATGCATCAGAGACAAAGGACGTTAAATGTGTTATAGAAGTCTATAGTGTCATGGAAAAGGGAGTTAGATCGATTGTGATACAAGATAATGGCATAGGTTTTGATTCAAATTTTCAAAAAGGAAAGCTTTTTAAACCCTTTAAACGTTTTCATCATGAAAAAACCGGAAGTGGTATCGGTTTGTATTTAACAAAGTTAATTGTTGAAAATTATAATGGTAAAATTCAAATTGAGAGTGAAGTAGGAAAAGGAACAATGGTAAAAATTGATTTTTAATTATGATAAATCCAAATTTCATATTGGTTGACGATGATAAGATTATGTTGTTTTTAATTGAGTTAGAAATTAAAAAACACTTTAAAGACGCAACAAGGGTGAGTTTTTGTAAATCAGATCTTGCTTTTAACTATATGAAAGAAAATGCAAGTAATTTAAAAGACACGGTTGTTTTATTGGATTTAAACATGCCTGTTATGGACGGTTTTCAATTATTAAGAGAGTTAAATTCATTTTCGCATACTTTAAAAGTGATCATTGTAACAAGCTCAATTTCTGATCAAGATAAAAGCGAAGCCATGGCGTATCCCTTTGTTTTGGGATATATCAATAAACCTTTAAAAGCGCTCGAGATACAAAACGTACTTTTAAAAAATTAAAAGAAGCGTACTGCTGTAAACTTGTTAAAAAATGATCGATAATAATTTTTAAATTGTTGTTTGATTATTATTCTTTTTAGAATTACATTTGCCCCGTCTCAAAGGGGTGCTAAATTCTAGAAATGGAAATAAAGCTGAGATTATACCCAACGAACCTGGACGAGTAATGTTGTCAAGGGAAAAAAGGATAGAGAAAAGCAGAAATGCCATTTTTTGTCATAGGAACAACCAATTATAAATTTAACAACAAGAATAATTCCCCCTTTTATTCGTGATTTTTTACGAATGAAAACAATTATTAGTTACAAAGTTGCAAGATCTCAAAGTTGCAACGTCTTAAAATTGCAAAAAGTTGCAAATTTCAAGAGATTCACTCTTTTATCTATTCTATTTTCTTCAATTTCTTTTGCCCAAGTTAAGGATACAACTACGGTAAACAAGCTAGACGAAGTCTTGGTTTCGGCTGTACGTGTCACTACTAAAACGCCGGTTAGTTTTAGCAACTTAGACAAAAAAGAAATCAAATCTCGCAATTTAGGGCAAGATATTCCAATTTTAATGAATTACCTTCCATCGGTTGTTACAACCTCTGATGCTGGGAATGGTGTGGGCTATACTGGTATTCGTGTGCGTGGTAGCGATGCAACACGAGTAAATGTGACCATAAACGGAATTCCGTACAATGATTCAGAGAGTCATGGCACTTATTGGGTTAATATGCCTGATTTTGCGTCATCGGTAGAGAGCTTGCAGCTGCAACGTGGGGTAGGTACTTCTACAAATGGTGCAGGAGCTTTTGGCGCAAGCCTTAATATGTTAACTGATGCTTACGCAAAAGTGAGTAATGGTGAAATTTCTAATTCAATAGGAAGCTTTAATACCCATAAACATACAGTAAAATTCAGCACTGGCTTGTTAAACGATCATTTTGAATTAGCTGGACGATTATCTGTATTAAAATCAGATGGCTATGTGGACCGCGCTAGTTCCGACATGAAATCGTATTTTTTACAAGGAACCTATGTGGGGAAATCGACTTTGATTAAAGCTTTAGTTTTTGGCGGAAAAGAAAAAACATATCAATCGTGGAATGGATTGGAAGATCTGGATGTTTTAAAAAATGACAGAACTTTTAATACAGCTGGGATGTACACCGACGAATTTGGCAACACCAAGTTTTACGATAACGAAACCGATAATTACCAGCAAGATCATTTTCAATTGCATTGGAATGAAAAAGTATCAGCTGCATGGAGTACGAATTTGGCTGTTTTTTATTCGAAAGGAAAAGGCTATTATGAAAACTATAAGGAGAATGCTAAGTTTTCTGGGTATGGATTGACGCCAATAGTTATAGGTGGAACAACGATTAATAGAACCGATTTGATTCGTCAAAAATGGTTGGACAATGATTTTTATGGTACTACTTTTTCGGCTAATTATAAGCACGAAAAATGGGATGTGATCCTAGGTGGCGGGTACAATAAATACGAAGGAAGTCACTTTGGTAAGGTGATTTGGGCGCGATATGCATCAACATCTGAAGTAGGAGATCGCTACTATGATGACAGTGCTACAAAAACAGATGCTAATGTTTTTGCGAAAGCTAATTATCAAGTGGTAGAAAAGCTTAGTTTATTTGGAGATTTACAAGTACGCGCGGTACGATATAAAGCGAATGCAGCTGAGACAGGTGTGGTAAATGATACGTTCCGCTTTTTTAATCCAAAAACAGGTTTGAATTATGCTATCAACTCAAGTAATCAATTGTACTTTTCGTATGCAAGAGCTAATCGCGAGCCGAATAGAACCGACTATGAAAACGGAAGTCCTAGACCCGAAAAATTAAATGATTTTGAGTTAGGATTGCGTCACAATACAGCAAAGATAAAACTGAATGCAAATGTGTATTACATGGCATACAAAGACCAATTAATTTTAACAGGAGAACTGGATGATGTAGGCGCGCCTATTCGTAAAAACAGCGGGGATAGTTATCGCTTAGGTTTAGAGTTAGATGCTACAGTAGCGGTTTTGGATAACTTAATTATCAGGCCTAATATGACGATTAGTACGAATAAAAATAAGGATTTCTTTTTTACTAGAGACGGGGTTTTAACATCTTTAGGAAATACAAATATCGCTTATTCCCCAGATTTTATTGCAGGGAACATCATTACTTTTTTGCCTGTGAGTAATTTACAAATTTCGTTTTTATCAAAATTTGTAGGACAGCAATACATGGGAAATATAGATTCCGAAGGATCAAAGCTTAAATCATATTTTGTAAACGATTTAAATTTCTCGTATGAGTTCAAACCAAAGTCGGTTTTTAAATCTATTTTGATCACTGGATTGGTAAATAATATTTTTGACTACAAATACATTTCAAATGGTTATTTCTACACCTATGATGATGATTATTCTAATCCTCCGGCAATTACAACCATCGAAGGAGCAGGTTATTATCCTCAAGCGGGAATTAATTTCTTGGTAGGATTAACGCTGAAGTTCTAGAAATTTTTTTTCGTAAAAAAGAGCCTGAAAATTAAATTTTTCAGGCTCTTTTTGTTTGGTTTTATATCAAATCATTCCGTTTTACTTTTAAAAATTGTATCGAGAAGTATTAAAGAGCTATTCGATATTTTCTACTGATTTTTAATATTCGCTCTTGATTTATTAATATTCGCTTCGGCTGGCTCCGGACTTGGTTGTGAACCTGGGTTTGAGGCGATCTGTTGTTTTTTATTACTCCTAGAGGTGTTGATATTCGCCTCGGCTGATTGTGAACCTGAAGAAGGGTTTGTTGTAAGCTGCTGTTTAATATTACTCCTAGAAGTATTGATATTCGCTTGGACAGATTGTGAACTTGAAGAAGGAGTTTCTTGTGCTGCTGCACTTAAACTTACTGCAAACATAACTGTGATAACAAAATGTGACTTTTTCATGATATAATTTTTTCATGATTAATTAAATTCGCATCTCCAAATTATACTATATAATTGCTTGTTAAGATGCTTTCGTAGTTATATCAACTCTACTATAATTTTGTTACCCCTATTTTCTTTTTTTATAAAAAAACAATACAAAGCCACTGACTACAATTTGAGTTTCAAAATTTTTAAATACATAGAATCTTACTTTTTGATCTCAAAACAATACCTTCTTACATATAATTATGTCTTCATATAATCAACTGATACTGATTGATTTTCTCAAGTGAATTCTTATTTTCGCGTTTTTTTTCAAAAAAAATAAAAATTAGGGGTAACAATCAAACCCCATAATGGATATAACACTATAAAACTAAAACAGTAAAAACATTAAATTCTAAACATCATGAAAAAAAGTATTGTAATCGCACTTATCGCATTAACAGGTTTAACAGCAAATGCACAACGTTTAAAATTTGGATCTAAACTAGGACTAAACGTGAATTCAATTATTAGAAACGCAACAGTAAACCAAGTTGAAGACGAAATAAAACTAGGGTATTTGGCAGGAAGTTATTTAGATGTTAAAATTACAAAGCGTGTGCATATACAATTTGAGTTATTATATGCTAAAAACAATTATAACACAACCGAGAACAGTAACATCAGCCCTGCGATGCCAACGGATTTAATTACAAATTCCAATGTAACCTTAAACCCATCCGATATTATCAAACAATCTGTGGTTGAAAATTACAAAACGGCGTATATCAATGCTCCAATATTAGCCAAATTCTATCCTGTAAAATGGTGGAGTCTCGATGCTGGTGTTCAGGCTGGCTATTTGTTAGACGCTGAAAGATTGGTAAAAGAAAACGTAACAATCACACCAACTATGAATAACTCAAACCCATCCGTTTCTTTAAGCAGTACTCCTTTGGACGAAATAGCAACAAAAGAGTTTGAACGTTTACAGTTTGGAGCACTAATTGGTTCTACTTTGTATTTTACCAAAAACGTAAATTTAGGTCTTCGTTATGACTTAGGAATTACAAATCTTAGAGACCGCAATAGCAACAAAGAGAAAAACGGTGTTTTTGCAGCCTCATTAGGATATAGTTTTTAATTCTAACCGCACTGATTCCATAACGAATCAAAACTTTAAAACAGCAAAAAAAAGAGCCTGAAATTAATTTTTCAGGCTCTTTTTATTTAATTATAAACTCGCAATACATTTCCGTTCACTTCAACTCGGTATTGTTTTAAAGGATATTGTAAACCGCCTTGACCGGTGAATAAGCTATACTCGTTACTATCACAAGGACAAATAATGTTAATCCCTTTTAAGGTCATGGTAGAGCAACTGCTAAGTACTTGGTTAGGACAAGCGGCATCAAATGCGTTATAACCACTTCCTGTGTTGAATATGTAAATCCCCTTAACACCTACGCTAGCATAATAAATGGCATTACTAGGATATTGCAAGCTAGAATAAGCAGGCAAATTCATGTTGATGTCTACGTTAAAGGTATAGCTGGGTAAATAAGGGTTTTTATTATTGAAATTGCTGTCGCTACAACCTGAAAATGCTATTGTTATAAGGAGTACAAAGAGACTTTTTTTCATTAGATCAGAATTTGTTAAAAGTATTAGTGAAACAAATTTAAATTATTTAACTTTGAATTAGATATGATTAACATATAATTATATACTAAAAAAATAATACTATCTTTGTGGAAAGAAATCCCGTCCTGATGGGATTTTTTCTATTTATATAAACGACCCAATTATGAGCGCAATATCTTATTATACTGCAGAAGGATTAAAAAAATTAAGAGAAGAGTTAGATTACTTGAAAAGTGTCATGCGTCCAAAAGCGTCAGCTGATATTGCTGAAGCAAGAGACAAAGGGGATTTGTCTGAAAATGCAGAATATGATGCTGCCAAAGAGGCGCAAGGAATGTTAGAAATGAGAATTGCTAAACTGGAAGAAGTACATTCAAATGCTAGATTAATTGACGAATCCAATTTAGACCTTTCAAAGGTTTTAGTTTTATCTAAAGTAAAAATTAAAAACCAAGCGAATGGTATGGAAATGAACTATACATTAGTAGCTGAAAGTGAAGCCGACTTGAAAACAGGAAAAATCTCTGTAACGTCTCCTATTGGGAAAGGTTTACTAGGGAAATCAGTAGGTCAAGTTGCCGAAATCACGGTGCCTAATGGTGTATTGAAATTTGAAATTTTAGAAATTTCACGTGACTAATCACTGTTTTTGTAGGTGTATTAATTTCAAATAATCCAAAAGATGAGTAGCATATTTACCAAAATTGTAAACGGAGAAATTCCTTGTTATAAAATTACCGAAGACGATAATTATTTGGCTTTTCTAGATGTGAATCCTAATGCCAAAGGGCATACGCTTTGTATTCCAAAATTTGAAGTGGATAAAATCTTTGATATGGAAGAAGCACATTATTTAGGGTTAATGCATTTTTCTAGAAAAGTAGCTATAGCCCTTGAAAAAACAGTGCCATGTAAAAGAGTAGGTATGGCTGTTGTAGGACTTGAAGTACCACATGCACATGTGCACCTGATTCCTTTGAATGAGATGGACGAAATGCGTTTTCAAAATAAAGTGAGTTTAACTAAAGAAGAATTTGTAGCCTTGGCGCAAAGTATTCAGGCCAATTTATAACGGTTTTTATAAAAAATATTGGCCTTATAAAGTGGGTAAACGCCTCAAATCTATCTGTAGATTTGAGGCGTTTACTTTTTGTAAAAAAGAATAAAATAGTATCATGCGTTACTTTTCTTTAAGGTAATTTGCATCGTCGTTCCTTTTCCTATTTCAGAAGTTAGTACTTTAATTTTGCCTTTGTGGTACTCTTCAACAATTCTTTTTGTTAAAGAAAGTCCCAGTCCCCAACCTCTTTTTTTAGTAGTAAAACCAGGTTCAAAAATGGTTTTGTACTGTTGTTTTGATATTCCATTTCCAGTATCGGTGACGTTTATTTTTACAAAGTCGTTTTCAATTTCCATTTTCAAGGACAATTTCCCGCGTCCTTTCATAGCATCAATAGCGTTTTTAACTAAGTTTTCGATGGTCCAACTGTGTAAACTAGGGTTTAGCATTACATAAATGGGGGTTTGTGGCGCTTCAAAGCTAAACTCAATTTGTTTAGAGAAACGGGATTGTAAGTAATTGTAAGATTGATGAGTCTCTTCAATAATATCTTTGTTTTCAAGCACGGGTTCCGAACCTATTTTCGAAAAACGATCCGTTATCGTTTGCAAGCGTTCGATGTCTTTTTCAATTTCAGTCGTGATCGATTCCGCAACTTCATCTGCTTTCAAGATTTCGACCCATCCTATTAATGAGGTGAGCGGAGTTCCTATTTGATGCGCTGTTTCTTTGGCCATTCCCGCCCAGAGTTTGTTTTGAGTGGCAATTTTGGTACTTCGATAAAAGTAATAAACTACCGCAGCAAATAATACAATGATCAGTAATAAGGCAACAGGGTAATATTTGAGTTTATTGAGTAAGGCAGAGTTGCCGTAATATAATTTTTGAAATTTACCTGGGCCGTATTTGATCACAATAGGTTCGTTTTCATTTTTCAAGTTGTGCAAGAAAACAGCAGACTGATCGGCATCTTTGATAATGTCTTCTTCAATATTAACGGTATTGATGATGCTGTCGTTTTCGGTTAAAATGATTGGGATTGAAGTATTGTTGCTAAAAATTTGAAGAGGCAAGGTAACATCAGTATTTTCATCGGCATTGATGAGGGTTTTTTGTGCATCGGCCCATAGATTCATCTTTAGACGTTCTTCATTTTTAAAAATTTGAAAAAAAGTATAGGTGTTCCAAAGAATCAGGGAGATAATAAAAAAGGAAGCAAAAATGATAATCCATCGACTGGTATTTCTTCTTTCAGAAAACTGCATAAATGTTATTTTGTGGTATAAATATAACGAAATATCTATAGGAATGTTTTAGTACTAATAGAAAGTTTTTTCAGGTCTAATAAACATTTAGGATTAAATGAGTTTGAGTCATACTAAACTTAAACGATTTGTGTACTTTTGTAAAACAACTCCAATAAACGACTCAAGAATTATGATAACGATTGATGCAAAGACTATTGAAACAGCTAAATTACAAGGGTATTTACAAGGTTCTGTAGGCCCAAGGCCTATTGCTTTTGCCAGTACAGTTGATGAAAATGGTACGCCCAATTTATCACCTTTTAGTTTTTTTAATGTGTTTAGTGCTAATCCGCCTATTTTAGTTTTTTCGCCAGCAAGGCGAGTACGCGACAATTCAATTAAACATACCTTAATTAATTGCGAGGCTACAAAGGAAGTGGTGATTAACGTAGTCAACTTTGATATGGTGCAACAAACCTCTCTTGCCAGTACTGAATATGCTGATGGTGTCAATGAATTTTTGAAAGCGGGATTTACAGCACTGCCTTCAGAGGTGGTAAAACCCTTTAGAGTAAAAGAATCTCCAGTACAATTTGAGTGCAAAGTAACACAAATTATCGCATTAGGTACTGAAGGGGGTGCAGGGAATTTAGTATTATGCGAAGTGTTAAAAATCCATATTGATGAAGCTGTTTTGGATGAAAACGGAGCTATTGATCAACATAAAATTGACCTAGTTTCCAGACTAGGAGGCAATTGGTATTCAAGGTCAAATCAAGGTTTGTTTGAAGTGCCTAAACCTTTGTCAACGCTAGGAATTGGTGTAGATGCTATTCCAAGTCATATTATGGAGAGTAGCGTTTTTGATGGAAACGATTTAGGTAAATTAGGTAATATAGAAGCCTTGCCTACACCAGAAGAAGTTAGTATATTTGTAGACCAAAAATTTTCGGTAAAAGCAGTTTTAAGTTCAGATGACCAACAAAAAGTGCATCTAGAAGCTAAAAGGTACTTGGATGAAGGGGATGTTCTTTCGGCATGGAAAGTACTACTTGCAAAAAAATAATCATATATAACAATTAAAATAAAGGAAGATGGAAGTTACAGGAAAAATTAAAGTTGTTAATCCAGAGCAACAAGTGAGCGCCTCATTTAAAAAGAGAGAACTTGTTGTTACTACCGACGAGCAGTACCCACAGCACATTATGATTGAGTTTACTCAAGACAAATGTGATTTGTTAAACAGTTATGCAATTGGTGAGCCAGTAAAAGTTTCAATCAATTTAAGAGGTAGAGAGTGGGTTAATCCACAAGGAGAAACAAGATATTTTAATAGTATCCAAGGTTGGAGAATTGAAAAAGCAGGTGTTGAACAAGCTCCAGCAGGTACTCCACCTATGCCAGCTGCACAAGCATTTGCTCCAGCAACAAACTTAAATGAAGACGAACCAGACGATTTGCCTTTTTAATACAAGAAAAGAATATATACTAAGAGCCTTGAAGATTTTCAAGGCTTTTTTTAGGCCTAAAAATCAGGGTTTATAATCGCACCAAGTCCTATTTGACTGCCCAGCTGTGGATAAACAAAAGCAGTGGTTTTGGATTTTTTAGAAACTCTAAAAGATTTTAACGGACTCAAATGCGAGAAGATAATTCCGGAAGCAGTTCCTATTCCTGCGCCAACAAGTACATCCGACGCAAAATGTTTGTTATTTGCAATTCTAAAAGCCGCAGTTGCACCTGCAAATAAAAAGCCGCTACTGGCATACCAAAAATTAGCGTCTTTATACTCATAATACAACAAAGTAGCATTCGTAAAAGCAACAGCCGAGTGTCCCGATGGAAAACTCATATTGTCTGACAGGTCCGGGCGTTCTCTTTTTGCAATTCTCTTGGCAATCTCTACCACAACTACAGTAGCAGTATTGGCAACAATAATATTCACCGTTTGATTTCTATAATTTGTTTTGGGTGCAAACCCCAGTGATTTTCCTAAATAAATTTGAGTAATAGGAACAAACGGAAAAATATCATCGGCACTGGATCTAAATCCCGTGCCAAAAATTTGCCCCGATTTTGTTTGAATATCGCCATTGAGTTCCGAGTTCAACAAAAGAGCACCACTGGCTACAAATGCTGCCGGAATTATAAAAGACTTATAGCTAAGTTTTTTCGACACCAATAAACTATCCGCTTTTTGTCCATACATTTGCGTTATCATTAGGAATAAAAGAAGCGAAACGGCAATTTTTTTCATTATGGTATTGTTTTAAAATTCAATTTGGCAGTTTGTAACCGCAGTAGTTGGATCAAAATTAAGACATTAGATTCTAATAATAGTTCAAAATTTATGTATTATTTATCTCAAGATTTATTTTTTCCAGACGTTACATTAACGCATTCCTCGGGAATTATTGCGCTAGGCGGAGATTTATCGGCTCAACGACTGCAATTAGCTTATAAAAACGGCATTTTTCCGTGGTTTGAAGATGGCGAACCCATCACTTGGTGGTCACCTGATCCCCGTATGGTTTTATTTTTAGACGAATTGGTCGTGACAAAAAGCATGCGAAACGTCCTCAATCGAGATACATTTACAGTCACTTTCAATCAAAATTTTAGAGAAGTAATTTCTAACTGCCAGCAAATAAAACGCGACGGTCAAAAGGGAACTTGGATTACTAATGACATGATCGAAGCCTATTGCAATTTACATGAATTAGGAATCGCAAAGTCTGTTGAGGTATGGCAAGAGGGCCAAATCGTAGGCGGATTATACGGCATCGATTTAGGTCATATTTTTTGTGGCGAAAGCATGTTTTCTAAAGTCTCTAACGCAAGTAAAATCGCTTTTATCAGCTTAGTGCGTCATTTGCAAAAAGAAAATTACAAACTCTTAGACTGCCAAGTCTACAACGAACATTTAGAAAGTCTAGGTTGCCGCGAAATAGCACGCAAAGATTTCATTTCGATTCTCAAAAATAATAATTAGAGCCTAATCCAGCTGTCCGCTGCAAGTCCTCCCTCAAAACCTTTTTTTCTAAAGTCATAAAAGGAGCTTCCTGCGGTCGCTCTTTTATTCCTAGAAAAAATAGTTTTTTCCCTCCGGGCTTTCCACTCCCATCTGGGGCAAAACACAATCCGTATCTCGAAGGAGATTCGTAATAATTGACATAGTATACAATCAAATGCATCAATATGTGTATAAGTATAAAACTCGTTTTTTTAAATCTTTCTAATCTGCGTGCTATAACCTATAATCGAATTCCTTTAAGACTTTTGACTTTCAAACCTTAAGACTAAACTAAAATCCGTGTCATCCGCATGCAATAGGTACACAATCGAATTCAATTTTACGACTTTAGACTTTCAAACTTTTAGACTTTCTTAAAACTTCAACTTAGTAAATTGCCAGTTCAATGTACTAAACAAAACCAACTCATTCCTTAAACAGGGCAATTCTAATATCACTTTCAACGTTTCATGTGCCATCATAGTCCCAATCATTCCAGGCAAGGTTCCTAGAACACCATTCATGCTACAATTGGGCACATCTTTTGGATCGGGCGAATCCGGAAACAAGTCTCTCAGGTTTTTACTTTTTCGATGATTAAAAACAGCAACTTGCCCTTCAAAACCTAAAATACTTCCATAAATTAATGTTTTATCGAGACTCACACAAGTGTCGTTGACTAGATAGCGAGTAGCAAAATTATCAGAACCATCTACTATAATATCGTAATTCTTTAAAATAGTAACAGCGTTTTCCTTTGTAACTTTTTCAGGTATCGCAATCACTTCAATCAAAGGGTTTAGTTTGTGCAAAGTCGCTTTGGCAGTTTCAGCTTTCGATAGTCCCACTTGGTCTTCGGTATATAAAATCTGACGGTGCAGATTGTGAATTTCGATAGTATCAAAATCAACGATACCAATAGTGCCAACACCCGCTGTGGCGAGGTACTGGAGAATAGGACAACCCAAACCCCCCGCGCCAATAACTAAAACTTTGGCTTTTTTAATCTTGGCTTGCCCAGCGTCACCAACTTCGGGTAACATCACTTGGCGGTTGTAACGTAAAAAATCTTGTATAATGCTCATTTTTTTTTAAGTGAATAGTTGTTAGTGAGAAGTGAATAGTGAAAAGTTAACACTAATGTTGTTGTCAGTTCGAGCGAAGTCGAGAACTCTTGTTAAGCTGAAATTTATTTTATGTAAAGTGAGTAGTTGTTAGTGAGAAGTGAATAGAAATTAGTGATTCGTTAAAAGTGAAAAGTAATTAGGTAATAGCAAAGTTATTGTCAGTTCGAGCGAAGTCGAGAACTTTCGTTACCGCAATGCCTTTTTATTTGTGTATAAAAGTCAAAAGTCAACGTAATATAGCATCGTGATTATGCAATAATAAAGCGCTCTCATGACTTTTGACATTCGTCTTTATGACATTCGATTAAAACTTTTAGCCCAATCTTTCCAAACGGGTTCGTAACCGCTATTCGAAATTAAAGTTGCAATTTCTAGAGCGGACCGTTCGTCACTTATTTCAAACTGTTCCAAAGATTGCGGATCGACTACATAGCCCCCAGGATTCGTTTTAGAACCAGCGCTCATGCTAGTGGTTCCAATTGGGATAATGTTGTTTCTAAAGTTTTCATTCTCGCGTGTCGAAATCGAAATTTCCAAGTCTTCATTCCATAAACGATAAGCACAAATCAACTGTGTCAAATCGCGATCGTCCATGATAAAATTAGGAGGAACCGTTCCTTCAGCTGGACGCAACCTAGGAAATGAAACGGAGTACTTTGTTTGCCAATAGGTTTTCTGTAAATAATCCAGATGCAAAGCGTTAAAAAAACTATCTGTGCGCCAGTCCTCAAGACCTAATAATACTCCCAATCCTATTTTGTGTATCCCCGCTTTCCCAATGCGGTCTGGAGTATCTAGTCTAAAATCAAAGTTGGATTTCTTACCCTTGGTGTGATACTTTTTATACACATCCTGATGATACGTTTCTTGATACACTAACACCGAATATACACCAGCTTTATGCAAACGTTCATATTCTTCTTGGGACAAAGGTTGCACCTCAATCGAAATAATGGAGAATTGATCTTTAATCACATCAATGGCGTTCAAAAAGTAATTGATATTTACGGTATAGTTTGCCTCACCAGCGACTAATAAAACATGATCAAACCCCGCTTCTTTAAGCGCAGCGACTTCTAATTTAATCTCAAAGTCCATTAATGTTTTTCGCTTGATTTTATTATCGAGACTAAAACCACAATAGGTACAAATGTTTTGGCATTCGTTACTCACATACAAAGGAGCATACATTTGGATGGTTTTTCCAAAACGTTTTTTTGTCAGCTCATGTGTGAGCTGCGCCATTTCCTCTAAGTAAGGTTGCGCTGCTGGCGAAATCAAAGCTAAAAAATCATCTAAATCCCTTTTAGATTTGACTAACGCTTGCTCCACTTGTTTTGAAGTACTGGCATAAATTTTAGATTGGATTTCGTCCCAATTGTATTTTTCGAAAGTAGATTTGAATGTTGTCATTAGTTTGTTTTTTGACCACAAAGGGCACTAAGAGTTTCACAAAGGTCGCTAGGTTATGGCTTTTATTTTGTTTGAAAAAAGTTCACAAAGCTTAGTGAACTTTGCGATAAAACCTTGCGAACTTTGTGGTTAAATATTTAAAAACGACGTCAACGGACTCGATGCTACAGCATGCTTATATTGTTGCCCTAATCTAGCTTCGTATGCTTTTCTACCAGCAATAACTGCTTCCTTAAAAGCTTCCGCCATTAATTTAGGATTTCCTGCGACTGCAATAGCAGTATTTACTAAAACTGCATCAGCGCCTAATTCCATGGCTTTTGCAGCATCTGAAGGTGCACCAATCCCGGCGTCGATAATTACGGGAACTTTTGATTGTTCGATAATAATTTCGAGAAAATCGATTGTCTTAAGTCCTTTATTACTGCCGATTGGCGATCCTAATGGCATCACAGCCGCGGTCCCAGCATCTTCTAGTCGCTTGCACAAAACAGGGTCAGCATGAATGTACGGCAACACAATAAAACCTAGTTTAGCTAATTCTTCTGTAGCTCTCAATGTCTCGATAGCATCTGGCATCAAGTATTTAGGATCGGGGTGAATTTCTAATTTTAGCCAGTTGGTTTCTAATGCTTCTCTGGCAAGTTGAGCAGCAAAAATAGCTTCTTTAGCGTTTCTAGCTCCAGATGTATTGGGCAATAGATTAATGTGCGAATGCTGTAAATGTTTCAAAATGGCATCTGTTTCTGTTTCCAAATCGATTCGTTTTAAAGCTACGGTGACCAACTCACTCGCTGAGGCTAGAATGGCTTCTTCCATTTGGGCGTTCGAACCAAATTTTCCCGTTCCTAAAAACAAGCGGGATTCTAATATTTTGTCACCTATTTTAAACAATGATGGTTCCATAAAGGTCGTTTTTAAGTTGTTTGATTGTCTTTTTCTTGTTTTCTGATTGTGTAATCAAACCCGAAACCGCAATGCCATGGATACCGGTTTCCATTAATGCAGGAATGTCGTTTAAGCCAATTCCGCCAATCGCATATACTGGAATTGTAAGCCCTTGTTTCTTCATCTCATTCAAGATAGTTTGGTAGCCTTCGAGACCTAAAATCGGACTCAAGTTTTCCTTTGTAGTTGTG
Source organism: Flavobacterium muglaense (assembly GCF_014305155.1). GTDB lineage: Bacteria > Bacteroidota > Bacteroidia > Flavobacteriales > Flavobacteriaceae > Flavobacterium > Flavobacterium muglaense. Next base: position 68,714 of record NZ_JACRUK010000016.1, read on the forward strand.
AATCGGAACGGACCTAATCCTATATAATCGCAACCATTTTGTATGTGGTTTTGAATATTTTCAAAAGTGTTTGCAGTTGCTCCAATGATTCTTGTGTCTCCTAAAATGCTTCGCGCTTCTTTGATTGACATATCGGTTAATCCTAGGTGGACGCCATCTGCTGCAATCTGTTGGGCGAGATAAACATTATCGTTGATGATGAAATTCGCCAGATACTCTTCGCATAAAATCTTTGCGGCTTCCGCCAAAGCAAAAGTGACGTCAGCTGAATGGTTTTTAAAACGAAGCTGAATCCATTTGCAACCGCCGTCTAATGCTTGATGGATATTTCTAGTTTGTTCCTCGACCGTGTTTCCTTGCGAGATGTATTGTAGTTTGTTAAACATAATGATATCCTAGTTTGGTATGGTTTGACAATAGGTAATTTTCGATATAAATTTTGGCGTTTTTACAAGCATTCAAAACGTCTTGTTCTTTGCTAAGATTAGCCGTAATTGCCGAGGATAAGACGCAACCCGAACCGTGTTTTTCATATATTTCGCTGTGATGTGGTTCAAGTCTAAAAAAGTGATCTTTGGTATACAAATAATCAACTCCAGGTTCATTGGGATTGTGACCACCTTTTAACAAAACAGTACAATGTTCTGATAGTGTTTCGGCTATAGATTCAGGATGTGTTTCTTCTTTAGATAGCTTTACAATCTCATTGTAATTGGGCGTGATTAGATCTATTTCGCTTAAAATAAGTTGTAAAGATTCGTAGTTTTTAATTTCTAAAAAATCAAATGTAGTCGAAGATTTCACAACGGTATCCCATACAATTTGAGTTGTTGCAGACAGTTGCTTAATGAGTGTAACAATGGTTCCTAAATAAAATAATGAAGGAACAATGCCAATCTTAACTGCCTTGATTTCATAAGTATTAAAAAGCTTTTCTATGGAACGTGTTGTGAATTCTAATGAAGTCCATTCTATTTCATAGAAATTGTTTTCGGTCTGGATTGTGTTTGCTGTGTTGATAGCTAAGCCATAAACTTCATGCTGTTCGAATGTTTTACTGTCAGCTAAAATTCCTGCACCTCCGGATGGATCAAAACCAGCAATGCTCAATACAAACGGGCGATTTTTTGACATAATTTAAAATTTTGTATGGGTTGATTAGTATTCCAAATATTTCCTAATAATGCGACATCATCAAAACCAAACTGAAATGTTTTTTCGATATTTTGGGCTGAAATTCCACCTAAAGCGACTAGTCTCGTTTTAAAATTGGTGCGTTCGGCAATTGCTTTTTCAGCATCCAAATCAGATTTATAATTGGGTTTAGAAATACTTTGATGTATCGGACTTAAAAATGCGTATTCAAAACAATAGTCTAGTTTATTAAAATCAGCCATGGTATGTGTCGAAGTCGATTTGACAATATCATCTCGACTATTTGTTGATTCCAAGTCCAAAGTTGCTCTTGCGTTTTCAGTAAAATGAATGCGGTTGATACCAAAATCCTGTGCTAATTGATGCTGTTGATGCAAAACCAATTGCGATCGATATTCGAGTTTAATTTTCGATAAAAACAGTTCCATGTCTTCCTTTGAAAAATCAGGTTTCCGTACATGAAGCAACTCCAATCCACACTCAAAAAGAGCGTGAATGGTGTTGATTTCATTTGAGATAGCAATTGGATTTGTGATGACGATCATTTTTTTAAGTAAAATTAGAGTTCCCCCTTCGGGGGTTAGGGGGCTTAACTATAAATCTCTTTCCCTTGTTCGATAAATTCCTCTGATTTTGCTGCCATTCCTTTTTCGGCTTCGGCAACGTCACGGATTTCTTGTGATATTTTCATGGAACAGAATTTAGGTCCGCACATCGAACAAAAGTGTGCAACTTTGGCACCTTCAGCAGGAAGCGTTTCATCGTGAAATTCTCTTGCTGTATCAGGATCTAATGATAAATTAAATTGATCTTCCCAACGGAATTCAAATCTAGCTTTGCTTAAAGCATTGTCACGGTATTGAGAACCAGGATGACCCTTAGCTAAATCAGCAGCATGAGCAGCAATTTTATACGTGATCACACCATCTTTTACGTCTTTTTTATTGGGTAAACCTAGGTGTTCTTTTGGTGTAACATAACACAACATCGCACAGCCGTACCAACCAATCATCGCCGCTCCAATAGCCGAAGTGATGTGATCATAACCTGGCGCAATATCAGTCGTTAACGGGCCAAGAGTATAAAACGGAGCTTCGTCACAATGTTCTAATTGTTTCTCCATATTTTCTTTAATCATGTGCATGGGAACGTGACCAGGACCTTCAATAAATACTTGAACATCGTGTTTCCAAGCAATTTTAGATAGCTCACCTAAAGTTTCTAATTCGGCAAATTGTGCGGCGTCATTAGCATCTGCAATAGAACCTGGACGCAAGCCATCACCAAGTGAGAAAGCAACATCATATTGCTTCATGATTTCGCAAATGTCTTCGAAATGCGTGTACAAAAAGTTTTCTTTATGGTGGAATAAACACCATTTAGCCATGATAGAACCGCCACGAGAAACAATTCCTGTAACACGCTCAGCAGTTAGGTGAATGTAACGCAATAGTACTCCAGCATGAATAGTGAAATAAGAAACCCCTTGTTCTGCTTGTTCAATTAAAGTATCACGAAAAACTTCCCAAGTTAAATCTTCGGCAATTCCGTTTACTTTTTCCAAAGCTTGGTAAATAGGCACTGTTCCAATAGGCACAGGAGAATTACGGATGATCCATTCTCTAGTTTCGTGAATGTTTTTTCCGGTTGATAGATCCATAATCGTATCTGCTCCCCAACGGCACGCCCAAACTGCTTTTTCAACTTCTTCTTCAATGGTTGAGGTAACAGCGCTATTCCCAATGTTGGCATTAATTTTAACCAAGAAATTACGTCCTACAATCATCGGTTCACTCTCTGGATGGTTGATGTTGTTCGGGATGATGGCGCGTCCACGAGCAACTTCTGAGCGAACAAATTCTGGTGTGATTGGCCCCACCCCAGCCCTCCCCGAAGGGGAGGGAGTGTTCGCACCCCAGCTGTCGCCTTTGTGTTGGCATTTCATCGCTGCAGTTTGCGTTTCTAATTGTTGGTATTTTTGGTTCTCTCTAATGGCGATGTATTCCATTTCTGGAGTGATGATACCTTGCTTAGCGTAATACAATTGGGAAACGTTAGCTCCTTTTTTAGCACGCATCGGTTTGTGTAAATATTCAAAACGAAGGTGGTTTAATTTTTCGTCATGTAGCCTTTGTTTACCGTAATCAGAACTGATTTCTGTAAGTTCTTCTACGTCATTGCGATCTAAAATCCATTGTTCGCGAATGCGAGGCAATCCTTTGCGAATGTCGATTTCGATATTGGGATCAGTGAACGGTCCCGAAGTATCGTAAATAGTAATTGGCGGATTTTTTTCGATGCGGCCATTTGACATTTTTGTGTCGGCCAATGTGATTTCGCGCATCGCCACTTTTATCGGGTGGATGTCACCATCGATGTATACTTTTTTTGAGTTTGGAAATGGGGTTCTTGATATTTTTTCTTCGTTTGTCATTTTTTATATGTATTAAAGGTTTTCCTCCCCCTAACCCCCTCCGAAGGAGGGGGAAGGATTGAGGGTATAGTGTTATGTTTTTGTTTATTCGAGTTTAGTCTTTGCTCTTTCCTCTGTTTTATATGTTCTTTTCTGCTAGGAATAGTAGAGGAAAGCCCGTAAAGGAGAAAACCGTAGAAAACAAGGAGCAGGAAAGCGACCTAAGGAAGCAATTGCTGCGACTGTGTTTTTCTGGTTTTTCGACTGCGGACTTGCAAAGATATGAGCCCGCCCGAGCAGCCAATTAGCCTCCTTGGGTTGCGGAAATAATTAAAACAGTATCGGTTTCTTTTAGGGGATGGGAATTCCAATTGGATTTTGGAATTACGGTGTCGTTGATGGCTATAGCGATTCCTTTTTGTTTTTCGGGAATTTCTAAGTCAAGAAGTGCCTGAACAGTTAGGTTACTGCTGGCAAAATGTTTGTTTTCGTTGTTGATTTTTAGTTCCATTCCTTTTGAATTTAGTATAATTATACTTTAGGAATGGCTACAAATTGCCCCAAAAAAGGGACCATGGAAGTCATCGTACTTTTCCCTACGCTAGTATGAACTAGATCAGGTTCAGAGGGTAATTCTCAGCCTACAAAGTTGTAGACACCCCTAAAGTGTGAAACAAATGTAGTTTTTTTTTAGTTTGAAGATTTTTTTTTCAAGTTAAATTTTTGTCATCAAATAGTAATTTTTGTGAAATCATCAAATCTTAACTAAAGAATAGCATGTGGATATCAGCTTTTTTTCCAGCAGTTTTCCACGTGATCATTGACAATTCCTGTGGCTTGCATAAAAGCATACATGACCGTAGAACCGACAAATTTAAAGCCTCTTTTTTTTAAATCTTTGCTAATTTTATCAGAAAGTGGGGTAGTAGCAGGGACGTCTTTTAGCGTTTTTGGGTTGTTCATGAGTGGTTTTCCATCTGTTAATTCCCAAATATATTTGGAGAAGGAACCAAATTCTTCTTGGATTTTGATGAAATTTTGCGCGTTGGTTACAGCCGAATATACTTTGAGTTTGTTGCGAATTATACCAGCATCTTGTAACAAGTCTAAGATTTTGTCATCGTTGTATTGCGCGATTTTTTTGTAATCAAATTGGTCAAAGGCAGTACGAAAATTTTCTCTTTTATTGAGAATAGTAATCCAACTCAAGCCTGCTTGAAAAGTTTCGAGTAATAAAAATTCAAATAATGTAGCATCGTCATAAACGGGCGTTCCCCATTCTTGATCATGGTAGTTTTTGTAAAGTTCGCTAGATAAACACCAGCCACATCTTTGTTTTTCGTTTTGGATATTATTCATTGCGCAAGTATTTTTCGATTATAGAATGACCCAAATAAATTAAAGGAGTCAAGGCGATGGCAATGATAAGTTTTACAAAATAACCCGTAAATGCAGATGCTATAAAAACCTCTGTCGTCATTTTGCCCGTCATCCAAAAAGCGATACCTAAAACTATAAAGCTATCAAATAATTGTGAGATCACGGTCGATCCCGTACTGCGCAACCAGATCATTTTGTTACCCGTTTTGTTTTTTAGGAAATGAAAAATAGTGACATCGATTAGTTGAGAGACCATGAAGGCGGTAATACTCCCAACAATAATCCACAAACTTTGACCAAATACACCGTTAAATTGGTTGTCAGATACGAGTCCGTCGCCTGCAACGGCTGGAATTTGCATCGCTGCATAGATAATTACAAAGGTATAGGCGATGAGGCAAGCGGTTATTACCGATAACTTTTTAACGCCTCGTTCGCCAAAGTACTCATTAATTAAATCAGTAGTAACAAATACGATGGGCCACGGTAAGATGCCAACGCTCATAAGGTAAGGACCAACTTGAATTAATTTCCCACCAATCAACTCGGCTACAACAGCATTAGTAATGAATATTCCGGCTAGAATAATATAAACGGTTTCTTTTTTGGATTGAAGCATAAAAATTGTAAAACTCAAATTTAGTCTTTTATTTTTTTATTGAAAACCAAATTATTGCTGTATCGAAATGATTTAGAGATTATCATTTTTGATAGCATTTGGATGTTTTTAATATCGTTCTGTAATAAATCATTGTTTTTAAGGTATTTACAAATCCCAGTGTTTATAGGCTATTAGGGTTAATCTTGTCTTTTTCTTGTAATTTGTACGATAAATATTAGGTTATATTGTTTTTTTTTTTTGATTTGTTCTCGGACGTCCAAAGCCACTTACTGAAAAATCAGTAAGTATTTAACCAAATTATTTTTAATATTATGAAAAAATTATTTTTAAGTGCGGCTTTAGTAGTCGCTTTTTCTTTAACTTCGTTTGCAGGGGAGAATCTAGACTCAAAGAGAGAAGGTGTTAAAATCAGTTGTAATTCTGAAGAATTTCAACAATTAACATCTAGTATTGCAACAAATTTCAAAAACGGTAGTTCGGTTACTTCTATTTTTTTTAAAAATGATTTTAAAGAATGTCATGTTACAATAAAAGGTACTATAAATGGAAAGCCTATAAATGTTGATATTACTTTTACAAGTGATTCGGGTAGTTGCATCAAAGATACGGTTAAGATTCTTGAAGAAGTAGCTGCTAGTAGATAATCTATAAAATTATGAAAATGAAAAAAATACTATTAGTTTTTATCCTGCTCTTTTCTACGTATTACTCATTTGGGGCAAATAAGATTAGAGAGACTGTTGTTGGTCAAAACGAATTTATTTCCAAAAACGATTTATGTAGTAATTTGGTTAGCGACGATTTAGCAACGTTTCTTTTAGACGTTAAGCTCTTAAAAATTTTAAATTTCACAGAGAATAGTAAAGGTCTTTATGATTGTGAAGTTAAAGTTAAAGGTAATTTTGAAGGTACTAAAGTTGATGTTGTTGTTACCATTCACGATGTGTCTTGGGGTGGTTGTCAAACTTTAAAATTGGCTGTTAAAGTTGGTCTTGCTACTATGTAAATAAAGTGTATTTATTAGGGCCTCAACTGAAATGTTGAGGTCTTTTATCAATCAAATGAACAATCAATGAAAAGTAAAAATATTTTTACAGTTTTAACTTTTGTCTTTTTTTCTAGTTTTTGTTCCAGTCAAGAGCAGGTTCAAGTGTTCGCAACCTATGATTTTAAGAATACAAATACAGGAAAAACGCAATTAGTTGAATTACGAGTTAATGAAAAAGCTGCATATTCGGAGTTTTTTGAGAGTAAAAAACTTGCGGATACCTTGTATGCCGATGAATTTGAAAATGTATTTTTCGAAAAAGAAAGCAAAGATAGTATAGGGCAACAATATTATTTGTCAAACAATGAACTAGTCTTTAGAGACCATATTTATACAAATAATGAATTTGTAGCAGTAGTGGTGACAGAGGGTCTTCCAAAGATGGATTGGATATTAAAAAAAGGCACGATCCTAATGAATGGATTTACTTGCAATGTTGCAAGTTTAGATTTTAGAGGTAGAGTGTATAATGTTTGGTACACTAACGAAGTGCCAACAAAATTCGGACCTTGGAAATTTCACGGATTATCTGGTTTGATTGTTAAAATAGAGACGGAGGACAAAAGCGTTAAATTCCAACTCACAAGTATTATATTTGAACAAAATCAAAAAATTGGAATGCCTACGTTGGGAAAAAAAATTACATTTCAAGAATTTGTACAATATGAAGAAAAAATAACCTCTGATTTTGTAGAAAAATTAAAAACAAAATTGCCTAGAGGTACAACAATTCAGGTTAATGATACTGAATCGACGAATATTGAAAAAAATTATAAATAGATTTTTAAATTCTTCAGGGGTATTGATTATTATTATGCAGTTTAGCTTTTTTTAAAACAATATTTAGATGAATCATGACATGGAGAAATGGAATGGAGCAGAGCAGTACTAATTAGTTTTTAAATATCCGAAATAATGAGAAATTCTATATTTCTTCTTTTTTTATTAGTGGTTACTATAGCTTCCTGTCAATCCACAAACAATTCTTTTGCGAGAATTGAATACAGTGTATTTTACAACACCGAATTGCCTAATACCAAGAAAGGTATTTTAGAAATTAATCTAAAGGAGAACAATGCGATTTTCTTTTTGACGGCAAGCAGTTTAGAGTCAGGAAGTAGCGTGAAAGGTGATGTGATGACTATGATCGGTAAGAATGCGGAACGGTATATGAAAACAACTGCTGATAAAAAGCTTATTCAGTATACAGAGTTCATAAAAAATGAAACCTATTTAATTAACGATACCATTCCAGAGCTGAAGTGGGAAATCAATTATGAGGAAACAAAGAATGTGGGAGATATTTTATGCAATAAAGCGACATTGAAATTTAGAGGTCGAAATTTTATTGCTTGGTATGACATGAATACTCCATTGAATTTTGGTCCATGGAAATTCAATAATTTACCGGGACTAATTTTGGAAATTTACGATGAGACAAAACGCTATAATTGGGCAGCAAGGTCTGTTGTTTTTTCGAATAACCCGACTGTAGTAGTGCCAATTGATACTGCGGTTAAGCAAATTTCATATAAAAAATTATAGAGGTGTAAAGATAAATTCTTATCTTTCGTGAAAGAATTTTATTATGGAATCATTCAAAGGGGAAAGTATTATCGATTTTTTTGACACTTTCAAAACAGATTTAACTTGTTTAGAATATTTAGCTTCAATAAAATGGAA
>NZ_JACRUK010000017.1 GCF_014305155.1 Flavobacterium muglaense
TTGCATTTAAACAAGAAAAAGTAGCTCTAAATACCTCTGTTTTATTGGATTTGCAATTTTTCAGCAAGCCCTACTTAGCGATAAGCCTAAACTTAGCATTGCTGTACTGGCAGCTGTTTTTTCTATAAAATCTCTTCTTTTCATGAGTTGTTATTTGGAGCTATTTCCCGCTTTCCGTTGCAATCTTTTTATTTTTAAAGAAAAAATAAAAAGGATTTCCACTTCAATCGGGGCTAGAGCTCAATTGGAATTATGAATTACTCAACAATGATGCGGTTATCTTGTGTCGATTTAATCGTATCCGTTTCTTTAAAGTAATCAATCAAAATGTTTCTTAATTTGTAATTGAGATCATAAGTAGCGGTCCCTTTTTTAAAGAAGTTCATACTATCGCCACCATTGGCTAAGTAATCGTTCGTTCCTACATAATAAGTACGATCGTTGTCAATAGGTTTAGATTGTACTAATATATTTTTCGGTTTGTTATTTTTGTCAATAGTAAAAGTTAATCCAGCTAAAGGATGCGCTTGTTTTTCGGTCACAAAATAGTCTACCATTTCTAGTATTTGCGCTCCTTTTAAGGCTATTACAACCATTGTGTTTTCAAATGGCATGATTTGAAACGCCGTTCGTGTTGTTACATTACCTAGTGGTAGTATCGCTCTAATTCCTCCATTGTTGAGCAAACAGATATCAATAGTTTTGTTTTCACGAGATTTAAAAACTATATTTCCACGTTTTAAAGTAACATCAGCCATCAAATTACCAATAGTACTCTGGTAGTTGATTGCTTTTTTGTCTAAAGTGATAGGGCAATACGATAAAATGCTATCCAAGTCAGTATTGATGTGTTCTCTAAAGGGTTTTATAAAGCTTTCAATTTCAGTATTTTGATTTTCTTTTTCGGTTATATGAAGCTGCTTTCCTTCAATCTTGGTTAAATGAACGACTTTATTGCTACAAGAAAGAATGAAAAAAAATGTTAAGAATATAACAAAAAGTTTAAAAACTCCGTTATACTTTTTTAGATTTACCATTTATAATATGACTTAATTAATTAATTTTGTAAACGAGTAAAAATAGTATGTTTTTAAATTATATAAAAGAGTTTATCGTAAAAAAATCGATAAAAAAAAGGCTACTTAATGTAAAGACGAGTTTAGAGTCTGGCGTTGTGAAAAAAGTAGGTTTAATTATCGATGAACGTTATTTTTCAAAAGCCGATCTTGTGATTCAAGAGTTGCTTAAAAATGGCATTCTGGAGCAAAATTTAGAGGTTTTATTTTATAAGGATCGATGGAAAAAAAGTGACTCAATCGCAAAGATCAAGTGTAGTGCTCAGGACTTAAACTGGAACGGGAGCTTATCAGGCGCAACTTTGAATAACTTTATAAACAATGATTTTGACTTGTTAATTAGCTATTATGATGTCGAAAAAGCAATTTTAATGGTGGTGACTCAAGAGTCAAAAGCACGTTTTAAAGTTGGTTTTCCTAAAGTAGAGAAAGGTTTGAATGATTTATTAATTAATATAACAACAGAAAACCATAGCGTTTTTACTCAAGAATTATTTAGATATTTAAAAATTTTAAACAAAATATAATCAAACATGCAAGCATTAATAGGAACTGGTGTTGCCCTTGTAACCCCATTTAAAGAAGATTTTTCAATTGATACAGAAGCATTAAAAGGAATTGTAAATTTTTCTGTAGATGGAGGAATTGAATATCTTGTAATATTAGGCACAACTGCTGAGAACGCAACTTTATCAATTGAAGAAAGAGAAATCGTTATTCAAACTGTGATAGAAGCAAATAAAGGACGTTTGCCTTTAGTTTTAGGAGTAGGGGGGAATGATACAAGAAAAATTGTTGAAGAGTTAAATACAAGGGATTTTTCTCCTTTTGTAGCTATTTTATCAGTTTCACCTTTTTATAATAAACCAACTCAAGAAGGAATTTACCAACATTTTAAAGCAGTCGCTCAAGCATCTCCAGTGCCAGTAATTATTTACAATGTACCGGGAAGAACAGCAAGTAATATGCTGCCTTCTACGGTTTTCCGTTTAGCAAATGACTGTAAAAATATAGTAGGTATAAAAGAAGCGGCTGGCGATATGGCGCAATCACTTCAATTACTAAAAAATAAACCAGACAATTTTCTCGTTATCTCAGGAGATGATATGATTGCTTTACCGATGGTTTTGGCAGGTGGATCAGGTGTAATATCTGTAATAGGGCAAGGTTTTCCAAAACAATTTTCCGAAATGATTCGACTAGGGTTAAATCGCAAAGTAGATGATGCATTCAAATTGCATTACCTTTTAATGGATTGTATTGATATGATTTTTGAGCAAGGAAATCCAGCAGGGATTAAACAAGTGTTTCAGTCTCTTGGTATTGCGGATAATTTCGTACGGTTGCCATTAGTAACTGTAGATGAATCTCTACAAAATAGAATAGCAGCATTTGTTAAAAATATCGATAAATAAGCCCTTAAAATACTGCTTTTTTTTAAGCAAAGAAATATTTTGTAGTAGCTAAATTAATAACTAAATTTGCAACCGAAAGTTCGGTATGATTTTTTGTGGATTGTAGATAATTCATAAGATTTTAATTAAAAATAAGAAAAATGAAAAAAATTGTATCTCTATTGCTTTTAGTAGCTTTCTTTACTTCCTGTAATGAATATCAAAAAGCATTGAAAAAGGATGATGTTGCTGTGAAGTTTGAAATGGCTACAAAATTATACGAAGCTGGAAAATACACAAAAGCAATTCGCCTTTTTGAACAAATTGCGCCAGCGTATAGAGGAAAGCCTCAAGCAGAAAAATTGTTTTATATGTTTGCACAGTCTTATTATAAAACAGAACAGTTTTATTTAGCGGGATATCAATTTGAAAGTTTTGTTTCCGGTTATCCAAAAAGTGAAAAGTTACAAGAAGCTGCTTATCTAGGAGCAAATAGTTATTCTAAATTATCGCCTGTTTATAGTTTAGATCAAACGGATACAAATAAAGCAATTGATAAATTACAAACGTTTATTGACAACTATCCTAGTTCGGAATATTTGCCATTAGCAAATGAATCAGTGAAGATTTTGACTGATAAAATCGAGAAAAAAGTATACGAAAATGCAAAAGGGTACAACACTATTTCTGATTATAAATCGGCTATAGTTGCTTTAGATAATTTCATAGCTGATTATCCTGGTACCAAATACAAGGAACAAGCTTTGTTTTATAAATTCGATTCAGCTTACCAATTAGGTATAAACAGTATCGAGTCTAAAATGCAAGATCGTTTAAATGTTGCAAAAATTGCCTATACGTCTTTAATTAAATTTAAAGCAGATACGCAGTATAAAGAGAAAGCTGACGAAATGTTAGCTCGTGTTGAACAAGATTTACAAAAATTTACTAAATAAATAAAGTCATGGATTTAAAAAAGACGAATGCTCCAGTAAATACAATAACATACAATAAAACTGTTATTGAAGAACCTACTGGAAATGTGTATGAAGCAATAACCATTATGGCTAAAAGAGCAAACCAAATTAACTCAGAGATCAAAAAAGAATTGACTGAGAAATTGGAAGAATTTGCTACATATAATGACAGTCTTGAAGAAGTTTTTGAAAACAAAGAACAAATCGAAGTTTCAAAATTCTATGAAAAATTGCCTAAGCCTCACGCTTTAGCAGTTCAAGAATGGTTAGACGGTAAAATTTACCACAGAGATTCAACTAAATAATACTATATGTCAGTTTTAAGCGGTAAGAACGTTTTACTAGGAATATCTGGTGGAATAGCCGCCTATAAAACAGCGTCTTTAGTACGACTTTTTATAAAAGCAGGTGCACATGTCCAAGTGATAATGACACCTGCTTCTAAGGATTTTGTAACCCCTCTTACCTTATCTACACTATCCAAGAACCCTGTACATTCCAGTTTCTTCAATCACGATGATGAAAATGAAAAATGGAACAACCATGTCGAGTTAGGACTTTGGGCAGATGTGATGATTGTCGCACCTGCTACAGCAAATACAATGTCTAAAATGGTGAGTGGGAACTGTGATAATCTTCTTATAGCAACTTATCTTTCGGCTAAATGTCCAGTCTATGTGGCTCCAGCAATGGATTTAGACATGTACAAACACCCATCAACTATTAGTAGTTTTAACTCCCTTACAACCTTTGGGAATACTATAATTCCTGCTGAAAGTGGAGAGTTAGCTAGTGGACTTTCGGGTGAAGGTAGAATGGCTGAGCCTGAAAATATAATAGGCTTTCTTGAAGCCGATTTAGAGAGTAAATTACCGCTTAAAGGAAAAAAAATACTAATTACTGCGGGTCCAACATACGAAGCAATAGATCCTGTACGTTTTATAGGAAATCATTCTTCGGGGAAAATGGGTTTTGATATAGCAAATAGTGCAGCAAGTCTTGGAGCTTCAGTGATTTTAGTTTCTGGTCCTACTAAATTTGAAGCTAAAAACAGCGCCATTAAAGTGATTAATGTAGTCTCTGCACAAGAAATGTATGATGCTTGTCATTTGTATTTTAAAGATATGGATGTAGCTATTGCGGCTGCGGCAGTAGCCGATTACAGACCCAAAACAGTGGCTGTACAAAAAATTAAGAAAGCGCCAGACAACTTTACAATTGAATTAGAGAAAACAAAAGATATCCTGGCTTCACTAGGTGCTATCAAGGAAAAACAGTTTTTGATTGGTTTTGCATTAGAAACTGAAAATGAAATTGAGAATGCAAAGGGGAAAATCCAGAAAAAAAACTTAGATTTGATTGTTTTAAATTCTTTACAAGATGAGGGTGCAGGTTTTGGTAAAATCACGAACAAAGTGACTTTTATTGATAAAGACTTTAATATTGAGCCAATGGATTTGAAGTCGAAAGAAGCCGTTTCTGACGATATATTAAACAAAGTTTTAAATTTTTTTCATGAATAAACTAATTGTCTTTCTTGTCTTTTTATCATTTGGGCTTACTCAAGCTCAACAACTGAACTGTACAGTGTCTATAAATTCACAGAAATTAAGTAACTCCAATCAACAGGTTTTTAAAACACTACAAACGTCTTTGACTGATCTAGTGAATAAAACCGATTGGAACGGACAAGTTTACAAACAAAATGAAAAAATAAACTGTTCGATGTTTATTACAATTGAATCGAATAGTTCAGATCAATTTTCAGCAACAATACAAGTGCAATCTTCGAGACCTATTTACAATTCTACTTATTCGTCTCCTGTGCTTAATTATAATGACAAAGATTTTAATTTTAAATATACAGAGTACGAGAACTTACTTTTTAATCCTACTGTATTTGAGTCTAATTTAGTTTCCATTATTTCTTTCTATAGTTATGTTATTTTGGGAATGGATAATGATTCATTTGATGCGCAATCAGGAAATGACAACCTAGAAATAGCACAAAATATTGCTAATATTGCTCAACAGAGTGGTAATAAAGGATGGAGTCAAATTGATGGCAATCAAAATAGGTACTTTTTAATCAACGATTTGCTTTCGCCAGCCTACGCACAAATACGTAAAACTTCTTACGAGTACCATACAGGCCTAGATTTAATGGCAAGTGATTTAAAAGGTGCCAAAGAAAAGATAAAATCAGCATTAGTGGATATTACTAAACTGAATGCTTCAAAGCCGAATGCCTTTTTAACACGTGTCTTTTTTGACGCTAAGTCAGATGAAATTGTTTCTATTTTTTCTGGTGGACCTACTATTTCAATCACTGATTTGACGGAAAGCTTGAACAGAGTTTCTCCTTTAAATTCAACTAAATGGAGTAGTATAAAGTACTAATTTTATACTGCAATATTTTTACTCAACAATACCCTAAAAACAGCTAAATGATTACGTCACTATCGATAAAAAACTATGCCTTAATAGAAAAATTAACTATCGATTTTTCAAAAGGATTTTCAATAATTACAGGAGAAACAGGTGCTGGTAAATCAATTATATTAGGCGCTTTGGGATTAGTATTAGGTAAGCGTGCTGATTTATCTTCGTTGAAAAACAAAGAAGAAAAATGCATTATTGAAGCACATTTTGAAATTTCTAAGTATAATTTAAGTCCCTTTTTTAAGGAGAACGACTTGGATTATGAAGATGATACAATTATAAGACGCGAAATTCTGCCTTCGGGAAAATCGAGAGCTTTTATAAATGATAGTCCTGTAAATTTACAAGAACTGCAAGATTTGAGTTTGTTTTTGATTGATATTCATTCACAACAGCAAACAAGAGAATTATCGGATGAAAACGTTCAGTTTGATATTATTGATGCTATCGCTAACAATCAAGAAGATATTAGTAAATACCAAGTGTTGCTTAAATCATACAAGCAAGATAAATCCAAACTTAATGCACTTGTTAAAAAACAAGCTGAGTCAATTAAGGAACAGGAGTACAATACTTTTTTATGGAATGAATTGGTCGAAGCTAAATTAGTAGCGGGAGAGCAAGAAAGTTTAGAGTCAGATTTTGAGCAGCTCAATAATGTAGAGATAATCAAAGAATCCATCGAGAAGTCATTGGCTATAGGTAATGACGAGCAAGTTGGTGTTTTGAATAATTTAAAAGAAATTAAGGCGGCTCTTCAAAGAATAGCTACCTTTTCAACAGACTACAGTGTTTTGTCAGAGCGTGTAACCAGTTTGGCTATAGAATTTGATGATATCGCGGTAGAATTGAATCGTTGTTCGGATAAATTGATCAATGATCCGGAAAAAATGAATGCAATAGGCCAAAAACTGCAGCTTATTTACAACTTACAAAAAAAGCATCAAGTGGCTACGATCGAAGAATTGATCGAAATTCAATCTAAGCTAGAAAATGCTGTTTTAGAATTAGGGAATTTAGATGCAGATATAAAAGCGATTACTATTGCAATCGAGGACAAAGCCGTAGCATTAGATACCATTGCAAATGAAATTCATGATAAAAGGATGGAAGCCATTCCGGTTTTATCCCAAAAATTAATTGTAATTCTAGAAACGCTAGGAATGCCCAATGTGCGTTTCGATATCCAATTGATACCTTCAACTACTTATTTAAATAATGGAAAAGAAGAATTGCAATTCTTGTTTTCGGCCAATAAAGGAACTGATTTTGGGATCTTAAAAAAGGTGGCATCAGGGGGAGAAATGTCTCGTATTATGCTTGCTGTAAAAGCCATTTTGGCACAGTATTCTAAGTTGCCAACTTTGATTTTTGATGAAATAGACACCGGTGTTTCGGGTGAAATCGCTATTAAAATGGGTGAAATTATGAAAGAGATGAGTAAAACAATGCAAATTTTTGCTATAACGCACTTACCTCAAATAGCAGCCAAAGGAAATGCACATTTCAAGGTCTTTAAATCTACTGTAGGAGAAGATACACAATCTGAATTGAAACTATTGACAGAGGAAGAGCGCATTGTCGAAATTGCACAAATGCTATCAGGAACTGTAGTTTCTGATTCGGCCCTAAATCATGCAAAAGCCTTGCTGAACTAGATTTTTGGATTATATTTGTCCTTATAAACAAAAGAATAATAGGTAGTCAAATACCTCGTAACTATAAAATTCACCGAATAAAATATACAAAATGATTATAGAACCTAGAATGAGAGGATTTATTTGTTTGACCGCCCATCCTGATGGAAGTGAACAAAATGTAAAAAATCAAATTGAATACATTAAATCAAAAGGAGCAATAAACGGAGCTAAAAAAGTACTTGTAATTGGTGCTTCAACAGGTTTTGGTTTGGCTTCAAGAATTTCAAGCGCATTTGGATCTAATGCTTCGACAATTGGAGTGTTTTTTGAAAAACCACCAAGTGAAGGAAAAACAGCTTCACCAGGATGGTACAACTCTGCTGCTTTTGAAAAAGAAGCACACAAAGCAGGTTTGTATGCAAAGAGTATCAATGGAGATGCTTTTTCTGATGAAGTTAAAAGACAAACATTAGATCTTATCAAAGCAGACTTAGGTCAAGTAGATTTAATTATCTATAGTTTAGCTTCTCCTGTGCGTTTAGACCCTAAAACGGGTGTTTTACACCGTTCTGTTTTAAAACCAATAGGGGGTAAGTTTACTAATAAAACAGTAGATTTTCACTCCGGTAAAGTATCTGAAGTTTCAATAGAGCCTGCTGCAGGTGATGATATTGAGAATACTGTAAAAGTTATGGGTGGTGAAGATTGGACCATGTGGATTGATGCTTTAAAAGCAGAGAATTTATTGGCACCTGGCGCTACAACTGTTGCCTACTCTTATATTGGGCCATCATTAACGGAGGCTGTTTATAGAAAAGGAACAATTGGTCAAGCTAAGGATCACCTAGAAGCTACTGCTTTTACAATCACAGATAGCCTTGCTGATATCAATGGAAAAGCCTATGTTTCGGTAAACAAAGCATTGGTAACACAAGCAAGTTCAGCAATTCCAGTGATTCCTCTGTATATTTCATTGTTGTACAAAATAATGAAAGAAGAAGGAATTCACGAAGGATGTATCGAGCAAATTCAACGTTTGTATGCTGATAGATTGTTTACAGGAAAAGAAATTCCAACTGATGAAAAAGGTAGAATCCGTATTGACGACTGGGAAATGCGTCAAGATGTACAAGATAAAGTAGCTAAATTGTGGGAACAAGCTACAACGGAAAATTTAGCCGAATTAGGAGATTTAGAAGGATACAGAAGCGACTTTCATAACCTTTTCGGGTTTGGTTTTGACGGCGTAGATTATAAAGCAGAAGCTAACGAAATGGTAGCAGTAGAGAGTATTAAATAAGCATACTACCGTGCTACATACAACACCTTACTTTACTCAGTTTAACTGATTAGAGTAAGGTGTTTTTTTTTGGAGCAAGACAATAATTGCTTTAAAGAACGTATAATCGCGCCATTCGCTGTATTCCCGCTAAGAAAAATACGGCTATAAGAGCCTTCTTTTCTAAAGCAGGCGATGCCGCTGCTGTCACGGCTAGAGATAGCGATTTATACTTTTAAGAAAGTTATATGTTGCGGTTTAAAGGGGCTAATTTGTAGCTAGAGATTTATTTTTATTAGATATTTTCTTATATTCGTTTGGCTATTAGTCAGTATGTAAACAGTTAAAAGCAATAAAAGATGGGTTTTTTAAAAAATATTTTCTCAAAAAAAGAAAACGCAATTAGCACTTATGTTGAATTTTGGGACTGGTTTCAAAGTAATGAACAGCCGTTTTTTGAAGTCGTTAAACAACATAAAAATATAGAAAAGGACTTTTTAAATAAAATAGCTCCTAAGCTAGCGCAATTGCAAGAAGGGTTTTATTATTTAACTGGTATGTGTAATGATACCACTGCCGAGTTGATTTTAACTGCCGAAGGAGTTGTAAAAAATATTGCTGCTGTAGAGGAATTAGTCAAAGCATCACCACAATTATCCAATTGGAAATTTACTGCCTTAAAACCGGAAACAGATATTGAAAATATCCAAATCACCATGGGTGGTTACGTGTTTGGCAGCGAAAATCTTTTCTTTTATGCAATTGACCACAAGCAATACCCTGATGAAGTTGATATTGTAATTGTTTATGATGATTATGCCGAAAAAGACAAAGGTTTAATTGTTAATGGGACTTTCATTTTTATTGATAATTATTTGGGCGAGCTGAACTCTGTTACTACAATTGATAATATGGTGGTGATCTCAAAGGGCGAGGCAAAGGAGGCTTTGATCCCGATAGCCAAATTAAAGGCGTACCTCATTTGGAGAGAGAAAGAATTTGTAGAAAAATACAACGGACACCGCTACAATACAGAGAATGATAGTTATTCTAGTATGGAAGCAGAGCTTGAAAACGGTAAACCGTTGATCGCAATAGTAAATTCAACCCTGTTAGAGTGGGAGAGTAAGGCATCACATCCTTGGATTTTTAAAGTTGCAGTTGCATTTAATGGCGCTAATAATAACGGCATGCCGGATAGTACGACCTATGAACTACTCAATCAATTAGAAGACGAAATAATGCTCGATTTGAAAGATGAAAACGGCTACTTGAATATAGGAAGGCAAACTGCCGATGGGGAAAGAGAAATTTACTTTGCGTGTAAGGACTTTAGAAAACCTGCTCTCATAATGCAAGTATTGATTCTAAAATATAAGGGAAAACTAAATATTAATTACGAATTATACAAAGATAAATACTGGCAATCTTTTGCGCATTTTAGACCCAAACACTAATCTTTTTTTAGGAAAATTACGATAAGTAAATGACAGTCATTTTTGGATACTAGAACGCCAAAAGACTACTTAAAACAACCTCTTAATTCCTATTAGTTTTTATATTGATGTTGTTAAAAAAGCTATCTTTGCGCCCTTAATTACTATTTTTATTTTAACTAATACCACATAAGATTTATGTTGTTTTCTTTAATCATTCCCGTGTATAATCGTCCGGAGGAAGTTGATGAACTTTTAGAAAGTTTGGCTCAAACAGATTATAAAGCTGCTTTTGAAATTGTTCTTGTTGAAGATGGTTCTACAATACGTTGTGAAGACGTAGTTCAAAAATACGCAAGTCGTCTAGCGATTTCGTATTATTTTAAAGAAAATTCAGGTCCAGGAGATTCTAGAAACTACGGAATGCGAAAAGCAAAAGGAGATTATTTTATTATATTTGATTCTGATTGTATAATACCAAAACAATATTTATCAGAGGTTGAAAAAGCATTACAGTTGAATTATGTGGACTGTTTTGGTGGTCCAGATAAAGCATTAGATAGTTTCTCGGACATTCAAAAAGCAATTAATTTTGCTATGACTTCCTTCCTTACTACTGGAGGAATACGCGGCGGATCTGAAAAAATTGATAAGTTCCAACCTCGTAGCTTTAATATGGGAATTTCTAGAAAAGCATTCGAAGCATCCAATGGCTTTGGAAACATTCATCCTGGTGAAGATCCTGATTTATCTATTCGATTGTGGAATTTAGGATTTGAAACCAAACTCTTCACAAATGCGTATGTATATCATAAGAGAAGGATTGATTGGGATAAGTTTTCTATTCAGGTAAATAAATTTGGAAAAGCTAGACCTATTTTAAATAGTTGGTACCCTAAACATAATAAGTTAACATTTTTCTTCCCAACAGTTTTTATGCTTGGTTTTGCGTTTGCTGTTGTGTTATTGATATTTACTTATGATGTTTTATTAAAATTGTATTTCACCTACTTTTTGATTTTGTTTTTGGTGTCAAGCTTTCAAAATAAAAGTATCAAAATTGGGTATTTATCAATTATAGCGGTTTGGAAACAATTTTCGGGTTACGGAATTGGCTTTTTAGAATCGTATATAAAAGTGATTGTTTTAAAACAAAAACCGCAAACTGCGTTTCCAGAATTGTTTTTCAAACTATAGATATGACAAAAATTATTGGTTTAACGGGAGGTATAGGGAGTGGTAAAACAACAATAGCGCACTATTTGGCCCAAAAAGGAATACCTGTTTATATATCTGATGTTGAAGCCAAGAAAGTAATGAAACATCCAGCAGTCATTGATGCTATTAAAAAAGCATTTGGCGCTACTATTTATGATGGCGATGAGTTGAATAGAGTAAAATTAGCTGAGATTGTGTTTAACACCCCGGAACGATTAGCCAACTTAAATTCGATTGTTCACCCAGCAGTAAAGCTAGATTTTAAGGACTGGCTAGCGCGCAATAAGGAGCATGAACTTGTAGTTTATGAATCGGCTATATTATTTGAGAGTGGTAGCTATAAAGATTTTGATATAACAATTGCTGTAACTGCCCCAGTAGAAATAAGGGTAGAACGTGTTTTAACTAGAGATAAAACCACCAAAGACCAGATTATTAAAAGAATAAATGCACAATGGTCGGATGAGCAACGTGTTTCAAAAAGTGATTTTTCGATAGAAAATATTGATTTGGAAAAGGCGAAAAGTCAAGTAGATGATATTCTTAAAATTTTAAGGATTAAACAAAACGAGTCCTAGATGTTAATGTTTGGTTAATGTATTATCATTCATACTGTTAAAATGTTAATTTTGTTCCGATGAATAAATTATTTTTTAGATTACTTGTGTTGTTGATGAGTTTGTCCTTAATAGGTATAATTCTCGTACAAGTGTACTGGTTCAACAATTCTTTTAAAAACAACGATGAACAATTTAAGTATCACGTTACTCAAGTACTTGGTAATGTAGCTGATAAATTGCAAAAACAAGAGGCATATACCTTTTATGATAAATATAATCGTATAAAAGATAGTACTGGAAAAGTACCGCAAAAGGAAGATTTACTAGAAGTTTATTATTTTCAACGCAATACGAAAACGAATAAAACAATCGTTTATTCCAATAGTATTATTGCCGAAGATTACGATATCTCAGCGTCATTATTTAATAAGAAATTCAATAATGATAAGTTTAAAAATTTCAGTTCAAAACGTGTAACCGAAGTTTACAACAACAATGCCGTTGATAAATCCGGTTTACAGCAAAGTTTATTGCCTGATGTTAAAGTCGAAAAATCAGGTAATTTAGATGTTTTAGACAAAGTACAGTTTGAGATTTCATACAAAGATATTGCAGCAGCAATGCCCTTAGAAGAAAGAATTTCTAGAGAGGAACTGCAAAAATTAATTAAAAAAGAATTAGAGCAAGCTGGAGTTAAAACCAAATTTGAATTTGGAATATATAGTAACGGTTTGGCCACTACTATAAAATCGACTGAGTTTAAGTACGACAAAGAGTCTACATATACTACACCTGTTTATACTGATAACGAAGGAAACGAAAAATACAAGTTATTAGTTAGTTTTCCGCATAAGAAAAAATGGTTATTATCTGAGCTAGTGAGTATTACCGTTCTTTCGATCATATTTACATTGATTATTATCGTAGCTTATTCAAGTGCTTTGAATCAATTGATACGTCAACGTCAAATTTCTGAAATCAAGACCGATTTCATTAATAACATGACACATGAGTTTAAAACGCCTATTGCGACTATCAATTTAGCATTAGATGCGATTAAGAATCCAAAGATAATTGATGATAAAGAAAAGGTTTATAAGTACTTGCAAATGATTCGAGACGAGAATAAACGAATGCATGCGCAGGTGGAGAATGTATTAAGGATTTCAAAATTAGAGAAAAAAGAGCTTGATATCGAGAAAGAATCAAGTGATGTTGTCGAAGTTATAAATGATGCAATAGAGCATGTGAACTTAATTTTGGAAGATAGGGAAGGAAGTATTAAATGCCATTTTGATGCTGCAAGAACTACCGTTTTAATCAACGAGGTACATTTTACAAATGTTCTAGTCAATGTGTTAGAAAATGCTATTAAATATTCGCCAGACATACCAGAGATAGATATTTATACAGAGAATATTAAGGATATGATCCTTATCAAAGTAAAAGATAAGGGATTAGGAATGAGTAAAGTGGCTCAAAAGAGAGTTTTTGAGAAATTTTATAGAGAACATACCGGAGACTTGCATAATGTAAAAGGGCATGGTTTAGGTTTAGCCTACGTAAAAAGAATTGTTGAGGACCATAATGGTCAAGTTTATGTTGAAAGTGAAAAGGGAAAAGGGAGTACCTTCATAATAAAAATACCACTAATAAATTAAAATATGGAAAATATAAATAAAAAAATTCTTTTAGTAGAAGATGACCTTAATTTTGGTGCAGTACTGAAAGACTATTTGATGTTGAATGATTTTGATGTCGTTTTAGCAAAAAACGGTATGGAAGGATTTGAAAAATTTAAAAAAGATACGTACGATTTATGCATCCTAGATGTCATGATGCCTTACAAAGATGGATATACATTGGCTAAGGAAATTAGAGAGAAAAATAGCGAAGTGCCTATTATCTTTTTGACAGCTAAGTCTATGAAAGAAGATGTATTAAAAGGATACAAAGCAGGAGCAGATGATTACTTGAATAAGCCATTTGATTCAGAAGTTTTACTGATGAAAATCAAAGCGATCATTCAAAGAAAATCTTCAGATGTAAAAGCAGAACAAGTGCAATTTGAATTTAATGTTGGAAAATTCCACTTAAATTCTAAATTAAGGTTCTTGACTTTTAATACTGAGGAGCCAGTAAAATTATCTCCTAAAGAGAATGAATTATTAAAAATGTTAATCCTTCATGAAAATGATTTAATGCCACGTGAATTGGCCTTGACAAAAATCTGGAGAGATGACAATTACTTTACTTCAAGAAGCATGGACGTTTACATTGCTAAATTAAGAAAGTATCTAAAACTAGACGAGGATGTAGAAATCTTAAACATTCACGGAGAAGGTTTTAGATTAGTTGTAAAAAATAAAACAGCATAAATAAGTAAGGCTTCGAGAAATCGGAGCCTTTTTTTTTGGAACTTATTCCCGCCTTCCACTGCAGCCTTTTTCATAAAAAAAATAATTTCCAAATGCCTTAAAAAGAGCTTCCTTTGGTCGCTTTTTTAAGTCAGGAAATTAAATTTTTTATCTCAAAATGCTTTCGTTGCAGTCGGGGTTAGGGATTTGTGCTTATTTCAAATTTAATTGCAAAGCGAAACAATTTTTATCCTCTTTTGCAATGCTAAAAATAACCGAGTCTTCAGACTCATTTTCATGAATAACTACCTGATCTTTTAAAGAAAGTTCTTTCATAAAATTCATTTCAAAACTGGTGATGTCTTGGTTTAATATTATTTTTTCGTCAACGTGATCCAAACACCATTCTAAGTATTTTACATTATTGACATGATCAACAATATCTAAATCAGATAAAAAGACCGTTTTTTCGAACAATATTTCTTTCTCAAGACTCACATTGATCTTTGAAAATGGTGTTAGAGTAGCTTTGTTTTCTGGATATAATTCAAAATGTTGGTATGGCAATGCTAACGCTTCTGGACGACGCTTTTCAGTATTAAAAACAGCCCAAAACGTTTCTGCACCCACAATTTTTTTGCCATTTAGATGCATTTCTAATGCACGTATGGAACGGGATTTTTCTAAGGTGTTAATCCATGTTTTTACGGTCACTACATCACGCCATTTTGGCAATGCTGTAAGTTCGACACGCATTCTACTCAAAACCCATGCTTGGTTGAATGCTTGCATATCAGTGAAGCTAATTCCTCCTAGGTCTGAATGTGCTGCAGCTGTTAATTGCAGTAGGTTGCATAAATCGGTATATTTTAAAAAGCCATTAGGCATGCATTGTGTGAAATTGATTTCCCATTCCTTGCTTAATACCGAAGTGAAATTTGGACTTATAGGCATATTAGTGATTGTAAATTAGGCGTTTTTTAATTTAATGTAGTCAAAAATAGTTTGATATGGCGTTTCAAAATCAAACCATTTGGTGTTTTGGTCTCTTTTAAACCAAGTGAGTTGGCGCTTGGCAAAGCGTCTTGTATTTTTTTTAATTTCTTCAATGGCAAATTCTAATGCCGTTTCTCCATCAAAATAATTGAACAGTTCGCGGTAGCCTACAGTTTGCAATGCGTTGAGTTCCTTGTTCGGGTAAACAGTTTTGGCTTCTTGCAGTAAACCTTCATTCATCATGATGTTCACACGTTCGTTTATGCGGTTGTAAAGGATGCTTCTATTGGCTTCAAGACCTATTAGGATAGGAGTGAAGTTGCGGGTGTTTTGTTTTTGATTCAAGAAAGACGAGTACGGTTTTCCAGCACCCAAGCACACCTCTACAAAGCGCATCATGCGTTGCGGGTTTTGTAATGTTTGAGCATTTTCGGTGAGTAGGGTTTTGAAATAATCAGGATCTAATTTTTGCAATTGCTCTTGCAAATAGATGATGCCTAACTTTTCATAACTGGCTGTAATGTTTTCGCGTATCGCCGGATCGATTTCTGGGAATTCATCAAATCCTTTTAAAACGGCGTTGACATACAATCCAGAACCTCCTACAAGAACAACATAGTCATTAGTTAGAAATAATCTATCAATGGTAGCAATGGCTTCTTTTTCAAAATCACCTACCGTATATGGTTCAAATATAGATCTGTTTTGGATAAAATGATGTGGAGCTGCTGCTAATTCAGCTGTACTTGGTACGGCAGTTCCTATGGTTGTTTCCTTGAAGAACTGTCGGCTATCACAAGAAACAATTTCGCAATTGAAGTGATTTGCTATATGGATACTTAAGGCTGTTTTGCCTATAGCTGTGGGGCCGATGATGGTAATTAACTGTTTCATATTGATTTTTAGCCCAGATAGTAATGTAAACCCCGGACGATTGCAAGTTAGTATTTCTTGACGTAAAAGAGCGACCTTAGAAGCTCCTTTTATGGCTTAGAAATACAAATTGCAAGCGGAGGAGTTGCAATGAATAGCTGGAAGTGGCTCCTGATTTTAGTTATAATTGAGATTGTGCAATAGCGTTTAAGCTCTGTATGAAGTAGGTTTGTGAATGTTTGTATGTTACAGCAGATGTCCACAATTGTGGCAATAATTAGCTTTGGATGGATAATCATCGACGCCGCAACCACTGCAAGGTATTTGACTCCTATTTGTTGGTTTTTGTGCATTTTTGGCAATCTCGGCGGTTACAATTCCGGTGGGAACGGCGATGATTCCGTATCCTAAAATCATGACAAATGAGGCGATGAATTGGCCAAATGGCGTGACTGGTGAAATGTCACCATAACCTACGGTTGTTAGCGTTACAATGGTCCAGTAGATCCCTGCAGGGATGCTAGTAAAACCACTTTCTTTTCCTTCTACTAGGTACATAACCGATCCGATAATGATTGTAATGATAAGAACAAAGTAGATGAAAACTACTATTTTACCGCGACTTGCGTTGATGGCTTGTTTTAATTGAACGGACTGGTTTGTGAATTGTGGGTGATTGATGATTTTGAATAATCGGAGTAAACGCAACGATCTTACGACACTGAAAATACTGGTTCCCAAAAAGAAAATGGACAAATACATGGGTAAAATAGCAACTAAATCGATGATGCCATAAAAGCTAAAGATGTATTTCCACGGTTTTTGTATCGAGATAATGCGCAACAGATATTCGATTGTAAAAAAGATAGTGATGATCCATTCTAAGGAAACTAGTTCGCTATGGTATTGCTGATCGAATGATGCAACTGTTTCCATCATGATCAAAACCACGCTCAAAAGGATGAGTCCTAGTAATATTAAATCGAATAAACGACCTGCTTTTGTGCTAGTCCCATAAATAACAATATGGACTTTTTGTTTAAAGATCTGGTATTGCGACTTCATTTTTGACATCTAGCGAAATAGTTGTAATTAAAATTTAAGCAATTTAGGCTTTTTTTCTTTGCGCAAATAAGCTTGGATAATATTCTTAGTGTCGCGATTGTGGATCATGGGAGTAAGGATGTTTTTTAGGATTTTCATATTGGTTATTTGATAATTCAAATCATAAAAAGCATATCCTTTGTAAATTCCGTTCTCAATAAGTACGGCACAGCGTTCGCTAATGCTGCGGCCACGCTCGACAATAACCATATTTTGGCTTTCAAACTCGCTATGGGTAATAAATTCCTTAACGCGAATATTGTATTCTTGTGGTGAAACTTTGCCGATGCAAGCGCCGTCACATTCTTTAATCGTATATTGAAAGCAGTTGCTTTTGGAAGCAAAAAGGCCGTTTAGTTTTTGACAGAGTTTGTATTTTTCTGAAATTCTAAAAAGCATGTTTTTACCCTCAAGTAAGCTAGTAAATGATATTATTTCTTTTTTACGGCCATCAGCTTTTTGCAATTTTAAGTTGATGTAACCGTTTTTATCCATTTCAGGATACAATGCCCATTGAAAAATATTTTTACGTTGCGCTCTATTGTACCTGGGTTTATGAATTTTAATTTCCTGACTTTCTTTTAGCAAAGCGACAAGTTCACTACCTGTTTCTTCATAGGTAACGGCATAGACTTCGGCTTGAATTTTCTTAGAGCTAGTGGTAATACCGGTGAAATGTTGATTTATTCGTTTTTTGATATTTTTACTTTTACCAATGTAGATTAATTCTCCTTTTTCGTTATGTATGTAATAAACTCCTGTTGATGTGGGTAAGGTATTGATGATATCCAGCAGTTTAGGAGCCATTCCTTTCTCAACTTTGAGCTTAATAAAGTCTTTGACAATTTCTTTATTGACGTCCTTCTCCAGTAGCATTTTAAATAGTTTTACCGTAGCTAGTGCATCACCGCTTGCGCGATGCCTGTCGGCCATAGGAATGCCTAAAGCACGCACTAACTTCCCTAAACTATGTGAAGGTTGCTCTGGTAACAACTTCTTAGAAAGCTCAACAGTACAAAGCGTTTTTAAGCTAAAATCATATCCTAAACGTCTAAACTCCGTGCGTAGGATTCGGTAATCAAAGTCGGCATTGTGTGCTACTAACACACAATCAGTAGTAATTTCAATAACGCGCTTAGCGATTTCAAAAAATTTAGGTGCAGAGACTAACATGGCATTGTTGATACCTGTTAATTTGACCACAAAAGGTTGAATAGGGATTTCAGGATTAACTAAACTGATGAATTGGTCTACAATTTCTTGCCCATCAAATTTATAGATAGCAATTTCCGTAATTCCTTCTTCATTAAAAGCGCCTCCGGTGGTTTCTATGTCTAATATTGCGTACAAATTTTTTTGTTTAAAGTTGGTGGTTTTGGATTTAAAACCGTTTTAAAGCAGCTAATGTTCTTTATCGAGTTATCTTCCTCCGAAGATACTACTCCCTATTCGAACCATAGTACTGCCACATTCAATTGCCAATTGATAATCGCCAGACATTCCCATGGATAAAGTAGTTATGTCAAGGTTACTGCTAGTTGAAGTGCTGCGTAGTTTTTTAAAAACAGCATTTAAATGCATAAATTCTTTCTTAATTTGGTTTTGGCTGTCCGTAAAAGTAGCCATTCCCATCAATCCTGTGATACGTATGTTTTTCAATTCATGAAATTCATTTGAGGCTAGAAGTGCAGTAAGTTCTTGATCGTCTAATCCAAATTTGGTTTCTTCCTCAGCAATATGCATTTGCAATAAGCAATCAATCACACGGTTGTTTTTTAAGGCTTGTTTATTGATTTCGGTTAATAATTTTAAACTGTCTACGCCGTGAATCAAACTTACAAAAGGGGCCATGAATTTGACTTTATTTGTTTGTACGTGACCAATCATGTGCCACTGGATATCTTTGGGCATTTGTTCCCATTTATCGGCCATTTCTTGGATTTTATTTTCTCCAAAAACACGTTGTCCGGCATCGTAAGCTTCCATTAAATCGGGCACTGGTTTTGTTTTTGAAACAGCGACAAGTATAACGTTTTCAGGTAGCGTTGATTTGATATGTAGTAGGTTGTTTTTTATTGACATTTTATTTTTTTTACAAAATAGTTACTGATAGCTTGAACGGTAATCAAGACAATTAGAAAGATGAAGCAAGCTACAATAGCACTTACAATTCCTACCATTGGGTTTAAGCATTTAGGTTGGCTTTCTTTAGTAAAATCAAGATAAAGCGTAATAAATGCAACAACAGCAAATACGAATTGTGAAATGATACTATAGATACAAACAGTCTTAAATGAAAATCTCACTTTGTTTCCTATAGATAGTGTACCAACGATAAGTTGAAAAATCATTGGAAAGAAAATTGACAATGCAATTATTTTTATAACAAAAACCATTGTTTGATTTGTAAGTTAAGGACAGTTTTCAAAGTTTTGAAATCATTTCTAAATAGCGATGAAGCTATTTAAACAAACTGTTTAGCTATTTTATCAGCTTTTTTACTTTCGGTATAATCGTAAAAACCTTCTCCAGATTTTACACCTAATTTTCCAGCACGAACCATATTCACTAACAATGGGCAAGGAGCATATTTTGGGTTTTTGAAACCATCGTACATTACGTTCAAAATAGCTAAACATACGTCTAATCCAATAAAATCAGCTAGTTGTAAAGGTCCCATTGGGTGTCCCATACCTAACTTCATTACTGTGTCAATTTCATAAACACCTGCTACCTTGTTGTACAAAGTTTCAATAGCCTCGTTAATCATAGGCATTAAAATCCTGTTAGCAACAAACCCGGGATAATCATTAACTTCAACAGGTGTTTTTCCTAACTGCTCTGATAATGTCATGATTGTCTTTGTCACTTCATCACTGGTGTTATAACCACGAATGATTTCGACTAGTTTCATAATCGGCACTGGATTCATAAAATGCATTCCAATAACGCGTTCAGGATGAGCAACTACAGCTCCAATTTGTGTAATTGAAATAGAAGAAGTATTTGTTGCAAGGATGGTATTGTGAGAACAAGCTTCGTTTAATTGCTTGAAGATATTCAGTTTTAATTCAACATTTTCAGTTGCAGCTTCAACGACTAAGTCAACACCTACAACCCCGTCCTTAATGTCCGTGTATGTAATTATATTGGTGATTGTTTTTACTTTGTCTTCTTGAGTAATAGTTCCTTTGGCAATCATTCGATCCAAATTTCCGGCTATAGTAGCCATTCCTTTGTCTAATGATTTTTCGGAAACATCTATTAATTTTACGGTAAAACCGCTTTGAGCAAAAGTGTGGGCAATTCCGTTACCCATTGTTCCTGCTCCAATTACTGCTATAATTTTCATTTATTTATTTTTAAATTTAAAGTTTTCTCGTTTAACTTTTAAATCAGAACTTTTATTTATTAAAACAATCGATAATTTGATAGGCTACTTTTAAAGCGTCTGTGGCTTGCTCTAAAGTAACAATAGGAGTCGAATTAGTTGTAATTGCATCAGCAAAAGTTTCTAGTTCTTCTAGGATTGCATTATTTTGTTCTACTTCAGGATTTGAGAAGTAAATTTGTTTTTTTACGCCTTCGGCATTTTGTAGTATCATATCAAAATCACCCGGAACTTCGGGAGCATCTTTCATTTTGACAACCTCACATTTTTTCTCTAAAAAGTCAACAGAGATATAAGCATCTTTTTGAAAGAACCTTGTTTTACGCATGTTTTTCATCGAAATTCGGCTTGCAGTCAAGTTAGCCACGCAGCCATTTTCAAATTCGATTCTAGCATTAGCAATATCTGGAGTGTCGCTAATGACTGAAACTCCACTGGCGCTTACGTTTTTTACTTTGGATTTAACCACGCTCAAGATAACATCAATATCATGAATCATTAAGTCGAGAACTACAGGCACATCAGTACCACGCGGATTAAACTCAGCCAAACGGTGCGTTTCTATAAACATAGGGTTTTCAATCATGTCTTTGCTGGCTATAAACGCTGGGTTAAACCGCTCTACATGTCCTACTTGTCCTTTTACCTTATACTCATTTGCAAGAGCGATAATTTCATCGGCCTCTTCGACAGTATTCGAAATGGGTTTTTCGATAAAAACATGTTTACCAGATTTGATAGCAACTTTAGCACATTTATAATGGGAAAGCGTAGGTGTCACAATATCAATGACGTCTACTGCATGAATAAGAGTAGCTATTGTGGTAAAGTGCTTGTATCCAAATTCTTTTGAAATTTTCTCAGCATTCTCTTGATTTGGATCATAAAAACCAACTAATTCATATTTCTCAGATTGTTGTAATAATCGCAAATGTATTTTTCCTAAGTGACCAGCACCTAATACTCCAATTTTTAGCATAATGATTGTAATTTCTACAAAAATAGGAATAAAATGATTAATTAATTAGAGATAAGGCACAATTATTTGCCTATTTAAAAATTAAAAATTGGCAATTGGAATTAGAATTTCTTTTCTATTTTTACCAAAATAAAATTAATAAAGTTTGAAAGATACAGCCAAACATCAAGGACTTCGAAACCAATTAGTAAGCGTTTTACAAGAGAAAGGAATAACAGATAAAAATGTTCTGGAAGCAATCAAAAAGATTCCCAGACATCTTTTTTTGAATTCAAGCTTTGAAAATTATGCCTACCAAGATAAGGCTTTCCCTATAGGTGCTGGGCAAACGATCTCACAACCGTATACAGTAGCCTTTCAATCTCAGTTGCTTGAGATAGAAAAAGATCATAAAGTTTTAGAAATAGGCACTGGTTCGGGCTATCAAACTGCTGTTTTGTACATGATGGGAGCAAAGGTATATAGTGTAGAACGTCAAAATGAATTATTCAAGCAAACATCAGCTTTGTTACCAAAATTAGGAATTAGACCTAAACATCTTACTTTTGGAGATGGGTACAAAGGGTTGCCTGGATTTGCACCTTTTGATAGTATTATTGTAACGGCTGGTGCACCATTTATTCCACAACCTTTAATGGCACAGTTAAAAATAGGAGGAAGGCTTGTTATTCCGCTTGGCGATGATGTGCAAATTATGACTTTATTGATTCGAAAAAACGAAACTCAGTTCGAAAAACATGAATTAGGGGAGTTTAGATTCGTTCCATTATTAGAAGATAAAAATTAAAACACTCGCGTTTTCTAGGAGGAAGTGTATGGAGAATTGGGACCTATATGGGACTGGTTTTCTTTGTGAATCTTTTTGAAAAAGCATTGAGAGATGGCCCACGGATGTCACTGATTTAAACTGATTTTTCATTCACTTTGTGCTGTTCTGTTTTCTTTGAATCTTTGTGAAATAGTGTTTAGAATTAGCCCACGGATGTCACTAATTTAAACAGATCTAAACTGATTTTTCATTCACTTTGTGTTGCTCTGTTTTCTTTGTGAATCTTTGTGAAAAAACATTGAGAGATGGCACGCGGATGACGCGGATTTAAACAGATTTAAACTGATTTTTTATTCACTTTGTGTTGCTCTATTTTCTTTGTGAATCTTTGTGAAAAAGCATTGAGAATTAGACTACGGATGTCACTGATTTATTGCGCAATAATCCCAATATAACGCTCCAAGCTTTCTTTCTCAATTTGAGCAATAAATAGCAGGAAATCTTCTTTGTTGTTTTGAGTTTGAGCCGTTTCAAGTGATTGATAATATTGCATGCGACTTTCATAGTTTCCTTTGATATTAGCAATTACATATCCATGCTGCAATAAAATTAAATTCATAACTAATCGTGAAGTTCTTCCATTTCCATCAATAAATGGATGAATGGTTACCAAACGTTCGTGCATTTCGGCGGCTAAAATAATAGGATGGAGTTTAGATTTATACGTTTCGTACCACATATAGAAATCCTCCATGTTTTTAGTAACCATATACGGTTGTGGAGGCATATAACTACTTCCTTTTATCATCACTTGAACTTGTCGATATCGACCTGCATCTTCAGGCTGAATTCCTCGTAAGATCAAGTTGTGTATAGATAAAACTTCACGCTCATTAAGGGGATTATTTTTCTCAATTAACTGCTTGATGTAGGCTATGGCCTCTTGATGGTTAATAGCTTCAAGATGTTCACGCATACTTTTTCCTGAGATCGTCAAACCTTCGTTGATGACTAAATCAGTCTCACGTAATGTTAATGTATTTCCTTCGATTCGATTACTTTCGAAAGTATATTCTAGCTCAAGTGCTTGAGCTATTCTAAAACTATCAAATTGACGAAATTTATCTAATTTAATTTTTAAAGCATCTATTTCATTTAACAAAAGCTGTAGCTCTTTGGATATTTTTTGGTTGGGACTTGCTATTCTTATGTAGTTTAACTCTTCTTCGGCTTCTTTTAAGGCTTTAAGAGCAAAATGTTCGTCACCAATTTCATAAAGAATTTTTTCTTTTAACCACGCTATCATCAATGTTTCGTAGTCAATTTCTAGAATAGATGACAATTTGATTATTTGTTCTTTGGTAGGTTTACGAGAACCACTTTCAAATTTACTAATTAATGCTTGGTCAATAGCTGTCAATTGCGCTAATTCTCTTGTTTTAAGTGCTTTTGTTTCTCTTGCTGCTTTTAGTAAAGTTTTCATGATCAAAATATGTTTAATATTGTCTTGACAAAATTAGTCATAATATTTTGGTGAAAAAAATTTGACACAATATTTCACTACCTCAAGCAAATCTTCTTTTCTAGCAAGTTGAAAATAGATGTTGCTACAATAAAAATAAATAAGTTGATTTGACTAAGCAATCGATGAATAGTAGGTATGGTTTTAAAAAGCTTTTTTGATTCGGTCTAAATCACGTTTTGTATCTTGTTCTTTTAAAGATTCTCTCTTATCGTATGTTTTCTTACCACGGCAAAGTCCTATTTCAAGTTTCGCCATTCCTTTTTCATTAGTAAATAATTTTAAAGGAACAATAGTTAAACCTTTGGCTTGCACACTTCTTTCCAGACTTTTTAGTTCGCGTTTGTTCAAAAGCAGTTTTCTTTCACTTCTAGCTTTATGATTAAACTGATTTCCAAAAGTGTATTCTTCGATATAGGTATTGATAGCAAAAAGTTCGTTATTACTAAACTCACAAAAGCTTTCGGTAATATTTGCCTTACCTAGACGGATGGATTTTATCTCGGTACCTGCTAAAACAATTCCAGCAGTGAATTTCTCGATTATTTCGTAATCAAATCGAGCTCTTTTATTTAGTATGTTGACAGTTTTTAGCATAGGGTGACAAATGTAGCAACAAATGTATGAATCAGCAATTTTTTTTATAAAATTGGTATAAATTTGCAATATGGAAAAACAACAGTCAAAAGACCCATTGCACGGTATTACTTTAAAAACGATTTTAGAAAAACTAGAAGCTCATTTTGGGTTTGATACTTTGGGCGAATTAATAAAAATTAAATGTTTTAATGATAACCCTAGTATCAAGTCAAGTTTAACATTTTTACGTAAAACAGATTGGGCAAGGAAAGAAGTAGAAGAGTTGTATGTAAAAAACGTTTCTAAATTTTTGTAGTTAGTTTAATTTATACGAAACCATTACACCACCGCGGTATGGAAACCATTCACCACTTTTGTTATAATGCTGGGCATGCTCATATCTAGTACCGTCACTAATGCGGTAACCTCTGTAGAATCCTTGGTGCCATCCACCGCCTAGAAAACAGTCTAGGTAAAATTTGTCATTTATTTTAGCTTTATAACCAATGGTTGAGCCAATGAAGTATCCTTTTCCTCTTTCGTAGTAATCAGTGTTGATATAATTCCACTTTTGAAAATTGTATGCACTTAAGCCGATGTTTCCTCCTACATAAAATCCATTATCCGTACTCTTAAAATGATACCGATACTCTGAGGTGAAAGTATAAAATTCACGAGGTTTCCCGTTAACCGACTTCCAGAGTGAGGCTAGTACATCAAAATTTAAAGTTGATTTTTCTCCAATTTTGGTTTCAACAGCCACGTTTGGTATTGTTAAAAGCGTTGTAAACGCATTTACTTTTACGTATGTCTGGGATTGCGAATGCATCGCAACTAAAAGTAGGGGTAGTAAGAGCAATTTTTTCATAAATTATAAAAGTTGTGTCTAGTAGCTAATGCCACTATCCTAGTGGAGGTATTACTAACACAAATCTAGACTTTTTAGTACATGATGTTGATGAAATAATAGTAATTAAGAATTATTTAACAATGAATAGATGACAGTGTCAAGAAATTCTCCTTCGTACAAATGATTTTCAATAAAATGAGCTTCTTTTTTAAAACCACTTTTCTGGAGCACTCTTTCTGAGGCGTTATTCTTTGGATTGATGACAGCTTCGATAGAATGTAGCTTCATTTCATTAAATCCATATGCAATAACTTTTTTCATCGCTTCAGGAATAATTCCTTGACCATGAAATTCAGGGTTTAATATATAGCCTACTTCAGCGCGGTGATTATGTGGTTGAATTCTATAGTGGCCTATTATACCTATTAATTTAGGGCTTCCTCTAAAACTAATTCCCCAATTTATGCCTTCGTTTTTATCAATCATTGCGTTAATAGTATTGATATGATCTAAAGCATCGTCCAGTGTTTTGGCAATAGGTCTCGGGATGTATTTCATTACTTCTTTATTAGAACGCAAGTCAAAAATTTCATTAACGTCATTTACAGTAACGCTTCTAAGGGTCAAACGATCTGTTTCTAAATTTGGGAACGGACTAAAATTGATTGTTAACATTTTTTTTTATAATATTTGGATGCTAAATTCAGCGTTAAAAGTTGATTTTGGTTGTAGAATTTGAATTCCTTCTTTTTGCATAATGTTTCCGGTGGTTTCAGTGGAGTCAGAGTAACCAAACCAAGGCTCGATGCAAAGAAAAGGGGCATTTGTTTTTGTCCAAATTCCCAAATGTGGAAAATCTTTATAATGCACTCTTATCAAAGGTTTTTTATTTTCTAAAATAGTTAAATAATCTGATTCTAAAGTTTTAAAAATCAAAGCATCGTTCTCAAATATTTTGTAATTTAAAGCTACTTTATTATCTGTTGTAGAAAGGGTTTCTGTTTTATTCGAAATTAAATCATCTTCTAATAAGTGGTATTGTAAAGGTTCGTTTTTTTCAAATTGAATACTATATTTTTCAAAATCACCCGTTAATGCGATAGCAGGATGAGCACCAATAGAGAATGGCATTGGAGTAGTACTACTATTAATAACTTGGTACGCAATTGTTAAATCATTGCCTGCTAGAGTATAAATAATTTGCAGTTCAAAATCAAAAGGATATACTTTTAAAGTATCCGTGTTAGATTTCAAAGAAAACACGGCACGATGATCTTGCTTTTCAATAAGTACAAATTCGTTATCTCTAGCAAATCCGTGGCGTGATAGCTTGTAAGGCTTGCCTTTAAAACTGTATGTATTATTTTTTAATGTTCCAACAATGGGAAAAAGAATCGGACTGTGTTTTCCCCAAAATTCAGGATTTCCTTCCCAGATGTATTCCTTGTTATTTGATTCTAATGAAAATAATTCGGCACCAAGATGATTTATTTTAGCAGTTAAGTCTGAATTGAAAAGTGTTGTAGTCATTCTTTTTACTTTTTGGGGTGATAATTACTGTAAATGTATTTTATAATTTTTATTTTATTCCAAAATTTCTCTAAAATATGTTTTCGATAAAATTTTCTTAATTTTTGATAAAAGCATTGAATTTAATTTACTGCTAAGCTTTTTTTTCGTTAATTTGGTAGTAAAATAACAACAGATGAAAAATATTAGGTTCAAAGCCGGCTTACCATTGGCTTTATTATTTGGAATTTCCTCCCTTTGGGCACAAGAAATGCCAGAAACCAAGGCAGCTGCTCCGGTTTCAAATTACAATTATCATGATGCTTTTGCGCCATTTTTTTATTCTAAAAATGGAACTACTACACGTTCAGCTAGCGGTCAACCAGGAGCTGAGTATTGGCAAAACAGAGCTGATTATGTATTAACAGCAAAATTAAATGAAAACACTAACGAAATTATTGGTACTGATATAATTACGTACACCAATAATAGTCCTGACAAAATGAGTTTTGTTTGGATGAATGTAGATCAAAATTTATTTAAAGCAGACTCTCGCGGAAACGCGGTTGTACCACTTACAGGTAGTCGTAATGGTGCACAAGGAGAAGTTTTTGACGGAGGACATAGAATCAAATCGGTTAAAATTGTTAACACTACTAATGGTAAAACAACTGAGCTAGAGACAAAGTTTTTAATAACCGATACTAGAATGCAAGTTTTTCTTCCTCAAGAATTAAAAGCTAAAGGTGGTGCGGTTAAAATTAAAATTGATTTCTCTTATATTTCACCCAAAGAAGGATCAGACAGAACAGGAGTTTTAGACACTAAAAACGGAAAAATATTTACTATTGCACAGTGGTATCCACGTATGTGTGTGTATGATGACGTACGCGGATGGAACACAAATCCCTATTTGGGAGCGTCAGAGTTTTATTTAGAGTATGGAGATTTTGATATTAATATCACCGCTCCAGCAAATCATATTGTAGTTTGTTCAGGAGAATTAGTAAATCCTACAGCGGTTTATAGTGCAACAGAGCAAGCGAGATTAGCGAAGGCAAAAGCAAGTGATAAAACAGTATTCATACGTACTCAAGAAGAAGTAGAAGCATTAAAAACAAGTACAGCTACTAAAACGTGGCATTATAAGCTAAAGAATGCAAGGGATATGTCTTGGGCATCTTCGGCAGCTTTCATTCTAGATGGAGCCAAAATCGATCTTCCTAGCGGTAAAAAGTCTTTAGCATTATCTGCGTATCCAGTAGAGAGTGGAGGAAATGGAGCCTATGGTCGTTCAACAGAGTTTGTAAAAGCATCAATTGAAAATTATTCAAAAAGATGGTTTGAATACTCTTATCCAGTGGCTACAAACGTAGCAGGTAATGAAGGTGGAATGGAGTACCCAGGAATTGTTTTTTGTGGATGGGAGTCAAAAGGAGAGGATCTATGGGGAGTTACAGACCATGAATTTGGTCACAACTGGTTTCCTATGATTGTAGGTTCAAACGAGCGTTTATTTGGATGGATGGATGAAGGGTTTAATACTTTTATCAACTCACTTAGTTCAGTTGATTTTAACAATGGAGAATATAAAAGTCAAGCTACTGATTTACATAATATGGCCGAAGCTTTTACAAGTCCAAAGTTAGAAACGATTATGAGCTCTCCTGATAATATGAAGGAAGCAAATATAGGGATGTTGTGTTATTTTAAACCTAGTTCTGGTCTGATTGTGCTACGCGAGCAAGTTTTAGGAGCTGAACGTTTTGACTTGGCTTTTAGAACTTATGTAGAAAGATGGGCTTTTAAACATCCTACACCAGATGATTTCTTTAGAACAATGGAAAATGTTTCGGGTGAAGATCTAAGTTGGTTTTGGAGAGGATGGTTTCAAAACAACTGGCGTTTTGATCAAGGTATTAACGGAATCAAATACGTAAAAAATGATCCTAAACAAGGAGTCATAATTACAGTTGAGAATTTCGAAAAAATGCCAATGCCAATCGTTTTAGATGTAAAATTAAAAAGTGGTAAAGTAGACAGAGTAAAATTACCTGTTGAAGTATGGCAAAGAAATAATTCATGGTCATTCAAGCACAATTCTACAGAAGAAATAGAAAGTATTACTTTAGATCCTGATCATGTGTTTCCTGATAGCAATGAATCAAATAATGTTTGGACAAGTGGTGCTGGTGCAATTGAAAAAGATGTGATTTTGGATGGTTATTTAGGTACGTATTCAAATACAAAAGCCCCTATCAAAATAACATTCTCTGAAAAGAATTCAGTGCTAAATGTTTTAATTACTGATTACCCCCAGTTTACTGTTGAACCAATAGGTAAAGATTTATTTGAATCTACAAGAGCAGGATTAAAATTCCAGTTTAATGAAGATAAATCTGGTTTTGATATGATTATCAGTGCCGATCAAAAAATTCCTTTTACAAAGGATAAATAATAAAATCCGATTTATAGCATATAAAAACACCAGCATATTTGCTGGTGTTTTTTATTATAAGAATAATCTAATCGAAAAATAGTTTAAGCTGGTATTTGTTGACTCAAACAATGAAGTGTTCCAAATCCCCAGATCAAATCAATAGCACTAATTCCAATGATTTCGCGATCAGGAAAGCATTCTGCCAATATATTTAAGGCTTTACGGTCGTTAGCATCATTGAAGGTAGGTACTAAAACACATTTATTCAGGATTAAGAAATTGGCATAACTAGCAGGCAATCTTAAATCTTCAAAATCAATACGTTTAGGCATTGGTAAAGCTACAATCACTGGTGATTTTCCATTTTCTAGTTTAGCTTCTTGCAAACGCTTTAAGTTGTCCTGCAATGGTTTGTAATTAGCGTCTTTTGAGTCCATTTCTACAATGGTGACTATGGTGTCTTCATTGATAAAACGACATAAATCATCAATATGTCCGTGGGTATCGTCACCTTCTACACCGTCTCCAAGCCAGATCACATTAGTAACACCAAGATATTCCTTGAATACAGCTTCATAATCCGCCTTTGTAAATCCGGGATTACGAACTTGAATATCGGGATGCATCAAGCACTCTTCTGAAGTTAATAATGTTCCTTTACCGTTTACATCAATTGCTCCCCCTTCAATAATTACAGGTTTACCTTTATACGTTACTTGCGTAATAGGCATGTTCAGATGACGAGCAACTGTTGCAGGAATGTGTTTGTCTAATTGGAAATTTTTATACTTCGCCCAACCATTAAAATTAAAGTTCAACGCTTCTCTTTTACCGTTGTTCTGAACCACAATAGGACCAGAATCACGCATCCAGCTTCTGTTGGTTTTTTGAACAATAAAGGAAACTTGATCAAGATTTACTCTTGCCATTTCGAGCATTTGGGTTACTTTTTCTTTTAGTTTTTCATCGGCAACGACTAAGAAAACAGTTTCGTAAGTCGTTACTTTTTTTATAAATTCGACAAAAGCCCATTGAATCGCTTCGTATTTTCCAGGCCAGTCTTTTCCGTTATGTGGAAAACAAAGTAATATCCCTTGTTGGTTTTCCCATTCTGCCGGAAATCTTCGGTTGTTTGTAGTACTCATAATTAGTCGATTGCTCTTTTAGTAATGTCACCAAAAGCGTCAATTCGTCTGTCTCTAAAAAACGGCCAGTTTTGGCGTACATTTTCTTGTAAGTCAAGATCTACTTCGGCAATTAAGATTTCTTCTTTATCATGTGAGGCTTGCGCCAAAATTTCTCCTTGTGGTCCAGCAATAAACGAAGATCCCCAAAACTGAATTCCAGCTGTATCTGGTAAGTATTGCTCTAGACCAATTCTATTTGCGGCAGCAACATAAACACCATTTGCTACAGCATGCCCTTTCATTACACTCATCCAAGCACCATGTTGGTTAACTCCATATTCGTCTTTCTCGGCTGGATGCCATCCAATAGCTGTTGGGTAAAATAAAACCTCAGCACCTTGAAGAGCCGTTAAACGAGCTGCTTCTGGATACCATTGATCCCAACAAATTAAGGTACCTATCTTTCCTTTTTGTGTTGGTATCGTTTTAAATCCTAAGTCACCAGGTGTAAAGTAGAATTTTTCATAAAAATGTGGGTCATCTGGAATGTGCATTTTTCTATATAGTCCAGCTTCAGATCCATCAGTATCGATAATGTAAGCGCTATTGTGATAGATGCCAGCCATTCTTTTTTCGAAAAATGGAACAATAATCACTACACCCAATTCCTTTGCCAAAGCGCTAAAAGCAATGAAGGAAGTACTGTAAAGTGGTTCAGCTAAAGCAAAATTATCCACATCTTCACTTTGACAGAAATAATGACTGCTGTACAATTCTGGCAAGGAAATCACTTCGGCACCTTGAGCTGCTGCATCACGTACCCAACTTAAACATTTTTTCAAGTTGTTTTCGGCAACATCGTTAAGGTTCAATTGGATAACAGCTATTTTATATTTTTTATTTGGCATCAGATAAATTTTTAGATTGCAAAAATAAGAATTTATGTCGACTATTAAAAAGAGGTTTGTTAAAATAGTGATAACGTAGGTATCGGTTAGGCCAAATGTATTTTATATTTGTTAAACAATCCTAAATAAAAGAGGACTCGTGTACCAAATCAATTGAACCAGATTATTAATAAAATATAAGTCATTATGAATACTGATTTTGAAATCATCGAGAAAGAAAACATACAAACCTTAAAATTTCCACATGTAGAAGTTTTAGAAGACGATAACGCGATCAATCAAAGAAAAACCGAACTAGAGCGTGCACTTTCTTTAGGAAATTTAGAACATTCTAAAATCCAAATCTTTTTTGAAGATGAGCAGTCTAAAAAGATGGTAGAAACAACCGTTTGGGCACTTACAGATGAAAGTGTAGTATTAAAAAAAGGTGTAGGTATCCCAATAAACCGCATTTTGAAAATTGCTTAAAAATTACATTTTGACAACTGCAATTTATTTGCGGAAGCAAAGAAGTGTGACGGTACAGTATGAAATAAAAAAACGGATTGAAATTGAATTTCTATCCGTTTTTTTAATTTCTATCTTTTATAATAAACAACAATACTAGCTTTTGCTAAAGTCTGGTTCCAGAGATTAAAGCCTACAACAGCAGGGTTTGTATTTTCATTTGTTCCTAGCTTATCTGTTTTTAGAGCAAAAACGGTGATGATGTATTCATGATATCCGTGACCTTCAGGTGGACATGGACCTCCAAATCCTTTAATACCGTAGTCAGTTGTACTTTGAATAACCCCTTTTGGAGTTAAATTAAGGGTTACGTTTCCTGCGTTTTGTACAAGTTCATTGACGTTTGATGGAATGTCTACTACCACCCAGTGCCAGAACCCGCTGCCTGTAGGTGCATCTGGATCATACATCGTAACAGCAAAACTCTTTGTTCCTTCAGGAGCGTTAGCCCAACTTAATTGAGGCGATAAATTATCACCAGAACAACCAAAACCATTGAATTCTTGAGATTTAGTTGCTTGTCCGCCTAGGTTTTTACTAGTTAAAGTAAATGTTTTTTGTGCGAAAATAGTAGTCGAAAATAGTAATGATAATGCTAAAACTAAACTTGCTTTTTTCATTTTGTGTGTTTTAAATGTTTTTGCAAATGTAGAGTCAATGCTTGATCTAAAGAAGATGAAAAGGTTCAAAAACTGTTGCTAAAAGTTCAGCTTTTTCCATCTTGCTTTGGAGTGATACCATATTTTGATTTGTACGCTTGAATAAAACTAGATAGATTTTCGTACCCAACTTCATAATAAATTTCGGAAGCATTTTTATGTTCCTGATGAAGTAAAAAATAAGCGTGTTCTAGCCGTTTGTTTTGAAACCATTTAATAGGGGATTCGGCATAATGTTTTTCAAATTCTCTTTTAAAAGTGGAAATACTCATATTGCATAAAAAAGCCAATTCAGTGATCGTTAATTTATTCAAGAGATTGTTTTCGACTGTTTGAATAATTTTTTGCTGGCTGTTATTGCTGTTTGAAAGTAGTGCATGAACAAATTCTACTCCATCAATTGCTGTTAAATAGAGAATAATTTCTTCCAGTTTTACTTCCAGTAATTTTTCTTGTGTAGTTTTGGTTAATTTAGATATATCTAGCAAACTAGTTACAAAACGCTTGATAAAGTCATCGTATTTAAAAGAGTAAACGGACTTTTTACTACTAAATTCAGCTTGATCTACAGCTGTTTTTTTGACAATCTTTAGCAAGGTTTCATTGGAAAAAAACAGTAGGATGCTTCTATAATTTTTACCTGCTGATAGCTTCTCAGTCATTAAGCAATGCCCTGCTTTCATTAACAAGAAATGAGAATTATCAATTGACCAAGCCGAATTATCAAAAAAAACATCTTTAGTGCCCTCTGCAAGGAAGCTAAAAGTATTTTGGTTTAAAATAATTTGTTGTTTGGTTATTTCCTGATCACTTTGATAATCGTATACTTTTACAAAATCCGATTTTTGTATCGGGAGTTCGTCAGGAAGCGCAATTATTTTCATCGGAATTTGTTTTTGCAAAAGTAAGCGTATAAAAGGAATTAATTATCATTATTTATCTAGAGCGCTATTTTGTTGTTTTTTACTATGCAGAGATACGCAAAGAGAGCACAGCGATACGCAACGATTTACTTGCCCAAACTTGTCTTTTGAGCAAGTAGTCATCCCTTTAAGAAACTTGACAAACTGTTTTTAGTTTTTTTAATAAGCTTCTTATGAAATCTAGTTGTTTTAATCAGCCCTGATCGAGGCGGCATCCTCGTAGTGCAACGAAGAGATATAGCCGAGAGCAGGAGGGAAGGTGATTATGAAAAAAAAAACGTTCTGCTCCTAAAAAAAAGCACAAAAAAACACCAGCCTTGTGACTGGTGTTCTCTTACTACAAAAAAAAAATATAATTATTTATTCTACTAATTCGGTTTGATTTCTAAAAACCAATTCGCCATCAAAAGCATCTAAAAGAATGATGCTATCGGTTGCTATTTTGCCAGCTAAAATCTCCTTCGACAACTTGTTCAATACCTCACGTTGAATCACACGTTTCACGGGGCGAGCTCCAAATTGTGGATCAAAACCTTTTTCAGAAAGATGTGTAATTGCATCGGGTGTGGCGTCCATGGTGATGCCTTGCAGGGCCAGCATTTTAGTAACTGATTTTAGTTGTAAACTCACGATTTTAGTAATATTTGCCGTTGTTAGAGGCGTAAACATCACAATCTCGTCGATACGATTGATGAATTCAGGTCGGACCGTTTGTTTTAATAAGTTCAACACTTCTACTTTGGCTACCTCAGTAGTTTCTTCAAGACTGCCTTTGATATTCTCGAATTTCTCTTGTATAATCTGACTTCCCATGTTGGAAGTCATGATGATTATGGTGTTTTTAAAATCGGCTAGACGTCCTTTATTATCCGTTAATCTACCTTCATCTAATACTTGCAACAAGATATTAAAGGTGTCTGGATGTGCTTTCTCGATTTCATCTAATAAAATAACTGAATATGGTTTTCTGCGCACGGCCTCTGTCAACTGTCCGCCTTCATCATAACCTACGTATCCGGGAGGCGCACCCACTAAACGGCTCACACTGTGGCGTTCTTGGTACTCACTCATATCGATGCGTGTCATAGCGTTTTCATCGTCAAATAAATATTCGGCTAAGGCTTTCGCCAATTCTGTTTTACCCACACCGGTTGTCCCCAAGAAAAGG
Organism: Flavobacterium muglaense; assembly: GCF_014305155.1. GTDB lineage: Bacteria > Bacteroidota > Bacteroidia > Flavobacteriales > Flavobacteriaceae > Flavobacterium > Flavobacterium muglaense. The sequence goes on from NZ_JACRUK010000017.1 coordinate 34,684, forward strand.
AAACTTCCCACGGGTTTGCGCATGTCCTGCAAACCCGCACGAGAACGGCGTACAGCATCACTGACCGCTTCAATAGCTTCCTCTTGACCTACCACGCGGCGGTGCAATTCTTCTTCAAGATGCAATAGTTTTTCGCGTTCGCCTTGTAGCATTTTCATAACTGGAATTCCTGTCCATTTAGCCACTACTTCAGCAATGTCTTCGCGAGTTACCTCTTCTTTAATTAATGAACTGCCTCCAGCTTGATTTTCGACTAATTCTTTGTGCAAAATATCCAATCGCTCTTGCGCTTCCTTGATTTTTCCGTAACGTATTTCGGCTACTTTTCCGTAATCTCCATCACGCTCCGCACGTTCTGCTTCGTATTTATAGTCTTCAATCTCAGTCTTGATGGCTTGTACATTATCCACCACATCTTTCTCCGATTTCCATTTGGTATAAATGGTGTTGCGGTCTTCTTTTAAATTGGCCAATTCCATACCAAGGACTTTGAGTTTGCTCTCATCTTTTTCGCGCTTGATGGCTTCAATTTCGATTTCGAGTTGCATCACCTTTCGGTCTAAAACGTCCAGTTCTTCCGGTTTAGAGTTGATCTCCATTCTAATTTTTGAAGCCGCCTCATCCATTAAATCAATGGCTTTGTCTGGAAGAAAACGATTCGTAATATAACGCTGTGATAATTCTACAGCGGCAATAATGGCCTCATCTTTGATTTGGACTTTATGGTGTGTTTCGTATTTTTCTTTGATTCCACGAAGAATCGAAATTGCACTTTCGGTATCGGGTTCTTCAATAATAATTTTCTGAAAACGACGCTCTAGGGCTTTGTCTTTTTCGAAATATTTTTGGTATTCGTCCAAGGTCGTTGCACCAATAGCTCTTAGTTCTCCACGAGCCAAGGCTGGCTTCAATATATTAGCGGCATCCATAGCGCCTTCGCCACCACCTGCACCTACAAGCGTGTGAATCTCATCAATAAAAAGCACAATGTCACCTTCGGCGGCAGTTACTTCTTTTACAACGGCTTTCAAGCGTTCTTCAAACTCTCCCTTGAATTTGGCTCCCGCAATTAGGGCACCCATATCGAGTGAGAAAACGATTTTATCCTTCAAGTTATCAGGTACATCACCATCAACGATACGATGTGCTAAACCTTCGGCAATGGCGGTTTTACCCACGCCAGGCTCTCCCACAAGCATCGGATTGTTTTTGGTTCTACGTGTCAAGATTTGCAATACCCGTCTAATTTCTTCGTCGCGGCCAATAACTGGATCTAGTTTCCCGGCTTTGGCCAACTCATTTAAATTGTTGGCGTATTTGTTTAAAGAGTTGTACGTTTCCTCGGCAGAGGCAGAGGTTACACGTTCTCCTTTTCGCAATTCGTCAATAGCTGCTTTCAAACCTTTCTCGGTTACACCTTGGTCTTTTAAGATTTGAGAAACTTTACTTTTTGAACCAAAAATAGCCAAAATTAAATGCTCGATAGAAACAAATTCATCGTTCATTTTTTTTGCAATAATCTCTGCTTCGTTTAGAGCTTTGTTCGCATCTCTTGAAAGCATTACTTCGCCACCAGAAACTTTTGGAAAACTTTGAATGGTACTGTCTAAAACTTGGATAAATAAGGACACATTTACATTTAGTTTTTTCAAAATAAAGGGTGCTACATTTTCATCGACTTCAAATATGGCCTTAAAAATATGTTCGTTTTCTATTTGTTGCTGTCCATAACCTTGAGCCAATTGTTGCGATTGCTGAATGGCTTCCTGCGACTTAATGGTAAATTTATTTATGTTCATGTTTTTATAGTTTAATAACAAGCTTGTATTTTTAGTTTTGAAAAAAGAGACAAGCTGTGTTTATTAGTAATTTGTTTTATCTTTGCGAGTGAAACATCAATTTATATTCCATAGTAAAAGTAGAGACAAAATGGCTTATAAAAGATGATCTTTATCATATAAACCAGTCAAAATGACTGAAATACCGACAAATTATGAGTTTTTTTAAAAATATTTTTGGAAGTTCTGAAAATCCAAACGAATCCAATATCAAAATGGACTGGGAACCATTGAACTTTATTGGTCAGCTTGACGAAATAATAGCAGAATCGAAAGACAAACCCGTTGCTATTTTTAAGCATAGTACCAGATGCAGCATTAGCCGTATGGCGTTGAAACAATTTGAAAACGAGTTTGACTTTCCAGAAAAAGTAACACCTTATTTTTTGGATTTAATTGCTTTTCGCGAAATTTCAAATGATATCGCTAGCCGTTTTGGAGTACAACACCAATCACCACAATTGATCTTGATCAAAAACGGTAAAGCAGTTTACAATGTTTCTCATAGTGATATTGATGCTGGAGAATTGAAAACTAAAGTATAGTTTGATACACGATTAGTAAAGTTTAAAAAATACTAAAAAGACCTTTAGGCCACAGATTCACAGATTTTAATTTGTGAATCTGTTTTTTTTTTTTTAATACAGTACTGTTTTAATTTGCGAATTTGCGGTTAATTTTTTTGGTACTGAGTTGAGGATGAAAAACGGCAATCATATTTTTACCGCAAATTCGCAAATTTTTATTCAATAGTTTTAACTAAAAGGATTGCAGATTCACAGACTTTAATTTGTGAATCTGTTTTTTTTTAATGCAGTACTGTTTTAATTTGCGAATTTGCGGTTAATTTTTTTGGTACTGCGTTGAGGATGAAAAACGACAATCATTTTTTTTACCGCAAATTCGCAATTTTTATTTTGCAATAACTTAGAAAATAGAAAATAGTTTCACAGATAGTAGTTGTGAATCTTTTTTTATAGATGCAACATTTTTTTTAATCTGTGAATCCGTGGCTATTGAACTATTCGCTCATTTACTTTAAAAACTACCACCAGAACCACCACCACTAAAATCCCCACCGCCAAACTCCATTGGAGAATCGACTGTAGTTTCGGGTTTTAATCCCATTTGAGAAGCCATAAGAATTTCGGCCGTGCCAAAGACATTTCCTTGCGAGAAACGGTCAGGTTGAAAAGTTACTCCTGTGGTATTGTTTTTTATCTTTTTTATGGAGAAATAAGTAAAAGCAAACAAAGCCAAACCTCCAATTGTTAAAGCAGCTTCAATAGGTAATACCGAATAATAATAACGGATGGTGAATATCGAAAAGCAAAGTGTTGCTAGTCCGATCCAAAGCATAAAGCGGTCTTTTTTTAGTAGCGACAAAACCAAATAGCTTGCAGGAATTAGGAAAGTAAATGCATAAAATAGAAAAGCAAGCGGAATATCACTGTTTGGCGCCATCACGACACCCATTAATTCACTTGAGAGTTCTCGCACTACCAAATAATTTCCTGATAAGTAAAATAGCACTAGCGCAAAAGATTGCGCTAAAAGGATTCCTTTATAATAAAAAGGAGCAGTTAGTTTGTGTAGTATTCTTTTGCAGATAAAATAGATCGCTATTGCAAAAAGCATCATGGTGAACGGCAAAATAGTTTTTGCGAAAGCGCCCAAGTCAAACATTATAAAAACAACCGAATAAGTGGATGTTAAGCAAAACAACAAAGCCATAGAAAGATGCACATATCTAAGATAACTCAGAAAAGATGTAAATGTAAGTAGTAACGCAATTGTTAGTTCGTTTCCATGTGTAGAAATCCCCACAGCTATCGCTAGACATAATTGTGCACCAAGTATAAAAGCATCATCAAGGCCGTATCCGTAATATTTTTGATTAGTCAAAAACTCGGTACCAATAAAGCCAATAATGGCAAATAGATAAATCAAAAACTGATATTCATTATCAATTGCATCGATACTAATTAATGTTATAAATCCACAAATGGAGGCGTACAAGAAGCTGCCTAAAAGAAAGAAACCAATGCGTATTAAGATGTTTTTATGGTATTTAAGAACCTTTAAGTCGGTATCAATTTTAGTGAATTGTTTAGCATTTATAAACCCTGCTTTTTGTAAAGAACGTCCCTCTTCAACTAAAAACACTTGCTCTAACTCGGCTTTATTGTATTGTATCATGGCTGTTGTTTTTATTGAATTGCTTAATAAGACGGATAAATAAAATAATAGAACCTATGAAGTAAAAAGGAACTAAGAAAAAGAGTGAGATAAATAAATCGTCATCAATATTTAAGAATTCGAAAATAGTAACAAGCACAATATTTAGTCCGATGTAAGCGTAAATTATTGTAAATACAAATAAAGTAACCGACTTAAATTCATAGCTAGTAAAATAGAAAAAGAAGCTAGAAGTGGCTAAAATTAATGCAAAAATCCCCCAATAGTTTTCAAATAAATTGTTGATGCAAGCGATACTCATAATGTGCAAAGCAAAAGTAAGAAACACTAAGCCGAAATGTTTTTTTAGATTGGTTTTAGAACTATAAACCGTCCAGGCAACTAATAAAACACCTAATAGTATTGCTGAATAGCTTAAAGTAGTTGTTTGGTAAAAATCATTATGAACCAAAGATTGCGGGGAAACCGATAGACCTATATAAGCAGCCAAGCCTGTTATGGCAATAGATAAGACGCTTTTATTATCAAAATAATAAGCGCAAAAGAAAGCTATTGTCGTGGGTACAATTGTAGCTAAGCCGTAATGGGTGCCGAAAACAGTGTATTGAAACTGCAAATAACCTACAAAGATGCAGCTCAGTAATACAGCAGCTAGAATGAGGTAATCAAATATGGGATTTTGAAATTGTGTTTGCATTTTGTGAAACCCTGCGGAGTTTTTAAAACAGAAGTAAAAACAAGCAACAGTTATAGTTAGTAATAAACCAAGGATAGCAATGTGGCCGATGCTGTCTATATTTTGATAAATTAAAATACCAATACCCGAGGTGAACATTAATACTGAAACATACAAAAATAATTTTAACTCCGCATGCAGTGAAAAAAGATCTAAATTTCGATACCCTTGAATACGGTCGAATTGCTCTGTGGTTATTAAATCTTTATCCAAAAGGCCTTGCGTTGCCTGTTCTTCAAATTTTTTCATAGCATTGATTTATAATTTTGAATATCAAATATAAGTTTAATGGGGTAGTTTTTTGCATAAAACAATAGTTTCTTCTTGTTGAATACTAATGAAACGAAAAAAATCCATTCTTTTTGAGGAATGGATTAAAACAAACAGATCGTATTGTAATTAGAACGCTTGGTTCATTTTCTCTTTAATTTCAGTCAAACATAGATTGTTTATGCTTCCTTCATGTGTGTGTTGGGTTGCTTTTGGTGATTGGTAGGTTCCGTTTTCTAATTGTTCCGCAACAGCTTTGTAAGCATCTCTAAATGGCATTCCTGCAACTACCATTTCGTTCAAAGTATCTACTGTAAACAGGTAATCGTATTTTTTATCAGATAAAATATTGTCTTTTACTTTGATGTCTTTAATCGAAAAAATAGCAATGTCTAAACAGGCTTGCAAGTTTTGAATGGCTGGAAATAATCCTTCTTTTAACAACTGTAAATCCCTGTGGTAACCACTTGGCAAGTTGTTAGTGATTAAAGTGATTTCGTATGGTAACGCTTGAATTTTGTTGCATTTTCCACGAATTAATTCAAACACGTCTGGGTTTTTCTTGTGCGGCATTATGCTCGAACCTGTAGTTAAATGTGCCGGTAAACCAATGAAATCAAAATTCTGACTCATGTACAAACACACATCCATAGAGAATTTAGCCAAAGTTGCTGCCACGCTACTCATCGCAAAAGCCAATGTTTTCTCGGATTTTCCACGGCTCATTTGAGCGGCAACCGAATTGTATTTTAAAGTTTCGAATCCTAATTCTTTGGTAGTAAAAGTACGATCAATAGGGAAGGAGCTACCATAACCGGCGGCCGATCCTAGCGGATTTTGATCTACTACTTTCAAAGCGGCATTTAACATCGTGATGTCATCAATCAAGGTTTCGGCATAAGCAGAAAACCACATTCCGAAAGATGATGGCATCGCTATTTGTAAATGGGTATATCCTGGCAACAAAACATTTTGATATTTCTCTGCCGATTCCATTAACAAATCGAAAAGCGCTTTCACTTGCGCTTTCATTTCGATAACGACATCCTTTAAATACAAATTCACATCCACTAAAACTTGATCGTTTCGAGAGCGTGCAGTATGGATTTTTTTTCCAGCGTCACCTAGTTTTGCAGTCAATAAATATTCAATTTTCGAATGTACATCTTCAAATGAATCTTCGATTTCGAAATTTCCTGCGGCTACATCAGCGATGATTTCGTTTAATGCAGCTACTAAAAAATCAGTTTCGGTAGTGGTTAATAAACCAATGTTTCCTAACATCTTAGCGTGAGCAATAGAGCCTAAAGCATCGTATTTTGCCAAAACTAAATCCAGTTCTCTGTCGTTCCCCACAGTGAATTGTTCTATTTGTTTATCAGTAGGTATTCCTTTTTCCCAAAGTTTCATATTTGTTTTTTGTTTCAGGTTTAAAGTTTCAAGTTTTTAGACTGTCGCTTTCTTTGTGTTTTTTGTTTCGCAGAGGATCTCAGAGTTTAGTCAGAGGATCTCAGAGTTTATTATTAGATGTTCCTTCGGTGTACTTAGTTCTAGCCCCGATAGCAGTGAAAATCCTTTTATTTTTTTTCTTTTAAAAATAAAAGATTGTAACGGATAGCGGGAATAGCTTCTAATTATTTTATTGTTTTAAAAAATCAGTTAGGATCTTGATGTACAAGTCGATTCCTTCTTCGATTTCGTTTAAATATATAAATTCGTCAGCTGAGTGCGACCGCAACGTATCTCCAGGGCCTAATTTCAAGGATTTACAGCTCAAAACCGACTGGTCTGAAAGCGTTGGAGAGCCATAAGTTGATCTTCCTAAAGCGATTCCAGCTAGTACTAAACCGTGATTTTCGGGGATTGATGACGAACTTAAATTCATAGAGCGAGGCGTAACTTCGGCATTTACCTGTTCTTGTACGATAGCCAAAATTTCGTGATTCGTGTAGCAGTCGTTAACGCGAATATCAACTACGATATCACATTCAGACGGAACTACATTGTGTTGTTTTCCAGCGTTGATCTGGGTTACAGTCATTTTAACGGGGCCCAATTGGTCCGATACTTTATCAAAGCTATAGTTTTTAAACCATTCCATTACGGGAATTGTTTTGTACAAAGCGTTGTCTTCATTTTGATGTGCAGCATGACTTGGCGTTCCTTTGATTTTAACATCGAGAACAAGTAGCCCTTTTTCGGCTATAGCCAATTGCATCAAAGTAGGCTCACCCACGATGGCACATTCTAGTTCGGGAAGACTTTTTAAGACACTATTTAAGCCTTTTTTACCGCTGCTTTCTTCTTCTGCCGAAGCTACCATTACAATATTGTACGGCAAGTTTTCTGCAGCATAAAAATGGACAAAAGTAGCCAACAGTGAAACTAAGCAACCACCAGCATCGTTACTACCTAAACCGTATAGTTTTCCATCTTCGACAATGGCTTTCAAAGGGGCTTTAGTATACGCCTGATTGGGTCTCACGGTATCGTGATGCGAGTTCAGCAATAGTGTTGGTTTATTTTTATCGAATGTCTTGTTGTACGCCCAAATATTGTTGTTTTCTCTCTCAAACGGAATGGCGTTAACAGCAAACCAGTTTTCGATTAGAACAGCAGTATGTTCCTCTTCACTTGAAAAAGACTGCGTTTCAATCAGGTTTTTTAATAAGGCAATTGCTTCTTGAGTAAGTGTTTCTTTGTTTTTCATATTTTTTGTATGTCGAATCTTAAAACTGAAATTTTCAGTTGTAAACTTACCATTAAGATATTTAGTAAATTAAGCTTAAAGTCCTTAATTTCTTAATGGTGATTTTTCATGGTATGTTATTATAACTCTATAGTTGTACAAACCGCATTTGTATTTTGTAACATTTTGTGATGCCCAATTTTAATTTGTTGCACCCCTTTGGATAAGCTATTGAAACAGTTGTCTAATTTAGGAATCATACCGGAATGAATGGCTTTTTCAGCCTTTAATTTGGCGTACAACTCAGGATTCATTTTTGTAATAACTGAGCTGTCGTCTTCGGCATCGTATAGAACACCTGGTTTTTCGAAGCAATAACTTAGTGTTACTTCAAAAAATTCAGATAAAGCTATTGCTAATTCGCTTGCAATTGTATCGGCATTCGTGTTTAATAATTGTCCGTTTTTATCGTGTGTAATCGCACAGAAAACAGGGACTATTCCGCTATTTAGTAATGTCTCTAATAGGGTAGTGTTGACTTTTTTTACATCACCTACAAATCCGTAATCAATTGTTGGGTGGTTTCTTTTATCCGACTGGATTAAATTTCCATCTGCTCCAGAGAATCCCATTGCATTGGCATCGTTAGCTTGTAATTGCGCTACAATGTCTTTATTGATTTGACCCGCATAAATCATCACGACAACCTCAAGCATAGCAGCATCAGTAATACGGCGTCCATCAATCATTTGAGGAACTAAGCCAATGCTTTGCGCCATCTTAGTCGCCGATTTTCCGCCACCATGCACCAATACTTTTAGTCCGTCAATTTTAGCAAAATCAGCGAGAAACTGCTTGAGTTCTTGAGCGTCATCAATAATGTTTCCTCCAATTTTAACTACTGTAATGGGTTTTTTCTTGTGCATTTTCAAGTATTTTTTGTAGCACTAGTTGCGCTGCATAGGTTCTATTATTGGCTTGTTCTATTACAATCGAGTTTTCGCTGTCAATCACTTCATCAGCAACAATTACATTACGTCTGACAGGTAAACAGTGCATGAATTTAGCATTATTCGTCAATGCCATTTTCTCAGCGGTTACGGTCCAACTGGGATCACTATTTGTGATTTTACCGTAATCAATATAGTTGCTCCAGTTTTTAGTATAGATAAAATCGGCGTTTTCAAACGCTTTGTTTTGATCGTGCTCAATAGTAGCTCCTTTAGTAATTTCAGGATTTAGTTCGTATCCTTCAGGATGTGTAATTACAAAATCAGCATCTTGCAATAACATCATTTCCACGAATGAATTGGCTACAGCCTGAGGCAATGCTCTAGGATGTGGCGCCCATGATAATACTACTTTTGGTTTATGCTCCGTTTTGTGTTCTGCCATTGTAATGGCATCAGCAAGTGCTTGCAAAGGGTGACCCGTACAACCTTCCATGTTCACGATAGGCACTGTAGCGTGTTTTAAAAAACCTGCCAAAACAGTTTCGGCATTGTCTTTTTCTTTGTCTACTAAGCCAGCAAAAGCTCTTACTGCAATGATATCGCAATATTGCGAAACTACTTCAGCCGCTTCCTTAATGTGTTCTGAAGCGCCTTGATTCATCACGGCTCCATCTTCAAATTCTAGTGTCCAGCCTTCGTTGGTAAAATTCATTACCATGACGTTCATTCCTAAGTTTAAAGCCGCTTTTTGAGTGCTTAAACGCGTTCTTAAACTTGGATTGAAAAACAACATTCCTAAGGTTTTGTTTTTACCTAGTTTTTTGTTTTTAAGTGGCTTTTTTTTAATTTTTAAAGCTTGCTTCACCCATTTTTCGAGTGAGTCTATGTTTTTTAAAGAGATGTAATTCATTGTTTTATGTATTTGGACGCTGATGATAGGGATTTGCTATCGCAAAGACACTGATCAAAGCGGATTTTCAATTTATTTAGTTTAGGTTATTATGAAACGATTTATTTTCTGCATTTTCACTTTAGCGAATCCGCGTCATCCGCGTTCCATTTTGTCTTATACTATTTTCGTGAACGGAATACTGTTTTTTATGGCATTCAAAATAAAATCGTCTTTCAAGCCATTCACGATCCAAGTTTCAATATTTGCTGCTTTTGCAATCGCTGCAGCTTCAATTTTAGATTGCATACCACCAGTTCCATGTGATGATTTTGAATCGCCAACTTCTTGTGCCATCAAAGCTAGATCATTGACTTGTAAAATAGTCTCTGGAGCAGCGTCGTGAATAGAGGCTTTGGTGTAAATTCCGTTTGTGTTTGTTGCAATAATCAAAATATCGACATTCAGAAGGACAGCAGTTAATGCAGCCAACTTATCGTTATCTCCAAACTGGATTTCGTCTGTTGCAACCGTGTCATTTTCATTGATAATCGGGATGTAATTGTTCTCGATTAACACATTAATGGTGTTGACAATATTGACTTTAGATTGTTCTTTTTCGAAATCAGAATAGGATAGTAGACACTGCGATGTTAATAGCCCTAAATCTTTGAAATTCTCATGGAAAATTCGCATTAAGTGTGGCTGCCCAATAGACGCCAAAGCTTGTTTAACAATAATTTCCTTGCCTTTACTTTCTAGTTTTACAAACTGCTTTGCAGCTGCAATTGCACCGGAACTCACAATTACAAATTCGTAATCGTCATTTAAAGCCGCAATTTGGATTCCAATATCCTCAATTTTCCCTCTCGAAATATGATTGGTTTCCTTGGTTAAAGTATTGCTTCCTATTTTTAGTAATATTCTCTTTTTTGCCATTGTAGTTTCATTTCAAAATTGAAAGATTTAATAATTTCAAAATTTCGTTGTGTTAATCCTTTAAATGCTTCAATCTTTTAATTTTTCAATTTTTATCGTATCTGTCCTTGTCCGTAAACGTACCATTTATTGGTTACCAAATGTTGTAAACCTATCGGTCCGCGTTGGTGCAATTTATCGGTACTTATTGCCAGTTCGCCCCCAAGTCCAAATTGACCTCCATCTGTGAATCGGGTAGAGGCATTGTGGTAAACTGCTGCAGTATCAACATTATCCATGAACTGCTGTGCGATTTCGTTATTTTCTGTAATTATGGAAGCCGAATGTCCGCCACAATATTTATTTATTTTGGTAATTGCTTCTTCGTCTGACTGCGTGGTACCAATTACAATTTTATAATCTAAAAACTCTTCGAACCAAATCAAATCATTTTCAATCACTGGAATCTGAGTCGCTTTCGCGAAAGCGTCATCTCCTAAAATAGTCACATTAAATGTTTTTAATTTGCTTACCAATTCGTTTGCAAAAGCTTCCCAATTGGGTAAATTAGTATCAATTAATACTTTATCCAAAGCATTGCAAACCGATATGTTTGAGGTCTTTCCGTTTATAATTATGGCTAACGCTTTTTCTAAATCGGCTTCTTGATTTACGTAAACAAAGTTATTTCCGCGACCACTTACAATTACAGGACAAGTTGCATGTTTCTTTGTAAAAGCAATTAATTGCTCTCCTCCACGTGGTACAATCAAGTCTACTTTTTGTGTTGGATTTTCTAAGAAAGCTTGCGTTTCGGCACGGTCATAATTCAAATATTCCACCCATGAAGAGGCAACATCATTATCTTTTAACGCTTGATGCCAAAGATTCACAATTTTTAAATTAGACAGTAAAGATTCTTTTCCGCCCTTTAATAAAATCTTGTTTCCCGACTTAAAAGCGATTCCACCTGCCTCAACAGTGACGTCTGGACGCGATTCATAAATGATTAAAATAGTCCCAAAAGCAGCTGTTTTATTGCTGATTTTCATTCCGTTTTCATGCGTAAAATCAAAACGAACTTTCCCCACCGGATCTTCCTGACTCGTCAATTGTTGCAATGACAAGATCATTCCGTCAATCTTCGCATCATCAACAAGCAAACGTTTCTCCATAGCCAAATCATCACCTGAATAATTTGTTAGATCCTGTTGATTTACAGCTTTAAGGTTGGCTCTTTCTTGTTCTAATAGGATTGCCATCGAACTCAAAACGGCATTTCTTTTTGCTATGGATAATACTGTTTTCATATTTGTTTTTTATTTGGGCGTGACCCTCAAAAAAGTCGGGTCGGGCTATTCGTTACAATCTTTTTTATTTCTTTCCGCTGCGCTACAATTCATAAAAAAGGATTTCCACTGCTATCCCTCACGCATACCTTTTTGTAATAATTCACTTTTGTACAATACTCAGAAACTTTGAGCCTTTGCAACTTTAAAAAAATATTACTTCAACTCTTTCAAACTCTCCTGCAAAGCCACAATAAATGTATCAATAGCAGCCGTTGTAATTGTTAACGGAGGCAGAATTCTTAATAAGTTTTTATTATTAGCTCCACCTGTAAAAATATGTTTTTCGATAATCATTTTCTTTCTTAAGGCGCTTACATCAAAATCGAATTCGACTCCTAGCATCAATCCTCTTCCTTTTACTTTGATTATTTCTGGAATTACTTTAATAGCTTCCAAGAAATACGCTTCGATTTTACTAGCATTTGCCATCAAGTTTTCTTTTTCAATCACTTCAAGAACAGCGATACTTGCGGCACAAGCCAAATGACTTCCACCAAAAGTTGTCCCCAGTAAACCGTAGCTTGCTTTAAAATGAGGTGCAATTAAAATTCCACCAATTGGGAAACCGTTTCCCATACCTTTTGCCATACATATAATATCAGGTGTAATCCCGTGAAATTGGTGTGCAAAAAACTTCCCACTTCTTCCAAAACCAGATTGTACCTCATCCATGATCAAAACGACATCATGTGCTTTACAGACTTTTTCGAGCGCTTGAAAAAATTCGGTTGTTCCTTGATCTAAACCACCAACACCTTGAATAGGTTCGATAATCACACAAGCAACATCTCCTTTTTTAAGTTCAGCTTCAACCAAATCAATTTGGTTTAATGGCAAAAAGGTAACGACTTGTTGTGCGTTTATTGGAGCGACAATTTTGGGATTATCCGTTGTCGCCACAGCTGCCGACGTGCGTCCGTGAAAAGCATTTTCAAAAGAAACAACTCTTGCTTTATTGGTATGAAAAGAGGCCATTTTTAAGGCGTTTTCATTTGCTTCTGCTCCCGAAGAACATAAAAACAAGCTGTAATCTGTATAACCTGAAAGTTTTCCAAGTTTGTCTGCCAGTTCCACTTGCAATGGATTTTGGATGGCATTCGAGTAAAAGCTCAATTTGTCTAATTGGTCTTTTACTTTGGCAACGTAATACGGTTGCGTATGTCCGATCGAAATAACTCCGTGACCAGAGTATAAATCTAAGTATTCAATTCCGTTTTCGTCTGTAATAGTACAATCCAATGCTTTTACAGGAGTAATAGGGTATAATGGGTAAACGTCAAATAAGTTCATAGTATTCCTCCCCCTAACCCCCTCCGAAGGAGGGGGAATAAATACGTACAACGGGGGGTGTTGCTTTTAGATTCTTATTGTTCTTTCTTTTTAAGAGAAAGAATAATAAGTTCGCGGTTATATTAATTCATTTTTATTTTTTTATTACTTAGTTAATAAAACTAATATAATTGTCAACGTTGATAAAGTCCTGTCTCCCTCCCCTTCGGGGAGGGCTGGGGTGGGGATTTAGAAGCCTGATGGCTTCAAATGCAACCCGGTAGTTTCCTCGAGTCCGAACATGAGGTTCATATTTTGAACAGCTTGTCCAGAGGCTCCTTTCACTAGATTATCAATTATTGAAGTGATTAGAACCCGGTTTCCTTTTTTTATTAAACTGATGATACATTTGTTCGTTTGTACCACTTGCTTCATATTAATATTTGTAGTTGTTACCGTTACAAATGGTTGGTCTTTGTAATAGGCTTCATATTTGGCTACCAAATCTTCCACGCTTTCTTCTACGGTGGTGTATAACGTAGCAAAAATTCCTCTAGCAAAATCTCCTCTATTTGGAACAAAGATTATTTCGTCATTGTAAGAATTTTGCAACTGATTTACGCTTTGGTTTATTTCGCCTAAATGTTGGTGGTCAAAAGCTTTGTAATGCGACATATTATTTGATCTCCAGCTGAAATGCGTCGTTTCTGAAGGGCTAACTCCGGCACCAGTACTTCCTGTTGTTGCGTTGATGTGCACATCAGTAGTTAGCAAATTGTGTGATGCTAATGGCAATAAAGCCAATTGAATTGCTGTTGCAAAACAACCGGGATTAGCAATATAATTGGCGTTTTTAATGTTGGTTTTATTTAATTCGGGTAAGCCATAAACAAATGATTTACCTTCAAATTCTTTGTCTTTGGTTAAACGGAAATCGTTTCCTAAATCGATAATTTTAGTGTGACTAGCAAACTGATTTTCTTTTAAGAATGATATCGATTTACCATGTCCTAAACAAAGAAAAACTACATTAACATTAGGGTTTACAGTGTCTGTAAAGTTCATTTCGATATCACCCATTAGGTCATGGTGCGCTACTGATAATGGTTTTCCGGCATTTGTGGTACTGTAAACAAAATCAAGCTTTGCATTAGGGTGAAACATTAGGATTCTAATTAATTCTCCTGCTGTGTATCCTGAGCCGCCTATTATTCCTATGTTAATCATAATTTTTTATTTTAATGTTTTGCGTTCTATTTATTGGATTATTCTGTTTTTTATAGAAGAATCATGTAAATAGTAAATTAAATTTAACCAAGAAGAACTCAAAGAAGGCACAAAGTTTACAAAACTTAGTGTGCCTTGCACTTTCTTAGCGAGCTTTGTGGTAAAACCTATTTATTCGTAAGTTTCATTATTTACAGCTGAAAAGATGTTTTGGGCGTTACCTAAAATCTTGATAAATCCTTTGGCATCATCTGATGTCCAAGCGTTGTTCATTTCGCCATATTGACCAAAACTGTTTGTCATTAAATCATTATCAGATTCAATTCCGTCCAATGAGAAATGATACGGTTTCAAGGCAACAGTCACTGTACCGTTTACCGTTTTTTGAGTGTCTTCAAGGAACGCCTCGATGTTACGCATTACAGGATCAAGAAATTGCCCTTCGTGGAAAAGCATTCCGTACCAGTTTCCTAGTTGCTCTTTCCAGTATTGTTGCCATTTTCCTAGTGTATGTTTCTCTAGTAAATGATGTGCTTTTATGATAATTAATGGGGCAGCAGCTTCAAAACCAACTCTTCCTTTGATTCCGATAATCGTGTCACCTACGTGTGTATCTCTCCCGATAGCATAGGCATTAGCCAATTTTTCTAAAGTAACGATGTTATTAGAAGGTTTGTCTTTTTTACCATTTACGGCAACCAATTCCCCTTGTTTGAATTCAAGAGTCACCTTTTCTTCGCCTTCTTTAGTCAATTGCGATGGATACGCTTCGCTAGGTAAAGCTTGGTGTGAAGTCAAGGTTTCTTTACCACCTACGCTAGTTCCCCAAAGTCCCTTATTGATTGAATATTGTGCTTTTTCCCAAGAGTAGTGAACGCCATTTTTTGATAAATAATCCACCTCTTCTTGTCTTGATAGTTTCAAGTCACGAATAGGAGTGATGATTTCGATTTCGGGAGCGATCGTTTGGAAAATTAGATCAAAACGAATTTGGTCATTTCCTGCACCTGTGCTTCCGTGTGCGATCGCTTCGGCACCTACAGATTTCGCGTATTTAATGGCTTCAATTGCTTGAAAAACACGTTCTGCACTTACTGATAAAGGGTAGGTATTGTTTTTTAAAACATTACCATAAATTAAATATTTAATGGCTTTGTCGTAATATTTGTCTACGATAGTAAGGTTAGCGTGTTGTGCGCTTCCTAGTTCGTAGGCTCTTTCCTCAATTGCAGTTAATTCTTCGTCGTCAAAACCACCTGTATTGATTAATACGGTGTGAACTTCGTATCCTTTTTCGTTTTTTAAATATTTAAGACAATATGATGTGTCTAAACCTCCGCTATATGCTAATACTACTTTTTTCATTTTTATGCTATTATTGGCTAAATGGCTTGATGCTATTTAGCTGATTGTGTTTTAATTTTTATTTTTTTTTAGTTTTCTAAAAAAAGGGCTTGTTTTATTTTTTTTAATCGGTTCCAAATCCGGACATTGAAAGGGTGTTTTGGTGGAATTTTTTGCTTCTCCTTTGGGTCATATAACATTCCGGTACACAAACACATTTTATTATCTTTGCTTTTTAGAATTTCATAATTCGTACAAGTTTGACATCCTTTCCAGAAACTAGGATCGGTGGTTAACTCTGAAAACGGAACAGGTTTGTATCCTAAGTCCGAGTTGATTTTCATCACTGCTAATCCAGTTGTGATTCCAAATACTTTAGCATTTGGATATTTCTTTAACGAATATTCAAATACTTTTGATTTGATTTTTTTGGCTAAGCCAAGGTTTCTATAATCAGGGTGTACAATTAATCCTGAATGCGCTACATAGTTGCTGTCTTGCCAGCTTTCTATATAACAAAAACCAGCAAAAGTCCCATCGACTAATGCAATGACCGCATCCTTGTTTTCCATCTTTTTTTGGATGTACTCAGGGGTACGCTTAGCAATTCCAGTTCCTCTCAATAAGGCAGACGATTCTATCGTATCGCAAATAACTTGTGCGTACTTAAAATGTTCTTCCTGTGCTATAATAATGGAGATATTCATTTCAGAAGATGAATTTTTGAGTTAAAAAATAAGCTGTAAATCAAATTTGAGCAACAAAAGTTAATGAATTTAAAGCTAAAAACAAATGTATAATCGATTGTATAACAATTAGGTATAAAAGTTATGGAATGTTTTAATAAAATGCTTTTAGGATATGATAATCCAATGTTTAACAGTTGGGATTTCAAAACGGTAAAATGAAAAATGATTAATATAAAACGAACTAGTATTGGTCACTATAGAGATAGTGTCCGTACTTCGGGTAAAGTACTAGCGGTTTTTATCCGTGAGATAGATGTTATATTTAATCTTGTGTGTTTCATTGCTGCAAAAGTACACTTATTTTTAATACGTTAATCGTATTTTTTAATTTCTAACATTTTTTTAGTAAAATGTTATTAAAAAAGCACTTTGATTGTTAATTTCAAAGTGCTTGCTTTATGAATAGTGGAATTGCGTGCTTAATTGCGAAAACCATTCTGGGTGATAATCGACTTCAATTTGGCTTTTAAGTCTTCGCCGGTTTGATAAACCATTTGTTCATTGGTAGGAAACGGGATCGGTCTACGATCAAAGTAGTTATAGTATTCTACATCAGTGGCTCTTTTATCTCCTTTGTAAGTAGCGTATCTGTTTTCAAAGATAAATTCGCTAGAGATAGGGAATGACTCTAATAGCTGATTGGTTTTTAGATCTACATAATCCACTTTGGCAGTTATTTGACACGCTTTAAACTGATTGAATTCGTACACACGAATTTTGATTGTTTTTAAGTTATCAACTTTAATGGTGTTTCCTAAACTGTCTTTGACAACATTTCCGCGGTTGTCCACTAGTGTTTTAAGTCCGTCTTTTATCTGTTTTTCGTTGTAAAACTCCTTTTCTTTTATTTGTTCAGGTGAGATATTGATGTCTCTAAAATTCATTATTAATCCATAATCGTAATAGATACCCTTTTGTTTTTCATTATGATAAACAGTCCATTTGTCATTCATACCATAGGTACTAAAATCTAATAAATCGTTTTGTAAAGCAGACGGGATAACCATATTGGTTTCGTTACGTAATGAGACAGATATAAAGTCGGTTCCCTTAAAGCGAGCTTCATCAATTAACTTTAAAACATCTTTGTAATTGGGATTAATTTGATTCAAATAATTTAGATCGTCATACACTCTTCTAAATATTTGTTTGTCGTTTGTAAGCATCAATGCCTTGGAATTATCGTATAAATATTTAGACAAGGTGTTTCTGCTAGAAATAATTTGTGTATTGTAGTTGTCAAATGGAAAGTAGGCGTTTCTTCCTTTGTTTAATAAGGGTAATGGAAGGATAGGGCGTATTTTTTCTTGACGATTGTTTAATTGTAAGTAAGTGTTGTAAATGATTTCATAATTTCTAGGATTTCCATCCTTTGAAAGTAAGTCTAGATTACGCAAGTCTCGATCTTTAGCTTTGGCGAAAGCCTCTTCAAGAAGATATACATAGTCTTGTTTTCCTTTAGTGTTTTTATTAGAACGAAGCCCTTCAACAGCGCGGTCTATGGCAGCATCATAATCGCCTTCACTCAGTAAACTTTGTGTTTTTTTGACACCACAGGATAGTATGAATAAGGCAGTTAAGAATAAGAGTAGTGTTTTTTTCATGAGTAGCGATTTAAACAAATGTATTTATTTGGTTAATCAAATTCAATTTTAGTGCCAAAAAAAGCCATCAAATATGTTTTTTGATGGCTTTATTTATTGAATTAAAAATTAAAACTCTTTTGGATTAAAATAGTTTGATTTTTGGAGTTGAAATTAGTGTGCACCACCTTCGGTTTCAACTTGATTGATTCCTTGTCTTTTTAAAATTTTAGGACAATAAAACCCGTAAAATCCTAAGTAAGCAAAACCAAGTAAAGGAACAACATAAGAGAAATGGGTCCATGAGACACCAAATATTCCATTAGGATGTGTTAAGTCATAATCACAAATACTTCCTTGGACTAGTGGAATAACACCACCTCCAAGAATCATCATAATTAAGAAAGAAGATGCTTTTCCCGTGTTTTTTCCTAATCCGGCTATAGCTAAATCGAAAATAGATGGCCACATAATAGATAGGAATAATCCACCTGATATAAAGAAGAATTTTGCAATTTCAGTATCAGTACAAATCAGTCCAGCTAACATCATTACTAAACCAGAAACTCCAAAAAGCATTAAAGTTTTACCAGCATTTTTACCACCTACAAAACTTACTGCAATAAAGAGTAAGATCCAGATTGGGTAGATGTAAAATGATGAAACATCATGCTGAGCAAATAAGTTAGCGCCTATAATTACTCCAAATGCAAGAGCAGGAACGATAAATTTGAGTGCAGTGTTGACAAGGTTTGAAGTGTTAAATACATTTACACCACCATTCCAACGACCAATCATTAAACTTCCCCAGTATAGCGCAATAAAAGGCGAAATAGCATCTTCTAGAATACTACCAAACTCAGCTGTATGTAATAAAGCAGGTAAATTACTGATAATGGTTACCTCAGTACCTACATAAATAAAGATAGCTAGCATTCCAAGGTATAGCTGAGGGTAATCTAAAATATTGAATTTTTCAGTACTAGTTACGACTGCTTCTTTTTCGATTTTTGCCGGGTTTTCGATTTTAGAAAAATTCATAAAAATAGCCACAAGTACAAAGGCTATTCCTAAAATGATAAAAGGCAATTTGATATCTTCTAATGAAAGAGATGTTTTCTTATTGTCTCCCATTCCGAACAATGCGATTCCTAATAAAATAGCACCAATCGTGGTTCCGAAAGAGTTAATTCCTCCAGCTAGTGTTAAACGGTGTGCTCCAGTAGAAGCACTTCCCATTTTAATAGCAAGTGGGTTAGCTACAATTTGCTGAATAGAAAATCCAAGACCTACCGTAAATAAGGCGGTCAAGAAAAAAGGAAAACTTTGCATTGTTGCTGCAGGAACGAATAAAAACGAACCAATAGCAGATAACAATAATCCTGCTGACAGGGTTTTTTTGTATCCAAATTTTTGTAATACGTCTACTTTAAGTGATATTAAGAAAAAGATAATAGATCCTACAAAGTAGGCTACATAAAAAGCCCAAGCAACAAGTTGTGATTGTACTTGAGATAAAGTAAATACTTTTTTAAAGACAGGTATTAAGATGTCGTTGGCCGAACCAACAAATCCCCAAAAGAAGAAGACGATTATCAGTGAGATAAATTGCCCCCATTTGGTTTGTACATTTTCTGAGCTCATAATTGTGTTGGATTAGTTTTTTTAGTAATTTGTTTTTAGTTTTCAAGAGCGTAAATATATTTGTTAAGCAAATCAAAAAAAAACAATTTTGCATAAATATTATTATAATTGTATAATAATCACTTTTTGTTAAATAATAATGATTATTTTTCAAGTAAAGCGAATTTAATTGGTATGATTGGGTTTCAGCATTTACTCAAGGATTCTGTTTTTTACTTCTTTACTGTAATTACGGCCTATAGGGATGGTGAATGATTGTATTTGAATACGGTTGCCTTCAATGAATTTTATTTTGTTTAGAGCGATACAGTAAGACTTATGAACTCTCAAAAATTGGTCTATTGGTAGCTCATCAGTCAAAGAGCTTAAGGATTTGTGAGTGATATAAGTTTTATCATTGGTAACTACTTTAATATATTCCTTCATTCCTTCAATAAATAAAATTTCATCGATAATCAGTTTTACCATTTTTTTATCTACTTTAATAAAGATATGCGGTTCCACCCTAAAAGGTTCTATTTTGATATTGTTTTTAACACTGATTTCCGTCGATATTTTACTAATGCACTTTATAAATCGGATGATAGGTATAGGTTTTACTAGATAGTCCAATACATCCAAGTCGTAACTTTCGGCGGCAAATTCTCTGTATGCAGTTGTGATAACAACTCGTGGTTTTACATCGTGCTCGATTAATTTAATGAGTTCAAAACCAGTCATTATAGGCATTTTTATATCCAAAAAAACAACCTCAACAGTAGTCTTATTGATATAATGCAAAGCTTCAAGCGAGGTTGTAAATGTTGCCACTACTTCAAAATCGGGAAAGTTTTTAAAATAGTTTAGTAAAACTTTAATAGCTAATGGTTCGTCATCAATTATGATACATTTAATTTTCATGATTGAGGGGGATTTGCAAGCTTACTACATAATAATAGAATTTAATTTTATGTTGTAGGCTAAATTTGTTGTGGTACAGTAATTTCAATCTTTTTTTTGTATTTTTTAATCCTATTCCGGTTCTAATTGTCAGATTTGGTTTTTGTATAAAGTTATTTATAATTTCGAACTCTAGTAAAGAATCATTGATGGTTTTGCAGTTAATTTTAATGACCAAATTAGGGTTACTGATCCCGCCGTGTTTAAACGCATTTTCTACCAGACTGATAAATAACAAAGGAGGTACGTTAATTTCATCAATGTTAGATTCAATATCAAAAGATACATGGACAGTTTCAAATCGCAGTTTTTCTATTTCTATATAATTTTGAATGTATTCAATTTCCTTAATCAATGGCACATAAGTTTTTCCTTCGATGTCGTATAATACATACTCCATGAGTTTAGAGAGTTTTATAATAACATCGGGCACTTTATCTGATGATTCTAAAGATAATGCGTATAGATTATTTAAAGTGTTAAAGAAAAAATGGGGTTGAATTTGATTTTTGAGATACTTTAATTTGATCTTAAATTGTTCCTCTCGCAATGCTTTATTACGATCCCTTTCTTTCAGCCAGGTTAAGGTAAGGTAAATTGAAGATGCCATAGCTACGACATATAATTCGCCTATACAAACTGCGATAATATGATTGGTGTCAAACGGTTTGTATTCGCGGTTGGCTTCAGGCCAAATATTTTCGGAAATAAGGTAATAAGTGAGCCCCGTTTTTAATAGATAGACTAGAAA
Organism: Flavobacterium muglaense; assembly: GCF_014305155.1. Classification (GTDB taxonomy): domain Bacteria; phylum Bacteroidota; class Bacteroidia; order Flavobacteriales; family Flavobacteriaceae; genus Flavobacterium; species Flavobacterium muglaense. Next base: position 56,034 of record NZ_JACRUK010000017.1, read on the forward strand.
TACACTCAGTAATAAGGCAAAAGTATAGTGCAAGTATTTTGATTTAATTACATATCGAGGTATTAGAAAAAAGAGATTTAAGTACACTAAAGGAATGTGTAATGCAAATTCAATTAAATTGGATTTAAAGGAGTATTCATAATCATTAAAATAAGCACCCCATCTTAAAAAATTAGAGACAAAGTAAATGCCCCAAAACCAGAAATGATTTTGAAGTTTTAAATCGAATTTAACATCTTTTATTTTACCCAAAGCAGCAATAGTTTAATTTATAAAAAAATGGACATGAGATTAAAAGATGCAACTTTAGTGATTTTTTTTAATATAGGGCTCTTTATTTTGCATAAAAACCTGAATTTTTAATAAAATAATATTAAAATAATATTTTGTTGATTCGACCAAAAACGGGTTATAGACAAAATAATGTCGTTCGTTTAAAAAAAAGAACCGTTGGTTTAATTTATTTTTTTTACCAGTTCCTTCCTGATACATTTACCCCATAACTAACAAAAACTTTTAAACATGAAACAAATTATTTTAATCTTTATGATGGTTTTTACTGCACAAGTTACGCTTGCTCAGTCTAAAATCATCAAAGGTTCAGTTGCAGATGCATCTGGGATGCCGTTACCAGGCGCATCCATAGTTGTATTAGGAGAGTCTAAAGGAAGTATTACCGATTTAGATGGTAAATTTTCGATAGAAGCAAAAAAAGGAAATGTAATATTGATCTCTTATTTGGGGTTTGAAACCTTAGAAGTTACAATAGGAGATGCTAGGACAATTGCTGTAAAATTAAAAGAAGCAAGTTCTAATGCTTTAAATGAGGTTATTGTTACTTCATTGGGTATTAAGAAAACTAGGAAGTCCTTAACTTATTCGGCCCAAGAGTTAAAAGCCGAAGAGTTAACAAGAGTAAAAGATGCCAATATTATCAACACGATTGCAGGAAAGATATCTGGAGTTGCGGTTACTAAAAGTGCAGGAGGTACTGGAGGGTCAACTAAAGTAGTAATTCGTGGTAATTCATCGGTAAGTAACAACCAACCATTGTATGTGATTGATGGAATTCCTTTGTTTAATGGTACATCTGGCCAACCTAATAATGCTTTTGGAGACACCGCAGGAGGTAACCGTGATGGGGGAGATGTAGTATCTTTAATTAATCCCGATGATTATGATGGTATGACTGTACTAAAAGGGGCGGCTGCTTCGGTATTATACGGTAGTCAAGGTGCAAATGGAGTAATTTTACTTTCGACTAAAAAGGCCAAAGAAGGAAAATCAAATTTGAAAGCATCATCAGTAACTACTTTTGAGAGTGCGTCTTATTTACCAAAATTCCAAACTGATTACGTTGCTGTTACCGGTGGAGAAGAAACTTGGGGAGCAAAAGGAACTTCTAATGATCATGTTAAGGATTTCTTTCAAACAGGACATACGCAAATTACATCGTTGGCGTTTTCATCAGCGACTGAGGCTTCATCAACCAGTTTATCGTATGCCAATACTACTGGATCAGGAGTTATTCCAGGGACCGGTTTAAAGAAAAACAACTTTGGAATTCGTCAAACGGCTAAGTTTTTTGATGATAAATTAAATGTTGCTGCAAATGCTAATTATACTTCCCAAAAAGTAAATAATAGACCGGTGAGTGGACTTTATTTTAATCCTTTAACAGGAGTGTACCTTATGCCAAGAGGGAATGATTTTGAAGCTTACAAAAATAATTTTGAAGTTTTTAACGTTGGAAGAAATTTAATGGCTCAAAACTGGATGACAAATAGAGATATTTTGCAAAATCCATATTGGGGAATTAATAGAAATAAATCAGAAGATACGAATCAATTTTTCAACGGATCGATTGCATTAGATTATAAAGCAAATAATTGGTTGTCTATAGCGTCACGCTACAGTTATAACAGAGCTGAGAGTAGTTTTGATAAAAAAATATATGCTACTACTCAAGGAACTTTATCACATACAAATGGTAGATATATCAATGTGAATACATTAAGTACGCAACGTTATGCGGATTTAATTGCTACAATCAATACTGATTTGAATGGGGATATTAGTTTTAATGCTAACATTGGTACAAGTATTACTAATACAATAGGGAATCAAGCAACGACACTTGATTCAGGTATTGGAGCAGGACTTCTATTAGCTAATTACTTTACACTTGGGAATTTTGTAAACAACTCAGGAAACTTACAAACCTTAGGTTCTTCTAGAGAAGTACAATCTGTTTTTGCAGCTACTACTTTTGGATACAAAGATAAATTGTTTTTAGATCTTGCTGGTAGAAATGATTGGTCGTCAACTTTAGTGAATACTAATAACTCAGGTTTCTTTTATCCATCTGTGGGGGTAACGGCAATTATTAGCGAAATGACTACATTACCAGAATTTATTAATTTTGGAAAAGTACGTGCTACGTTTGCGCAAGTTGGTAATGATGTTTTCTCTTTTGTAACCTCACCAACAAATAGCTATACTGCTGAGGGTTTCAAAAAACCATTAGTAGGACCAAGACCTGGGGAATCTTTAAAACCAGAATTAAAGTCGGAATTTGAAATTGGAACGGAATGGAGAATGTTTGACAGCCGCTTAGGTTTTGAGATTTCTTATTACAAATCAGTAACTAAAAATCAATACTTACAAGTTCCTGCGCCTCCTACAAACCCATTTGGTTACATCAACTATGGTTTTAACGCCGGTAGTATTCAAAACCAAGGAGTAGAAGTTGTGTTGACAGGTAAAATTGTAAAATCAGATTCTTTTTCTTGGGATACCACTTTAAACTTTTCAAAAAACACCAATGTTGTTAAAGAAATACCATCTGAATTAGGAGGTCGAATCAACTTAACCGAGGCAGGAGTTAATAATTACAGATATGCCTTGGTAGAAGGAAGACCTTTCGGAGTTATCGAAGGAGTTAATATCAAGAAAGATGGGCAAGGACGCGTATTATTAAATGCGGATGGTACCATTCAAAAAACAGGTTTTGAAGAAATAGGGAATTCTAATCCTGATTTTATGTTGGGTTTTTCAAACTCATTTAAATATGGTTCTTTCTTTGCAAATGTATTAGTTGATGCACGATTTGGTGGAAATGTAATGAGTTTAACACAAGCTGTAATGGATGAGTTTGGTGTTTCGAAAGTTACAGGTGATGCAAGAAACGCTGGTGGAGTAGAAATTAATGCCGTGTATCCCGATGGTACTGCTTATGCAGGGAAATATCCAACAGAAAGCTACTATAAGCAAACTGGAGGTAGAGCAGGTGCAACTGGAGAATACATTTATAATGCTACTAATATTAGTTTAAGAGAAATAGCAATTGGGTATAGTTTTAATACTAAAAAGCTACCTTTTTTACAAGCAGCAAGTTTGTCTTTAATTGCTAGGAACTTAGGTTTTATCTACAAAGACGCTCCTTTTGATCCAAATATTTCATTAAGTACAGGAGAAGGTTTGCAAGGTGTTGACGTTTTCGGAATGCCATCAACTAGAAGTATCGGTCTTAATTTAAATGTAACTTTCTAATTAAAAAATCATGAAATTAAATACTATAAAAAGAACAGCTATTTGTGTTTCATTACTCGCAGCAGTAAGTTGTACAGATAATTTTGAAGAAATAAATACAAATCCAAACGGGATTACAACGCAATTATTAGAACAAGATTTTAATCATATTAAAGGATTGTTTGGTCCTATGCTTAATAATATTTTAGTGCTTACTCCAGAGTGGAAATACCAAGTACAACAAGGATTACAAGCAGATATTTGGTCGGGTTATATGGCTACAGGAACTGCTTTTAGAGGAGGAACTAATAATACGACTTATGATTTAGTTGATGGTTGGAATGGATTTGCTTGGGGTGCTGCATACGGAGACGTAATGTCTAATGCGTATGAAATAGAGCAAAAAGCCAAAGGGAAATACGATCAGTTTTATGCTTTGTCTTTGATTATAAAAGTGGAAGGAATGCATAGAGTTACGGATACTTATGGTCCTATTGTGTATTCTAAGTTTGGAACTACAGATCCTATCATTGCTTACGACTCTCAGGAGGAAGTGTATAACTTAATGTTTAAGGAATTAGATATTGCAGTAGCTGAGTTAACTAAGAGAGTAGATGCTAATGAAGTTTCAAGTTTTGCAACTACGGATCTTTCTAGTTACAAAGGAGATTATAAGCAATGGGTAAAGTTTGCCAATTCCTTACGTTTGCGTTTAGCGATGCGAATTGTAAAGAAAAATCCAACTTTGGCTAAGACAGAAGCCGAAAAAGCAATTGCTCATAAATTTGGGGTGTTTACCACCAATAGTGATTTGTTTAAAGTAGTATCACCAGTGTACACAAATCCTATCGCAACCATTAGTGGAGCATGGGGAGATGTACGTATGTCAGCAGATATGGAATCGATCATGGGAGGATACAATGATCCAAGACTAGCAGCGTTTTTTGATACTTCGGTACAATTTCCAGGGCAATATAAAGGTGTTCGTTCTGGTATTGAAATAGCAGCCAAAGCTGATCATGTTGATTTTTCAGGTATAGGTGGTGTTGTTCGTTCGAAAGAAATGGTTTTGATGACCACAGCCGAAGTCTATTTTTTAAGATCCGAAGGTGCACTTAGAGGATGGAATATGGGCGGAGACGATCAAGGTTTGTATGAGTCTGGAATTACAAGTTCTTTTGGCCAACATGCCGTTTCGGGAGCAGCAGCTTATATTGCTGATAACGTAAAAACTGCTAAAGCATATGTAGATCCTAATTTCCCTGCAAACAATGGAGTAGCTTTAAATAATGTAACCGTTGCTTGGAATGCAGTAGCTACAAATGAAGTAAAGCTTCAAAAGATAATTACTCAAAAATGGATTGCAGGTTTTCCTGAAGGACAAGAAGCTTGGTCTGATTATAGAAGAACAGGTTATCCAAAGCTTTTGCCAGTACTTAAAAATACTAGTGGAGGAAAAATAGATTCTAATCTTGGTGTTCGAAGAGTCAATTTTGTTCAATCGGAGAAAGATGGAAATGCTGGTGGTGTAGCAACTGGGCTAGCTAAACTGGGAGGTGCTGATACTGGAGGAACCCGACTTTGGTGGGATACCCTTGGTGGAAATTTTTAGAATAAAATAATAATAACATAAAAGGGTATAAGTAATTGCTTAACTTATACCTTTTTATAATATGCATTGCTGTACAGATTTAGAATACAATAAAACCGTGTAAAAATGAAAAGTGCCTTAGAAATGAAACCTGATATTAGCTACAAAAGTGTAGGAAAGTTTGAAGAAACTAGATTTGAAAAAATTCACAATGAAATTTTTAAAAGCTCTGTAGAGGCTTCTATTGTTGTTGCTCAAGAGATTGCTCAATTGATTAGAACTAAGCAAGAAAAAAAGAAAGCATGTGTTCTGGGTTTAGCTACAGGTTCCTCGCCTATAAAAGTATACGAGGAGTTGGTAAGAATGCATAAAGAGGACGGACTAAGCTTTCATAATGTGATTACTTTCAATTTGGATGAATATTATCCAATGAAAAAAGAAAACAATCAGAGTTACCATTATTTTATGCATCAACATTTGTTTGATCATATTGATATAAAGCCCGAAAACATTAACATCCCAGATGGAACTGTTTCTATTGATGATTTGAATCAGTATTGTATTGATTATGAAATGAATATTAAAAACGCTGGTGGTCTAGACTTTCAATTACTAGGAATTGGGCGCACCGGACATGTAGGATTTAATGAACCGGGTTCTCATATTAATTCGGGTACTCGAATAATAACCTTAGATCATATTACTAAAGTTGATGCTTCATCAGATTTTAATGGAATTGATAACGTTCCTAAACGAGCGATTACCATGGGGGTTTCTACTATTCTTAGATCTAAAAGAATTGTATTAATGGCCTGGGGCCAAAATAAAGCAGATATTGTAAAACGTACGATTCAAGGCGATATAAGTCCGGATATTCCCGCTACTTTTTTACAAAATCATACAAATACCACGTTTGTACTAGATCAATCAGCCGCATCAGAGTTAACACGTTTTAAAACGCCGTGGTTGGTGGGAGAATGTATATGGACACAAGAATTAAAAAGCAAAGCGATCGTTTGGTTGTGTCAAAGTACAAAACAATCTATCCTAAAGTTAACAGATAGAGATTACAACAACAATGGTATGTCGGACCTTCTTGCGCTAGAAGGTTCTGCATACGATTTAAATATTAACATGTTTAATGTTTTACAGCACACGATTACAGGATGGCCAGGAGGAAAACCTAATACAGATGATTCCAATAGACCAGAACGTGCTAATCCTGCTCAAAAAAGAGTAATCCTTTTTAGTCCGCATCCTGATGATGATGTGATTTCAATGGGAGGAACATTTTCTAAATTAATAAAACAAGGGCATGATGTACATGTAGTGTATCAAACTTCGGGAAATATTGCTGTTACAGATGACGAAGCTTTAAAATTTGCTGAGGTATGCAATGATTTTATTGGCGTTAAGCAAGCTGATATTAATTTTAAGTCGATTATTGAGTTTATAAATAGTAAAAAAGAAAATCAAGCGGATTCACTAGAGGTTAGAAAATTAAAAGGCTTGATCAGACGTCGTGAATCGTATGCGGCTACACGTTATATTGGGTTAAAGGATGAAAATACGCACTTTCTTGATTTACCTTTCTATGAAACGGGAGTTATTAAAAAGAAACCTTTAGGTCTAGAAGATATTGCAATTGTGAAAGAAATTATTGCCAAAATAAAACCGCATCAAGTTTTTGCAGCCGGAGATCTTGCTGACCCGCATGGTACGCATGAAGTGTGCTTGAACGCTATTTTTGCCGCTATGGGGCAATTGAAATCAGAGTCATACATGAATGATTGTTGGCTATGGCTGTATAGAGGAGCCTGGCATGAGTGGGATATTCACGAAATTGATATGGCTGTACCGTTGAGTCCAGACGAGGTTATGATTAAAAGACATGCAATATTGTACCATCAGTCCCAAAAAGACCGTGTAATGTTTCAAGGAAACGATTCCAGAGAATTTTGGGTAAGAGCTGAGGATCGCAATAAAAACACAGCAAAATTATACGATGATTTAGGTCTTGCGGAGTATGAAGCAATTGAAGCTTTTAAGCGTTTTGATTATTAAAAGTATTCTTTTTGTAAAAAGCATCCTTAATTCTTTAACAATAAAAGAAACATGACACTCACACAAAATCGGTTTACAGCTTTAGATGTCTTTCGTGGTATTACAGTTTGCTTTATGATCATTGTTAATTCACCGGGTAGTTACAATAGTACTTTCGCTCCATTGCTTCATGCGCGATGGAACGGATTTACTCCTACAGATTTGGTTTTTCCTTCTTTTTTATTCGCAGTAGGAAATTCAATTAGTTTTGTACTTAAAAAATGGAATAACATACCACAAAGTATTGTGTTGAGAAAAATAGCAAAGCGAACAATTGTTATTTTTATCATAGGTTTTCTATTAAGTTGGGTTCCCTTTTGTAAGCTTAATGAGGTAAATGAGTTGGTACTCATTCCGTTTGACCATACCAGAGTTTTTGGCGTGTTGCAACGCATCGCACTCAGTTATGGAATCGCAGCATTACTAATTTATTATTGTACAACAAAAACAATAGTTAAAACTGGAGTAGTATTGCTGTTAGCATATTGGTTTTTAATGGCTTATTTTGGAGATGCGCATGATCCTTTTGGACTGCAGACTAATTTGGGTTACTTTATTGATAAATGGCTGGTAGGAGATCATCATCTGTATCAAGGCGAAGGAGTAGCATTTGATCCCGAAGGGCTATTAGGTACTTTGCCTGCTGTTACTAATGTTATTGCGGGCTATTTAACAGGGAAATTTATTCAAGAAAAAAGAAATACCTACGAACTATTATTGAAGATGATGATGGTAGGAAGTTCTTTAGTGTTAGTTGCTTATTTTTGGGATTTTGTTTTTCCTATTAATAAAAAGTTATGGACTAGTTCTTTTGTATCATTAACCATAGGACTTGATTTAATGCTTTTGGCAATTGTTATTTATTTTATTGATTTTTTGAATCAAACTAAGTGGACAAAAATGTTTTTGATATTCGGTAGGAACCCTTTGTTTATCTACATCTTTTCTGAGCTGCTAGTGATTGCCTTGTTATTTTTTAAGATGGGAGAAATAAGCTTGTACCAATGGGTTTTTCAAACCTTTTACCAAGGCATAGGTAATTACATAGGATCATTATTATTTGCCATTTCAATTATGCTTATTTGCTTGTTAGTGGGTTATGTTTTACATAAAAAGAAAATCTATATCAAAGTATAACACTAAAAATATAAAACGATTTACAAATAAAGGTGCAAGGAAGTTTTTGATTAATTCCCTTGCTTCATAAAATTGAAATTAAAATGTATAGAAAAACCATACTATTGTTACTGTTTTCTGTTTTTACATCGAATGCTCAAATTACAAAGGAGCAGCTTGATCTAATGCCTTGGCCACAAAAGATTGATATCAACACAGGAACTTTTGCTTTAAGCAAAAATTTCAAAGTGAATATTACAGGGAATCCAAATGGTCGAATTTTCATAGGAGCAACCCGATTTTTGCGACGATTGGATGGAAGAACAGGTTTGTTTTTCACTCAAGACTTTTTGACCAAAATAAATGAAGTTCCTGAAGCGCAATTGCAAATTAACTGTAAACAATCTGGCGCTGTAGCGCTTAATGAGGACGAAGGGTATCAACTTTTGGTTGAAACCAATAAAATTATACTTACCGCCAACTCTGACCTTGGAGCGCTTCACGGTTTGGAAACCCTATTACAGTTGCTTCAAAATAACGGAACATCATTTTATTTCCCAGCCGTTACCATTACAGATGCACCTCGTTTTACTTGGCGTGGTTTGATGATTGATGCGGCTAGGCACTTCCAACCTGTCGATGTAATTAAGAGAAATCTTGATGCGATGGCCGCGATGAAGATGAATGTTTTTCATTGGCATTTAGTCGATGATCAAGGATGGCGAATCGAAATGAAAAACTTCTCCAAGCTACATGAATTAGCTTCGGATGGGAATTATTATACGCAAGAAGAAATCAAGGGAATTGTAAAATATGCCGATGATAGAGGGATACTAGTTATTCCTGAAATCGATGTTCCTGGACATGCATCAGCGATACTCTCTGTTTTTCCTGAAATAGGAAGTAAAGTTGATAATGGTCTTGGATCTTATGCTGTAGAGCGAAGATCTGGGATTTTTAATTCGACATTAGATCCTACAAACCCTAAAACCTATCAAGTATTAAGTGCCATTTTTGATGAAGTTTGTCCTTTGTTTACTTCTCAATATTTCCATATAGGTGGCGATGAGAATAACGGTAAGGAATGGAATGCTAATCCCGAGATTCAGGCTTTTATGAAAAGTAAAGGTTTGACTAATAATCATGATTTGCAAACGTATTTTAATATGCAACTAGTTCCAATGTTAAAAAAACACGGGAAGAATTTAATGGGTTGGGAGGAAATAATGACCAAGGACATGACCAAAGACGCTATTATTCATGCATGGAGAGGGACTAATGAAGGACAAGCTTCTGGTGGTTCGTTAATTTCGGCGGCTAAAAACGGCTACAAAACAGTTTTGTCCAATGGATATTACATTGATTTAATGCTATCATTAGAAAGTCACTATAAAAATGATCCTATTCCTAAAAACAGTGTTTTAACTCCAGAGGAAAAATCTAGAATATTAGGAGGCGAAGCGGCGATGTGGAGCGAACTTGTAACACCATTGAATATTGATTCGAGAATTTGGCCAAGAACTGCCGCAATTGCAGAACGTTTATGGTCAGACGAAAGTGTGACTGATATGGTTAGCTTACGCAAAAGGTTAAATACGGTTTCCTTTAGACTTGAAGAGTTGGGAATTACGCATATTAGAAACAAAGAAGTCATTTTAAGAAACATCAGTAATAACCAAAGTACCGTGGCAGTGAATGATTTTTCGAATGTATGTGAACCACTAAAGAATTACACTAGAAATGGTGGAGGAAAAAAATATTTTATGTTTTCACCGCTTAGTTTGTTTGCCGATGCTTGTAGTTCAGATGCTTCGGATGCAATTGCATTTGATGCAGTAGTTACTAACTATTTAAAAGACAACAGTATTGAAAATCAAAAAAGGTTGAGGTTCTTTTTTGAAAAATGGATTGCAATGCATACGGAGCTTGTTCGCTTATGCGAAAACGCGCCACTTGTTCAACCGTTATTGCCTTTGTCTAAAAGCTTAAGTGATTTGTCAGCACAATTCTTATTGCGTTTTGACAAAAAACAAACGATAAGCACAGCTGATTTAAAAGTGTTACTAGAACAATTAAGGGTTCGTAATTCAGCCGATGTTGAGTTGGCTGTTTACAACAGTCTGAAAAAAATAGTATAAATAAATAGTAGTTTTCTATAATTTGGTAATGGTTTAGTTTGAAGATACTACTTTAGTCCTGGCATTTTTTTGTCAGGATTTTTTTTTGACAAATTCGATTCGTTTTAGTTTAGTTCTATTCATTAAATTGTCTTTTTATAAAGTAAAAAATCAGTTAATTTTTGTACTTTTGCAAAAATTTTTATAAAAAACATTTATGTTAACAGTTAATAATTTATCAGTTCAATTTGGCAAACGAATTTTATTCGACGAAGTAAATACCACTTTCACACATGGTAATATTTATGGAGTTATCGGAGCTAATGGTGCTGGAAAATCAACCTTTCTTAAAATAATTTCAGGCGAAATGGATCCTACTTCTGGACACATCCATTTAGAGCCAGGAAAACGTATGTCGGTTTTAAACCAAAACCACAATATGTTTGATGAGCATACCGTATTGGAAACCGTAATCATGGGGAACAAGGTATTGTATAAAGTTAAGAAAGAAATGGACGAACTTTATCTGGATTATAACGATAAAAATGCAGATAGAATAGGGGAGTTGCAAGTTCAATTTGAAGAAATGAACGGTTGGAACGCTGATTCGGATGCGGCATCAATGTTGTCCAATCTGGGAATTACAGAGGAGCATCATTATACATTGATGGGAGATCTTGAGGGAAAAATTAAGGTACGTGTGCTTTTGGCGCAAGCCCTTTTTGGAAATCCAGATTTGCTTATTATGGATGAGCCTACCAATGACTTGGATTTTGAAACCATCGCTTGGTTAGAAAATTTCCTTGCAAATTATGAAAATACTGTAATTGTAGTTTCGCACGATAGACACTTTTTAGATTCAGTTTGTACGCATATATCTGATATTGATTTTAGTAAAATTAACCATTATTCAGGAAATTATACATTCTGGTACGAGTCTAGTCAATTAGCGGCTAAGCAACGTGCACAGCAAAACAAGAAAGCCGAAGAAAAGAAACAAGAATTAGAAGAATTTATTCGTCGTTTCTCAGCGAATGTTGCCAAGTCAAAACAAGCGACTTCTCGTAAAAAAATGATCTCTAAATTAAATATATCTGAGATTAAACCATCTAGCCGTCGTTATCCAGCAATTATTTTTGATCAAGAGCGCGAAGCAGGAGATCAAATATTAAATGTTCAAGGATTAAGCGCTTCCATTGATGGAGAAATCTTGTTCAAAGGCGTAGATTTAAATATGGCCAAAGGGGACAAAATTGTTCTTTTCTCGAAAGATTCGAGAGCAACAACCGCTTTTTACGAAATTTTAAACAGAAATAAAACAGCTGATGAAGGTATTTTTGATTGGGGTGTAACCACAAATCAAGCGTATTTACCAGTTGAGAATCATTCTTTTTTTGAAAGTGATTTGTCATTAGTAGACTGGTTGCGTCAATGGGTAAAAACAGAGGAAGAGCGTGATGAGGTTAATATTCGTAGTTTTCTAGGTAAAATGATTTTCTCTGGTGAGGAAGCTTTGAAAACGTGTAGAGTATTATCAGGAGGAGAAAAAGTACGTTGTATGTTGTCTCGAATGATGATGGAAAGAGGAAATGTATTGATGATTGATGAGCCTACAAACCACTTGGATTTAGAGTCGATTACCGCATTCAATAACTCGTTGAAAAACTTTAAAGGTTCCGTTATTTTTACCACTCATGATCATGAGTTTGCACAAACTGTGGGGAATAGAGTAGTGGAGTTGACGCCAAAGGGAGCAATTGATAGCTATATGACTTTTGACGAATACTTAGACGATGAAAAAATACAAGAATTAAGAGTGAAGATGTATTCTTAATTTATTAGATAAAAACAATTAAAAAAAGCTTCTAGAATTTATTTTAGAAGCTTTTTTTTGGCAAATAAATAAACGTAAAGTCTGTTGTAGTAAAAAAAAATAATTTTAAAGTAATAGCAGTTCAATAAAGGGTGTTTTTTCGCAATTAATTTTACAATTGCCAGCCCACATTCGACACATATAAATAATAATTCATAAATTTGAATTTGTATATTTGCACAACCAAACATAATACCTTACCATGACTCAAAAAGTTTTACTCAATTCCAAAGAAGTCAATATCATTCTGCATCGTTTGGCTTGTCAGCTCATTGAAAAACATCTCGATTTTAAAGACACCATTTTAGTGGGAATTCAGCCTAGAGGTACTTTTCTGGCCGAACGTTTAAAAGAAATGTTAGAAAACGAATATCAAACTCCTGAAATTCAATTAGGGTATCTTGACATCACTTTTTTTAGAGATGATTTTCGTAGAACAGATAAACCATTGGAAGCCAACAAAACTAAGATCAATTTTATAGTCGAAAATAAAAAAGTTATTTTTATTGACGATGTACTATTCACCGGAAGAAGTATTCGTGCTGCTTTGACAGCTATTCAATCCTTTGGGAGACCATCAGAAATTGAATTACTAGTCTTGATAGATAGACGTTTTAGTCGCAATTTACCCATTCAACCTGATTATAGAGGAAGACAAGTAGATGCCATTAATGGTGAAAAAGTAAAAGTTAATTGGAAAGAGAATGACGATGAAGATGGCGTCTATTTGATCACTAATTAAACGATAAAACAAAAGCTTCAAACAATTAAGTCGAAAAATAATATAATCGTAACAGAATGAAAGAATTAAGCGTAAATCATTTATTAGGGATCAAATACATCAACAAGAACGATATTGACCTTATTTTTGAAACAGCCGATCATTTTAAAGAAGTAATTAATCGACCTATTAAAAAAGTGCCTTCTTTACGAGATATTACCATTGCCAACATTTTTTTCGAAAACAGTACCCGTACTAAATTGTCATTCGAACTAGCTCAAAAAAGATTATCGGCTGATGTGATAAGTTTTTCGGCAGCACAGTCTTCGGTCAAAAAAGGAGAAACGCTGATTGATACTGTCAATAATATTTTATCGATGAAGGTCGATATGGTGGTGATGAGACATTCTAATCCAGGAGCGGCTTATTTTTTATCAAAAAATGTAAAAGCAAGTATTGTAAATGCAGGTGATGGAGCCCACGAACATCCTACACAAGCTTTACTAGATAGTTACTCTATTAGAGAAAAACTAGGTGATGTAGGAGGTAAAAAAGTAGTAATTGTAGGTGATATTTTGCATTCAAGAGTAGCACTTTCTAACATATATGCTTTGCAAATGCAAGGTGCCGAAGTTAAGGTTTGCGGACCTAAAACTTTAATACCAAGGCATATTGAATCATTGGGAGTTACGGTTGAACCTAACTTACGTAAAGCACTAGAATGGTGTGATGTGGCTAATATGCTACGTGTTCAAAATGAGCGTATGGATGTCAATTTTTTTCCATCAACCAGAGAGTATGCGCAACAATATGGTTTAGACAAAACGTTACTAGATTCTTTAAACAAAGAAATTGTAATTATGCATCCAGGCCCTATCAATAGAGGAGTAGAGATTACATCGGATGTCGCTGACTCACAACAATCAGTTATTTTAAACCAAGTAGAAAACGGGGTAGCCATTCGTATGGCAGTTATTTATCTTTTGGCTTCAAAAATTCAATAATTTAGAAAAAAGCAAAACTGCAGCAAATAATTAATCTTGAAAATGTAAGCTTATGAAAGTCGATCAAAAAAAACATTCTGTTATAATCAAAGATACGCAAGGTGATTTTACTTCATTTTTAATGAAAGTAACGCATCAATACAAAACATTTGAAAAAGATAATATCGTTATCGATCTATTAGCGCATAATGATTTGACAATAAGTGATATAAAACAGCTTATGCCTTTATCAAAACAACATAAAAAAGCCAAGAAATCGTTTGTAATTGTAGTTGCCGACTTTGATTACAATGCAATTCCAGAACAGTTAACTGTCGTTCCTTCTTTATTAGAAGCGCATGATATTATTGAAATGGAAGAAATCGAAAGAGATTTGGGCTTTTAGAACTTATAATTGTATTGCATGCCACAACAATTGGCAATGTTTGCCTTATTTTCAAAGGTTCATTGGTATAAAACAGTGCTGCTATCTTTTATAGGTCATGCAAACGACTACAAAAAATGAATCTAACCATACTAGGTTGCTATGCTGCAACACCACGGACTTTTACAAATCCTACCGCACAAATTTTAGAAATTAGAAATCGTATATTTCTTATCGATTGTGGCGAAGGGACCCAAGTACAGCTTCGTAAAAACAAGATTAAATTCTCAAAGATCAATCATATCTTTATTTCTCATTTACATGGTGATCATGTTTTTGGATTAATTGGACTCATTTCTACCTTTACGTTATTGGGTCGTACAACAGATTTGAGTATTTATGGCCCAGTAGGAATTAAGGAATTGATAATGATGCAGCTCAAATTGACTAGTTCGTGGACTAATTATAATCTGCATTTTCACGAACTAGCATCAAAAGAGAGCGCTATCATTTATGAAGATGACAAAGTAGTTGTGAAAACAATTCCTTTAAAACATCGTGTGTACACAAATGGTTATTTGTTTCAAGAAAAGCCTGATTCAAGAAAACTGAATATAGGAGCAGTAACTCGTTTTGAAATCGAAAAATGTTATTATCAAAATATTAAAAACGGAAAAGATGTCTTGCTAGATGATGGCCGACTGATTGAAAATCACCTGCTGACCATTGATCCTGTACAGCCTAAAAGCTACGCTTTTTGTTCGGATACTATTTTTAACGAAACGATTGTTCCACTAATCGAAAATGCAGATGTATTGTATCACGAAAGTACTTTTCTAGAATCAGAAAGTGATTTAGCCCTTAAAACAATGCATTCCACAGCTAAACAAGCCGCTACAATCGCGCTTAAAGCAAATGTAAAACAATTGATATTAGGACATTATTCAACTAGATATGACAGTATTAGGTTGTTTAAGGAAGAAGCCGAAACGATTTTTCCGAACGTTATTTTAGGGGATGATGGACTTTCATTTGAATTTTAGAGTTGGGGTAGTTACATTTTTAAGGCAACAAAATATTTTTTAGTTTATAAATTTTAAAGTTATAAGAGATGAATGATTTAAGCAATTATAGAAAATCATACGAAAAAAGTGAATTATTAGAATCAAATATTCCTGAGGATCCCATTAATTTATTTAACAGATGGTTTCATGAGGTAGAAGAGTTTGATAGCGGCGAAGAGGTAAATGCAATGACAGTTTCGACGGTAGGGCTAGATGGATTTCCAAAATCTAGAGTAGTCTTGCTTAAAAAATTTTCCGAGGAAGGTTTTGTTTTTTATACCAATTATAACTCTGAGAAAGGAAAAGCGATCATTAATAATCCAAATGTATGTCTTTCTTTTTTCTGGCACGGTTTAGAGCGTCAAGTAATCATCAAGGGAATAGCGCAAAAGACAACGGCTATTGTTTCGGATAATTATTTTGATTCAAGACCAGAGGGCAGTAAGCTAGGGGCTATTGTTTCTAATCAGAGCGAAGTGATTCCGTCAAGAGCTTTTCTCGAAAATAATTTAAAAGATCTCGAAACCCAATATGATAGTATGGTGATTCCAAGACCTGCCCATTGGGGAGGATTTTTGATAGTTCCTGTTGAAGTTGAATTTTGGCAAGGAAGACCCAATAGACTACATGATAGAATTCGTTATTCTAGCCAAGCAGATTATTCATGGAAAATTGAAAGATTATCGCCTTAATATAAGTTAAAACTTATTTAAAAAATAAAATAGTGCATTTTGTCGATTTTATTGTGTATTTTATCGTTGAAGTATGTATGTTTGTCAAAGAAATAAAAACAAATATCACATATTATTAAAGAAGTTTGCCCCACATGCTACTTTAAACTTAAACTACTATTTTATGAAAAGATTTATACTTCAAACATTGTTAATTGGATCATTAGTATTAACAATGAGCTCATGTTCATCAGATGGAGCAGAATTAAACACAGTTGATGCTAAAGTTATGGTAGATGTTCCATATGCGTATAGTGATTTAGAGTTAGAAACAATGGCATTAATTAATGAGTATAGAGTAAGTGTTGGATTGAATGCTTTAGAAAAAATCAATTATATATCAGGTAAATCTGAAGTGCATGATCATTACATGATTGTTAATAATGTTGTAAATCATGATGATTTTGAAGCTCGATCAGAAGATATTGTTACTAAGCTAGGAGCTAAGAGAGTAGGAGAAAATATAGCATACAATTACAGAACAGCAGGAGATGCGGTAAAGGCTTGGTTAGCTAGTCCAGGACATAAAAAAAATATAGAAGGTGATTTTACTCATTTTGGATTAGCAATCAGAGAGAATGCTACAACAGGTAAGAAGTATTACACTAATATCTTTGCAAAGATTTAAATTTTTTTAAATAACAATAACCTTTGATGCACTACTTCAAAATAGTGAATCAAAGGTTTTTTTATGTCTATTATATTTTTATACAGAATAAACTTGTTAATTTTTATAAAAACGTTATTTATCTATCAAATAGGTTTATTATCGCAAATGGAATCTGTTTTGTATAGATTAATAATAGTCAACATGCGACGATTAACATTTTTGACTATTGATTCATTAGAAAAAAAGAGGATGATATATAAATAATCTGCTTTCAGTTTGAAAATTGTACGATTTTATTTAAATTTATTATATAAAAATACATTTAATCGATAAAATACTGTTATTTAACGCTGAAATATTTAAGGATGAAAAATAAAAAACAGATATTGTACACTATTAAAGAAGTTTACCACCCAATCTACTTTAAATGTAAACCGACCAATATAAGAATAAAAAAACGCTTAGTCCTGCAGTATTTATTGCAGTAGTAGTGACAAGTACCTTCTTGTTCTGCGATGCGTAGGATTTTTAAAATGAAGGTACCTACTTATCAAAATTGAGTACAATGGTTAATTAGGCTTATAACACTCTTGAACTTGAAACCATTGACTTGTTTAATAAATGCGGTTTAAGTATTGATTCAATTACGCTTACAAAAATTAATCGTTTTTCATATTCATCCTAAAAACAGGAGCTATAGATGATTTAAAACTATTGAAGTTAGACTTAAATATTTACCAAAAATAAAGGTATTAGGGTTTAACGTTAATGCGCTCTATCCGTTTTACTACAGTGATTTTTTTACGCTAGTTGATTTTAAGTCTTTTTTACTTATTTAAAATCGGGAAGACAAATAGTTGTTTATATAAGAATAAACTTAAATAATATTTAAAATAATGCATTTCATCGATTTTATTGTGTATTTAATCGTCAAAGTATGTATGTTTGTCAAAGAAATTAAAACAAATAGCACAACCTATTAAAGAAGTTTGCCCCACATCCTACTTTAAACTTAAACTACTAGATTATGAAAAGATTTATACTTCAAACATTGTTAATTGGATCACTAGTTTTAACAATGAACTCTTGTTCATCAGATGGATCAGAATTAAACACAGTTGATACAAAAGCTATGGTAGATGCTCAGTATACATATAGTGATTTAGAGTTAGAAACAATGGACTTAATCAATGAATATCGAGTAAGTGTAGGATTGAATGCCTTAGAAAAAATTAACTATATCAGTTGTAAATCAGAGGTTCATGATAATTACATGATTTTAAATAATGTAGTGAATCATGATGATTTTGAAGCTAGAGCTGAAGATATTGTTACTAATCTAGGAGCTAAGAGAGTAGGAGAAAATATAGCTTATAATTATAGAACTCCAGCAGAAGCATTAAAGGCTTGGTTAGCGAGCCCAGGACATAAAAAAAATATAGAAGGTGATTTTACTCATTTTGGGTTAGCAATAAGAGAGAATGCTACAACAGGTAAGAAGTATTACACTAATATCTTTGCAAAGATTTAATTTGTTTGTTTTTTTGATTTAGAAAAAAAGGATGCCCTGGTAAGGAGGGCACTGAAAAACTACGCATATTTTGATTAACGTCGTTTTCTAGAGATTAAAAAAGCGCTTATAATAGGATT
>NZ_JACRUK010000018.1 GCF_014305155.1 Flavobacterium muglaense
TTCCATTTTATTGAAGCTAAATATTCTAAACAAGTTAAATCTGTTTTGAAAGTGTCAAAAAAATCGATAATACTTTCTCCTTTGAATGATTCCATAATAAAATTCTTTCACGAAAGATAAGAATTTATCTTTACACCTCTAAATTTTTAATAAAGATATTTCAATTAGCCAAAGGTTAATATTATAGACCTCAAATTTTAGTTGAAAAGATATTATGTCAATAAATTTTTCTTTCGAATGAATTAGGTCATTACGAACCGTTGTTATTGTCCCTATAATTCCCTGATATTTCTTATCTAGAAAATTAGTTGAAAAATTGATCATTTCTTTTGATTTAAGTGGTATTTCTTTATCGTTAACCTCTAAATAAATCAATAATTTTCTTAATTTACTTGGAGTTTTATTCAAATCTTCTTTGTTGTCAGTTATATAATGATATAAAATTTCTAGTCCTGTTTGTGCCATTATTATTGAACCATCAAGTAAACCTGCTTGCTTTTTTGACTGAATATACCAATGTAAAATGTTTTTTATAAAAATTTGACCTTTTTTGCTTTGGCAAATTTTTGAAAATTCTTTCCACATCAAATTTATTCCATCTACATTTCGTTCAAATATTGGATAAAAATTATCCTCAAAAACATCAACAGTTTTAGACGTATAGTCTGACCAAACAATTTCGTTTTGCTTTATACCATTTAGAAATAAACTTGATGTATTCCTTCCATTGATAAAACTCAAGAATAAATCTAAATTCATAAAAATATCTTCTACCATTCCAGTATCAAAATGAGTACCATCTAAGCGTGTAATTTTCCCTGAATAAAGCAAATCATATCCTCCTACAATTAAAAGTTGATCTCTTAATTCGTGATAATTACTTTTTTTGTCAATTTCAATTCTCCATAAATCATTTTCGAGCAGTATTCTAGCTTTTATAGATTTCTTTTTATCTCGTACAACATTACCATTGATACTTCTTAAATTTGGTATAGAAAAGTTAATAACTTCTATTTTTAGATCCTTATCGCCAAAAAATATTTTATCAGTTAAGACTCCTTTCAAAAATAAATTTGTTGAAGGTAACGAAGTAATACATTTTATAATTAGTGCAGTTGATATTTTTTTTTCATCAATGTAAATATCAAAATAATCTACGGGATTTGAAATATATTTATCAAAATCTCCAAATAAAAATGTACCAGTAAAATAATTTCCATATTCTGGAAACCAACTAAAATATATCTTTCCATTAACCCCTATAGAACATTCATGATTTCTTAACTCAAAATCACCAATGAACATTTCCATTGTATGATTAGGTTTAGGAAAATCAATGAAATTTTCAATTAACTCTGGAATTAACTTATAATCATTCATTATATTTTGTTTATCAACTGATCCAAATGTAAGAAATTTTATTTAAAAAAAAAACTAAAATAACTACTCTACTGTTATAAAATCTAACTTATTTATTGTAAAAGCTGTATGATTCCAACTCTGGAACTGAAATCGAAATTTATAGATTAGATTGGGGTACTTCTTTATTTTCTGCCCCTGATTGTAGCGGTAGCCCCGAGGGAATAAAGTTATTTTTTACGGGAATAACAGAGCGACCAAAGGAAGCTCCTGTGATGACCTAGTAAAAAAAACTTTATAATAGAGGGCTAAAGCGGAAAGCAGGTTAAGGCAGCCTAGTAAAACAATTGGTAGTTGAATGTCTAGAACTGACTTTTATCATATTTTGTCTTGGTTGTGATTGTTATTTTTGTGATCTAAATGGATAAATTATGAAAAAAGGAATACTTATAAACTGGGATAACGGTTCGATAATAATTGTTTTTGTTTTTGCTTTAGTGATTATTGGACTTGTAACTGCTGTAGTTTTAATGATGAACAACGATAAAAAGAAGAAATAAAAAAAGGATGTCTTGCTATAAAGCAGACATCCTTTTTTATTTGATTAGAGAATAAATTATCTAATTAATTTTCTGTATTTCAATCGCTTAGGTGTTAAATCTCCACCAAGGCGTTTTTTCTTATTTTCTTCGTATTCAGAGAAACCACCTTCAAAGTAGTACACTTCTGAATCACCTTCGAATGCTAATATATGGGTACAAATTCTATCTAAGAACCATCTATCGTGCGAAATCACTACTGCGCAACCTGCGAAGTTTTCTAAACCTTCCTCTAAAGCACGCAATGTATTTACATCTAAATCATTCGTAGGCTCATCCAGTAACAAGACGTTTCCTTCTTCTTTTAAAGTCATTGCAAGGTGCAAACGGTTACGTTCTCCTCCTGAAAGTGCCGAAACTTTTTTGTTTTGCTCACCACCACCAAAGTTGAAACGAGACAAATAAGCTCTAGAATTCACTTGCTTACCACCCATCATGATTAATTCCTGACCATCAGCAAAGTTTTCCCAGATTGACTTATTCGGGTCTATATTAGAGTGTGATTGATCTACATAGGCAATCTTAACCGTTTCACCTACAGAGAATTCACCGCTGTCCGTTTCTTGTTCTCCCATAATCATTCTGAAAATAGTAGACTTACCAGCACCATTGGGTCCGATAATTCCAACAATTCCAGCTTGAGGCAATGTGAAATTTAGGTTATCGTACAATAATTTATCTCCAAAAGCTTTGGCAACATTTTTTGCTTCGATAACATTAGTACCTAAACGTGGTCCGTTAGGGATGTAAATTTCTAGATTTTCATCTAGTTGTTTCTGGTCTTCGTTTAATAACTTATCGTAGTTCTGTAAACGTGCTTTTTGCTTCGTTTGACGACCTTTAGCTCCTTGACGAACCCAGTCCAACTCGCGTTCTAAATTTTTACGACGTTTAGAAGCTACTTTTTCTTCTAAGGCCATACGACTTGATTTTTGATCTAACCATGAAGAGTAATTCCCTTTCCAAGGAATACCTTCTCCTCTATCTAACTCTAAAATCCATCCGGCAACATTATCAAGGAAATACCTATCGTGCGTTACAGCGATTACAGTTCCTGCATATTGTGCTAAATGTTGCTCTAACCATAAAACAGACTCGGCATCCAAGTGATTGGTAGGCTCATCAAGTAATAATACATCTGGCTGTTGCAACAATAAACGGCATAAAGCCACGCGACGACGCTCTCCTCCAGAAAGATTTTTGATTGGCGTATCTCCGTCTGGCGTACGTAAGGCATCCATTGCAATTTCGAGCTTAGTATCGATTTCCCAAGCACCTAATGCATCAATTTTGTCTTGCAAAGCTGCTTGACGATCCATTAACTTGTCCATTTTGTCTGGATCAGAATAATTTTCTTCTAGACCAAACAAATCGTTGATATTATTGTATTCAGCAAGTACAGCCATTGTTTCGGCAGCTCCTTCCTGAACGATTTCTAAAACAGTTTTAGTATCATCTAATATAGGCTCTTGTTCTAAATAACCAACGGTGTACCCTGGTTGAAAAACAACATCCCCTTGGTAGTTTTTATCTACTCCAGCAATAATTTTTAAAAGTGAAGATTTTCCAGATCCATTAAGACCTAAAATACCAATTTTAGCTCCGTAGAAAAAGCTTAAGTAAATATTCTTTAGAACAGCTTTATCTGCTCCTTGATAAGTTTTACTCAATTTTGACATTGAGAAAATTACTTTTTTATCGTCTGACATTTTTTATAATTTTAATTTTAAAATAATTTACAATCTCCCTTTTAGTGAACTAAAAACCCATGCATTTGCTAAAAAACCAACTCCAACTGCAGCAAATCCCCAGCCAGAAACGTCACGGTATCTAAACGCACCCATACCTATTAAAAGCAAACCCATCACTATCATTATTAAAGTAGCCCATCCTAAGATGGTATTTTTATTCATTCCCATAATTGTGGTATCTTTTTGAAAGGCAAATATCGTGAATTTTAGCCGCTAATTAAAGATATTATAAAGCATTTCTTTTAACAAATCTGAATTTGTCATCGCATTTGCCCCAACTCCTTTACTTTTAACGTCAATTTCACGCAATGAAGCTACAATTTGACTTACTTTTCTCATAGGGTAGTTTTTTAGCGCTACATCGTATTCTTTTAGAAAAAACGGATTTACACCTATTACTGCCGCCACATTTTTTGGGTTTCTATCTTTTAAACCATGGTATTTTAACAACTGAATAAAAAAACCAAATACTAAACTAGTTGTCACGACCATTGGATTTTCCTTTGGGTTGTTGGCAAAATTCTCTGCAATCGTGTAAGCCTTTAGTTGATTGCGTTCGCCTATTGCTTTTCGCAATTCAAACACGTTAAAATCCTTACTAAAACCTATGTTTTCCTCAATATCTTTTGGTGTTATGGTGCTGCCTTTGGGCAAAATGATTTGCAGCTTTTCCAGTTCGTTATTGATTTTACTTAAATTCGTTCCTAAAAACTCCACCAGCATTGCTGACGCTTTCGGTTCAATTGCATATTTTTTACCTGACAACACTCTTTTAATCCAGTCGCCTACTTGGTTTTCATATAGCTTTTTACTTTCGTAAACGATTCCAGCTTTGGCAAGTGTTTTGGTTACTTTTTTTCGTTTATCAAGAGTTTTGTATTTGTAACAAATGACTAAGACCGTTGATGGCATTGGATTATCTGCATAACTTTCTAGTTTATCGATCGTTCTACTTAGTTCTTGCGCTTCCTTTACAATAACCACTTGGCGATCCGCCATCATAGGATAACGTTTTGCTGTAGCAACAATATCCTCAATAGACACATCTCTACCATATAATACCGTTTGATTGAATCCTTTTTCCTCTTCGGATAAAACATTCTTCTCTATATAATCGGATAATTTGTCAATATAATAAGACTCCTCGCCCATCAAGAAATAAATGGGTTTGATATTTCCTGCCTTAATATCATTAACAATTTTAATAACCTCGTCCATACTTTTTTTTGTTTGAAGGCTAAAGTTTAAAGTTTGTTGCACCGTCTACAACTTAAAACCTTGAAATTTCAACTAAATAACTATTTTTGCTTTATGCAAAAACTAAATTTTCCATCTTATGATTTCCGCTTCAAAAATAGCGAAAATAAAATAGCTATTTTTGATGAAATCAGGAAAAAGTTTATCATTCTCACACCCGAAGAATGGGTTCGTCAACATGTTGTCTCCTTTTTATTGGCAGAGAAAAACTATCCAAAGTCGTTAATAAACGTCGAAAAAGTCCTCAAAGTCAATGGCTTAAGAAAGCGATATGATGCAGTAGTGTACAATCCTGATGGTACTATTTTTATATTAGTTGAATGCAAAGCACCTGAAATTAAAATATCACAAGCTACATTTGACCAAATAGCACGCTACAATATGACTATGAAAGCGCAATATTTAATGGTAACCAACGGATTGAATCATTACTTTTGCCAAATGGATTATGAGAATGAGAGATACCAATTTCTGCCTGAACTTCCTGATTATACAATTTAAATTATCAAAATGAACATAGCAGTTGTCATCCTTAATTGGAACGGTGTTGCGCTTTTGGAACAATTTTTACCTTCCTTTATACAATACTCACCCGAAGCCACTATTTACCTCGCTGATAATGCATCAACAGATGCTTCGGTTTCGTATGTTAAAACTCATTTTCCAACCGTGCAAATTGTTACTAACGATGTAAATCTAGGTTTTGCAGGCGGTTACAATGAAGCTTTAAAAAAAATTGATGCGTCTGTCTATGCCTTGGTGAATTCGGATATTCAAGTAACCGAAAACTGGCTGCAGCCGATCATTGCAACTTTCGAAAAAGAACCAAAAACAGCTATAATTCAACCTAAAATATTAGATTTTAAAAATAAAGCGTTTTTTGAATACGCAGGAGCAGCAGGCGGTTATATCGATAAATACGGTTACCCTTATTGCCGTGGACGTATTTTTGATACGGTAGAAAAAGACAATGGACAATACAATGATGAACGAGAAATTTTTTGGGCAACAGGGGCATGCTTTTTTATAAGAAGTGCTGTTTATCACGAGCTAGAGGGATTTGATGCTGACTTTTTTGCACATCAAGAAGAGATTGACTTATGTTGGCGTGCCTTAAATAAGGGGTACAAAATTAAGTACAATTATAAAAGTACCGTTTATCACGTGGGCGGTGCAACGCTACAATTAGGTAATCCTAAGAAAACATATCTCAATTTCAGAAATTCTTTATTAATGTTAACTAAAAATTTACCAAAGGAAAAGTTATACTTTATCCTTTTTATTCGAATGTTACTTGATGGTGTTGCAGGAGTTCAATTTATTTTCAAAGGAAAATTTTCGCATTTTGCAGCCATTTTAAAAGCACATTTCTCGTTTTATAGTTTATTTTCAATCACTTATAAAAAAAGAGCATCCTACCAATCCAAAACATACTACAAAACAGATAGTATCGTCTATAGGTACTACATAAAAAGTGGCAAGATATTTGAAGATTAATTTTAAGAACAAATTTTAACCATTATCTAATCTTTAAAAACTAACTTTGTAGCTGAACCTAAATTAAAAATTTATGAAAAAAATCGTAATCGCCTTATCTGTATTGGCACTTTTATCGTCATGTGTTTCAAAAAAGAAATACACGGAATTAGAAGCAAAGAATAAAGAGACACAAGATTTACTAAATACAGCTACTGTAAAATTAAATTCTTGTTTAGAAGAAAAAGCGGGTCTTACAGCTACAGTTGCTGGATTGAAGGATCACAACCAAACATTGATCAACACGTCTAAAGACATGACGGTTTTGACTACAAAAGGAGCTGAAAACATTGAAAAAGCTTTAGAATCTATCAAAGAGAAAGATTTAAAAATTAGCAGAATGCAAGATGCATTGACTAAAAAAGACAGTGTTACACTTGCTGTAGTTACTAGCTTAAAAAGCGCTGTTGGGATTTCTGATCCAGATATCGAAATTAACGTAGAAAAAGGGGTTGTATTCATCTCTATTGCAGATAAATTATTATTCAAATCTGGAAGCTACGAAGTTACTGATAAAGCGAAAGGTGTACTGGCTAAGGTTGCTAAAGTTGTAAATGACAAACCAGACTTTGAATGTATGGTTGAAGGTCATACTGATAGTGTTCCATACATAGGAAACGGAATTTTACTTGACAACTGGGATTTAAGTGTGAAACGTTCTACTTCTATCATCCGTGTGTTAACGACTCAACTTGGTGTTAAACCAGAGCAATTAATCGCAGCAGGAAGAAGTTCTTATGTACCATTAGTAGGTAATGATACAGCCGAAAATAGAGCTAGAAATAGAAGAACTCGTATTGTTGTTTTACCTAAAATTGATCAATTCTACGAAATGATTGAAAAAGAAATGAAAAAACAAACTAAATAATTCTTTAGTTTTATACAACAGAAAGCGTCTCGATATCGAGACGCTTTTTTTTTTGCAACACTATCAATTATGATTTACTATAAAAGAAAAAGCAGGTCCTGAGACCTGCTTCATTGTATCCTTAACCTTTTCTAATAACCAATTAAATATAATTAAGAATAACGTCTTTGTATGTTTATGCTTCTTACTACTATGCTAATATATAAATTAATACAATACCAGCAAATAGTTTGCCAATTTTCCAATTATCTTAAATAATATCGATACTTCCTTTACCCGCTCTTATTATAACAGGTTCATCACCAGATAAATCTACAATTGTAGAACCTATATTATCTCCATATCCACCATCGATTACCATATCAACTAGGTTTTGCCATTTTTCAAAAATAAGTTCTGGATCAGTAGTGTATTCAATCACGTCATCTTCATCATGAATAGAAGTCGATACAATAGGATTTCCTAACTGGCGTACAATTTCTAGCGCAATCGCATTATCAGGAACACGAATACCTACCGTTGTTTTTTTCTTAAACTCCTTGGGTAAATTATTATTACCTGGTAAAATAAAAGTATATGGGCCAGGCAATGCTCTTTTTAAAAGTTTAAATGTCGACGTATCGATTTGCTTTACGTAATCGGATATGTTACTTAAATCGTGACAAATAAAAGAGAAATTAGCTTTATCCAGCTTTATTCCTTTAATTTTTGCAATACGTTCTAATGCTTTTGTGTTAGTAATATCACATCCCAAACCGTAAACCGTGTCTGTTGGATATATCACCAAACCACCCTCTTTTAAAACCTTAACTACTTTGGCAATTGCTGCTTCGTTTGGTTTATCGGTATATATTTTTATAAATTGAGCCATTTTTTTTGTTTTAAATTTCTAACTGTTAGCAGTTATTTTTTCTTTTTACTTTTTAAAACTCCACGTTCAGCAAAATCAAGTCCGTAATTAATCCATCTTTTCAATTGATTTTCTGTCAAAAGCACCTCTGGTTCAATAAACACAAATCCTTTCATTATTTTTCCCGTAAAATTCATCGGATTAACATAATTTTCTTCTAATAATGATTCATAAAACTCATCCATTACCCGAAGCATTAACTCCTCTTTCATGATTCCGATACACATTTTATCATTGATCATGAAAGCATTTCCACCAAACATTTTCTTTTCTACAAAGCTAACGTTCAATTCTGTGAGTATGTTGTGAATTCTAATTGATAATTGTTCGTTATAAGCCATTAGAAAATCACTTTAAACATTAAATAAATTTTTATCCAATAATATCCAACTTTGCAAAACGCAATAATAATTTCTTAATTCCGCCTACTTCAAACTTAATTTCTGCTTTTTTATCAGCTCCTACTCCTTCAATACTCACGACTTGTCCTCTTCCAAAACGTTCATGCATCACTAAATTTCCAGCAACTAATTGATTATCGAATAAATTAGCCCCACCTGATGGAGCATTAGTCCCCACAGGTTTTAATTTACGAACATTTACTTCTGGTTTAGCAGCAGAACCATTCGAATAATTAGGTGGTGGTGTTCCATTAGACGGTTTTGCTAAACGCATTTTTGATTTATCTACATCGCCAAAAATATCTTTATCAATCATCGATTTATAACGATAATTAGTCTCTGCCGGTGTAAGATACTCTAAATATTGTGAATTAATTTCCTCAATAAAACGAGAGGGCTCACTATCAGTCAATTTACCCCAGCGGTAACGAGATTGCGCATAAGTAAGGTACGCCTGATGTTCCGCTCTTGTTAAAGCCACATAAAACAAACGGCGTTCTTCTTCTAGCTCACTTCTCGTACTCATACTCATGGCACTTGGAAACAAATCTTCTTCCATTCCCACCACAAATACATGAGGAAATTCTAGTCCTTTAGCCAAGTGAATGGTCATCAACGCCACACGGTCTTCATCGCTAGTATCTTTATCTAGATCTGTAGCCAAGGCCACATCTTCCATAAACTCAGACAAAGCTCCTCTTGCACCATCAATCTCACGTTGCCCTTCGGTAAAGTCTTTTATACCGTTTAAAAGCTCTTCTATATTTTGGATTTTAGCCATTCCTTCTGGAGTAGCATCTTTTTTCAATTCTTGAACTAATCCTGTTTTTTTAGAAACATGTTCTGTAATATAAAAAGCATCTTGATTTTCATTGATCACCTGAAAACTTTGAATCATCGTGACAAAATCACGCAATCTTTGTTTTGTTCCCGAGTTTAATTTCAAATCAATTTTATCAATATTTTGCATGACTTCAAATATCGAACGCTTGTAGTGATTGGCCGCCACAGTCAATTTTTCGACTGTAGTATCACCAATTCCTCTAGCTGGATAATTGATCACACGCATCAATGCTTCTTCGTCCTTTGGATTAATCACCAAACGTAAATAACACAAAACATCTTTTATTTCTTTTCTTTGATAAAAAGACAAACCACCATAAATACGATACGGAATATCACGCTTACGCAAAGCATCCTCCATGGCTCGCGACTGCGCATTGGTACGGTACAAAATAGCAAACTGCCCATTAGTCATTTGGTTTTGCATCTTTTCTTCAAAAATGGTACTGGCCACAAAACGACCTTCTTCGGCATCTGTCATAGAACGATGCACTTTTATCTTTGGACCAAAATCATTGGCTGTCCATACAATTTTATCTAGTTTGGTTTTATTATTGTCAATGATCGTATTGGCTGCTTCAACAATATTTTTTGAAGAACGATAATTTTGCTCAAGCTTAAATGTTTTTACTCCTTCGTAATCTTTTTGGAAATTCAGGATATTATTGATATTGGCACCACGAAACGCATAGATACTTTGCGCATCATCACCCACAACACATATATTTTGAAATTTATCCGATAAAGCCCTAACAATCAAATATTGGGAATGATTAGTATCTTGGTACTCATCCACCATGATATAACGAAAACGGTTTTGATATTTTGCTAAAACATCTGGAAAACGAGTTAGTAACTCATTGGTTTTTAACAACAAGTCATCAAAATCCATTGCTCCAGACTTAAAGCATTTCTCTACGTATTTTTGATACAACTCCCCCATTCTAGGTTTCTTAGACATCGCATCTGCTTCTTGCAAATCAGGGTCATTAAAGTAAGCCTTAACAGTAACTAAACTATTTTTAAAATTAGAAATCCTCCCTAAAACTTGTTTGGGTTTATAAACATCACGATCCAGTTGCATTTCTTTGATAATTCCTGAAATACAACGCAGTGAATCCTGCGAGTCATAAATAGTAAAATTAGAAGGATAACCCAGTTTGTCTGCCTCAGAACGTAAGATACGAGCAAAAACAGAGTGAAAAGTTCCCATCCAAAGGTTTTTAGCTTCTCCAGAACCTACAATATCTGAGATTCGTTTTTTCATTTCACGCGCTGCCTTATTGGTAAAAGTGAGCGATAAAATATTGAAAGAATCAACTCCTTGACTCATTAAATATGCAATTCTAATGGTTAACACACGTGTTTTACCTGATCCAGCACCTGCAATAATGATCATAGGGCCTTCTTTTTGTAAAACAGGTTCGCGTTGCGCTTCGTTAAGTTGAGAAATGTATTGTTGCATGAAAATTTTCTATTTATGCAAAAATAAGAATTTAAGATTTAATAAAGTTGCAACTGATACAATTTTAAAAAGCATTACTAAAGCCCTATCGAATGAAAGTCCATAGATTTGGTTGAGATAATGAAATTTTGTTGTGTAAAAACTTTAACGACAGCTTTACTGACTATTATCTTTCCAAAGATAACATTGATTTTCAAAGTTTTAAAAACTTGGAAACAGTAAAAAAAATTAATCCTTATAACATCTTAAATCTGTGGCTGAAACTCTCAAAAAATAAAGTGAAACACTGAAGTGCAAATCGATACTTATATCCGTGATCCGTAAAAGGTGAGAAATAACTCTATTTGACTTACAACATGCTATTTTTTCCAAAAAACATCATAGGCAAACCTAATTAAAGTTCCCACGACAACCACCAAAAAGAAAATTCGAATAAAACCATTCCCTTTATTAATAGCGAGCTTAGCCCCTAACCAGCCGCCAATTGCATTGCATGCAGCCATAGGTATTGCTATTGCCCAGATGATCTTCCCTTTGAGTGCAAACAAACAAATAGAACCAAAATTGGTCGCTAAATTCACCATCTTAGCATTTGCGGAAGCATGCAAAAAATCAAATCCCATCAATGCAATGAAAGCAACCACCAAAAAACTGCCTGTTCCTGGACCTATAAAACCATCGTAAAAACCAACAATAACACTAATTAAAACCGAATTTAAAAGTAGCTTCCTGTTTGAAATATCACGTTCTACTTTTTGACCGAAATTTTTCTTAGCGTAGGTATAAATAGCTAATAAAGAAAGTATAAAAAGCAATAACGGCTTCATGAAATCATTACTCATATAGGTCAATATAGTTGATCCTAAAAATGCCGAAGGTAATGCCAAGGCCATCATTATCAATAAAATTTTCCAATTCATAGTTACCTTTTTCAAATATTGATAAGCTGCAAATGAAGTACCACTAAAAGCAGGGATTTTTAAAGTTCCTATTACCGTTGATACAGGTAAACTAGGTAATAAAATCAATCCTGCAGGTGTTTGAATCAAACCACCACCACCAACAATGGCATCTATAAAACCAGCTGCAAAAGCTGCTACGCACAATAAAATAATAATGTAATTCTCCATGAAAATATGCTTGTTGACTAAGTAGTGCTGAAAAAATCTATTGAACAAAAGTACGATAGCCTAGTTGAAATAACATTATAAATTTGATGTATTTCCGACAAAAAGTATATTTTTGCGTAACCTAAAAAACGACTAATGGATTCGACTACAATCACCCAAGTACTTGCTTTTACACTTCCATCTCTTATTACAGGAGCGGTAGCATATTATCTATTTGATGCTCATTTTAAAGATCAAAAAAATACAAGACGTTGGTTGTTACAAAAAGACAATCAGTCGGCGACTTTGCCGCTTCGTTTGCAGGCCTATGAACGCATGACTTTATTTATGGAACGTATCAATCCATCGCAATTGATGGTGCGTATTGCCCCACTTTCTAATGACAAATATGAATACCGAAACTTAGTAATCGCACAAGTCGAACAAGAATTTGAACATAATTTAGCACAGCAAATTTATATTTCCAATGAATGTTGGTCGATTGTTGTCACTGCTAAGAATGCTACCAATCAAATGATTCGGCTGGCTACCGAAAACGAAAAAGTTACTGATGCTGATAGTTTGAGGGAATTGATCATTTCAGACTTATTACAAAAATCTTCTCCAAGCAGCGCTGCCTTGGCTTTTATTAGAGACGAAGTAGGACAACTTTGGTAAATTTTTATTCTTTTAACAGGCGGTTCAATTGAAAATA
The DNA here is from genome assembly GCF_014305155.1 of Flavobacterium muglaense. Lineage (GTDB taxonomy): Bacteria > Bacteroidota > Bacteroidia > Flavobacteriales > Flavobacteriaceae > Flavobacterium > Flavobacterium muglaense. The sequence goes on from NZ_JACRUK010000018.1 coordinate 12,814, forward strand.
CTCACTATCATTTAAAGTAGGAAGTATTTTTTCGAATGCTAACCTGTTCTCTGAGTTTTTGAGCATTTTTCGAATAGTGTCACGACCAAATTTAGAAAATTGCCACATATGATGTGTAGTTGCATTGACCAAGTTTTTCAATACTTCATCATTTACAAGTTTGAAAGTTATTAATTTCTCTAAAGCATTTTGCCTTGTTGTGGCCTCATAGCTAGTAGACGAATAACCTATTAATTGAGCAATTAATACAGTTTTATCTGCCGCATAGCTATCTGTAGAAAGTGCTAACGATAACCACAATGTTTTTAAATTGTAATCATTAAAACCAATCCAATTTTTAGATTTTTGCAAATACTCTGCTCTATTCTCAGGAAAATTATTCCACAAATAATACAAAGCAATTTCCTGGGTTTGATAGGATTTATCATCTAGTAAGCTTTCATAATTGATTCTAAATTCTTCTGGTATTTTAGATAATGATGCCGCAACTGCTTGACGAACTTGAATATTATTTGTAGCCATAGCGACCTGTAGCAGTTCTTTTTTACCTGTAAAAGTTTCGCTTTTTAACTGATTAATTATCGCTTCTTTGACGGTGTGATACGCATCTGATTGTAGTGTTTTAGCAAAGAAAATCATTTTATCGACCAAGGGAATTTTCTTTAATTTTTCGATTTCTATAAGCAAAGAAGCTGTTTTATTTTTGAATAATAAATCATTAGCTTGCTGCGTATTAAAAGCTGTTGATTCTAGCCATACTTTACTAAATTCCTGAGTATCAAAACGGGATACTTTATTCACTTCATCAAAGAAATCTTGCGTGATCACCGTTTGGTAAGCATACTTGTTCAAATAGCTACAAACCGCTTTTTTGAATGCTTTGTCGCCAATGGATTCATGCAGTACAAAAAGTGCCCAAGCTCCTTTTTGATAAAAACTCAACGAACTTGCTTTAGCATTCAAAACCGGAATAGAATCGGTTCTAGAAGCATACTTTATTTGTTGTGCAGATTCATATAATTTAGAATAAAAATAATCGTCTCCATAGATTTTTCTCTCGGCTAATAAGGCATAATAAGTCGCAAAACCTTCTTGTAACCAATGATGCTTTCCACTCTCGGCCGTAATCAAATCACCAAACCACTGATGTGCTAATTCATGCGCATTGACATTAACATACGAACGATCTTCAAAACCTATTGAATCTACTACATACCTACTGGAAAATAAAGTGGCTGTCGTATTTTCCATCCCTGCATATAGGAAATCCCGAACCGGAATTTGCCTGTAAATTTTCCAAGGGTACTTCACTCCTATTTCCTTTTCTAGAAAATCAAACATTTCTTTTGAGTAACGATAGCTGGGTTCAAAATTAGCCTTATCCTTTGATTCATAATACAACTCTAAAGGAACACCCGATTTAGCCATTACAATTTCCTTTTCAAATTGACCTACCGTTAGCATTAATAAATACGAACTCATAGGCTTATCCATACTAAACTGCCAAATAGTTTGATCGTCCTTATTTACTTTTGATTTCAAAATACCATTTGAAACTACTTGATAATTGGTATCTACTTCAATTTGCATATTGAAAACAACTTTTTCATTGACATCATCAAAACTTGGAAACCAATTACTGGTATATCTTCCTTGACCTTGGGTCCAAATTTGTAGGTTACCTTTCTCTTCTAAACCTACAAAATACAGCGCTTGTTTTGGCTTAGCCAAATACTTAAAATGAATGGTATTGTTTCCTTTCTTAAAGTTCGAAACTAATAAAAGTTGCTTTTTTGTGTTGATAAATAGTACCTCCTTTTGATTGAATAGCACCTCCGAAAACTCCATGTTTTGAGCATCAATTTTAATAGTATCTACATCCTGCAAGATGGCAAACGAATAGTCCACCAAACCAGAAATCGATTTCTCCTCGAGGTTAACGCTAAGAGCTGCATGTACGGTTTTAAAATCGACAAATTGAGATTGTTGCGCTACTGCAAAAGAAGATATAAACAATAAAAGGTATTTCATTTTAATATGGATTTATGGAGTCCTGATTCCAATTTTTTGGATTGTTTTTTATATAATAATAAATTTTATCAAACGAATTGTAATTCCGTACAATATGATCATGGTAATTGGATTGCCAAATTTTATTTTGTTTCGACCCGTCCAGCAGATTAATCTGTTTGGTTGTAACCGATTTAAAAATGGCAACAAATGACGAAATCGAATTAGGTTTACGTGATAAATTTTGTGGTTTTAATTCCGATTCCAATTCCGATTGTAGAGACGCACTGCAGTGCGTCTCTACGTCGTGCGTTTCCACAATTTCTATCAACAAATGAATGTGATTTGGCATAATAACCCAACCATGAAAAAACCATTTTTCTCTAATAGCAATCGATTTTAATATTTCGATAGCAATAATTTTCCCATTCTCGTTTAAAATCATACAGTCATTTTCGATAGTTCCAAACATACACGCTCTATCATCTGTTACCAAAGTAATAAAATAGATAGCTTCACTGGAGTAATCCCAGTTTTTCAATCGATTTGACTCCGTTTGGTATTTATCTTTATATAAAGCCATAAAAATGATCTGATTGTCAAAGTTACAAAGGTTTGCTGAACAAATCGAACTAATTTTGTAAGTTTACTACTTGATAAATAATACAATCCCATTGAAAAACAAAGCCCTTTTTAACTGGAGCAGCGGAAAAGATTCTGCTCTAGCCTTATACAAAATTTCACAGAATCCAGAATTTGAAATTAATTGTTTGCTCACTAGTGTGAATCAACAATTTCAGCGCATATCGATGCATGGTGTAAGAGTAGCACTATTACATCAACAAGCAGAAAGCATAGGATTGCCATTAGAAATCATGCAAATTCCCGAAATGCCAACCATGGAAGTGTACGAAGCAGTTATGCAGGAAACATTGGGGAAATTAAAAAACCAAGGTGTGACCCATTCTATTTTTGGAGATATATTTCTAGAAGATTTGCGTAAATACCGCGAAGATAAATTAGAAACGATTGGTTTTCAAGGTGTTTTCCCGTTATGGAAAATCCCAACACACGACTTGATACAAGAATTCATTTTTTTAGGTTTTAAAACTATCGTGGTTTGTGTAAACGAACGCTATTTGGATAAGAGTTTTGTTGGTCGGATAATTGACCAAGATTTCATTAACGATTTACCAGACAACGTTGATGTTTGTGGCGAAAACGGCGAATTCCACACTTTTACTTTCGACGGTCCAATATTTTCAAAACCTATTGATTTTGAAATTGGAGAAATCGTTTACCGCAAATACGAGAAACCTGAAAAAGAAGAATCCTCAGATACTGCTTGTGATACTAGCGCTCCAGATGCTTTTGATTTTGGATTTTGGTATTGTGATTTATTAGAAAAATAAATTTCTATAGGAGACGCACTGCAGTGCGTCTCTACTTTTATCGCTCCTCATACATTTTCAACAACTGCGTCACTGTATTCCAATTTCTAATGGTTGCAGTAAGACTCAGTTTTTTCTCAATGTATTTTTGATCTAATCGTGTTTTCCCTGCGCCAACTGCGTATTTAATAAAAATACGGTTGCCATCAATTGAGGCCTCATCAGGTTTAAACTGACTTATTTTTAAATCATTGATATTTTCAGAACGCAATTCCTTAGAGACAAAAGCGACATATATTTTTTTAATATCTAGTTCTTTCTCCTTCAAAAAAGGATTATTCGAAAAGCATTTTTGTAAATCTTCAATTCTGATTACAATTGTTGGAACATCATGACCAAACGCTTTAAAAATCTCTTGCTTGATTATAAAACCAATCTTTGCTGCGCTCTCTTCTTCACTATCTACAAATACATTTCCAGATTGTATATAGGTTTCTACATTTGTGAAGCCTATTTTTTCCAAAGTAGTTTTCAATAGATCCATTTTCATCATGTTATGTCCAGAAACATTGATACCACGTAAAAGAGCGAGATGCGTTGTCATTTTATTTTTTGTTTTTCGTTATTGTTCCAAAGATATTGCGTTTGAAGTAGAATTCACAATTTTATTAGATTAGATCCAATTCTTTCGCTTTTCAGCAAAAAAAATCCAGAAGCAATAACGACTTCTGGATTAATGAATATATTTTAATACAATCTAGATTTGCACTTTCACCACAACTTTTTTCACTCTAGACGATTGTCCGTCTTGAACAGAAGGTCGATGCAAATCATCTGGAAAAAACACGGTAAACATTCCGCTAACTAATTTTATATAAGCCGTTTCTCCTTCATAAAAAGTATAATCTTTATCTAAATCACTAGTAACAACTTTTTGATTGTTCTTTGTAGTAACACCCATTAATTCAGTTCCTTCAACAATGTACTGAATGTCAATATACTTTGTATGGCCTTCTAATACACAATCTTTTTCTTCCTTAGTATCATATTCTTGAACAATGGCAAAAACAGCTTTGTCTTCAATATCATAAATTCCAGAAGCAATGGCAACCAAATCTGTATTTTTTATAAATTCAAATCCTTTGGTTAGTCTTTCCGTAATACCCGCATATAGCTTGTAATTTTCTATTTTATCTAGTATCATTTTATATCTTTAATGGTTGTGTCTAATATATTGCTTTTGCAAAAATGTGAAAAATTATCGTTTTGTTAGACATATGAACGGTTTTTATTTTAGCTGTTTTTTGAAATTTTGTTTAAAAACAAAAGCAATACATTTTTACTTTTCGATAATCTATAGATTTCAACCCTAAAATTATGATTTTGAATAAAACCAGCCATTCCCGTACCTTAGATTCAATCGATCCTATTTCCAAATTTCCAAACAAAAAACTATCTTCGCTTCATCAAATTAAAAATCCGTTTTAATCCGCGTTTTTTTGTCATCTCGAGCGCAGTCGAGAGAAGTCAATCCGTTTGATTCGCGTCCAAACCAAATAAATGAACAACCTCCTACTTACTCCCATTGAATACTTAAAAGGCGTTGGTCCCAATCGGGGCGAGCTACTTCGTAAGGAATTGGGAATTCATAAGTATCTGGATTTAATTAATTTTTACCCCAACCGCTATATTGATCGCACCCGTTATTACAAAATCAACGAGTTGCAAAACAATGTGGCCGAGGTACAAATCATTGGTAAAATTATCAATGTAAAAACGGTTGAATTTGGCAAAGGAAGAAAACGCCTTGTAGCCACTTTTGTGGATGATACAGGACAATTAGAACTCGTATGGTTTCAAGGACATAAGTGGGTTCGCGAATTACTAAAAATCAATGAAGTTTGCGTAATTTTTGGAAAATGCACGTCGTTTAACGGCATGTACAATATGGCACATCCTGAGATCGAATTGCTTAGCGAACATGAAAAAAGCTTGCGATCAGCGATGCAGCCTGTGTATCCTTCGACAGAAAAGCTAACTAATCGTGGGATTTCAAACCGTACGATTAACAAAATAATGCAACAGCTATTTATAGAAACGCATACGTTGTTTACCGAAACATTACCTGATTATTTGATTGCTGAATTAAAGCTAATCTCTAAAAGAGACGCCTTAATCAACATCCATTTCCCTAAAAGCAGTGACGCTTTGGCGAAAGCCCAATTCCGATTAAAGTTTGAAGAATTGTTCTTTATTCAGTTGCAATTAATTACTAAAAACCTGATTCAGAAACACAAGATAAAAGGACATCCTTTTACAGTTGTGGGCGAATTTTTTAATAATTTTTATCAAAATCACTTGCCGTTTTCTCTCACGGGAGCACAAAAAAGAGTGATTAAGGAAATAAGAACCGATATGGGTACCAATGCCCAAATGAACCGATTGTTACAAGGTGATGTAGGATCTGGTAAAACAATCGTAGCTTTTATGACCATGTTATTAGCACTAGACAACGGTTTTCAAGCTTGTTTGATGGCACCTACAGAAATTTTGGCTAACCAGCATTTTATAGGACTAACTGAACTTGCTGCTCCGTTAAATATCAACATAAAATTATTAACGGGCTCGAGTAAAACCGTTGCCCGTAGAAAAATTCATGAAGAACTTGAAGATGGAAGTCTGCAAATATTAATTGGGACTCACGCTTTACTAGAGGACAAAGTAAAATTTAAAAATCTAGGATTGGCTGTTATTGATGAGCAACATCGTTTTGGAGTGGAACAACGCTCTAAATTATGGAAAAAAAACACCATTCCGCCACACGTTTTAGTGATGACTGCTACTCCTATTCCTAGAACTTTAGCGATGAGTTTGTACGGTGATCTGGATATTTCCGTAATTGATGAACTGCCTCCTGGTCGTAAGCCCATTCAAACGGTACATCGCTATGACAGTAACCGTTTAAAGGTTTGGAAATTCATTCGTGATCAGATCGCCATAGGACGCCAAATCTACATTGTATATCCGTTAATTCAGGAATCGGAGAAAATGGATTTTAAAGATTTAATGGACGGTTACGAGAGTATTTCGCGTGATTTTCCGTTACCTCAATATGCCATTTCTATTTTGCACGGAAAAATGAAACCTGCAGATAAAGATGCTGAAATGAAACGCTTTAGCGAAGGTAAAACCAATATTATGGTAGCAACAACCGTAATTGAAGTTGGTGTCAATGTTCCTAATGCTTCGGTGATGATTATCGAAAGTGCCGAACGTTTTGGACTCTCACAACTGCACCAATTGCGCGGTCGCGTGGGTCGTGGTGCCGATCAAAGTTATTGCATACTGATGACCAGCCATAAATTAAGTTCAGACAGTAAAACCCGTATGGAAACAATGGTGAGTACTAACGATGGTTTTGAAATTGCCGAAGTGGATCTAAAACTTCGTGGTCCTGGAAACTTAATGGGAACCCAACAAAGTGGTGTGCTCAACCTTCAAATTGCTGATATTGTGAAGGATCGAGACATTTTGGCGCTAGCCAGAAACTATGCCATGAAAATATTAAAAGAAGATGCACCGCTCGAAAAACCAGAACACGCAAGCCTTAGAGCAGTTTATATCGAACTTACCAAAAAGAAAAACATCTGGAATTACATTAGTTAGTTTTAGATCATTCCAATCCATTTTTCCTTCCCTTTTTTTAAAATCTGATTTTTGTCAAATCGAGCGCAGTCGAGATGCAATCGTGGTTCTAAACTATGCTCGAACTACCGATTCAACTGTTTTATAAATAGTATTGGTATAAGTAATCTGTTATAAGACAAACTGTAATTTACCATTTATCTTCACTCTTATTTACTTCGTTTATTTTTAATAATTACTCTAATTTAGAATAACACTCATAACTCTATCCTCTAAGTTATTAGCTTCCTTTTTATCGAATTCTTCTCTTCTCACCTCTTTCTTGCTTTACAAACAACATAAGATTAATCTTAATTATTTTAAAAGTGCCATTTTTTTTAATTTTATTTCAGTTGGTATTTTACTTTGAAAAAATATTCCTTTTGCATTTAATAACTTCTTATAATTAAGTTTAAAAAGCAACGCCAAGCGCCGAAAAACATGACAAAAACAAAACAAAATCTTTATTTACAACTACTTACAAATAGCTTAAAATCTACATTATTGCGAATATACTTTTTTAATAAAAAACGAATATTTAACGAACGTTCGCTTGTTTTGTAAATATATATTCTTTAGCATTGTACTATAAATCTATAAGCACGATGAAAGACACATTTTTAAAACAATCGAAAATTAACTTTTCAAATGAGGTTACTAATTATTATCCAGAAATTCTAACTGATGATGCATTAGCATTTATAACCGCATTGCATGAAAAATTCAACAGCCAAAGACTAGAACTATTAAAAGCAAGAGTTGCGCAGCAAGTCATTTTTGATAGCGGAAAGTTCCCTGAGTTTCCTAAAGAAACTACTGATATAAGAAATTCTGATTGGACTGCAGGAACAATTCCGCATGATTTACAAGACAGACGTGTAGAAATCACAGGCCCTGTAGACCGAAAAATGATTATCAATGCATTAAATTCAGGCGCTAAAACATTCATGGCCGATTTAGAAGACAGCACAGCTCCTTCTTGGAAAAACGCCATAAGTGGTCAACAAAACTTAATTGATGCCAATAAAAAAACCATTTCGTTAATTGATACACAACGCAATAAATCATATACCTTAAATCAAGAAACAGCCGTTTTATTAGTTAGACCTAGAGGATTACATTTAGACGAAAGACACCTTTTAATTAACAATGAAATAGCTTCGGGAAGTTTAGTTGACTTTGGATTGTATGTTTTTCACAACACACAAATCATGTTAAAAAGCGGCACTGCTCCTTATTTTTATTTACCCAAATTAGAGCATTACCTAGAAGCGCGCTGGTGGAACCAAGTATTTGAATTTGCTCAAGAATATCTAGAAGTGCCAAAAGGAACTTTTAAAGCAACGGTTTTAGTCGAAACAATTACTGCTAGTTTTCAGTTAGACGAAATTATTTATGAATTGAAAGATCATATTGTCGGTTTGAATTGTGGCCGTTGGGATTACATATTTTCATATATCAAGAAATTTAGAAACCACCCCAATTTTGTAGTTCCTAACCGCGATCAAGTAACCATGACTACACCCTTTATGGATGCGTATTCTAAATTGGTTATTCAGCGTTGCCACAAAAGAGGCATTCTTGCGATAGGCGGCATGGCTGCTCAAATTCCGATTAAAAATGACGAAGCATCAAATGCTGCCGCTTTAGAAAAAGTTCGAAAAGACAAAGAGCGCGAAGTTAAAAACGGGCACGATGGAACTTGGGTGGCACACCCTGCACTAGTTGCGGTTGCTATGGCTGAATTCAACAAACACATGCCAACACCAAACCAATTGCACATTACACGTGACGACGTTCATATTACTGAGCAAGATTTGGTCGCTATTCCTGAAGGAACTGTGAGCGAAGCCGGAATTAGAAAAAATATCAACGTAGGTATTTTGTACACCGAAGCTTGGTTGAGAGGCCATGGAGCTGTAGCGCTCTATAATTTAATGGAAGATGCCGCTACTGCCGAAATTTCAAGAACACAAGTCTGGCAATGGTTGAAAAACGAAGTAAAACTGGAAGACGGGCGCACATTCGACCTGAAATTATACAAAGAATTACTATCTGATGAAGTGGCTAAAATTACTGCTGAAATTGGAGCAGAAAACAGTACGAAAAGCAAATTAAAATTGGCTATTTCACTTTTTGATGAATTGGTCATTGCAGAAAATTTCGAAGAATTTCTAACACTACCCGCTTACAAATACATATAAAAAAAACAATCCTGCGATTGCGGTCACAATCAACAGGATCTAATTATTAACAAACAATAACTAACACAAAATTATGAAAAATTTAGAACAAAGTAATTATAGTTCTGCTTTGCAAACTGTAAAAGATTTAAAAGCGAAATACGGAGCTACTTGGAACGCTATTAATCCTGAAAGCGCCGCAAGAATGGTTACTCAAAATCGTTTTAAAACAGGCCTTGATATTGCAAAATATACTGCAGCTATCATGCGAAAAGACATGGCTGAATATGATGCCAATGCCTCAAACTACACACAATCACTAGGTTCTTGGCATGGTTTTGTTGCCCAACAAAACATTATTGCCGTAAAGAAACACCATAAAACAACCAACAAAAGATACATCTACTTATCAGGATGGATGGTTGCTGCTTTGCGTTCAGAATTTGGACCTTTGCCAGATCAATCAATGCACGAAAAAACAACTGTTCCTGCTTTGATAAAAGAAATTTACGATTTTTTACGCCAAGCTGATGCGATTGAATTGAATGATTTATTCAGAAGACTAGAAAAAGGAGAAGACGTACAAGATCAAATCGATAATTTTGAAACACACATCGTTCCAATTATTGCTGATATTGACGCCGGTTTCGGAAACGAAGAAGCAACTTATTTGCTAACTAAAAAAATGATTGAAGCAGGAGCTTGCGCAATTCAAATTGAAAACCAAGTTTCGGATGCAAAACAATGCGGTCACCAAGACGGAAAAGTAACAGTACCGCACGAAGATTTCCTTTCGAAAATTAATGCCATACGTTATGCTTTTTTAGAGCTAGGAATCGAAGACGGAATCATCGTTGCTAGAACCGATTCAGAAGGCGCTAGTTTGACTCAAAAGTTACCCGTAAGCACAGAACCAGGCGATTTAGCATCGCAATACCTAGCATTTGTTGATGCCGAAGAAATTGATATTCAAGATGCTCTTGAAGATGATGTATTACTAAAAAGAGATGGTAAGTTAGTACGTCCGGTACGTTTGCCAAATGGCTTGTACCAATTTAAAGAAGGAACAAATATTGACCGAGTTGTTTTAGACTGTATCACGAGTTTGCAAAACGGAGCCGATCTTTTATGGATTGAAACACCTACGCCAAATGTGAAACAAATTGCACACATGGTAAATAGAATTAGAGAAGTAGTACCTACAGCCAAATTGGTGTACAACAACTCTCCTTCTTTTAACTGGACATTAAATTTCCGTAATCAAGCGTATGATGAAATGCTTGCAAATGGTGAAGACATGACTAATTATGACAGAAGCTCGTTAATGGATGTTAAATATGACGATTCGGATTTATGTCGTCGTGCAGATGCAAAAATCAGTACTTTCCAACTGGATAGTTCAAGAGAAGCAGGTATTTTCCACCACTTAATTACGTTGCCTACTTACCATACAACTGCGCTTCACATGAATGATTTAACGCAGGGATACTACGGAGAGCAAGGAATGTTGGCTTACGTAAAAGGCGTTCAAAGACAGGAAATTCGTAAAGGAGTAGCTTGTGTAAAACACCAAAGAATGGCGGGATCAAACCTAGGTGATGATCACAAAACGTTCTTTGCTGGAGATAAAGCTTTAAAAGCCGATGGTGCAAAAAACACCAGCGATCAGTTCGAAAGCAAAAAAACGGTAGCAAAACCTGAATTAGTACTACAAAATTAATTGACACTTTTATTGAAAATAAAGGCAACATGGAATCATGTTGCCTTTTCTAATTCGATCTATTAAACCAAGTCCTTTAAAAATATAATTATGTTTACAACCGCAGATCTTTGGGATGAACACGAAACACATTTGACTTGCGCGGATCCCATTTTTAACCATTTTGGTACCAAAAAAACATTTTCGGGACAGATAATTACGTTACAATTATTTGAAGACAATTCCTTAGTTCGCAAACAATTAGAAAGCGACGGAACTGGAAAAGTACTCTTAATTGATGGCGGTGGCTCGCTCCGTTGTGCCTTAATTGGTGATCAATTAGCTACTTTAGCCATACAAAACAATTGGGAAGGCATAATTGTAAATGGATCTATCCGGGATAGTAGCATCATAAACACAATGAATATAGGGATTAAGGCTTTAAACACTACTCCCGTGAAAAGCATCAAGCGCAATCAGGGGCAAACAGGCGTTTCAGTACAATTTGGAAGCACCACTTTTATTCCAGATCATTACATCTATGCTGACGCGGACGGAATTCTGGTAAGCCAACTTAATTTATTAAAATAAAGAACTATGAAAGCGAGAAAATTATTAATGATTCCTGGTCCAATCGAATTTGAACCAGCTATTTTACAAGCGATGGCAATACCAACAACGAGTCACGTCGCACCTAATTTTATTGAAACTTTTGGCAATAGCCTCGAATTGATGAGAACAGTTTGGAAAGCACCAAAAGGGCAACCGTTCATCATTGCCGGTACAGGTACATTAGCAATGGATATGGCTGCAGCCAATCTCATCGAGCAAGGAGATAATGTGTTGGTTATTTCTTCGGGTTATTTTGGGCAACGTTATAAAGATATTTTAGATCGTTCTGGTGCTAACACAACACTTTTAGAAGCACCTTTAGGCGAAAACACACCTCTTGAAACTATTGAAGCAGCACTAAAAACAAAATCATACAAAGCACTAACTCTTACACAGGTAGATACTTCGACAGGAATATTAATCGATCCAAAACCCATTGCTGAATTGGCAAAAAAATATGATGTATTAACTATTGTAGATGGCGTATGTTCAGTAGCTGCAGAGGAATTAAATCAAGACGAATGGGGACTTGACGTTGTTTTAACAGCTTCTCAAAAAGCGGTTGGAGTACCACCAGGATTAGCTTTATTAATGGTATCCGAAAAAGCAATGAATGTTTGGAAAAACCGAAAAACAGCTGTTCCAAATTACTATGCTGACTGGAGTAATTGGTTGCCAGTTATGCAAGCGTATGAAGATCGTAGACCTTCCTATTTTGGGACACCAGCGGTAAACTTGGTCGTAGCCTTAGAGACAAGCTTGAAAATCATCTGTAAAGAAGGCATGGATAAAAGAGTAAAAAGACATCTCGATTTAGCCAAAGCTTTTAGAGCAGCAATCACAGCGTTGAACTTAAAAACATTACCTACTACAGCCTTAGCTGCTAATACCTTAACTGCAATCTATTATCCTGAAGGAATTGATGGCGCAGCATTTAATGCTAAAATGAATGACAACGATATTATTATTGCTGGTGGTTTATTGCCTGATATTAAAGCAACCTATTTCAGAATTGGTCATATGGGTTCAGTCTCTGCCAATGATCTTATGGCTGTTTTAGGAGCTCTGGAACGAACTTTAGCGCAGCTAGGACACGCTTTTGAAATTGGAAAAGGGTTACAAACGTTTCAAACGGAAATACTAAAATTAAATCCATAAGATATGCATCTCGACTAGGATCATTATATTTTTTCCTCAGCCGCACGAACTTTCATGCGGCTTTTTTATGGACCAATAATACCCTTTACTAAGCCTAACTCTTTAATTTGTAAAAATCAGTGTAATCAATGGCAAAAAAAATAAGTAGTAAAGCTTTTACATAGCAGACTTTTAGACTGATAACCAAATCTATGGACTTTCATTCCATAGTAATTTCATTTTTTTTCAATTCTACATTAAACCTTTCCCTTTTTTTAACGTCCTATTTTGTTTTTGGGATCTCAAAATCGTACTATTTTATTTTTTGATTAAGCGGAAACATCTTAAATATTGAAGATAAATCAGTATTTATGCCGTTAATCAAATGTTTGTATACACAAACGTTAAATAAAAATTAACAAATTGCCGATTCCGAAATGTAAAGCCTAAATTTGTTTTTTAACATATTATTATCAATACTTAAACCTACTATACGCACTTCCTATGAAAATAAAATACATAATATACACCGCACTAGTTGTTGGTTTTGGAGGCTTTATCGCTTACCGAGTAATGGAAAACAAAAGCAATGACAATGCTGGAAATGATAAATCTGGAAAATCTAAGGCGATGCGTTTGTCAGGAATTGTGGTACAACCACAAAGTTTTGATAATAATTTGTCTTTATCAGGCTCTATTGAAGCCAATGAACAAGTAGAAATTCGCTCCGAAGTATCTGGAATTGTCGAAAGTATTAATTTTCAAGAAGGAAGCAATGTTACCAAAGGGCAACTGCTTTTTAAAGTTAACGACACCGAGTTAAGAGCACAATTAAGTCAAGCAAATACTAAAGAAAGTCTAGCTTCAGAAAACGAGCGAAGAGCTAAATTGCTTTTGCAAAAAGAAGCCATCAGCCAAGAAGAATACGATGTGGCTAGAGCTGAACATGCTTCGACCAGAGCCCAAAGCCAATTGATTAAAGCACAAATTGCTAAAACAGCTGTTCGTGCGCCATTTTCAGGACGCATTGGTTTGCGTTCTATTTCTAAGGGAACCTACATCTCTCCTACTGTTCTTGTAGCAAATCTGGTAAACATTGGAAAACTAAAAATCACATTTTCGATTCCTGAAAAATATGCCAATCAAGTTAAAAATAATACCGAATTAAAATTTAAAGTTTCAGGTTCTACCGATACCTATACTGCCAAAGTGTATGCCATTGAACCATCAGTAGAAACTAGTACACGTACCTTACAAGTGCGCGCCATCACCGATAATAAAGATGGTAAATTACTACCCGGTACTTTTGCAAATGTAGAATTGCCGCTAGATGTAATTAAAGACGCTATTGTTGTTCCAAGTCAAGCGGTGATTCCGGTTCAAAACGGAAAAAAAGTATTCATTTCGGATATGGGGAAAGCCAAAGAAATTATGGTGGAAACAGCTACAAGAACAGATGCCTCTCTTTTAATCTTATCTGGTTTAAAAGCTGGCGATACTGTTATTACCACTGGAGTAATGGCCCTGAAAAATGATGCGCCTGTAAAAATTAGTATCAAAAAATAGATTTTTGGCGAAAGCCTAACTATCAAAATAAATATAAAGCTAAATGAGTTTATCTACATTAAGTATAAAAAGGCCTGTCATGACCATTGTTATGAATTTGACAATTGTGTTGTTCGGGATTATTGGGTATACCTATTTAGGTGTTCGTGAATTTCCCTCAATTGATCCTGCTCAGGTTTCTATTCGAACAAATTACACGGGTGCCAATAGTGATATTATTGAATCGCAAATTACGGAACCACTTGAAAAAGCAATCAACTCTATTGACGGAATTAGGAATATTACCTCTTCAAGTTCGCAAGGAAGTAGTTCGATTACCGTTGAATTCAACTTAGACAAAGATCTTGAAGAAGCGGCTAATGATGTACGTGATAAGGTTTCACAAGCCATTCGTAGTTTGCCACAAGATATTGATGCTGCGCCAGTGGTTTCTAAGGCTGATGCCAATAGTGATGCGATTATTTCAATGACCGTACAAAGTGATTCTCGTTCGCCACTTGAATTGAGTGATTATGCCGAGAATGTGATTTCGCAACGATTAGAAACCATTCCTGGTGTGAGTGGTGTTCAAATTTGGGGTCAAAAACGATATGCTATGCGCTTGTGGATTGATCCTGTAAAATTAGCATCGTATGGATTAACAGTTGCCGAAGTGCGTACTGCTTTAAACAAACAAAATGTAGAATTACCTTCAGGAAAACTTACTGGTGATAATACTGAATTGACGGTGAAAACTGTTGGTAATTTGGCTACAGCCGAAGAATTTAATAACATCATCATTCGAACAGAAGGTGAAAAAGTCGTGCGATTGAGCGATGTGGGAAGAGCTGAATTAGGTCCAGAAAATATCGAAACTAAATTAAGCCAATCTGGCTTGCCGTTAGTAGGACTTGCCATTGTACCGCGACCAGGGGCTAATTATTTAGACATATCCAAAGCTTTTTACGAACAATTTGAAGCTTTAAAAAAGGATTTACCTAAAGATATCAAACTAAACATTGCGCTGGATAATACCATATTTGTAAAGAAATCAGTGCTAGAAGTAGCCGAAACATTAGGGATTTCGATCTTTTTAGTAATCTTGATCATCTACTTATTCTTTCGGGATTGGGCCATCGCATTCCGTCCTTTAATTGATATTCCAGTTTCTTTAATTGCTACATTCTTTATCATGTGGTTGTTTGGGTTTTCAATTAA
The DNA here is from genome assembly GCF_014305155.1 of Flavobacterium muglaense. Classification (GTDB taxonomy): domain Bacteria; phylum Bacteroidota; class Bacteroidia; order Flavobacteriales; family Flavobacteriaceae; genus Flavobacterium; species Flavobacterium muglaense. The sequence continues at coordinate 28,293 of NZ_JACRUK010000018.1, forward strand.
TGTACTGACATTGTTAGCGATTGTTTTAGCCACTGGATTGGTAGTGGATGACGGAATTGTAGTCACCGAAAATATTTTCAAAAAAGTAGAAGAAGGTATGACGCCTATCGAGGCAGCTATAAAAGGATCTAACGAAATCTTTTTTGCGGTTATTTCGATATCCATAACCCTAGCAGCGGTTTTTTTACCAGTAATCTTTTTAGAAGGTTTTGTGGGCCGACTCTTCCGAGAGTTTGGTGTCGTGATTGGTGCGGCAGTTTTGATTTCGGCTTTTGTTTCTTTAACGCTTACGCCAATGTTAAACGCGTATTTAATGAAAGGCGGCGAACAGAAAAAATCAAAATTTTATGTTGCAACCGAACCGTACTTTCAAAAACTAAACAGCAAGTACGCCAATGCACTAAGCAAATTCATGGCCAAAAAATGGTGGAGCTTCCCTATTTTATTTGCTTGTTTTGCCTTGATCTTTGTATTTTATAATTTGTTGCAAAAAGAAACAGCACCTTATGACGATAGAAGTTCGCTAATCCTGAGAATGACTGCACCTGAAGGTTCCAGTTATGAATACACCGATCGTTTCATGCAAGAAATATCACAATTAGTAGATGACTCTATTCCGGAGAAACAAGTGAGTTTAGTGGTGACTTCGCCAGGTTTTGGATCCTCATCTGTAAATAGCGGTTTTGTTCGACTTTCATTAAAAGAGAAAACAGACAGAAAACTATCACAAGATCAAATTGCCGAAAAACTAACCAAGTGGACCAAACAATATCCTGATGCAAAAACATCAGTAACACAACAACCTACCATTGCAGTAAGTAGACGTGGTGGTTTGCCTATTCAATACATTATTCAAACGCAGAGTTTTGCCAAATTAGAAGAGAAGATTCCGGAGTTTATGGAAGAAGCAGATAAAGATCCTACTTTTGCCATGACTGATGTGAATTTAAAATTCAACAAACCTGAAATCAATGTAACTATTGATCGTGAAAAAGCGGAGAGTTTAGGGATATCCGTAATTGATATTGCGCAAACTTTGCAGTTATCCTTAAGCGGACAACGCTTTGGGTATTTCATGAAAAAAGGAAAACAATACCAAGTTATTGGACAATTTGATCAAAAAGACCGATCAAAACCATTGGATTTAACTTCAATGTATGTCAAAAACAACAAAGGAGAACTAATCCAGATGGACAATATTGTGAGTACAGAGGAACAAAGTAAGCCCCCACAGTTGTATCATAATAATCGATTCATGTCGGCTACCGTATCAGCAGCTCTCGCTCCAGGCAAAAGTATCAGCGATGGTATTGAAGCCATGGAAAGAATTAGAGCCAAAGTACTAGACGATACTTTCACTACTGATTTAGGTGGTGAATCCAGAGATTTTGTAGAGAGTAGTTCGAATACTTCTTTTGCTTTTGGACTGGCTTTGTTATTAATCTTCTTAATACTTGCTGCACAATTCGAAAGTTTTGTAGATCCATTTATAATTATTCTAACAGTGCCTATGGCCGTTGCTGGAGCTTTATTCTCGTTGTGGTTGTTTGACCAAACTTGGAATATCTTTAGCCAGATTGGAACCGTAATGTTGATTGGTTTGGTGACTAAAAACGGGATTTTAATTGTAGAATTTGCTAATCAGCTGCGAGAACAAGGTAAACCAAAACTCGAAGCCATTCTTGAAGCTTCGGAGGCACGTTTGCGTCCTATTTTAATGACCAGTTTGGCCATTTCATTAGGGGCATTACCAATTGCGATGTCACTTGGAGCAGCTTCAACGAGTAGAATTGGGATGGGAGTTGTCATCGTAGGAGGAACCATTTTCTCTTTGGTATTAACCTTATTTGTTATTCCTGCCTTGTATTTAATGTGGTCTAAAGCCCGCAAACATTACCCAGAATTTGATCACATTGAAGAATATGAAAACGAAAGTAAATAAGATGAACCACAAAATAATTATCAAAACGGTACTACTGCTTTTCTTTTGCTTCATAAAAGGAAATGCTCAGGAAGTATTATCGCTGGAAGAAGCGGTAAAAATTGCTCTTGAAAACAATTACGAAATCAAGATTGCTAAGAACGACTTAAAAATAAGTCAGACTAATGTAAGCGCGGGTAATGCAGGTATGTTGCCTACCGCGACTGCCTCAGTAACGCAAAACAACAACTTGCAAAACTTATCACAAACCCGATCAGACGGTACTACTACTAGCCTAGATAATGCTAAAAGCAATAGTTTGAATTACGGTCTCGGATTGGATTGGACTATTTTTGATGGATTCAAAATGTTTGCCAAAAAGGAACAACTAGAGCAATTACAAAAGCTAGGTGAAACACAGTTAAAACTAACAATCATCACAAAAATTAGTGATGTGCAAGCGGCTTATTATAACTTAGTTCAACAGCAGCAACAACTAGCCGCTTTAGATACTACCATTGTGATTTCGAATCAACGTGTCAATCTAGCCAAAAATCGTTTTACAATTGGAAAAGCCTCAAAATTAGAAGTGCTAAATGCGCAAGTGGATATCAATACAGATAAAGTAGCGCTGTTGAGACAGCAAGAATTGTATAAAAATTCAAAAGTTACTTTGAACCAATTGTTAGCAAGAGACACCCAAATCGATTTTAAAGTGATGGACCATTTTGAAATGGAAAACAAACTAGATTATGCCGAATTAAAAGCACGAGCGGAAAAGCAAAACCCACAAATCGAGTCCTTAATCATTGCTAAAAAAGTAGCCGAACTTGAACTGAAGCAAGTAAAATCAGGCCGCTACCCTACTGTGGCTGTAAATACCGGTTACAAGTTTGCCAAAAACGAATCAAGTTTGGGATTTACAACCCAATCATCTGCTCGTGGTTTGAATTATGGTTTTAGCGCTTCGTTAAACATATTTGATGGTTTTGCGCAACGCCGAAATGAAAAAATTGCTGGTTTACAAATTGAGAATACAAACATCCAAATTGATCAACAAAATTTGGCCTTAAACAGCCAACTCGCTATGGCGTATCAAACGTATTTGACCAACTTAGAACTCATCACACTCGAGGAAACCAATGAGGCTATCGCCAAGCAAAATCTTGATATTACGTTAGATAAGTTCCGCATTGGGACCATAACAACCATTGAGTTTAGAACTGCACAATTGAATTATGTTAATGCTAAAGTGCGTTATAGCGATGCACAGTTTCAAGCAAAACTATCCGAAATTGCCTTAAAAGAATTGACAGGAACTATCAATTTTTAAATGATCAAGTAGTTTATGTTTTTTTTTTTACCACATAGAAACATAGCCAATATTATCTAAAAAAAGGAGTTACAGAACGATTTTGCTTTCCACATAGTCTAGCTTGTGAAAACAATAATTGTTCTATCTTTTACTTTTTTCTATGTTTCTATGTGGTTAAATATTTTAGATTATTAATATTTTTTATTCATGATATCTTTTTTACCACATAGAGACATAGCCATTATTAACTATAAAAAAAGAGGTACAGAGCGCTTTTGCTTTAAGCATAGTCTCCCTTTGTGAAAACAATAATTGGTCTATCATTTACTTTTTTCTATGTTTCTATGTGATTAAATATTTTAGATTATTATTTTTTTTTATTCATGATATCTTTTTTACCACATAGGGACATAGCCATTATTAACTATAAAAAAGAGGTACAGAGCGCTTTTTCTTTAAGCATAGTCTCTCTTTGTGAAAACAATAATTGTTCTATTTTTTACTTTTTTTCTATGTTTCTATGTGGTTAAATGTTTTAGATTATTTTTTTTTATTCATGATATCTTTTTTACCAGCTAGAGACATAGCCATTATTAACTATAAAAAAGAGGTACAGAGCGCTTTTGCTTGAAGAATAGTCTCCCTTTGTGAAAACAATAATTGTTCTATCATTTACTTTTTTTCTATGTTTCTATGTGGTTAAATATTAAATAACTTTAATTCATCTTATCTTTTTTACCGCATAGAAACATAGCCATTATAAACTATAAAAAAGAGGTACAGAGCGCTTTTGCTTGAAGCATAGTCTCCTTTTGTGAAAACAATAATTGTTCTATCATTTACTTTTTTTTCTATGTTTCTATCTGGTTAAATATTTTAGATTTTTTTTTTCATGATAACTTTTTTACCAGCTAGAGACATAGCCATTATAAACTATAAAAAAGAGGTACAGCGCGCTTTTGCTTGAAGCATAGTCTCCCTTTGTGAAAACAATAATTGTTCTATCATTTAGTTTTTTTCTATGTTTCTATGTGGTTAAATATTTTAGATTATTTTTTTTTATTCATGATATCTTTTTTACCAGCTAGAGACATAACCATAATTAGCTATAAAAAAGAGGTACAGAGCGCTTTTGCTTGAAGCATAGTCTCCTTTTGTGAAAACAATAATTGTTCTATCATTTACTTTTTTTTCTATGTTTCTATCTGGTTAAATATTTTATTTAGGACATTAATGAGTTTTATCTTAATTTTATATCTCATTTATATTTAGACTTCATTACTTTGCGTTGCCTAGCTGCAACAATATATTTTTATACAACAAGACTTTTAACTTTCGATTCATCCACCATGATTTCATACAACCCAAAAGACTGGATTACCTTCATTTTTCGTTTTCATAAAGCCGACACTTTTCGCCAATTAATTCCCATGATGATTTTCATTGGTTTGTATTCGGCTGGGATAGCGTATCTTGAAATAGAATATTGGGTTTTACCAGAGGACAGCCATGTCAAGAACATCTCCATCATGCACGGAATGCTTGGATTTGTGATTTCGTTATTACTGGTTTTCCGTACCAATACCGCTTACGATCGCTGGTGGGAAGGCCGCAAAATCTGGGGAAGTTTAGTCAACAATTCTCGAAATCTAGCCCTGAAACTATCGGCAATTTTAACTGAAGAGTCAGATCGTGCTTTTTTTAGAAAAATAATCCCAAGCTACGCCTCTATCTTAAACAAACATTTAAAAGACGAAGAAACCAGCAAGCAACTTTTTGAAGATGTTATTATAGAACACCACAAACACAGACCCAACCAAGTGGCCAAAATCTTATTTCATAAAATAAACGACCTCTATAATTCAAAAAAAATAACTGGAGACCAACTCATCATCATAAACCATGAAATCCAATCCTTAACCGATATTTGTGGTGCATGCGAACGCATAAAAAACACGCCTATCCCCTATTCTTACAGTGCATTTATCAAGAAATTTATTTTCTTTTACGTGATGACATTGCCTTTTGGATACGTGTTTAATTTAGGGTACTACGTCATTCCTGTTGTGATATTCACCTTTTACGTCTTGGCCAGTTTAGAGCTAATTGCCGAAGAAATCGAAGACCCTTTTGGGAACGACGACAACGATTTACCCACTAAAAAAATCGCCGAAAACATCAAGCGCCACGTCGAAGAATTGCTTTAAATCAATACTTTTTTTGAGGAGCAATTCCCGTCATCCGCTACAGCCATTTTGGTACAAAACCCTTTTTCTAGGCTGTTTCAGGAGCTTCTTGCAGTCGCTCTGCCCCAACCAGAAAAAAGCGGTTTTCTCCCTGCAATCGCTTTCACTTCTACCGGGGCTAGGAGTTTTTGTGCACTAAAAATCATTTTGAGGAACGAAGCTATCACTCTAAACTACTTCTGCAAGACAAACATAAAACACTTATTTTTCCGAGCAACTCTCAGGGATTCCTCCTTAGTGAGCATATCAATTTTGGAGATATTTTAAACTTTGTGTACCTCTGTGCTCTCTTTGTGTGTCTTCGCGTAATAATGTAACTTGAATTTAAACATAAACAATATTGTCGAGATGCTTACGGGGATTCGGCCGTAGTCTGAATGGCAAGATTAAGTCTATTGTTAACTTTAAGATCCTTTATCCTGTTTTTTTTATATCATTGTGCAATTATTGACCAAATTCGCTCTTTATTCAAAACGAATAAGAGAAGTATTTTAGAACAGTCTTCCTATATTTATACAAAAAAAAAAATCTGCATGAATTCAACATCTAGGATTAAGTCAATTTTACAATCAGGCAGCTTAGACAGTACGCTCACAGGCTTTTTAAATTTTGATTTACGATCTCTTGATATTCAAAAAATATCAGATTTTGAATTACCTACTAACATTCGGCTGGGACATTTGGTTGAGAAAGTTGTTTCGAAACTAATTCAAGAATCCATCAATTTCAGAATTATTTATGAAAATGTTCAAATTATTGAAAATCAAAAGACGATAGGTGAAATTGATTTTATTATTGAAAACACAGCATCGAAACAACAAATTCATTTAGAGCTAGCATACAAATTTTACTTGTTTGATCCGTCAATTTCTTCCGAGCCAATCCTTAATTGGATCGGTCCCAATAGAAACGATTCCTTGAATGAGAAACTCTATAAACTAAAGACAAAACAATTTCCTTTATTATTTCACCCATGCGCTGTATCTCAACTAGAAAATATTGATGTTAGCACAATTACTCAAAAATTATGTTTACTTGTTTCTCTGTTTATACCTTATAATTTAAAGACAGAACTAGATCCTAAATACTTACCAGCGATCAAAGGATTTTACATAAACTTAAAAACTTTTATAGAACTTCACAATCCTGACAATTTATACTATTTACCCACAAAAAAAGATTGGGGAATACATCCGGCAACAAATGAAACTTGGCAGGAATTAAACACTATTGAAAACGTATTAAAATTAAACAGACTCGAAAAACAAAGTCCTTTATGTTGGCAAAAACAAGGTAATTATTATACCGAACTTTTTATTGTTTGGTGGTAATCCTTTTTAACTCATGTATGAGTTACTAAATTTCCCATTTGGGAAGGACAAGCTACAAAATCCAACTACATTTCACTACAAACAAAAACATAGTAATTATCAAATTACATTAATTTCAACCATAAACACTTTAAATTCTCATTATTTTACACTATATTAGCAATACAACACTATATAATGACTAAAATACGTAATTAATTTCGCTATGAATTACCTATCAATGCTACGTATTTAGTCTTTTATTAAAAAACTATATTATGAAAACAATGACTTGTAAACAACTTGGTGGAGCTTGTGAAGCCCAATTTCACGCAAATACTTTTGAAGAAATGGCCGAACAAAGTAAAAACCATGCGTTAGAAATGATTCAAAAAGCAGATGATGCTCATGGCAAAGCAATGAGAGAAATGCAAGAATTAATGCATTTCCCACAAGGTATGAATGCTTGGTATGAAAATAAAAGAAAAACATTTGATTGCCTTCCATCTGATAATTAACAAATCTATCCAAATAAAAACCCTTTCAAAAATCTATTTGAAAGGGTTTTCTATTCTAAAGGCAATTGGAAATTTTAGATTCCAGCTACTGCTTTAATTTCGTCAATAATTCTCAAAGCTAGCGTATCCGCTTTCTCTTGTGAAGGTGCTTCGGTATAAATACGAATTATAGGTTCTGTATTTGATTTTCTCAAATGCACCCATTCTGTAGCAAAATCAATTTTCACACCATCGATTGTAGTTATGTCTTCGTTTTTATATTTTTCGGTCATTGCAACAAGAATTGCATCAACATCAATTTGTGGCGTTAATTCAATTTTGTTTTTACTCATATAATATTCAGGATACGATGCACGCAAAGCAGAAACTGACATTTTCTTGTTTGCTAAATGCGTTAAAAATAAAGCCACACCTACCAAACTATCACGTCCATAATGTGATTCTGGATATATGATTCCACCATTACCTTCACCACCTATAATGGCGTTATTTTTCTTCATTAGATCAACTACATTCACTTCCCCAACTGCCGAAGCTTCGTAAGTTCCGTTATGTTTATTGGTTACATCACGTAATGCACGAGAAGAAGACATATTAGACACCGTGTTTCCTGGAGTTTTACTCAAAACGTAATCGGCGCAAGCCACAAGTGTATACTCTTCACCAAACATTTCACCGTCTTCGCAAATAAATGCCAAACGATCTACATCAGGATCAACGACTACTCCTAAATGAGCACCTTCTTTCACTACTAATTCTGATATATCTGTTAAATGCTCCTTTAAAGGTTCTGGATTATGCGGAAAGTGACCATTTGGTTCACAGTATAATTTGATTACTTCAACCCCCATTTGCTCCAGCAATTTAGGAATAATAATTCCACCCGATGAGTTCACACCATCAACAACCACTTTAAATTTGGCCGCTTTTACAGCTTCAACGTCAACCAAAGCTAAGTTCAAAACTTCGTCGATGTGAATATCCATATAAGCATCATTCTCTGTAACTTCACCTAAACTATCCACATCCGAAAAATCAAACGCTTCAGCTTCTGCAATGACAAGAATTTTTTCACCTTCAATTCCGTTTAAAAATTCCCCTTTTCCATTCAATAACTTCAAGGCATTCCATTGTTTTGGATTGTGAGAAGCGGTAAGAATAATACCACCATCAGCTTTTTCAAGAGGAACAGCAATCTCAACTGTTGGTGTAGTCGAAAGACCTAAATCAATAACATCAATTCCAAGACCTATCAAAGTATTCACTACTAAATTATGAATCATAGGACCAGAGATACGTGCATCACGACCTACAACTACTTTTAGTTTTTCCTTATCCGTTTTAGGTTGGCTGCTGTTTTTCAACCAAGTACCATAAGCCGAAGCAAATTTTACGGCATCAACTGGCGTAAGGTTGTCCCCTACTTTGCCACCTATAGTTCCACGAATTCCAGATATTGATTTTATTAAAGTCATTCTTATTAATTTTAAAGTTTGATTTATCTCGATAATTTCGACAAATATAATAATTGAGCGTTTAAAAAAGTCATTTAGAATTCATAATTTAGGCGAATGAACTTTTTAGCACACATTTATCTTTCAGGAGATAACGATCACATCAAAATAGGGAATTTTATGGCCGATGGAATTCGGGGGAAACATTTTGACCAGTACCCTACGGATATCCAAAAAGGAATTATCCTTCATAGAGCTATTGACACCTTTACAGATGCGCATCCTATATTTAGACAAAGTACCAAAAAACTACACGCTAGATACCATCACTATGCAGGAGTAATTGTAGATGTATTCTACGATCATTTTTTGGCTAAGAACTGGACGAAATATTCGAATGAAAATCTAGAAGAATACATTTTAGCTTTTTATCAATCACTTGAAGACAATCGTGGTCATTTAACCGATAGAACGATTCATTACTTGCCTTATATGATCAAACAAAATTGGTTATCAACTTATCAAACAGTATCAGGAATTCATACCATATTGACGCAGATGGATAGCCTCACAAAATTCAAATCCAAAATGCAATTTGCAACGGAGGAACTGGAACAGTTTTACGATGAATTTGAAAATGAATTTACCACTTTTTTTGAAGATTTAAAGCAACATGTATTGGAACAATCGGAAATATTGGAATACTTATAAAGCAAAACTGATCCAATAGAATTTACTCTGTTTTGCCACTTTCGAACCAAAGCAGTTCACCATTTAAAAAGAAATTATGAAGAAAATAATTCCGTTTCTATTCCTTATTCTAATTGGCTGCAAGACCAATGAATCAGCAATTAACGCTACCGGCTTAGTTACGGACAAAGCAATGGTAGTTTCAGCACGTGAAGAAGCTTCAATCATAGGAGTTGAGATCATGAAAAAAGGCGGAAATGCATTTGACGCTATGGTAGCCACAGAGTTAGCTTTAGCCGTTTCTTACCCGCAAGCTGGTAACCTTGGAGGTGGTGGTTTTATGGTTTTTCGAAAAGCAAACGGAGAAACTGGCGCATTAGATTATAGAGAAAAAGCTCCACTGGCATCGACTAAGGATATGTTTCTAGACAATGGCGGGAATGTTATTGAAGGTAAAAGTACAGCTTCGGCATTTGCATCTGGGGTTCCAGCTACTGTTGCAGGTTTATTTGAAGTACATAAAAAATATGGTGTTTTACCAATTGCTACAATTCTAGCACCTGTAATCGCTTTAGCAAAAAAAGGAGTCGTTGTAACTGAACATCAAGCGGAAAGTTTATCAAAATACAGGGAAACTTTTATAAAAACAAATGGTCCCAGTAGTTTATTTTCGAAAGCATACAAAGTGGGAGACACTATAAAATATCCAGCACTAGCTGCAACTTTGCATCGTATTGCAACCAATGGTCGAGACGAATTCTATAAAGGAGAAACAGCCCAGAAGTTAGTCCGTTTTTTGAATAACAAAGGAGGTAATATGGCTATACAAGACTTAAATACGTACGAAGCCAAATGGCGTTCACCCATAACTTTTGAATACAAAGATTTAAAAATCACCTCTATGTCACCGCCCAGCAGCGGCGGTATTTGTTTGAATCAAATCATGAAAATGATCGAACCATATAACATAGCAGAGATGGGCCACAATAGTGTAAAAGCGATCCAACTAATTACTGAAGCCGAACGAAGAGCATACGCTGACAGAAACTCTTTTCTAGGCGATCCAGATTTTGTAAAACTACCTGTAAAAGAATTACTTGATGCTACTTACATCCATCAAAGAATGAGTGATTTTTCATTTGATAAAGCATCTAAATCTTCTAGTATTTCAAAGGGAAATATTGCAGGATACGAAAGCAAGCAAACTACTCATTATTCTATTGTAGACGCCGATGGTAACGCCGTATCTGCCACCACAACATTAAACGATAATTACGGTTCTAAAATCTATTGTGACGAATTAGGATTTTTTCTTAACAATCAAATGGACGACTTTAGTGCTAAGCCAGGCGTACCTAACCTGTATGGCCTTACAGGTACAGAAGCCAATAGTATTGCACCTGGAAAAAGAATGTTGAGTTCGATGACACCCACTATAGTCGAAAAAAACGGTAAATTATTTATGGTGGTTGGAACACCTGGAGGTTCTACTATTATTACTTCGGTCTTACAAACCATTTTGAATGTTTACGAATACAATATGAGTATGCAGGAAGCTGTAAACGCAGCCCGCTTTCATCATCAATGGTTACCGGATGAAATCACTTTCGAACCTAAGTCTTTTGATAAAAAACTCCTAGAAAAACTGATCCTTAAAGGCTATAAAGTCAACGAAACCAACAAAGAGATCATTGGCGAAGTGGATGCTATTTTAATTTTGCCAGATGGAAAACTAGAAGGAGGCGCTGACAAAAGAGAAGATAATAAAGCTACAGGTTTCTAAAATTACAATTAAATCAATATTATAAATACCTCAGAAATGAAAAAACTAATTCTACTGTTAATAGTCGCTTGTTGTGGATGCAAAGCCCAAACTAGTACTGTTCAACCTACAGGACTTATTGCCAATAAAGCGATGGTTGTATCAGCAAGAGCTGAAGCTTCAAAAATTGGATCAGATATAATGAAAAAGGGGGGCAATGCTTTTGACGCGATGGTTGCTACTGAGTTAGCACTTGCTGTGGCTTATCCCTATGCAGGAAATATTGGTGGCGGTGGTTTTATGGTTTATCGCAAAGCCAATGGTGAAACAGGAACTTTGGATTATCGTGAAAAAGCTCCTTTAGCAGCCACAAAAGACATGTTTCTAGATAGTAACGGCAATGTAATCCCTGGCAAAAGCACCAAAACGCCTTTGGCAATTGGGATTCCCGGAACTATTGCAGGTGTATTTGCCGTGCATAAAAAACTAGGCTCTTTGCCAATGTCGGAAATTTTAAAACCCGTAATCGAATTAGCCGAAAGAGGGGTTATTGTAACCCATAAACAAGAGGAACGTTTAAACGATTACCGCGCCGAACTAATCAAAATTAACGGTGTAAATTCGGTTTTATCAAAGGTTTATAAAGAAAAGGATACGATTAAATATCCTACTTTAGCCAATACATTACGTAGAATTGCAAAAAACGGAAAAGATGAATTTTACAAAGGCGAAACAGCTTCAAAGCTAGTTGCTTATTTACAAAGTAAAGGTGGAATTATCACAATGGAAGATTTGGCTAAATACGAAGCCAAATGGAGAAACCCAATCACCTTTAAATACAAAGATTTAAAAATTATTTCTATGGCTCCGCCAAGTAGTGGAGGAATTTGCTTAGCGCAAATAATGAAAATGATAGCTCCGTATGATTTGAAAAAAATGGGTCACAACTCGGCCGAAGGAATCCAAATTATTGTTGAAGCCGAAAGAAGAGCTTACGCTGACAGAAGTTATTTTTTAGGAGATCCTGATTTTGTAAAAATCCCGCTCAAAGCACTAATGGACGATAATTACCTAAAAGGAAGAATGAGTACTTTTAACATTGACAAAGCCACCTTATCCTCGGATGTTAAAGAGGGTGCGGTGACTTATAATGAAAGTATGGAAACTACCCACTACTCTATTGTAGATCAATTTGGTAATTCAGTTTCGGCTACAACTACCTTAAATGCAGGTTTTGGATCAAAATATTATTGTGATGAATTGGGCTTTATGTTAAATAATGAAATGGATGACTTTAGCGCAAAACCAGGTAGCCCCAATATGTTTGGGTTAGTAGGAAATGAAGCCAACAGTATTGCTCCAGGCAAACGCATGTTGAGTTCTATGACTCCAACAATAGTCGAAAAAAACGGCAAATTATTCATGACAGTTGGATCGCCAGGTGGATCAACGATTATCACTTCAGTATTACAAACGATTTTAAATGTTTACGAATATGATTTAAGCATGCAAGAAGCAGTAAATGCCGCTCGTTTTCATCATCAATGGCTGCCTGACTTAATCACATTTGAACCTAATGCATTTGATGTTAAAACATTAGAAACCTTAAAAGTAAAAGGCTATTTGATTAATGAAAAAAATACACCAGTAATAGGAAAAGTAGACGCTGTGTTAGTACTACCAAATGGAAAACTAGAAGGTGGTGCCGACTTTAGAGGCGATGATACCGCAATTGGATTTTAAATGAAATTACACATAAAAAGACTTGGTTTTAATTCCTGAATATGTAGCTCACCAGAAGACTTATTCAGTTTCTACCCTCTTCTAAATTAAAAACTGATTTAAACTAACAGAAAAAATGTGTGGAACATCAAGATAGCATCCAATTCATGATTAAAAAAGCTATTTTTTGGTCTTTAAGAGAATACGGTAAAACTAATGTTGCGGCAGTAATTGAATATGTTAGTCATTCAGACTTAAAAACATTGAGTAAAAAAGAAGCTTTGAAAAATTTAACTAATGCTTAAAATAATAGTAATTTAGCGTTTTCAAATAAAAATAAATGTTCAAAAAAATTAAATCTAAATTAGAAAGCATAATTGCGTGGTCACAATCTATACTGACAGAAAAGCAATTCATCTTCTTATCTAGTGTATTAGTTGGTATCACTTCAGCCTTTGCAGTAATTGTTTTAAAGACATTCGCCCACTGGGTTTTTTCATTTGCAACCTACATTAATGTAATTTTAAAATTGAGTTTTATTAATAGTATCTTGCCTGTTGCTGGTCTATTATTAACTGTTTTTGTTGTCAAAAAAGTATTGGGAGGTTCTATTGAAAAAGGAACATCTCAAATTTTATACGGAGTAGCCAAGAAAGCTAGTATTATTCCCAAAAAGCAAATGTATGCACAGATCTTCACGAGTTCCTTAACTGTAGGTTTAGGAGGTTCGGCGGGACTTGAGAGTCCTATTGTGGTAACAGGTGCAGCATTTGGATCTAATTATGCCCAAAAATATAAACTTAGTTACAAAGACAGAACCTTACTTATTGGTTGCGGAGTAGCAGCTGGAATTGCAGCTGCCTTTAACGCACCTATCGCAGGAGTTTTATTTGCAATCGAATTTTTATTGGTAGACGTAAGTATATCTGCTTTTACGCCTATTATGATTGCCGCTGCCACTGGAGCCTTAGTATCCGAAATTGTATTAGATGAGACCATTTTATTGAATTTTAAACAACAACAAGTTTTTGATTATCACAAGATCCCTTTTTACATTCTCTTAGGTATTTTCACTGGTTTTGTTTCCATTTATTACACTCGAAATTTTCAAAGAACAGAACATTTTTTTCACAAACTAAAACTAAACCCGTACAAGAAAGCTTTGTTTGGCGCTTCTATATTGGCCGTTTTAATTTTTGTTTTTCCTACTTTATTTGGAGAAGGATATGAGAGTATAAAAGTATTATCCGAAAATGATCCCGGAAAATTACTAGAAAATACCCTTTTTAGAAGTTTTAGAGACAACCCATGGATACTACTTGCTTTTGTAGGTTGTACTATGATGTTAAAAGTTTTTGCAACGGGAATAACATTGGGATCAGGAGGAAATGGAGGAAACTTCGCGCCAGCACTATTTTTAGGATCCTATATTGGCTTTTTCTTTTCGAAATTTATAAATCTAACAGGACTGACGCGCTTGCCCGTGAGTAATTTTACACTTGTAGGAATGGCAGGGATCTTAAGCGGTTTGTTCCATGCTCCATTGACAGCCATTTTCTTGATAGCCGAGATTACTGGTGGTTACAGTTTAATGCTTCCATTAATGATTGTGGCTTCGATCAGTTTTGCTATTTCTAAACGATTTGAAAAACACTCAATGGATGTAAAAAGTTTAGTACAAAAAGGGCATGCTTTTACAAGCAATAAAGATACTAATGTCCTGTCAACCCTAGAAACGACTTCCATTATTCAAACCGATTATTTGACTATCTCCCCTGAAGAAAATTTAGAAAAACTAGTCGATTTAATATCACATTCGAACCAAGTAATTTTTGCGGTAGTAGATGAAGATAAACACTTACTCGGTATTGTACATTTTAATAATATTAGAGAAATAATATTTAATTCGTACCGAGTGAAATATACTTTAGTAAAAGACATCATGACCACTCCAGCCGAAGTAATTTACCCTTTTAATAGTATGGAAACTGTAATGAACAAATTTGAACGTTCAAAAATGGCTTTTTTACCCGTCATAAAAGACGAAAAATACCATGGTTTTATTTCTAAATCTATAGCGCTAGAAGCGTATCGAACAAAATTAAAATCAATGACGATCGAGTAATCATCTTCGATATTATTTTTTATTACTATCGGATAGGGTGTTTTATTGAATGATCCGATATTTATACTATCTTTGTGGTTATGTGGAAGATAGATGTAAATTATAGAGAAGAGTTTCAAACAACATTTGATCGATTGTACCAAAAAAAGCAAGAACTGCAAACCAGCAGACCTTTGCCCGCAATAGCTTTGAATAAAATTAAAGAAAGTTTATCAATAGAATGGACCTATAATTCTAATAGTATTGAAGGAAATACAATGAGTTTAAGAGAAACGCAAATGGTACTTCAAGAAGGAATAACGATCAAAGGTAAATCATTGCGAGAACATTTTGAAACGCACAATCACGATAAAGCAATTGACTACCTATTCTCCATAATAAATGATGAATATGTCCTGCGTAGTATCGATATTTTATCTTTGCACGGATTGGTTTTACGTTCTATTGAAGAGGATTTTGCAGGACGTTTACGTAACGGAGGAGTTCGTATTTCAGGAGCTAATTTTGTTCCACCAAATGCTACTAAAATTTCAATTTTATTAGATGAGTTAATTGACTTTATCAATACCAATCCACTAAACCTTAATGATATCGAGCTTGCAACTGTTTTTCACCATAAACTCGTCTGGATTCACCCATTCTTTGATGGAAATGGACGTACAGTAAGACTGGCTATGAATTTATTATTGATGCGTGCTGGTTTTCCGCCAGCGATTATCTTAAAAAATGACCGTAAAAAATACTACGAAGCATTAAATCAAGCTAATGGTGGGAATTATCAAAAACTTACTTTGTTGATGTGTCAAGCAATTGAGCGTACATTAAATATATACTTAACTGCACTTCCAGGAAACGAGGCTGAATATATTGCTATTTCTAATTTAGTTCAAGAGCCAGATATGCCTTATGGGCAAGAATACATCAGCTTACTTGCTAGGCAAGGTAAAATTGATGCTTACAAAGAAGGCCGAAACTGGCTAACAACAAAAGAAGCCGTTGCAAACTATATGGCCAGTAGAAAAAGAAAACGCTAATCAACTAATTAGCGTTTTTTTTACGTAATAGCGTCTTTTTAATTCGGGAAGGTATAATTAAAATTGTATTTTTGTTAAATACTTAAAATACCATTTACAGTAAATTGATTGACCCCATCATTCTATTTGCCATTTTTAGCCCCTATTTAACCTATGATTATAAAAGCAATTATCGTTGATGACGACGCCAAATCAAGAGAGCTCATTCACAGCTTTTGCAAAATTTATGGTGATAAAAAAATCATCATCGCAGATTTGTGCAACTCTGTAGACGCAGCAATTATTTCTATCGAAAAAAACAAGCCTGATTTAGTTTTCTTGGATATTGAGATGCCTCAACGAAATGGTTTTGAATTAGTCGAGCATTATACCAAAGTTCCATTTGAAATTGTGTTTGTCACTGGACATGCTAATAAATATATTGATGCGCTTCAGTGTAGTGCTTTAGATTATTTAATGAAACCTATAAATCCCTTAAATATAAAATCGATTATAGATCGTTTTGAAAATAAGATTGCGCTAGCCAATAGTCAAGAACGGTTTGAGGTTTTAAAAAACAACTTAAATAATTCCAATACGTCTATTATACTATCTAGCAATGACGGCTTTAAAGTAATAACAACAACAGACATCATTTACTGCGAGACGGGAAATGGTGATGGGAAATGTAAAATTGAGACCATTAATGAAACTATTGTTGTTTCTAAATCATTAAAAGAAATGCATCAATTGTTAACAGATCGTTTATTTCTAAAAGTAAGTAGTAGCGCTATCGTAAACAAAAAATTCATCAAATCATTTCACACAAAAAACAAAAAAATAACACTCTCTAATGGCTACTTAATAACTGTTACCGAGTACAATAAATCAACACTGATGGATGCAATTAATCAGTAAATTTCTCCTTCCTCTACTCCTAATGAGCAGCCTGATTATAACTGCTCAATATAAACCTGCAAAAAATTATACAACTGCTAACGGGCTACCTAATAATGCCGTGCGATCCTTATTTTTAGATCAGAATTATGATGTCTGGATTGGTACCGAAAACGGAATCTGTAAATTTGAAAACGGTACATTTTCCACTCTAGAATTACCAAAAAAAATCACCAACAACAGCTGTTGGGATATAAGTCAGGACAGCGAAGGAAATATGTGGTTTGCCAGTTACGGTGGCGGAATTTACAAATATGATGGCAAACGATATACGGTTTTCAATGCTTCTAATGGACTACCAAATACTAAAGCACGAAAACTGTTAGCCTACAAAAACAAAATGTATGTTGGTACCGATCTAGGTGTAGCTATCATCGATATAAAAACCAATAAAATTAGTGTCCCAAAAGGAATCTTACCTCATTTTGGGGTTTTTATCGTAACTGATTTCGTTATGTCTAAAAACGAAGTTTATTTTTCGACTTCCAATGAAGGTGTTTTTAAAATCGTCTACAAAAATAGTCTTCCTCGAATAGAGAGAGTATTAAAACTAGATCATGCTTTTAGTCTAGGATTGTTTGACAACACCCTTTTAGTGGGTGGCAAAGCTACTATGGAGCAATTAGATATCAATGACCTAATAGAAAATAAAAACACAACAAAATCATTCGGGAGCACCACTGTTTGGGACTATGCAATAGATAAGTACAATAAAAAACATGCTGCTGCCTGGGGCGTTTTTGACTTAAGTGGCGGACTTTTTACTATTGCTAACAATGAAATAACTAACGTCTCAAGAGAGTATGGGATTGATTCCCAAAGCATTTTGAATGTGGCTTATAATCCTGAAAAAGACTGCCTATATGTAGGCTCAAAAGACAAAGGAATTTATGAAGTTCAATTAGATCAAACCATCGTTTACAATCCATTTGACAATAAAAAAATTGTTGATTTTGAAACTTTAAATCATCAAAAAGTGATTTTGCATCAAGATGGAATTTCGATTTTGGATGGCTCCAATTTTGTTGTAAAAACAATTACGAATACTGATTTTAAAAAAGCTGAACTTGCCTACATCAATACTACCAAAAACAAACTGCCAACACATAGCGATGGCTATTTTGAACTAGAGTATAGTACTCCCGCCTCTAAAATTGAATTTTATGAAATCGTAAAACACGAAAAATCATTATGGATTACAAGTAATATAGGCGTTTATGAAATGAATTTTAACGGATCAATCATCAATTATCTTCCTATTCATAGCTACAAGATTGGTTTCACTGCTGATGGTCAATTTATAGAAACCATTCCTTATGCAGGTGTTCGAATTTATGATAATGTCTATCATTTACAAGCCAAACACTTTTCGGAATTTGATAAAAGTACACCTTTGAATGTTGTTGGTATTTTAAACAATCAAAACAAAACCTATTTAGTGTCCGTTTTTCAAGGTTTATTTAAACATCAAAATAATACCTTCCAATCCCTTTTGAATAATAACATTTGGAGTCAAGAAAAACTAAAATTCATCACTAAAAACAACAAAGGCAATCTCATAATTGCTTCAGAATTTGGTGCCGTTACAATAATTGATGATTCAAAATCTTTTAAAGTACTAAAAAACATTAATAAAGATCAAATAATAGGCAACACCCTTACCTTTCTTGAATCGTACAAAGATTATATTTTTATTGGGACTGAACAGGGAATTACTATTTATCGCAATGGGCAATTTCAATTCTTTGACAAAGAGCAAGGCCTTAGTGATGCTGCAATAAGTAGTTCGGCTATTTTTGAAAATCAACTATGGTTAGGTACCCAAAAAGGGTATTTCTCCATCAATCTGGATAAACTAACTGCAAATAAAAAAACGGTTTCAAGCATTGCTATCACAAATATTACGATCAATTCCGTACCTATTAAGTCCACTAATTACCATTGGTTTACCTATACTTCAAAGGAATTAAATTGTGAATACAATCAGAATACTATTGCTGTTGATTTTGTACCTAAAGGACATACTTTCCCCAACAAGTTAAAATTCAGGTACCGTTTAAAAAGTGATGACCGATGGAGTCCATATACTGACAAACCTTATGTTTATTTGTCTTACTTACCGGCCAATACGTACCAATTAGAAATAGAAGTATATGACTTACATTCGGGTAAAACGACTTGTTACACTATCCTAACTATTACTATTAAAAAACCATTTTGGGAAACGGCTTGGTTTTATGCAGCAATAGGACTTTGTCTTGTTCTATGTTTTTTACTTATCGTTTCAAGAATAAAAAAACAAGCGAAGCAAAAAGCCGCAACCGAACGCAAACTTGCCAAAGCTAAACTAGAAGCTTTATTGAGCCAGATGAACCCTCATTTTACATTTAATGCGTTAACCAGCATACAGAGTTTTGTATTTAATAAAGACGTTCTTGATTCTAGTATTTATATTAGCGAAGTAGCTAGTTTAATGCGCCAAACCTTAGATAACTCTTCGAATCAAACCATAACAATCGCAGATGAAATTCGGTATTTACAAACTTATATTTCGATAGAAAACAAGCGATTTGATGGTCGAATACAGTCTCAAATTATTGTTGATCAATCGATCCTTCAAGAGATTACAGAGATCCCAACTATGTTGTTGCAGCCTTTTGTAGAAAATATTTTCAAACACGCATTTACTGAAGATTCCGTGCAACCAGCATTTACAATTGAATTCACAAGAGTAGCAAACATGCGCTTACAAATTCTTATTTCAGACAATGGAAACGGGAAAAAAGAAACTACTAAAAATCATGTTTCAAAAGGATTGTCTATTGCCAAAGAACGCTTGCAAATTATGCAGCCTACGAATGAAAATCCAATCGTTATAATTTTCTCAGAAACTGGAACCACAGTCAAAATCAAACTAATTATCCAAACTGAAAAACCAATTACAACCTAGAATAGTCATTTTGTAGCCTAGAATGCTCGAATTACTTTTGCGCTATTTTTTATTATATTTTATGTATTTAAATTTGTTTTTCAACTTGATAACAAAACCTTTAAATACACAAAAAATGGAAACTATTATGCGCATAATACCATTTGTAGTTTTATCCTTAATACTATATTTAATCATTACTCATAAAAAACCCAACTAGTTACACTATCAAGTCCTGTTTACAAAAAGATTCCTTATATAGCATTGAACAAAAGTTTTACAGAACAAATATCAAATTATACAAAAGACGCTATCTACAAATTAGCGTTTTTTTTATGTGCAACAGCCAAATATAATTAAAAGCACAAATCGTTATAAACAGCCCCGATTGCAGTAAAAATCCTTATAAGGCAATTGTTTTGCCTTATAAGATTGAAACGGAAAGCGGGAGGGAATTGTATTGATACACGTTTGGTTTCTGCTTCTAGAAATAGGCTGAAATGATTTATAAATCCTTGATTTTAACATAAACTTCTAAAGTGTTCTATGGAAAGAATCAACCAAAAGAGTAACTTTGCTTTTTTGCAAAATTATGTTAGACAAAGACAATACGATTGAAGTTCAAGGTGCACGTGTTCACAACCTTAAAAATATAGATATTTCGATTCCTAGAGAGAAACTGGTTGTTATCACTGGGCTTTCGGGCTCTGGGAAATCATCCTTAGCTTTCGACACTATTTATGCCGAGGGGCAGCGGCGTTATGTAGAAACTTTTTCGGCTTATGCCAGACAGTTTCTTGGTGGCTTAGAACGTCCCGATGTGGACAAAATTGACGGACTTTCGCCGGTAATTGCCATTGAACAAAAAACGACAAGTAAGAGTCCAAGATCTACTGTGGGAACAATTACGGAGATTTACGATTTCTTGCGTTTGCTTTATGCTCGTGGTGCCGATGCTTACAGTTACAATACGGGGGAGAAAATGGTGAGCTACTCTGATGAGCAAATTAAGGAATTAATTACGCAAGACTTTCTAAATAAGCGCATCAATATTTTGGCTCCTGTTATTAGGGCTAGAAAGGGACATTATGGTGAGTTGTTTCAGCAAATTGCGAAGCAAGGTTTCTTGAAAGTTAGGGTAAATGGTGAAGTTCGCGAAATCACATCGGGCATGAAATTGGATCGATATAAAACTCATGATATTGAGATTGTGGTAGACCGAATGCTAGTTGAAGAAACAACCGACAATCAAAAACGCTTATCCGAAAGTATCAATACCGCCATGCATCATGGGGAAAACGTCTTGATGGTTTTAGATCAGGATTCGAATGAAGTACGGTATTTTAGTCGTAATTTAATGTGCCCGAGTTCAGGGATATCCTATCAAAATCCAGAACCCAATTTATTTTCGTTTAACTCTCCAAAAGGAGCCTGTGATCATTGTAATGGTCTGGGTACGGTAAACGAAATTAACGTAAAAAAGATAATTCCAAATCCTAAGCTGTCTATAAAAGCAGGAGGTTTTGCGCCTTTGGGCGAATACAAATCGTCTTGGATTTTCAAGCAATTGGAAATCATAGGTGAGAAATTTGACTTTAAAATCACCGATCCAATCGAAAAAATTCCTGAGGAAGCAATGGAAATGATTTTGAATGGCGGAAAAGAAAAATTCACAATCAACTCCCCCAACCTAGGTGTTGCGAGAGATTACAAAATAGACTTTGAGGGAATTTCTCAATTTATTAAAAACCAATACGACGAGAGTGGTTCTACAACAATAAAACGTTGGGCCAAAGAATTCATGGACGAGATTAACTGTCCCGTTTGTGAGGGTTCTAGATTAAAAAAAGAGGCACAATTCTTTAAAATCAATGAAAAAAACATATCGGAATTGTGTGATATGGACATTTCAGATTTGACCATTTGGTTTAATGATTTACACAATCACTTATCGGATAAACAAAAACGAATTGCTACTGAAGTAGTAAAGGAAATCAAAGATAGACTGCATTTTTTAATGAATGTAGGGTTGGATTATTTGGCTTTAAGCCGAAGTTCAAAATCCCTATCTGGTGGAGAGGCGCAACGTATTCGTCTTGCTACTCAAATTGGATCGCAATTGGTGGGCGTACTCTATATTTTAGATGAGCCAAGCATTGGTTTACACCAAAGAGACAACGAAAAGTTGATTCATTCACTAGAGCAATTGCGCGACATAGGAAACTCAGTTATTGTGGTAGAACACGATAAAGACATGATTGAGCAAGCCGATTATGTGATCGATATTGGCCCGAAAGCAGGAAAATTTGGAGGAGAGATCATCAGTATTGGTACACCAGCTGAAACCTTGAAGTCAGATACCATTACTGCACAATATTTGAACGGAAAAATGAAATTTGAGATTCCGAAAAAACGTCGTGAAGGAAATGGAAAGTTTTTAAAACTAACAGGCGCAACCGGAAATAACTTAAAAAACGTTTCTATTGAGTTGCCTCTTGGTAAAATGATTTGCGTTACAGGAGTTTCAGGAAGTGGTAAATCTACTTTAATCAACGAGACCCTCTACCCTATTTTGAATGCTTATTATTTTAATGGTGTCAAAAAACCGCAGCCCTATAAAAAAATTGAAGGACTAGAACACATCGATAAAGTAATAGACATTGACCAGAGTCCGATTGGGAGAACACCACGTTCCAATCCCGCAACTTATACCGAGGTTTTTACCGAAATAAGAGCCTTATTCACTAAAACATCCGAAAGTATGATTCGCGGTTACAAAGCCGGTCGTTTTAGCTTCAATGTAAAAGGAGGACGCTGCGAAACTTGTCAAGGGTCTGGTGTGCGAACGATCGAAATGAACTTTTTACCGGATGTGTATGTGGAGTGCGAAACCTGCCAGGGAAAACGTTTTAATAGAGAAACATTAGAAATTCGTTTTAAAGGAAAATCGATCTCGGATGTCTTGAATATGACGGTTGATGAAGCGGTTCCATTTTTTGAAATGATTCCAAAAATCTACAGAAAAGTTAAAACAATTCAGGATGTAGGTTTAGGATACATTACACTAGGACAGCAAAGCACAACGCTATCAGGTGGTGAGGCACAACGCATCAAACTAGCTGGAGAACTGTCTAAAAAAGATACTGGAAATACTTTTTACATCTTGGACGAACCCACTACAGGTTTGCATTTTGAAGATATTAGAGTACTAATGACCGTAATTAATAAACTAGTAGATAAAGGAAATACAATTTTAATTATTGAACACAATATGGACGTGATCAAACTAGCCGATTATATTATAGATATTGGTCCCGAAGGTGGTAAAGGCGGTGGACAATTAGTCGCCAAAGGTACTCCCGAAGAAATCATAAAAAACAAAAAAAGCTATACCGCAAAATTCTTGAAGAAAGAATTAGAATAATCTTAATCCGCCACAAGGCGGATTTTGTTTTTTAAGACTATTTCAGGTTTGTATCTACCCTTAAAAAAAAAACGTACAACGGAAGCTCCAAAGAATGGGATTAGAAAATATAATACAAATTTCCCTCTAATTGGATGAGCGCCTGAAAAGCACGCTAGTTTTTCACATATTAATTACTCTTAATTATTTGGGCGAGCCCCTACCTCCACTCCGTTACGGTAGCGTCAGGCTCATATCTTTGCTTTGAATACAGATATATGAAATACTTAACTTTGAAATATTATTTGATAACAAAACAAAGTTGCATAATCGTTGTCGGGCTAGATACATTTTAATGATATTGACGTATAGGAAGATCAACTTTGTTTTTATTACATATAAGCCTCAATAAGTACTTAAGCACTAGATTAATATTTAGATGTTGTATAAAAAATGAGCAAAGGCATGTGCAATATTTTGTTATCGTAAAAACAAAAAAATTATGAATTTGAAGTATTCAGTAGGATTGGACATTGCTAGTAAAAAAATTGACATTTGTATGTCAGTAATTGATAGTAATCAGAGAGTAATTGTTGTTTCAAGCAAGTCGTTTTTAAACACTTTAAATGGATTTAAAGACATGGACGAATGGGTTGTGAAAAACCATAAAGAGAAAGAAGTTCCGTTGGTTCTATGTATGGAAGCCACTGGAGTTTATCATGAAAATTGTGCTTTGTATTTTTCTGAAAGAAAATATAACACTTCCATTATTTTGCCAAATAAAGCAAAGCATTATTTAATTTCATTGGGATTAAAATCAAAAAATGATAGTATTGATGCCAAAGGATTATCAAAAATGGGAGCCGAACAATGTTTGGAATTATGGCAACCAATGGGTAAGTTTTTCTATGAACTACGACAATACACAAGACAGTATCAAAATTTACAAGAACAAAAAACAGTTTTTAATAATCAGCTTCATGCTCTAGAACATGCAATGTTTAAAAGTAAAAAGATGATAAAACAACAACAAGACACCATTAAACTCTTTGATAAGCAACTCAAAGAACTTGAGAAATTAATAAAGAATCTGATATATTCAGATGAAATAATAAAACAAAAGGTATCTAATATTTGTAGAATAAAAGGAATTGGAATGCTTACGGCAGCAACAATTTTAGCAGAAACAAATGGCTTTGAATTGTTTAAAAATTATAAGCAATTAGTCTCTTATGCAGGTTTTGATGTTGTTGAACGAGAGTCTGGCACCAGTACCGGAAAAACAAAAATATCAAAAAAAGGCAACAGTCATATTAGAAGAGCATTATTTATGCCAGCCTTTGTAGCTGTTAAACATAATGAAAAACCAGCAATAGATTTATACAATCGAACCATTGAAAAACATGGGATCAAAATGAAAAGTTATGTTGCTGTACAAAAAAAACTATTGGTCCTAATATACCATATTTGGAAAAAAATGAGGAATATGATCCAAATTATTTAGAGAAAATCAATCAACAGCAAGAAAATATAACATATCTTATAAATGACGAGAAAAACAAAAAAAATAGCCCCAATCAAGTCGAGGCTATACCAGATAAACAAATCATTATTGAAAATGAAACGCTTTCTATAGTTTAACAAATATATAAAAATTAAAAGAAAATCATTAGGATTTTAAGATAGTACCTATACTGCAATCTTTTATTTAAGCATTACCCTTCGGGACAGCTTAAATAAAAGGATTGAGGTAAGCATTTAAGCACATATTATTTTTTGATGAGTAATATTATCTGATTTTACCATCCTCTTGATTAAATTATTAAAAATGGTTTCTTTAGTTTGGGAACGATTAATTCGGTAACAAAACTCATCGAAATACCTGTTAATATTACTCTCACTAACCCAAGAATAAGTTGTTCTTATCCACGACTTCACCTGATGAATCATAATATGTAATGCTTTAAATTTAGAGCCTTTGTCACTTAATATTTGTGTCAGATCAAAATCCTTAGCAATCGGATTGTATCCTTTCCATTTGTCAGTCGTGATTCTCGCATCTTTACCTATATGCTTTTCAAACATCTTTCTTAAAGATTTGGAAGAGTAATCTGGAATTTGAAAGGTATAAAAACGTTTCACTTTCCCATCATCTGTAAGTTCTACAGCACATACGGCTTTTTTCTTTGTACTATCATAACTCCTTCCAGGTTTGCCTTCTTCATAACCACCCACAACGTATTCATCAACATTAACAACTCCAGTCATAGGAAAATCTCCACTTGATTTCATCGCCTCACGCACTTTATGCATAAATAACCTTGCGGTTCTTTCGTGAACACCAAAACGAACTGCTGTTTGAGAAGCCGAAAGACTTTTTGTGCTGGTTGACATTTCAAAACAAATAAAAAACGCCTTTTTCAAACCAAATTTTACTTTATGGAACAAAGTATTCGCCATTGCTGATTCAGTATCGCTACAAATATTACAAGTTCTTGCAAAATCTTTACGTATTTGACTCTTAGTATGGCTGCACTTTCTACAAACATATCGCTCTGACCATTTGATTTCTGAAAGATATTCTCTACAATCTTGGTCGGTTTTGAATCGTTTAGAAAACTCTATGAGATTTTGACCTTTAAAAATTTTCATTTTTTCTATATTTTTCGAAACTTTGAAGGTATGAAATTAAATGCTGACCTCAATAAAAGGATTTCCACTGCCATCCTTCTCGCAAACTACAATACGATTCATAATTGGTACCATTGAAAGACATTATATACAACTGAAAAATTAGAACTTATTAAAAGCAACTGTTTATGTATATTATTTTTACTAGTATGCATTAATAAGATTATTATTATATATTTGGAAGCCGTTTTCACTTACTACATTATAAGATAAACGTACACATCTAACTGAAATAATAGCTCCAATATGAAACTAAAATCACTTATTATATTGCTGTTCTTGTCTTATTTAGCAAACGCACAAAGTCGATACAACCTGCTAGATCACGGGAAAAATAAATTCTTTCTAGCAGATTCAATTGTAAAACTGGCTCAAACTGGTCAAATTACAAATCAACCAATTGTTGTCATAAATGGAATTCCGTTTCGCTATCAAGATCTTGAAAAACAAAAACTGCACCTTAGTAAACCGGCGATTGCAAAAATAAATGCAATTGATAAACAAAAAGCAATTGCTATTTATAGTAATTATGGAGAGGCGGGAGTATTAATCATTACAACTACTGGGTACAAAACAATACTATTAGATAATAATGATGACGATCAATACTATTTAACTGATAAAGTAAATGCGGCTTACGATAGTGGTGCTATAGTAAATTCACCCATAATTGTTATCGATGGTGTTCCTTATTCGTACGATAAAAAAGAGAATACAATTAGATTACCACTAAAAAAAGAAACAATTCAAGATATCAACTTCGTAGACAAAAGTACCAGTTCAGTACTATATGGAGCCAAAGAAACATCTGGTGCCATCCTAATTACAACAACCAATTAAAGTCAAAATCAACAAACCTCTAAAAGACAAAAATGAAACAACAATTTACCAAAACCAAATTATCTGTATTACTAAGTTTATTCTCAATATTGCTATTTGCTCAAAATGAAAATGTAAAACAAATAGATTCTATAGAAAAAACCTTTACATACAAACACGGAACTATTACGTTATCAAATGGAGTTGGAAGTATAAATGTTCCCAATGGTTTCAAATACTTAGATCCAGTACAAGCAGAAAGAGTTTTAGTTGAATTATGGGGGAACCCAAAATCTGACAATCTGACTTTAGGCCTTTTACTTCCAGAAAAACAAGGCGTTTTAGATCAAAAAGGCTATGTTTTTAACATTCAATATGACGAAATAGGGTATGTCAAAGATGATGATGCAGATGACATTGATTATGATGAACTCTTGACTCAAATGCGAAAAGATAGCGACGAAGAAAACATTAGTCGTGAGAAAGAAGGCTTTCAAGCCATAAGTATTGTAGGCTGGGCTGCTAAGCCTTTTTACGACGAAGACCGAAAAATTCTACATTGGGCAAAAGAAATAAAATTTGGAACAGATGCTCTCAATACATTAAATTACAATGTAAGAATCCTAGGAAGAAAAGGTGTTATTGTATTAAACGCAATAGCAACCGAGTCTGAACTGCCTCTAGTGCAACGTGATATTAGCAAAGTGCTTGATATAGTCCAATTCAATAAGGGTTATAAGTATGAAGAATTTGACAGTTCAATTGACAATGTTGCAGCTTGGACCATTGGAGGCTTAGTTGCCGGTAAGATTCTAACTAAAGTAGGTGTTTTTGCAATTATTGCTAAATTTGGTAAAGTCATCTTCCTGGCCATTTTAGGTTTTTTCGGTGCATTCAAAAACAAACTTAAAAACCTCTTCTCCAAAAACAAAAAAAAGGAAGAATTAGATAGCCCTGAAGAAACACCAGAATAAAACAATAGTAACATTACCTCAGTTTGAATTGAATGAACAGAGAATTATGATGCCTACATTTAATCTTTTTATTGTAAGCACACCTTTTATCACTTGCAATTCACTAGACATTTTCTATGTTAATTGATTAAAACTGAGGTAGTCTGTAGGTATGTTTATTTCAATCCGAACCTAAAGTAATTATATATCAATATTTTAACTATTTTTAGAGTTACAAAACTATTTTAAAATACAAAATTAATGAGTGCGATTTTACAACAGGCTTTTAGAAATTCAAATTTTGAAGAGGTAAAAAATATACTAAGTTCAAATCCATCCGAGTTTGAATCGATCAATCAATATAGTAGAGCTCCCATTTACAGTTCTTTGCTTAAAAACGGTCAATTTTCAATACTAGATATCTTGATCGATAAGCAATTAATTCCAACTGATTTATATGAATATGACACTTATTCCAATTCGCTTTTTTCCGTTTTATTCAAAGATCTAAAAGATGATCCAGAGGGGCTCTTCTTTTTGGAGAATTTATTGTCTAAAATAGCGAATATTGATGAAGTAGTTAAAAACGAAACTTTAATCCAACTTGCTGTTGGACAAAATGCAAAACCCCTTTTTATACAAAAATTGATTTCGGCGGGTTGTAATCCCAATTACAAAGACAATTCAGAGAATAGCTACCTGCATTTATTCCTTGCTAAACACGGCCTAGATACCACACTGTTAAATGAATATATTTCACTTTTTATTGATGAAGGTGTAGATGTAAATGCTGAGAACATTCTTAAAAAAACACCACTTTTTATCGCCGTTTCTAACAATAAGGTAAACTGTTTAACTACTTTATTAGATAATGGTGCTCAAATAAACCATCAAGATAAAGACGGGCAAAGTATTTACTACGAATGTATTGTCAATAAAAGAAGTTATGATATAGCTAAAAAACTAACGGAATATGAATCAATAGATTTTGAAAAAACAACCAATTCCAATGAAACTATTTTATTTAATTTCTTGAAGAATTGTACTGAAAATGAAACAAATCTGTTCGACTTACTACTCGAACAATCAGCCGATTTTTACCAAGCTAGTTTTTATTATGAAATGAGAACTCCCATAAGTTTGTTGCCTCAAATTCCTTTTTCGTTTTTTGAAAAGGCGATACAAACAGACAAAATTGATCTGCACCAAACTGATAATGAGGGAAACACACTTTTGCATACTGTTTGCAATTATAATTTAAACCATGATCAAAACAAGGCGAAAGAACTGTACAAGAAAGTTAAGTTTTTATTAATTACCTCCTTGGATAGCGACGCAACCAACAACGACGATAAAACAGCCTTACAACTTGCATTAACAGATAATCTAAAAGATAAAATTGTAACTTTATTACTAAATTCAAAACCAGCATAACTATGTCCATGTCATTTATTATTGCGTGTGAAAGCGGAAAAAGAAAAATTGCAGAAATTCTTATTCAAAATAAAGAAGTTGATGTCAATTATACCGACGAAAAAGGAAGAACGGCTTTGCATTATGCAGTACATCAAGGTTATCTTGATATTGCAAAAACCCTTATCAATGAAGGAGCTGATCAAGATTATGAAGATCATAACGGGGAAACTGCCTTATATTTTGCTTGTTTGCAAAAGCAAAAACAAACGGCTTTATTCTTAATTGAAAACGGAGCTAGAACCACTATAAACACCAACCAAGGAAATAGTTTACTGCATTTATCGGCCCAAAACGGACAAATAGAAATTGTACAAAAACTAGTAGAAAATGGTTTTGAAATTGACCTAGAAAACAAAGAAGCAATTACACCTCTCCAACTTGCTGTGGCATACAAAAACAGAGAGATTGTTAAATTCTTATTGTCTAAAGGTGCCGATGTTGAAAAAACAAATAAGAATGGAGATACTCCATTACTAATTGCTGCACGTACCGAAAACAAACCTATTATAGAGGTTTTGCTAGAGAACAATGCGCAAATCAATGCTGTAAATCACAACAATCAGTCGCCACTGTTAATTGTATGCGAACGTAATAATCGATTACTTGCTAAATTATTGATTGAAAATGGAGCCGATATATTTGTTGAAAATCAAGATGGCTTGTCCCCTATTTGGTACGCTTGCGCAAAAAATCAAAAAGAGATCGTAGGCTTATTTTTAGAAAACGGTCTAGATATAAATTATGCAAAACCCACTACCGAAAATGCTGATTTAGTTTCTAATTATTTGGATTGGGTCGAATGTGCGACTAGTTTAGACCTTGATAGTAATTATACACTAAATAACACCTATGCTTTTGGAGGAGAAACCTTGTTACAGTTGGCTGTAAAAAACGGACACCTCTCCATGGTTAAATTTTTAGTTGACAAAGGGATAGACGTCAATATTGAAGACGAAAGCAGTAACACAGCCTTACATTTTGCTGCCTTAAACGGTAAAAAAGATATTGTAAAATTTCTGTTAGAAAATAATGCCAATCCGAACGCGGAAAACAGTAAAAACCAAAAAGCGATAGATTACTCGAACATCAAAGGCTACAACGAAATAACGGTACTTTTACTCGCTTTTGGTTCAACTAGTAAAACAGAAGTAAAAAATCCAACAGCAGTTCTAGTTCCTCCATCTAACGAAAGTAGCAGCATTGGCGATAAAAAGAAAGCCCTTTTTGACTTAAAAGAACTTTTTGACGCTGGTATATTGAATACAGCTGAATTTGAAACGGAGAAGAAAAAAATATTAAACGGATAAAACGTCAGCATCACGATTAGAATTTGCAGGTTGACCTATCGTAATAATTTAAAAAATATCAAATGAAAGCACAAACTATAATAGTTGGTTTATTGTTAGCCTTAATTTCTTGTAAAAAAACAGCCGAAGAATCGACTGCACAGGTCGCATCACTTCAAAGTGATAGCCTTGCAGTAAAAGCAACAGTTGTAATTAAAGATTCTATTTCAACAGATCCATACATTGTATTTGACAACAATAAAAAAAATATTGAGTTGCAACTACCAACGCTAACTAGAGTTCAAGCCAATCAATTATATGAAAGCTATTATGACAAAAACAGCGTCATTATTTCTCAAATAATAACCAAAGAAGCCGCTATACTAGAACAGTTTTATAGTGAAGAGAAAACAGATCAGAAAAATACTTTAACGCTTGGTCAAAAACTTAAAAATCATAATCTAAAATACGACGAAATAGGCGAAGGTATGGTCGAAGTCACTACCAAAACAGACTTTTACTATACACTTTTTAGTAAATATGTGACTGATGATTATAAGGCGTACTTATACTTACAAAGCGAAGAAAACAAGTCAATGTACGCTGCTGATGCAGGTTTGGTTATCTCCTTTCAAGAATTAGGCGAACGTATCGTTAAATGGGAAAAGTTTTTGTCTCACTATCCTAAATCTTCATTGTATGACAAGGTAAAAGAAAGCTACAAATATTATCAGCAGGACTTTATCATGGGTTTAGATAACACTCCTACAACAGAAAACGCAACAACGGAATCAAAATATATTTATCCCGAAAACTTACAAGTATTTTATGCTTTTGCTCAAAAGTACCCAAAAAGTCCCACTGTGCATTTGATTACTTTTTTTAAGGAAAATTTTAAAAATGACGATATACAACAATTGTTAAAAAAAGAGCAAGAAAAACTGTAAATCATTTTGTCAAATGCTAAATATTTTTTTTATTGATAATGGAGTTTTAACTCATAAAGAAAATTGATAAAAAATAAAACAGCTAAAAAATGATGCTGACTCCTAAAGTTGATTTATTAACTCATGAACAAAAGAGCCCGAAGACAGCATTTATCAAGAGGTACATTATTGGCTTACAATTTAATAATAATAAAAGATTGATTATTAATCATAATGCCAAAAGCAAAATAAGCTTAAAACTTATCGATACATACATGTTGTGGGCAATGCGTCAAAAACGACTAAATAAAATGAAAAAACAAACACTATATTTAATAATAACCATTTTACTTGTAAGCTGTAACGCTAAGACAGAAGATAAAAATAATGTGAATATAACAGAGCCAAAAACTCAAGAAAAACCTAAAGACGAAATAAAAAAAATTGAACAAAATGGAAAATCTTTTTATGAGTGGTATTTCAAAAATGACTTTCCAAATTGTGGAGTCATCAAAGATAAAAATGAAAAATGCTTAATTGATACAATCGGTTATTTTAAATCATTAAGAAAATTAGGAACTATATCTGAAAAATTTATTAATAAAGAAAAACAAAGATTATTAAGTTGTTCTGAATTTATTTCTACAATTGATTACTCAGATTACGAAAATGCTGAAGCTTACGATTACGACCAGTATTGCGGAGATTTCTATTATATGTATTGGATAAAAAGTCAAGAACCGCCAAGTAGTTTTTCAGTAAAAAATGTAAAAAAAATCAATAATAATCTTGCAACTTTAGATATTTATGAAAATTATGGTGAAAAAGACGAACCGCTATCAAAAATATTTTTAGAAAAAGAGGGCACAATTTGGAAAATTATTGAAATAAAATTCATAGTTCGTGAAGAATCCAAAGCAGAAAAAATTCTAATTTATAGAAAGTGGCGAAACACAATGGTCACTTTACATATTAGTAACGGAGGTTTAGCATTTGAATACCATGGACAATGTATGTATTTCTATCCTATAAAAAAAATTAATGAAAATGAGTTTGAAATGATATGGTCAAACGATATGGATTGTTCATTTGACAACGGAACAAGAAACACATTTAACTTAAAAAAT
This sequence comes from Flavobacterium muglaense, assembly GCF_014305155.1. Lineage (GTDB taxonomy): Bacteria > Bacteroidota > Bacteroidia > Flavobacteriales > Flavobacteriaceae > Flavobacterium > Flavobacterium muglaense. The sequence goes on from NZ_JACRUK010000018.1 coordinate 60,936, forward strand.
TTTCCAACAATAGGTAAACCATTTGCTAAATTCAAACTAAAAAATGATATTCTTTACGCCGAATACTATTATAAAGATTGGGTAAAAAAGTACACTGAACAAGTGGCAGAAAACGTATTTACTTCAAAATATTTTATAAAAAATGAATAAAACTAACCGAATAAGTTTTCTCTAATCAAGCATTCGCATTTAACTTTCTTTTGAAATTATACATTTGTAAACAATCAATTTCAGATCGCTTTATAAAACCACCATTGTTGCAACAGTTAGACAATTTTATTTAAAAATAGGTCATAAAAAAAACGGGAATAAATCCCGTTTTTTTTTAAAATTTTATAGCCTTCTATTAGAATTTGAAATTCAATCCAGCAGAAAAAGTAGTTCCACTGAAACCAAATTGATTCACTTCCCAAGGGTATTTGAAACGACCTCCTAAGTCTGTAACCACATCGCCTTTGGTGTCAATTTGATCCGGATACACATTAAATAAATTGTTCACCATTACGTTTCCAGATATTGTACTTGTAAATTTATAAGCTACGCCTAAATCAGTAATAATTTTTCCTGAAAAAGTTTGATCTTTAGTTGGATCAGTAGCGTGTTGCCAAGTAACGTCACCAAAATAAGTGTTATTAAAAATGATACTTGCTTTCTTTAAATCATAATTTGTACCTAACAATACTTTTGTATTAGGTCTTGCGCTTAGGATCCTTCCTTGTTCCTTACGGTTAAAGATGTCGTACCCGTTAGCTTTTAAGATCGCTGGAGTAGCAATTTGACCATCGATTTTAGTATTTGCAATATTAGATGCTAAACTAAAAGCCATTTTTCCGCCTCCTAAAGCTAAATTCTTATAATTCAACACAATATCAACTCCTTTAGTAGTCGTATTTACCGCATTGATGAAAAACTTCATGCTCGTAATATTATTGGCAATCAAAATTGATTCAACAGGATTAGTAGTGCTATTGTCACCATCAAAACCTACTTCACCAGAGAAAAGTACGCGATCCTTAACTTGGATATGGTAGAAATCTAAAGCAGCAGAAAAGTTTGGTCCAGATCTAAAAGTAATTCCAGTCGAAATATTTTGAGATTTCTCGGCATGTAATTTAGGAACACCTAAACCAATAACAGCAGGATCTACATTGTTAAAAGTTCCTTGATTCGAAATAGTGTTTCCAGAAACAAGTGTTTGAACGTTACTCAAATAAATTTGATGTAGAGCAGGTGCTCTAAATCCTGTGCTGAAAGATCCTCTTACCGTAATATTATTGTTTAATTTATAACGCGAATTTACTTTCCAAGAAAAATTATCACCAAAGTCAGAGTAGTTCTCGTATCTCAGAGATCCTCCAATTAAGAATGCTTCAGAAACATCATAATCTAAAGTTGAATAGATACCAACGTTATTACGATCTTTTTTCAACGCGTTTGCTGGCTGTAATCCTGGGAAAGATTGAGCACCCGATCCAGTATAAGATTCTGATTGACCTGCTCTAGCTTCAAATTGCTCTCTTCTAAACTCTGTACCAAAACCTAAAGTAACTTTATCAAAAGTTCTTGAGAAATCTGCATTACCAACTAATTGGCTAAAAGTATAACCTCCTACATTAAATTCAGTTGGGCTATTAGCTCCTAAAGTTGGATTCAAAGTACTTCCTACAGTATAATCAACTTTGTTTGACCCAGCAGTTAAACTGAAATCAGAATTGAAACCAAAAACAGTAGATTTAATACCTACAGACCCTAAGTTATCAAATACATCGGTATTAAAAGTAGGCTGAAAACCGTTGTATGTTGTACCTGCTGCATGCAATAAATTATTAGGATCTGAAATCCAATATGGAGTTCTGTATAGAGCGAAACTAGTTCCTTTACGAATATTAAGATCTCCAAAGGCATATAGAGTTGTCTTTTCTGAAAGTGGGTACTCAGCATTTACAACCAAAGCTCCCATTTTAGAATCAGGTAAACCAATATTCATTCCTAAATCTGGATTTTTACTCAACCAATCTCCCCATGTTGGGTCATTAGCAGCAACTCCAAACAAATCATCTTTACCAGGTGTACCTGCTCTGTTTGTTTTATTTTGGTCTAAGTATGAAAGGTTAAAGTTCACAAAACCTTTATCCGCAATTTTAAATCCTGAGTTTAAATCAGCTCCAAAATTGAATCCATCTCCTTGAGAAGTAACGCCAGAGGTCAAACTTACTTCTGTAAAATTAGTTTGCTTCTTAAGGATGATGTTTACAACACCTGCAATTGCATCAGATCCGTATTGAGAAGATGCACCATCACGCAAAACCTCCACTCTTTCAATAGCTGAAAAAGGAATACTTTTCATATCGGTCCCTACTTCACCTTTACCAGGCGTGTCATTAATATACACTAATGCACTTTGGTTTTTTCTTTTACCGTTTACCAATACTAAAGTACGACTTGGCCCTAAACCACGTAAATCAGCTGGGTCAAAGTGTGCAGTGGCATCAGATATTGCTTGGCTACTTGAATTAAAAGAAGGTATTTTATAAGCCAACATTTTATCAAATGTAACTTGTCCACTCGATTTTAGGTCTTCTGAGTATAATTTATCAATAGGTACCGCTGAATTTAGTACACTACGAACCTTAGATCTATTACCAGTAACAACAACTTCGTCCAAACTGTTGTTAGGATCTAGTTTAAAAACGATAGGCGTTACATCGCTTGTTACTTCAATATTTTTATTTTGATATCCTACGTATTTAGCGATTAATGTAATAGGCAAAGCTTTTACATTGATAACAAAATTACCATTTCCATCCGTTGTTACTCCTTGAGCTGTTGTTTTATCTACAACATTAGAATAAGGCAAAGGTTGACCATTTTCATCGGTTACCACTCCTTTGATTGTTTGCCCATTCATCATTGTGGTACCTATTATCATAAATAATACCACCAAAACAAATTGATTAAATTTCATAGTTAGTTTTAGCATTTTTAATTTTAACATTTCGTCGTGCAAACTTATGGATAATTGTTAAAATATAGCCAATACTGACAATTAATTATATATATATTTAAAAATATTACTCGAAATCAAAGCTTGTAACTCTCAATAAACACTTGGGTTTTCTGCTTTTTTCAGAATTTATTATGTTAAAATTTCACAGTATTTATCTGGCATTCAGCTGATTAGTTTTTGATACACTTTTAAGCCCATTAACGAAAATAAGCTGGTGTAAATCCGTTTCAATATCTACTAATTTTTTAGGGATTTAGCCCCAATTAGACCGCAAATACCTACTAAAATGACAAAATATAATACAAAAATATACGAAAAACACAAAATCATAAGCAGCAAACGATCTAGAATAGAGGTACAACCATTTGAAATAAGTTGCAAACCATTTGGAATATTCATTCCAAATGGTTTACCTTTGACGCATGAATAAAAAAGATTCCATCTTACTAGCGGCTTTGCACCTCTTATCTACAAGAGGTGTACACGACACCCCAATGTCTGCAGTGGCAAAAGTGGCGGGCACAGGAATGGGGACTATTTATAACTACTTCCCTACTAAGGACATCTTGATCAACGAAATTTATACCTATATTAAACAGCAAGAAGCAGCGGTATTTATACCGTTTGTAGCTGATCAACCCATTAAGCCACAGTTCGAATTTTACTTTCAGTCGATTATTACTTTCTTTAATGATAATATTGTGTACTTCCAGTTCATGGAGCAATTGCAAGCTTCTCCTATTATAACAGAAGAAAGTAAGCAAACAGGAATAACAGCAATTCAACCTGTTTATGAGTTAATTGCAAAGGGTCAAAAAGACGGCTTCATTAAAGATATTGAAACAGGAGAGCTACTACAATTTATAGGCGGTGCTATCTTGTCTTTTTTACGTAATTACACCAGCGCCAATCAATTAGAAAAGCCAATTGTAAGCAATTACATTAACATGTCTTGGGACGCGATCAAGGTTTAAAAAATTTTATATAATTTTGGAACGAATATTCTATCCAAAATAAAAACGAGAACAATTTTACTATAAATACCATACTCAAAATGAAAAAAGCATTCAAAATCCTCTTCTTAGCCGTTGTACTGCTTGTTGCCATTGCAACAACTACCTTTTATTTCTTTCCTCAAAAGATCATACAACTAACCAATTGGTCTTTTGCCAATAGTGCCAACCTAGAAAAAAAATCAATAGTACTTGCTACTTGTACCATTCATTATTATCTATCCAAAAATTGGGATAAAAAAAAACTTTAGTCTTATTACACGGCATGGGCGATGACAAATCCAGTTTCCTTCAATCGGCGAAATTATTATCCAAAAAATACAACCTAATCTTACCTGATTTAAACGGTCATGGAGAAAATGTCAAAGACAAAAAAAGAGATTACTCGATTAAAGGTCAAACATTGTTTTTACAGCAATTTTTAAAAGCCATTAATGTGCAGCAGTTTTATTTAGGCGGCAACTCAATTGGTGGCCATACTGCTTTGGCTTACACCTTACATTATCCAAAACAAGTTAAAGCACTTATTTTAATCAATGCGCCCGGTGTTACACTCGATGATCACGTTGTATACGGTGGTTTTGGAAAACCGATGAAAAACAAAGGTGATTTGGATAAAGTTTTAGCACGTGTTTTTTACAAAATACCAGACCTGCCTGCCCCTATCGCTAACTACATGATTACAACTGTAAATGGAAGTCTAGACTTCGTTGATAACGCCTTAGTACCTGCTATTCTAAATGGAGCCGATTTTGATTTAAAAGACAAGATTCAAAAAATCACTGCTCCCACTTTAATTTTATGGGGTAAACACGATAGCGTAGTAAAAAGCAATGTATCGGATTACTTTCATCAAAAGATAGCAAATAGCAGTTTAATTTTTATCCAAGATGCTTCGCATTCGCCACAACTAGAAGTACCAAATGAAGTAGCAACAGCTGTACTTGCTTTTCTAGAAAAAAAATAAACAACCTAATACTTATAAAACATAAAATAAATCATGAAAAAAAATGTCTTAATAACAGGAACATCAACAGGTGTCGGCTTTGAAACTGCTTTACTATTTGCTCAAAATGGCTACAAAGTATATGCTACGATGCGCAACATTGCAAAAGGTGAACTACTGCAACAAAAAGCAACAGAAGGGGCTCTAGATATTGAAATTCTACCATTTGAAGTAACCGATGTGCAATCGATTCAAGCAGCGGTAAATACCATTATTGAACAAGATGGAAAAATTGATCTTTTGATCAATAATGCAGGAGCAGGATTTGCCAAAACTACTGAGCAAGCTACTGTAGCAGAAATTAAATGGGTTACTGATGTCAATTACCTTGGAGTGGTTTATTGCACACAAGCCGTTTTACCCTTCATGCGTGAGCAAAAATTTGGTCAAATTATTTCGATTACCTCTGTAGGAGGCTTAGTTGGTCAGCCGTTCAATGAATTGTACTGCGGTGCAAAATTTGCGGTAGAAGGATTCATGGAAGGACTAGCAACATATGTAACTGATGCTTTTAATATTAAAATAACATGTGTAGAGCCAGGAGGAATTGCAACAGAATTTATGAAATCGGCGATTGGGAAAACAGCGGTTGACGGCGTTTTGGCAACTGGAGAATACTTGCCTATTTTTGAAAGATACATGGCTGGAAATCAAAAAAGAGCCAGCGAAAGCACTGAAAGTGTTTACCAAACCGGTCTAGAAGTTGCAACTGTAGTGCTACATGTTGCGCAAAATGAAAATCCTCCTTTGCGCATCCGTACATCGGCATGGGCTGAAAACTTTTGCGCTTTGAAAACCCAAGCAGATCCGGACGGAACAAAACTAGTAGCCCAAATTACAACTAACTTTCTATAAAAGCATTGGACTGTTAATGATGCTTTAGTTATAAGTTGAATAGTTGTACAAAAATCTGTTGAATAGCCCTGATGGAAGTGGCATCCTCTTGCTGTGCGATAGCAAAAGCAAGAGATATAGCGAACAGCAAGACGTATTGCTCTAAAATGCAGAAACGTATTGCTCCTAATAACAGCGCTACTTATAGTATAAAAACCTTCTTTTTTACCTATTTGACCTTGGTTTATACTTTAAAAGTACTGGTTGACAGTCCTATCTTTGCATCAAATTATAAATCTAAAAATAAAAACATATAATGGATACTTCAAAAACGACAAAAGAACAGATTATCAATGCTTTTCAATCAAGACATGCTACAAAGGAATTTGATGCTTCGCAAATAGTAGCTTCAGAGGATATGAATTTCATACTTGAAACTGCACATTTATCTCCAAGTTCTTTTGGATTTGAACCATGGCATTTTATTGTTGTTCAAGATAAAGAGTTAAGAGAATTATTGAAACCTGTGGCTTGGGGAGCGCCATTGAAACTAGATACAGCGAGCCATTTTGTATTGGGATTGAGCATGAAGGCGCCTATGACAAAATGGGATTCGGACTATATTATGCACATGATGAAGGATGTAAAGCAATTACCTGAAGATGTGATTGAGATGTATTCTAAATTTTACAGAGAGTTTCAAGAGCGTGATTTTGCACTTGACACCGACAAAAAATTGTTTGATTGGGCTTCAAAACAGACTTATATCGCATTAGGAAATATGATGACATCAGCGGCATTGATAGGAATTGACAGCTGCCCAATTGAAGGATTTCACCAAGAAAAAGCTGAAGCTTTATTGAAAGAAAAATTTGGAGTTGATACGGATAAATATGGTTTGTCATACATGGTTGCCTTTGGATACAGAAAAGAAACACCAGCTCATGGAAAATCAAGAAGAAATATTGATAGTATTGTGACTTGGAAATAATACATTTACTTTTTCGAATAATAGGACAAAGCACCGCTCTTTTAGGAGGGCACTGAAAAAGTGTTTCTAATAAATTAAGACCTAAAAAGGAGTAGATATCTATTGATTTCTACTCCTTTTT
>NZ_JACRUK010000019.1 GCF_014305155.1 Flavobacterium muglaense
TGATAGCAGTGGAAATCCTACCGAGCCTTTTTGGCGAGGTAGATTGTAGCGAATAGCAGGAAATAGCTCCTGAAAAATATGCTTGTTTATGAAAACACAGTTCTTACAGCTTGTACCTATATATAAGAGGAATGGTTTCTTGAACTATTGTGGTTTTGATTCCTGCGCTTTGGTTTCCCAAAAATCATTTAGATTGTCAAAATCTATTGGGTTTGCTGGAGGCTGATTGATTAACCTGCCGGATTGAAAGGCGCGGTACAAGATAGACTCGATTAAAAAATCTTCGTTGACTGAATATGGCGCGTACTCCGACTTTAAATTAATATCAAACATACTCGCAGCCGTATTGGACCAAAAAGCCTTCCAACCGCTCTTTAATGTTTTTACTAACTCAAAAGTTGACTTCCCTGTTTGGCGATGAATCAATTTTACTAGGATTCGGCCTTGACTCTTTGATAATTTCTTCAATTTATCTTCAAATTCATTCGTTAGATAATCCTCTACGATTTTGAAATACTTTTTCTTTTCTTTGTTTGTAGACAACCTCTCCATTCCTTTATTCAAATTAGTCAAGCGCTCTGAAGCTAGTTTTGCATACGGATAGGTTTTATAGACCCTGTTTTGAAGGATCAAAAACTGCTTTTTGGCATCTGGATCTAATTTTTCTTTCGAAATTAAAATCTCCTCTAATGCAATGGTGTCTTTCTCAATATCATAATCCGCTTCAATTTCTACTGAAGGTCTTGATGGATCTACAGGTAAAACCTGCGCCTGAATTGAACCGGATACTAATAAAAACATTAATGCAATAATAAACTTCATAAGACATAATTTAATTGTAAAATTATACATAATATGTGCAACTGTGATGCCAAATTTATAAATTAGCAAAAAATAATTTTTATGAGCACAAAATCAATATTAAAAGAATCATCAATCACATTTTTAGAAAAATATTTAAATAACGCATCCCCTACTGGTTACGAAGCTGAAGGACAAAAAATATGGATGGACTACCTAAAACCATACGTTGACACTTTTATCACAGATACGTACGGAACGGCGGTAGGTGTTATTAATCCAGACGCTCCCTATAAAGTAGTTATTGAAGGTCATGCAGATGAAATTGCTTGGTATGTCAACTACATTACCGAGGAAGGAATGGTTTACGTCATTAGAAATGGTGGATCAGATCATCAAATTGCACCATCTAAACGCGTTCACATCCATACTAAAAAAGGGATTGTAAAAGGTGTTTTTGGTTGGCCAGCAATTCACACTCGTAATAGAGACAAGGAAGAGAACCCTAAAATTAGTAATATTTTCATTGATCTAGGTTGTGAAACGAAAGAACAAGTAGATAAATTAGGCGTTCATGTGGGCTGCGTAATTACTTATCCTGATGAATTTATGGTTTTGAACGAAAACAAATTTGTATGTCGTGCTATTGACAACCGTATGGGAGGATTTATGATTGCCGAAGTGGCACGTATGCTACACGAAAACAAGGTGAAATTACCTTTTGGATTGTACATCACTAATTCGGTTCAAGAAGAAGTAGGATTGCGTGGAGCAGAAATGATCACACAAACTATTAAACCAAACGTTGCTATTGTTACGGATGTTTGTCATGACTCTACAACACCTATGATTGATAAAAAAATCGAGGGAGACACCCAAATAGGAAAAGGTCCCGTGGTTACTTATGCACCTGCTGTTCAAAATAATTTAAGAGAATTGATTCTTAATACAGCCGAGGAGAAAAACATTCCGTTTCAGCGTCTTGCATCTTCACGTGTGACTGGTACTGATACTGATGCCTTTGCATATAGTAATGGAGGTGTTGCATCTGCATTAATTTCGCTTCCGTTACGTTACATGCATACGACAGTTGAAATGGTACACCGCGACGACGTTGAAAATGTTATCAAACTGATCTACGAAACATTATTGAAAATAGAAAACAACGAAACCTTTTCTTATTTCAAATAAAATTTGGAGCTATTCCTGCTATCCGCTTTATCTTTATCTGGTTTCAAAAAAGAAACCAGATAAAGGATATCGCTTCTATCAGGGCTAAAAAACAAACTATGAAGTACATCTATTTAATGCTAATCGTTTATTTTGGATTTTTTTCATGGTCAATAATCAATCCAAATGAAGGTTTTACCTGTTTCTTAGAAATTATCCCAGCAGTTATTGGTTTACTCGTATTGGTATTTACATTTGATAAATTTAGATTTACCAACTTCACGTATTCCTTAATTCTGATCCATTGCATTATTTTATTCATAGGCGGGCATTATACCTATGCCGAAGTTCCTTTTTTTGATTTTATCAAAGAAACTTTTCATCAAACTAGAAATAACTATGATAAACTAGGGCATTTTGCACAAGGATTAGTTCCTGCAATGATAACAAGGGAATTATTTATTCGTAAAAATGTTGTTAGCAACAAAAACTTTTTTAACTTTATTATAGTTAGTATTTGTCTTGCCATTAGCGCAGCTTATGAGTGGATTGAATGGTTTGTATCATTAGCAACTGGTGATGGAGGTGACGCATTTCTTGGAACACAAGGTGATGTTTGGGACACGCAATCTGATATGTTATTTGCTACAATCGGCGCAATTATTGGTTTGGTTCTGTTTTCAAAAACTCAAGACAAGCAACTTTTAAAAAATTAATTGATTTTAATTATAAAAAAAACCGCAATTCTAACTTAGAATTACGGCCTTTTAATTGCAATTACTTTATTGTTATTGTTTTGCTAAATAAGCCAAAACATTTTTCTCTATTCTTTCATTGATATTGGAGATATCTGCTTTTACAAATTGCTCCCCTAAAATATTTTCATACAATTCAATGTACCTTTCTGAAACTGTTTCAATATATTCGTCCGACATTTCTGGAATGGATTGTCCGTCTAAACCTTGAAACCCATTTTGAATCAACCAACGACGCACAAACTCTTTAGACAATTGTTTTTGTTCTTCGTTTTTATCTTGTCTTTCTTGGTATCCTTCTGAATAAAAGTAACGAGACGAATCTGGTGTGTGAATTTCGTCTATTAAAACAATTACACCTTCTTTGGTTTTTCCAAATTCATATTTGGTATCTACCAAAATTAGTCCGCGGCTTGCTGCAATTTCAGTTCCTCTTTGAAACAAAGCTCTTGTGTATTTTTCAAGAACTAAATAATCTTCTTCGGTAACGATTCCTTTTGATAAAATTGCCTCACGAGAAATATCTGCATCGTGCTCCCCATTATCTGCTTTAGTTGTAGGTGTAATAATAGGTTCTGGAAACTTATCATTCTCTTTTAAACCTTCGGCCATAGCTACACCACAAATTTCTCTTTTTCCAAGTGCATACTCACGCGCCGCATGACCCGAAACATATCCACGAATTACCATCTCTACCTTAAAAGGCGTGCATAAATGCCCTACAGCTACACTAGGATCTGGAGTTGCAATTAACCAGTTAGGCACAATATCCTGAGTAAGCTCCATGAACTTAGTTGCAATTTGATTTAAAATTTGACCTTTGTACGGAATCCCTTTTGGTAAAACCACATCAAAAGCTGATAGTCTATCAGTAGCAACCATCACAAGAAGATTGTCATTGATATTATAAACTTCCCTTACCTTACCGCGATAAACGGATTTTTGACCAGGAAAATTAAAATTTGTAGTTGTTATAGTGTTCATTTTTATAGTGTGTTGTATTGTACAAAAGTAGTTTCTTTAGTAGAAATACACAAAATACTTCTACTATTATTACTGTTATTATTTCGCTTATTTTTCAACTTCTAAAAGCGTACTATTGAACAAGTTCAAGATACGACTGTACTCATCAATCCACGAATAGGTTTCTTTAAATCCATGCGCTTCCACTGGGAAAGACGCTAAAGTCCAGTTTTTCTTTCCTAATTCAATGAAACGTTGTGACAAACGTACGATGTCTTTATACTCTACATTATCATCTACCATACCGTGCAACATCAATAAATTTCCTTGTAAATTATTAGCAAAATAAATAGGCGAGCTTTTCTGGAAAGCAATAGGGTCAGTCTCCGGAAAATTAAGAATATTACCTGTGTACCCATGATTGTAGTGTGCCCAATCAGTCACAGAACGCAAGGCAGCACCCGATTTGAATTCAGTAGGTTTTGTTAGCATAGCCATCAGGGTTATAAAACCGCCATAAGATCCTCCATACATACCTATTCTATTCGCATCAATTCCTAATTTTTGAACCAAGTAATTTTTACCGTCAATTTGGTCTGATAAATCTTTACCACCCATGAATCGGTAAATTCCGGTTCTAACATCGCGGCCGTAACCGTCGCTTCCTCTATAATCTATATCTAAAACCGTGTACCCTAAATCTGTTAATAAATTATGAAACATGAACTCTCTGTTGTAACTGCTCCAGTAATTATGTGCGTTTTGCAAATAACCCGCACCATGTACAAAAATTACAGCTGCAAAATTTGATTTCTCTGCTAATGGTTTATACACCCTAGCATTTACATTAGTCCCATCTTCTGCCTTGAAGGTAATCACATCAGGAGATCGCCATGCATAAGCTTCAAACGCTTTAGAAGTAGAATGAGTAATTGCGGTTAAAGTTGCTTCAATTCTGTTGGGTGCAATGTAAAATTCCCATGGCTTATTTTTGAAAGAATAACGCACTAACAAAGTAGTTTCATCGGGTGACAAACTTACTTCGTGCGCTCCATCCTTGGTTAAAATAGGCTCTAAATCGCCACCAGTGGTCGCCAATTTATAAAATTCTCTATTTCCCGGATGCGTAGTATTTGTGGTTAGATAAAATGTGTTTTTATCTGCAGCAATTGTTACATCTCGTACTTCCCAATTTCCTTTAGTGAGTTGTTGTTTCTTATTGGTAGTTAAATTATAAGTATACAAATGCGAATAACCAGTGGCTTCTGACTGAAAATAAACGGTTTCATTGTCACTTAAAAAACCCAAAGTACCACTGCTGTACGCATACGATGGTATTCCAGGACCACCAATCCAAGCATCGTCATGTTGATATTCTATTTCTCTAAAAGTTCTTTTCTCTAAATTTAACTCAACGATCCAGCGGTCTTTATTATCTTGGCTTCTAATCTCTGTAATTGCACGAGAACCATCTTCATTGTATGTGGGTGATTGTACAAATAACGCTCTATCTTCTTTGGCTTTATTCTTTAAATTATCATAGTCTTTATAGTACTTTGGTTTGTCTTGAATATGACTCAAACTAGAAAAATTCATGAAGTAAACTGTATCTTTTGCTACATCATAAATTCCGTATTTAGATTTAGTCAAATTTGCTGCCGATACTTTTTGTTTTGTATTTACTGATTTATTATAACCGTCCTTTGTAATGAAGTTTTCCATTATTTCGCTTTGTACGTCATTAGCTTCAACTAATCTAAAAGTCGCATAGGTTCCTTTTGGATTCATCTTCAAGCTTTCAAAATTTTGCTTGCCGTAATAATAAGGTTTAGGAAAATCAGTTTTGTTTTTATCGGCTTTGGCTTTATTCCAATTCTTTTTCGCTTCTTGATCTCTCACAAATTGAAACAACTCTTTTTGCTGGTTCAACAAGAAAGACTCTTTATCTACTTCCTTATCACGCTCTTTTCCTTCTTTAAAGTTTGTAAGTTGTACAACGGTACCATTATTAGTATCGAATTTTAGTATGTTTTCATTTTGAATAAAAAACAAGACACCTTTCTCTGATGCCAGTTCAAGATTTGAAATTGGGTTTGATTGTTGTAATAGTTTTTTTGAAGTTTTATCTGTTAAACTATACGAATACAAAGCGCCTTTTTGAACATAATAGGCAACTCCTGTATTGGGTTTCATCTTAAAGTCAAGGCTTGAAAAAGCGGCTTCAGCAGGTGAGGCTAGCTCAGGAGCAGTCATTCCTTTTTTCCAAAAATAAGTACTTGAACCTAACTCCTTGTTGGGATTCCATTCAAAATAAACTTTTTTTCCGTCTACTGACCATCTTCCATAAAAAGGTTGTTCTCCTATAAATCCATCACCTTTCATGATTTCTTCTAATTGTAAAACCTGACTTTGGGCTAGAACCGAAAGAAATAAAAAGAGGGCTGTAAAAGTGTTCTTTATCATTTTGTATCGAATTTAATTCACACAAAAATACACTTTGAATTGTATAAAAAAAAAGATAATACTTATTAAAAAAGTCAAAAACTTTAAATATTACTTATTTAGGAGGTTTATTGCCAAATAATTTGCCACCCCGTCATTGTAATTGGTATCAATAACTTCTAAATGTGACAACTTTGTTTTTAAACTGTCGGGAGCGTTGCTCATTATTAATCCTACAGCGGTGGCTTTGAGCATATTTTCGTCATTAAAACCATCTCCAAACGAAATACTTTGATCAAAACTACAATTTTCGATCTCTAATACTTTTGCAATAGCGGCACTTTTATCTACTGATACATCCATAAACTCAAGACAATAAGGTAAACTGAATGCATGACTAAACAACGATTCGTGATCTACTAAAATGCGATCCCTCAATTCCACTAATTTACTGTGACTTTCATGCGTGAAAAACATTTTAATCGCTTTTAAATCGTTTACAGTATTGAAGTCGACTAACTCTGGTGCGTAGTTTAACTCTTTTTGAAAACTGTTTAATTTTTCATTATACTTATTGGTTTGCCACACTTCCTCTTTAAAAACCACAATGGTAATTTCGGGATCTATATCTAGTTTCAAAACTGATTTGATGGCGTCACTTGCTATATCAAACGAAAAAAGCAGTTCCTTATTCGGAGCGTGAATTCTAGCACCATTGGAAGTAATTAAGTATATAGGGAATCCCAAACTAGCCACCAACGGAATCGCATCAAGGTGATGCCTACCTGTTGCTACGATTATCAAATATCCTTGCTGGTATAAGTCTTGAAAAACTTGTTTGGTATAATTAGAAATCTTGTGATCTGATCCTAGTAAAGTACCGTCTAGATCACTTATGATTACTTTTATTTTAGTCTCTATTTTCATTATTGTACTACTGTTTGCGTAAAAACTGCCTTATTTTAAGACAGATTGCCTAATGATTCGTCCGAACAATCGATAGCCCAAATTTGATCTCAAAATATTCAAGCAATTAGCATCAAAACCTATAGTATATCTTTTAAATTTTGTAGCAGGTTTCTCGGCTATTTTAAAGATTTGATTAATGATCTGTGGTTTCAAATCCTTGTTCTTTTTGGTTTTATTTTCTAATATTTTTCCAATTTTATCCATCAAAATCGCATATGATGGAAACGAAGAACAATCCGATTTAGCGACGTTCTTTTGAAAATTAGAAGGTGTATTTCCAAATTGTACAGTAGCAACACTCACATTAAAATCGATTAACTCATACGCCATACATTCAGAAAAACTTTCCACTGCATGCTTAGTAGAGTGATAAAAGCTTCCCAATGGTAAATTAACCAAGCCTGCAATTGAAGTAATATTGATAAACTGTCCTTTTTTCTGATTTCGAAATAAGGGAATAAAAGCTCTACATACTTTTACAACACCTAGATAATTTACATCAACAATTTGATTGATTTTAGCATCTTCGGATAATTCGACAAAACTCCTATAACCAATACCAGCATTGTTGATTACGACATCAATTGTTTTAAATTCAGCTATTATTTTTTCGCAAGCTGTCTCAATACTTTCAGTCGAGCTAACATCTAGCAAAAAACATTTTACATTTTTCAGTTCTTCCAATTCTTTTCCTTGTTCTAAACAAATCATAGTTGCAATTACATTCCAACCATTTTTAGCAAAGTGCAAGGCTAGTTCTTTACCTATACCGCCCGAAGCACCAGTTATAACAACATTTTTCAATTCTCTAATTTTACTTTAATTGTTTCGTTTTTTTTAATGATTAAGTACCCAAATCGTATTACATAAACTATTTACCGTAGCTAATCGGTAGCAATATATAGCATTTGCACACTACTTACAATAAATTAATCGGGATTTTCTGTATATTTATAAGCATCTATCACTTTTTTAACTAAACGATGCCTTACAATGTCCTTATCATCCAGATAAATAATCCCTATTCCTTCTATATCTTTCAAAACTAATAAAGCTTCTTTTAAACCCGAAATTGTTCTTCGAGGCAAATCAACCTGACCGGGATCACCTGTAACCATGAACTTAGCACTTTTTCCCATTCGAGTCAAAAACATCTTCATTTGAGAGTGGGTTGTGTTTTGTGCTTCATCTAGAATAACAAAAGCATGATCTAACGTTCTACCGCGCATAAATGCTAGTGGAGCAATTTGAATAATTCCTTTCAAGATGTAATCTTCCAGCTTTTCATTGGGCAACATATCCCGTAAAGCATCATATAAAGGTTGCATGTAGGGATCTAGCTTTTCTTTCATGTCTCCTGGTAAAAACCCAAGATTCTCGCCTGCTTCAACCGCAGGACGCGTCAATATAATACGTTTGACTTGCTTTTCTTTCAGCGCCTTTACTGCCATGGCAACACCAGTATAGGTTTTCCCTGTTCCTGCTGGACCTACAGCAAACACCATGTCATTTTTATTAATGGTATCTACCAGCAACTGTTGATTAGGAGTCATTGCTTTAATGATTTTTCCTCCTACTCCATGCACCAATATTTTATCATTGGCAGCCATTTTTTTATCATCTTGTGGATCCCCTAGAATTACGCGTTCAATAACATTATTATCAATCGTGTTGTAGCGGCTAAAATGAACCATTAAGCGCTGAAAACGTTTTTCGAACTCGTCAAGAATCTCTTTTTCTCCAAAAGCTTTCAAGGTTGTTCCTCGAGCTACTATTTTAAGTTTTGGATAATATTTTTTAATCATTTCAAGATGAGTGTCTTGAGCGCCCCAAAACTCTTTTGGTGCGATGTCGATGAGCTCAATTATTCTTTCGTTCAAATGTTGTAGTTTTATATTAAAATTAATCAATCAATACCTCTAACTGATTTTGTAGGTCCACTTGCGTTTAATTTACTTTTTAAATTAGAAATTGTTTTTCTTTTTTGTGTATTTGAGTTTACTATTATTAGCTTTGCACTTCTCAAATTTAATGAAATTTAGTTTTAAATTACAGCAATAGTTATAAACAAAATTATGTCAATAATTACCCTTACTACCGATTACGGCTTGAAAGACCACTTTGTAGGTGCGTTGAAAGGGAAGATTTTATCCGAATATTCAGAGGCTGTAATTATCGATATTTCACATGATATTGACCCATTCAACACTGTACAAGCTAGTTACATCATTGGAGCTGCTTTTTCTAGTTTCCCAAAAGGAACAGTCCATTTAATTGGTGTGGACATGGAATTAAATAAAGAGAACCAACATATTGTGATGCAATGGAATGACTCGTACTTTATTGCCGCCGACAACGGTATTTTAAGCATGCTTTCGCAAAAAATTGTTCCGCAAAAAATTGTTGCCATCAACATACACGACCGTTTACCTAGTGATGCTTCAGGCCTTGACGTTTTTGTGAAAGTAGCCTGCCATATCGCCAAAGGAGGATTACTAAACGTCATTGGAAAAGAAATAAACACCATTAAACAAATCACAGAACTGAAAGCAGTGGCATCCGATGATAACAATACTTTAAAAGGACATGTGATTTACATTGATCACTTTGGGAATGTTGTTACCAATATTTCTAAAAAACAATTTCTTGAAGTAGCCAAAGGCCGTCCTTATGAAGTGATCATGAAAACAAAAAACATCAAAACTATATTACCTAACTATTCGGCTATAGCCAATTCAGATAAGTACCCCATCAAAAATTACGAAGGAGAAAAACTAGCACTCTTTAACGAAGCTGGTTTTCTAGAAATTGCCATTTTTAGAAGTAATCCTGCCACAGTGGGATCGGCACAAAGTTTACTAGGTCTTAGCTTTAGAGATGTTATTTCCATAAAATTTACTAATTAAATGACTAGTAATCGTTAATCTAAAATCAAAAAACTACATGTTTGTACGAATCGTAAAATTGAGTTTCCACGAAGACAAAATCCCCGATTTCTTAGCGAATTTTGAAACCATAAAAGATCAAATACGCGCTGCTCCGGGTAATAAATTACTGGAACTATACCAAGACCAAAACAATAAAAGCATTTTTTTTACGTACAGTTATTGGGAAACAGAAACCGACTTAGAAAATTACCGCAATTCGGCTTTTTTTGATGAAGTCTGGACATTTACAAAGAAGCTATTCAATGACAAACCACAAGCTTGGAGTGTCGATAAACTAGCTTCTTTGGTTTAAAGTTTAATGTTCGAAGTTGAACAACATTAGACCTTAACCCTTAAATTTTTTAAACAAAAAACAATGAAAGCAATATTATTACGAGAAATAAAATCCTTTTTTGGTTCTCCAATAGGTTATTTAGTAATAGCCCTTTTTCTCATTCTAAATGGATTATTCCTATGGGTTTTTCAGGGTGAATACAACATTCTAAATACTGGATTTGCAGATATGTCTCCTTTCTTTACCTTATCTCCTTGGATCTTAATTTTCTTGATCCCTGCAGTAACAATGCGCAGCTTTTCGGATGAAAAGAAGCAAGGAACTCTCGAACTATTACTGACTAAACCATTAAGTGTATGGGAAATCGTAAACGGGAAATTTCTTGCCGCCATGTTACTTATTGTTATGGCAATTGTACCAACAGTAATTTACGTTTATGCCATCTACGGTTTAGGTAATCCAGAAGGTAATATTGATATGGGCAGTACCATTGGGTCCTATTTTGGTCTGCTTTTTTTAATTGCTGCTTACTCTTCTATTGGTATTTTCACTTCTACTCTATCCGATAATCAGATCGTTGCTTTCATTATAGCGGTATTCTTATGCTTCTTTTTCTTCTTTGCATTTGAAGGCTTAGCATCGCTTGTACCTGATCTATCGGGCTTTATTACGGCCTTGGGCATGCAGGATCATTTTAAAAGTATGAGCCGTGGGGTGATTGATACTCGAGATGTACTTTACTTTACCAGTATCACCATCTTGTTCTTATCACTTACCGTATATCAATTAAAATCTTTTAAATTGTAATGATAGCTATTCAAAAAAACAACCTAAAAACAGTTTTAATTACCGTTGCTCTTTTACTAATTGCAAACGGAATTAGCATGCGTTATTTTCATCGTTTTGACTTAACAAAAGATAAAAGATACACCTTGTCTGAAACTTCGTTAAAAATTATACAGCAAGTAAAAGAACCGCTTTCGATAAAAATCTATATGGAAGGCGACTTGCCATCAGAATTCAAAAGACTGCAACAAGAAACCCAACAACTGCTAGAAGAGTTTCAAGCGTATAATAAGAATATTGTATTCGAATTTGTCAATCCGTTAGAGAACGAAGATGCGAGTATGGACAACATAAAAGAGTTGTACCGTAAAGGCTTAACTCCCGTAAACATAACCGTTGATGATAAAGGAAAGCAATCACAAGCCATGGTATTTCCTTGGGCAATAGCCGTGTACAATAATAAGGAAGTTAATATTCCTTTATTAAAAAATATAATGGGCGTCACCACCACCGAAAAAGTAATTGGCTCCGTACAACATTTAGAATACTCTATTGCTGACGCCATCAATAAAATTACTGTTGCTAAACAAAAAAAGATTGCAGTAATCAAAGGAAATGGGGAGTTACAAGATATTTTAATGGCAAAGTTTTTATTGCAAATAAGAGAAAGCTACCACATAGGTCCTTTTACATTAGACTCGGTTTCTAAGAGTCCGATGCAAACCTTAGAAGCATTAGAAAAGTACGACTTAGCTGTAATTGCTAAACCTACAGAAACCTTTACTGATGCCGAGAAGCAAGTTCTGGATCAATACATTATCAATGGGGGTAAAACCTTATGGCTGGTGGATCAAGTTGCTGTAGAAATGGACAGTCTTTACAATTCGAACGGTGCTACATTAGCATATCCAAGAGACTTGAATCTTAATGATATGTTCTTTAAATATGGTTTTAGAATCAATCCTGACATTGTAAAGGACGAGCAAGGTAGTTCGATAAAGCTGGCCACTGGCGAACAAGGAAGTGCTACACAATACCAAGAATTCAATTGGAAATTTGCCCCACAAGTATATCCTGAAAGTACGCATCCTATCGTTAAAAACTTAGGTGGAATTAAATTTGACTTTGCGAACCCTATCGATACTTTGAAAAATGGTATTAAGAAAACGGTATTATTACAGTCGTCAAAATATTCTAAAAAAGTAGGAACACCAGTTGAAGTGAATTTGAATATTGTCGAGGAAGAAACAAGTCCAAATCACTACATCAATACGGGCAACATTCCTTTATCGATTTTACTCGAAGGGCAATTCCATTCGGTCTTTGAAAACCGCGTTTTACCATTCGAACAAAGCAATTTCAAAAAAGAGGGAAAAGCAAGTAAGATGATTGTAATTTCGGATGGTGATTTAATCAAAAATCAATTGGATAAAAACTTTCAACCTGTTGAGCTAGGTTTTGATCAAAGATCAGGTAATTTGTATGACAACAAAGATTTTATGCTAAATTGTGTGAATTATTTACTGGATGATACTGGACTTATTAACATTCGATCAAAGGATCTTGACCTTCCATTATTAGATAAAGAAAAAGTATATCAAAACTATACCCAGACACAAATCATAACTATCGGGCTTCCAATCCTAATTTTAGGTCTATTTGGCGTTTTATTTACCTTCATTAGAAAAAGAAAAAACAGCAACTAGATGTTAATAAAAAAGTTTCAATACTAGAATAGTTTACGATATATTTGTAAAATGTATTCTATTTTGGAATTTTAACTAAAACAGAAACTCAAAAATAAAACAAAACAGATGAAATTTATAGTATCGAGTTCGTACTTATTAAAACAACTACAAGTTTTAGGTAGTGTTATCAACAGTAGCAATACTTTGCCAATATTGGACAACTTCCTATTTGAATTAAACAATAATGAATTAACCGTTTCAGCTTCTGATTTAGAGACTACAATGTCAGCTAATTTAGCGATTGATTCTACTAGTCAAGGAAGTGTTGCAGTACCTGCTAAGTTACTTTTGGAAATCCTTAAAACATTCCCTGAGCAACCTTTAACTTTTACAGTAGAAGAAAACAGTACTATCGAGATTAGCTCTAATTCTGGTAAATATGCACTAGCGTACGCTCCTGGAGAAGAATTTCCAAAAGCGGTAAGCCTAGAAGAGCCATCAGTGACTTTAGTCCCTGCAGATGTATTAGCAACTGCGATTAGCAAAACAATCTTTGCTGCTGGAAATGATGATTTACGTCCAGTAATGTCTGGTGTGTTTTTTCAATTCTCTCCAGAAGGATTAACTTTTGTAGCAACTGATGCACACAAATTAGTAAAATACGCTCGTACAGATGTGAAAGCGTCTCAAGTAGCTGATTTTATTATGCCAAAAAAACCATTGACTATTTTAAAAAGTATTCTTGCTACATCTGATGCAGAAGTAAAAATTGAATACAACGATTCGAATGCTACTTTTTCATTCGATAATTACATCTTGATGTGTCGTTTAATTGATGGTAAATACCCAAACTACGAAGCCGTAATTCCTAAAGAGAATCCAAATAAATTAATGATTGACCGTTCTCAATTTTTGAGTTCTGTACGTCGTGTTGCTATTTTTTCTAACAAAACAACGCACCAAATTCGTTTAAAAATTGCTGGTGCTGAGTTAAATGTTTCTGCAGAAGATATTGATTACTCTAATAAAGCTGAGGAAAGATTGACTTGTGATTATCAAGGTGACGATATGCAAATAGGGTACAATTCTCGTTTCTTAACAGAGATGTTGACTAACTTGCAATCGGATATGATTATGCTTGAAATGTCATTGCCTAATAGAGCTGGAATTCTTACTCCTGTTGATGGACTAGAAGAAGGCGAAACAGTAACTATGTTGGTTATGCCAGTGATGTTAAATAGTTAACATTAAATTATGATTTTGTTTAATTAGAATGTTGTATATTAAATTTAAATACCTATCATTGTAATTCATAATACGCTATTAACCAAACCATTTTTATATTTAAAAAAACCGCTATTTCCCTAGGGATATGCGGTTTTTTTTGTTCTAAAATGTATCACTGCAACTAGTTCCTATAAAATGAATTAAATATAATTTTTAACCACATAGCAACATTGAAAAGAAAAGTTGGATAAGTCCCATTCTTGGATTCACATAGCGTGTTTGTTACTATTTTTCCATTAGGATTCTTTTTGTGTATCTCAATGCCTGGACGGAACAGCTAAAATATTGCCTTCGCAACTATTCAATATAAAATTTAACCACATAGATACATCGAAAAGAAAGAGTTGGATAAGTCCCATTCTTGGATTCACATAGCGTGCTTGGTCCTGTTTTTCTATTAGGATACTTTTTGTGTACCGCAATGTCTGGACGGAACAGCTAAAATATTGCCATTGCGACTAGTCAATATAATTTTTAACCACATAGCCACATGGAAAAGAAAAGTTGGATAAGTCCCATTCTTGGATTCACATAGCGTGTTTGTTACTATTTTTCCATTAGGATTCTTTTTGTGTATCTCAATGCCTGGACGGAACAGCTAAAATATTGCCTTCGCAACTATTCAATATAATTTTTAACCACATAGCTACATAGAAAAAAAGAGTTGGATAAGTCCCATTATTGGATTCACATAGTAATGATTTTAGATAATAAAGTAAAACTGCTTTCAAAATAGAATTCGCAACTACTTAGATCACTCCCATTTTAGTCATCAGGAATGTAGCGCTTTTATTTTTACATATTCCTTGACGCAATTTATAATCAAAGTGCAAATCATCGTTTACAATTTCGACCTCAAAACATTGATTTGTCAATACGTCTGGATAATCATTGGTAGTCAAACAGACTTCGATATCATGTGTGGCGATGGCACCAATGGCTTGCTTAGCAATTACCTTCTTCACCACTTCGATAGTTCCGTTGCGTTTATCATCAGAGTTGGTTCCTCTTAAAATCTCGTCTAGCAATACAAATGCCGGCTGTTGCTCTAGTGCGTCCATTATTTGCTTTAAGCGCTTAATTTCGGCAAAGAAATAGGACTCACTATCGGATAAGGAATCAGACAATCGCATCGATACCAAAATAGGCAATGGATGCACATTAGCCTTACTGGCACAAACCACTGATCCCAAACCTGCTAACACCATATTCACCCCTAAACTGCGTAAAAAAGTACTTTTACCAGACATATTAGAACCCGTTAAAATCATGAACGATTGTGGGTGAAACTGCACATCATTTCCTACCCTTGATTTTTTATTGAGCAAAGGATGGCTGAGTGAAGCAAAATCTATTTCATGATTGGTATTCAAACTTGGAAATACAAAATCAGGATTGTTATACGAGAAGTTAGCTAAGCTATTGAGCATTTCAAACTCACCAATGACTTCTAACCACTCTTCTAGAACACTAGCGTGCTGCTTTTTCCATTTTAATAATTTCTTTAAAACATGTAAATTAAACAAAAACGAACCATTGAATAACGAAGCCGTCACCAAGTTGGCTATCGTATCCATATTCGAAAAAAGACCTGACAATTCTTGAATATGCTCACTTGCATTTTCGGACTCGAATTGTAATTTTTGCTGTAATTGCTTTAATTTTTTTGATTCAAACGGCTCTTCTTCTATCTTTTTAAGCAACAAACTATACTGGCTGATTACCTTATCAATAGCAGCAGAGTTAGCTGTTTCGGCTTGAATGCGCTTAAAAAAAAGTCCCAAAATGATTAAATTTAAAATAAAAACATAACTTAATAACGATAGAAAAACAGTGTTAAAAGTGACAAAATAAGCGATTAAACAACCCAAAAAAAGTACAGGCGTAGCATACGAAACCCAGTTCACCCATTTAGGCAATGGCGAAATTCCAAATTTACTCCACTTTAATAGTGATTCATAAGTCGCCTTGGTATCCTGGCTAATTTTGGCCAAAGCCAAAAAACCCTGACGCCAATCCAACTTACCTTCTAGTTCTTTTATAGCCTCTTGATTGTCCATAATAACTGCATTAGGAGACAGTTGCAACAATCCCTGAGCAACTATTTTCTTCCCGATGAAAGTGGCTGTTCTATTTAAATTTTGAAACAAAGAATGTTCTCCAAAAATATCCAAATCATAAGCATAAGGATGCTGAAAATCATTGAACTCTAATCCGTTTTCAAACGGTAGTTTTGCATCTTCTAAATATGAAATTTCGTCTTGATTGATTTTTATCAGCGCTTCTTTGATCCGCCTTTTAAACAGTAACTTAGAGTGAAGTCGCATGAAAACGATAAAAGCAGCAAAAAAAACAACAGCCAATCCTATATAAATCGTGTCGCTGTTTTTTATATAAAAATAAAGTGAGCCTAAGCCTATCGCAATACTTACAAGCCTTAAAAAACTAATTGTATTGTATTTAGCGTTAATTGCGCTTAAGTCTGCCGAGGCCGTGCTAACCTTTGATTTGTAAATTTCCATTTGAATCTATTAATGAGATACAAATATAAGCTTCCCAAAACTAAAATGCTATGGCAATCAATCCATAAATACCCAAATATCCTAAAAAAGAAAAGCAGCTAAAACCTTAAAAGGTCTTAACTGCAATCCTTACTCAAAAAAAATATAGTACTCGTACTAAAAAACAGATCAACCACTGCTAAAAACAAGGTTGTATTGTATACTATTTCATGCCTATTCTAGGATTTCCACAGCATTTCAAACTTAAAAAACTACAAGCATTCTGTTTTAGATTTTCCCTTTATAAAAAACACTAAAACCCCCAAATTTTAAATCCTATTAAACCAATAAATAGCTGTGGAAATCCTAGAAAGCGCACTATAACTACTCTTTCAAATGAATCGATAAGATAGGTACTTCAAAACTAGTTGCAAATTTCTTTGTTAGACTAGGATTAAAAATACCTTCAAAAAATCCACGTTTATAGGTTAACATCGTCAAAAGATCGATGTCTTTATACAATACAAAATCAAGAATTGTTTCCTTCACTTCATCGCTACTCACCACAAAAAATTCTACTGCTTCCTGGGCAAAATCATTTTCCCATTCCTTAATGGTTTGTTTATCCACATCCGAGTCGCTTGTTTTTACATACAAACATTTCACTTTGGCATGTGCTAATTTTGCAATAGCAATCACTTCCTTCAGTGCTTTTTTATCTTTTGGTCTAAAACGTGTTGTAAAACCTATCGTTTTTATAGGTTTATAGATCGCTTGGGCCGGAATACTCAATAAGGGCACCTTAATATCCGTCAAGACATTGGCCGTATTCGAGCCATAAAAGAACTCTGCCCAACCTGTAGCACCTTCCGTCCCCATGATCACATAATCAATTTTATCCTCCTTAATCGCGGTCCTGATATTGTAAACTAAATCCCCATCCATCAATCGATGCGACAACTTAATTTGCGCTAAATTACGCTCCTCTGCAATGGCGCGCAATTTCGGAATCTCATCTTTAAACATTTCAAATTGCGACAACTGTAGCGACTCAAAAATCACCATATAATTCTCAGGAACAAACTGATTGTCAAAAACTGGCAATTCAAAACTGTGCAACAAAATCAACTCCCCATCTACCATTTTTGCAAACTCAAGGGCATGAACAAAAGCATTTGTAGCAGTCTCAGAAAAATCAGTTGGAAATAGGATACGTTTCATCTTAAATAGCGTTTTAAAGAATTAATACCTCAAAATTACACCTAAAGTTACGCTAAAAATATGATAAAAGTCAGTTTCCAATAATAATTATAACTGTATTTTGGGTGTGCCACCCACTAGAAAAAAGGGCTATCTAGCAAGTGGTCATTGCCCTTTCTTCTAGTGGCTGTCGGGCTATACGCGCTACTTTGGTAGCAAGCTCCTATCCCTCACACAAAACCACTAAGAAACCAGCTCCATTCCTTGCCATCACTTCTATAGTTTTAGTACCTTTGCAGTCAATACACATACAAATGCTAAACAACGACGCCATAGTAGCACTAGCAACACCATCAGGAGCTGGAGCCATCGCTATCATAAGAATATCAGGACAAGAAGCCATCACCATAGGGAATTCGGTTTTCAAATCCATCAAAAACAAAAAATTATTAAATCAAAAAACACATACCCTTCACTTAGGGCATATTGTTGATGGTGCTAAAACGCTAGACGAAGTCTTGGTTTCTATTTTCAAAGGACCCAACTCGTACACAGGCGAAAACACGATCGAAATTTCCTGTCACGGCTCTACTTACATTCAGCAACAAATCATTCAATTGTTATTGCGTAAAGGTTGCCGTATGGCTGATGCGGGTGAATTTACCCTACGTGCTTTCTTGAACGGTAAATTAGACCTATCACAAGCCGAAGCTGTTGCCGATTTGATTTCGTCAGATAATGAAGCCTCTCACCAAATTGCCATGCAACAAATGCGTGGTGGTTTTTCTAATGAAATAGCCAAACTGCGTGAAGAATTATTGAATTTTGCTTCACTAATCGAACTCGAATTAGACTTCGCAGAGGAGGATGTAGAATTTGCCGACAGAACACAGTTTCACGAACTCTTAAACCGAATCGAGTTTGTCCTAAAACGCTTAATCGACTCCTTTGCCGTTGGAAACGTAATCAAAAACGGAATCCCAGTAGCCATTGTAGGCGAACCAAACGTAGGGAAATCTACGCTTTTGAACGCTTTACTAAACGAAGAACGCGCCATAGTCTCAGAAATTGCTGGAACCACTCGTGATACGATCGAAGACGAATTGGTCATTGGCGGAATCGGTTTCCGTTTCATCGATACGGCTGGTATTCGTGAAACAATAGATATCGTAGAAAGCATCGGAATCAAGAAAACATTCGAAAAAATCGAACAAGCGCAAGTAGCTTTATATTTGTTTGATAGTTTAAAGTTTAAAGTTCAAAGTTCAGAATACATCATCGAAATTGAAAAGATCAAAAATCAGTTTCCTTTAAAACCGTTAGTGGTTGTGATAAACAAACTGGATTTATTATCAGATCTTGAAATTAGTACTATTCAAAAAGAACTTGAAACCTTAAACATTAAACTAATTTTTCTGAGTGCTAAGGAGAAAATTGGAGTCGACGAACTTAAAAACCAACTCCTTTCCTTTGTGAACACAGGTGCCCTGCGCAACAACGAAACTATCGTTACCAACACCAGACATTATGATTCGTTGCTAAAAGCCCTAGACGAAATCACAAAAGTAAAATACGGATTAGAAACCAACCTTTCAAGTGACCTAATGGCGATCGATATCAAAGAAGCTTTGTATCATTTTGGGATGATCACCGGGCAAGTTACGAATGATGAATTGCTAGGGAATATCTTTGCGAATTTTTGTATCGGGAAGTAAAAAGCACCTAAGCTCCATTTTAATTAAATCATCTTTGGTTCACTGAAGCCTTACTAAATATCAAACAATAAAACAGAAACCCAAAAGAAACTTCTTGTTATCCTTTGGGTTTTGTTGTTAAAAGACTGCTTCTTTCTTTATTATAAATTTCACATCTATCAGTTGTAATTTACATTCGTACTATTCCTTTTCTTAAATAGAATTAAGACTGTCATCCTACTGACCATAACGCTATTGAGAACTTTATTTTTCCAATATTAAAATTTATTCGTTAATTTTACATCTATAATTTAAGAAAATTATAACATGTATTTTTTTCTTAAATAAACATTTCGAACTAAAACCAGTTCAGCGAACAACTGAACTGAAAAACATAGCATTCAACGATTACTTTTGTTTTTTCGTGTTTATTTTCTTATTTTATCGAAAGTATTACATCAAATAGCAAAAAAATTAGACTCCAATTTATACCATAGATATTATGAAAAAAAAATACTTACTTCTATTTTGTATTTTATTATCCTTTTTCCCAAACGCTTATTCACAACTAAGTGACTTGCATTATTTGCCGCCCTTAAAACAGGTTACCAATAATCAAGCTGTAAGAAACCAAGCTTTCTATCTTTCTACTCCTGAAACAATCCCTTTTACTGTGGAAGTTTTCGAAGGGGCAAGCACTACGCCTGTCACAGTTTTGGTAGTCTCAAATGCCGTTCCTATTAAATATGACTTAGGTGATGGAGACAATAACATTAGTTTAGTTACCAATGCCAACACAGGAATTGTATTAAGTAATAGCGGACTGCGCTTTCAAGCCGCTGGAGGACAAAAATTCTATGTCAATTATAGAGGTCGATAGGGGCACAAGGAACTTCACTTACATCAAAAGGAAGGCAAGCTTTAGGAACTATATTCAAATGGGGAGGAATTCCTAATAGAGCCACTAACGCTAATTTGACTACGACCTTAGGAATCATGGCTACCGAAGACAATACTATTGTAACCATAAGTGGTTATGATCCAAACTGCGAGTTTAGACTAGGGAATGACGCCGGTGGAATTACAGATAATACACTGACAATAAACCTGAATGCGGGCCAATCCTATGTGGTAGAAGCTCCAAAAAATCAGACTACAGCCAATATAGACGGTTGGCTTGGCGCCACAATTACGGCCAATAAAAAAATAGCCATTAGTAACGGTGGTCTAAATGTAGGTGTAAGAGCTGGTGCACAATCGCGTGATGCTGCAATTGATCAACCTGTACCGCAAAATATTATTGGTAAAGATTATGTTTTTGTAAGAGGAAATGGTACTGATGAAACTGAGTTCCCAATTATTATAGGAACGCAAAATGGGACAGACATTTTTGTTAATGGTTCGAGTATTCCAATAGCTACAATCAACAATGGAGATTATTTTGAAATTCCGGGTAGCAACTATTCGTCTGGTACTATCGGAGCAAACATGACCGTTATTACTTCGAAAGAAGCCTACGCCTATCAATGTTTAGCAGGTTCAAGCGGAATCCAAACTATTGGTCTTAATTTTGTAGCACCAGTTAACTGCTTACTACCTGATAATTTAAGTAATATCCCTGATATTAAAGACGTAGCTGGTTTAAGCTTCACCGGAGGAATTACTATTTTAGCATCTACCTCAACGCCAGATGGAAATATAATGGTTACAGATGGAACAGGAATGGTAAATGTACCTCCTTCAATTCCATCCTCAGGTCTTCCTTGGAAGTCTTTCTTCGTTCCTAATTTAACTGGAAATGTTTCCGTTTCTTCAACGGGTCCTATTGCTGTTGGTTTCATTGGTGTTAACAATAACGCGGGTATCGCTGGATATTTTTCTGGTTTTGACACCGTGCCTGTAGTTGATCTTGCCATAAATGGTGGGGGTTGTTTACCTGGGTCTGATTTAGTTGAAACATCTGGAACATTTGATGCATACCAATGGTATAAAGACGGGACTTTAATAGCAGGAGCTACAAATCAAAATTACACACCTGTTTCACCCGGTGACTTTTTTGTAAGAGTTACTAAAGGAGGTTGTACCTACGACTCGCCCATTTTATCGGCATACAATTGTGATCCTGAAATTGTTTTAACAAAAACGGTAGACAAAAGTAATGTTATCGAAGGTGATATCATTAATTTTAAAGTAACAGTAAAAAGTCTAGGAGTTAATCCAGTAAACAATTTAGTTATTACTGATTTGCTTCCTGCTGAACTTTCTTTTGTAAGTGCTACTCCTGCCAAAGGAACTTGGACCGCTCCTTACTGGAACATTGGACAAATGACTAATGGCGAAGTCTTTAGCATTACCATTAAAGCTAAAGTAAATGAAGTGAGCGCTACTACCACTGTCGCTAATACCGTTTCGAATTCTCAAACCGAAGTAGAAGCTGACGTAATTACCGACGATGACACAGAAGCTGTAACCATTACAAACAGTGGCTTAACTGTTACCAAAGAAACTTTACCGGCAGACGATGGAACTTATGACACTTTAAACGAACTCATTAAGTATAAAATTGTTGTAACGAATACAGGCGATACGGAACTAAGTAATGTAACTATTACCGATCCAAAAGCTGATACCGGCAGCATCAGCCCATCATCTGTAGCAACACTAGCAATTGGTGCTTCAACCACATTTACAGCAACTCATAAAATAACGCAAGCTAATATTGATGCTGGAAAAGTAATTAATCAGGCTACCGCCAAAGCATTACTTTCTAACGATTATGAGATATCTGATATTTCGGACGATCCTAATGATCCAAACAATAACATTGACGATCCAACTATTACTCCCATCGTTCAAAACGGAAAATTAGTATTAGAAAAAACAGCAGATCCCGCAGACGATGGATTATATGATAGTTTAGGCGAAAAAATAAACTATGAACTATTAGTCAAAAACACAGGAAACGTTACCCTAAATAATATTACAATAACAGATTCAAATGCTGATGCGGGAAGTATTTCACCTGCAAACCTTACTAGTTTAGCAGCAGGCGCCTCTTTTACTTTTACGGCCAAACACACCATCGTTCAAGCCGACTTTAACAACGGGAAAGCGACTAACACAGCTACTGTTACTGGAACAATACCTGTTGTTGGTACATTGATTACTGATCAATCTGATGATCCTACAACAATTGCTCCAAATGATCCTACAGTAGTGACTGTGCCAGAAATAGGAAAACTGACCTCGACCAAAGTTGATGCTGCTCCAGCAGACGGCAGTTTTGACACTGTTGGTGAGATCATTACGTACACTATTTTTGTAACAAATACAGGGACAATCACCTTAACAGACCTTAATATTGTTGATCCTAATGCTGATACTATAACATTACAGTCAACTACGGGAACTGATACCAATACAACTGATAATCGTGTTGACAGTATTGATCCTAATCAAACAGCTACTTTTATTGCCACTCATGCCATAACTCAAGCTGACTTAGACCTTGGAAAAGTCCAAAACAGAGCCACGGCATCAGCTCTTGACATAACACCCGCCAGCGTTACAGATCTCACTGACGATCCAGACAACCCAAATAATAATATTGATGATCCAACAATAACACTGTTAAACGCAACACCTTCTTTATCTATTACTAAAACAGTAAATGACGACTCAAACGTAGCTGCGGGTCAACTACTAACTTATACTTATATTGTTACCAACAACGGAAATGTAACCATCGATGATGTAACCATAAGCGACTTACATAGCGGCAGCGGCACGTTAACAACGCCCAAACTGCAAAGTACAACCGGTACTGATAATGACACTACTGATAATAAAATTGAAACTTTAGCACCCGGACAAATAGGAACCTGGACTGCAACGTACACTGTAACTACTAGTGATATTACGAATCAAGTTGATATAACCAATACCGCAACAGCTACAGGAACACCTAAGATTAAAACACTAACGAACCCAACTGCCACAAAAAATACAACTGTACATCCTATAGAAACGATTTGCAGTGATGCCGCTTTAGCACACGACTTGACTTTAGACGGATCATTTACGGGTGCCTCTTTTAGTTGGGTAGCTGCAGCAAATGGCGATATAACAGGTGCAAGTACTAGTCCTAAAACAACTACTACAATTAATGATATTCTTGTCAATGACTCAGGAACTGACCAGATCATGCAGTACAACATCACTGTACGAAACTCCAGTAATGTGATTATTGACACTTACAAATATGTTGTGACCGTACATTCTCAATTGATAATTCCCGATGATGATTCGTCTAAAATAGCTTGTATTGCGCAAGCTACTATGCCCGCAACTCCAGTTGTAACAGACTATTCAGGAGCTACAATTACACCCGTAATTACAGAAAATACAAGTCCTATTTGCGAAGGAGATAAAATTTATAGTTTTGAATATACAGACTGCGTAGGAAATAAATACACCTACAAATATACCTACACTATTGACTTAACTATCAAACCTGTTGTTCCTGTGGATGGAGCGAGTACAGTAGAATGTTTAGCCAATGCAACAACACCAACGCCTCCAACAACTGTAAAAGACAGTTGCGGAAACGCCATTACTGCCGTCTTCGTTTCGACTGTAGATTCTCCTTCATCATTAACTTGCGAAGGAACCAGAACTTATAATTATTCGTTTACAGATTGCTCCGGTTTAGTTTCGAATTGGAAATACGTTTATACTATTGACAAAACAACAAAACCAGTTGTTCCTGTGGATGGAGCAAGTACAGTAGAATGTTTAGCCAATGCGACACCACCTACTACTCCAACAACTGTAAAAGATGTTTGTGGAACTGCCATTACAGCTGTTTTAGTTACGACTGTAGATTCTCCTTCATCATTAACTTGCGAAGGAACGAGAACATACAAATATACGTTTACAGATTGCTCCGGTTTAGTATCGAATTGGAAATACGTTTATACTATTGATAAAACAACAAAACCAGTTGTTCCTGTGGATGGAGCAAGTACAGTAGAATGTTTAGCCAATGCGACACCACCTACTACTCCAACAACTGTAAAAGATGTTTGCGGAACAGCGATTACTGCCGTTTTAGTTTCAACTGTTGATTCTCCTTTATCATTAACTTGCGAAGGAACGAGAACCTATAATTATACGTTTACAGATTGCTCTGGTTTAGTATCGAATTGGAAATACGTTTATACTATTGATAAAACTACTGTTCCTGTTATTCCTGCAGATGGAGCAAGTACAGTGGAATGTTTAGCCAGTGCGACAACGCCAACTCCTCCAACAACTGTAAAAGATGTTTGCGGAACAGCGATTACTGCCGTTTTAGTTTCAACTGTAGATTCTCCTTCATCATTAACTTGCGAAGGAACCAGAACTTATAATTATACCGATTGCTCTGGTTTAGTTTCGAACTGGAAATACGTTTATACTATTGATAAAACAACAAAACCTGTTGTTCCTGCAGATGCTGGTTCAACAGTACATGATATCTCGAAAGCTGTTCAACCAGCTGCTCCAACTGTAATGGATAAATGTGGAAACAACATCACTCCTATCATCACACAAAATGCGAGTCCTGTTTGTGATGGTACTAAAGTTTATACTTTTACCTATACTGATTGCGCTGGAAATAGTGCTGTGTACAAATACACATACCAAATTGATGTTACCTCAACATTGGTTATTTCGAATAAAATAAGAACGACTTGTAGCAATGTTGCTCTTAATTTTGATCTAAAAACAGTAACAACATTGGTAAACCCTACTTTCCAATGGACTGCTACAGATAACCCTAATGTTAGTGGTGAGAATAATAACACCGGAACTTTACTAAATGACCTTTTAGTCAACAAAACAGGAACTGCTCAAAATGTGAAGTACACTATTATTCCTTTCAACAACGCAGGCTGTCAAGGTCCTAGTTTTGAAGTTCTAGTTACAGTAAATCCTGAACCTTACGTAGCTACAGCTCCTACAGCAGTAACTTGCAGCAACATTCCATTAAATCACGATTTAAACTCAGATGTTAATGTTACTGGAGCAACTTTTAAATGGGTAGCAATAAGTAATCCTAATGTGAGTGGCGCAACAACAACAGTAAACACCTCAGAAACAATCACTGATAACTTGATTAATACTTCTGGAATTGTTCAAACTGTTGTATATAAAATCACTCCTGAGTCTATAAAAGGGTGCTTGGGTACCACTTACAACTTTACTGTTACCGTACGTCCTGAGGCCAAGTTAATAGTAACCAAAAGTACAATTGTTGCTACAGATGGTGCTTATGACAGTCTGGGCGAGCTAATCAAATACCAAATTACGGTTGAAAATCCAAACGAACTAGCACTTACCAATCTAACTTTGACCGATGCAAACGCTGACGCCAATAGTATTAGTCCGTTAACTATACCTACTGTTGCTGCATTTGCAAAAACAACTTTTACAGCTTCACACACGATTACGCAAGCCGACTTAGATGCTGGTTTTGTAGATAACAGTGCTATTGGAAAAGCTTTTGATCCTTGCGGAACTGCTGTTACGGATGATTCTGATGATCCTAGTACCGCTGCCGCAAATGATATAACGCGAACCCCTTTGGTACAAAAACCATTAATTGCTTTAGAAAAAACATTCCAATTTAATGACGAAAATGGCGATGGAATTGTTCAAAATAACGAAACAATAACCTACCGCTTTAAAGTAATCAACACTGGAAATGTTAACCTAACTGCTATTCAGATTACAGATCCACTAATTACAGTAAACGGAGGCCCTATTAACTTAGCACCAGGCGCTATTGATACAACTACTTTCTTTGGAACCTATACTTTGAACCAAAGCGTAATTGATTCAGAGAGTTTGACGAATTCAGCTACTGTTGAAGGAGTAGATCCAAAAGGGAATTTGGTTTCAGATATTTCTGACGACCCAAAAGACCCAACAAATACGGATAGCAATGGAAACGGAAATCCAGATGACAGTACCGTTTTTGCAATAGCGGCAAAACCCGAATTAACATTAAAAAAATCAGGGGTATTTCTTGATGCTAATGGAGATGGACTACCGCAAGCTGGTGAAAAAATCGAATATACTTTTGACATTAATAATACTGGAAATGTCACTATGAAAGGAATTACTGTTAGCGATCCATTGACAACCGTTACAGGAGGACCAATTGATTTATTACCAGGTCAAACGGATACGACTACTTTTACTGCAATATATACCTTATCACAAACCGATGTAAATGCTGGTAAAGTAACCAACACGGCTACTGCTTCAGGAAAATCTCCTAATGGCAGCACGATAACTGATGCTTCTGATGATCCTTCTACCGTAGCAAACAATGATGCTACGGTAACTAAACTGACACAAGATGCTCAGATTACACTATTAAAAACAGCGGTATTTAAAGACCAAAACGGAAACGGTTTCCCTGAAGTAGGCGAAACCATTGCGTACACTTTCAATGTGAAAAACGTTGGAAATGTAACCGTAACTGATGTACAAATTACCGATCCATTAATTACCGTGACCGGTGGACCAATTACCTTAACACCAAAACAATTGGATGCTACCACATTCAAAGGTTCTTATACATTGACCTTAAATGACATCAATACAGGAAGCGTAACGAATAGTGCAACAGCAGAGGCGAAAGATCCAAAAGGAAATACTGTTTCGGCATTATCTGATGATCCAAATAATCCTACCAATGTTGACACTAATAACGACGGACACCCTGATGATAAAACGGTAACTAAACTGGTTGCAAATCCAAAATTATCGGTTAGTAAAACAGGTGTTTTCAATGATGCTAATTCTGATGGCCTTACTCAAGTAGGCGAAACAATTAGCTATACATTTGAAGTAAAAAATATTGGTAATGTAACTGTAAGTGCCATAAAAATAACGGATGCTTTGGTTGGTGTTAACGGCGGGCCAATTTCTTTGAATCCAAATCAAAATGACAGCACCACCTTTACTGCACTTTACACGATCAAACAAAGTGATATTGACGCTGGTAAAGTCACAAATACAGCTATTGCTTCTGGTTTGAGTCCAAAGGGCAATGTGGTTTCGGATACATCTGATGATCCAAATAACAGTGCCAACCAAGATACTAATGGTAACGGAGAACCTGATGATGCAACCGTGACAACCCTTCCTGGAAAAGGAAAAATTAGTTTAACCAAAGTAACTTTGGCAGCAGCTGATGGTGCTTATGATACTGTAGGAGAAAAAATCAATTACCAATTAACAATTACAAACACTGGAAACCTAACACTTACAAACGTAATTGTTACTGATGCTAATGCTGACAGCGGAAGCATACTTCCGGCAGTAATCACAACAATTACTCCTGGTGCTACTGCAACCGTAAATGCGCAACATACATTAACATTAGCCGAAATCAACTCTGGTTCGGTGACCAATAGTGCTTCTGTGAATGCAAAAGATCCTTTTGGAAATACCATTACTGATATTTCTGATGATCCAAATAATGCTACCAATAGCGATTCAAATGGAGACGGTGATCCTGATGATGCAACCATTACACTCCTTTCGCAAAAGCCTTCTATTTCGATAGAAAAAACGTTTACTTTCAATGATGAAAACAAAGACGGTTTCCCTCAGTTGAATGAAACCATAACCTATGATTTTAAAGTAACCAATACCGGAAATGTTACCCTTTCAAACATTACAGTAACGGATGCTTTAGTACCCGTTCTAGGTGGTCCAATTACGCTTGGTTCAAAACAAATGAACAATAATACTTTCTATGCTGATTACAAAATCACTCAAGCAGATATTGATGCGGGTGCTATTGTAAATTCGGCTACAGTAAACGCTAAAGACACTAATGGCAACAATGTAACGGATACATCCGATGATCCTAACAATCCTACTAATACCGATGTTAACGGAGATGGAGAACCAGATGATGCAACTGTAACGCCATTGGCACGTAATCCAAAATTAACAATCACTAAGAAAGGAACTTTTATAGACACCAACAAAGACGGCTTAGCACAAGCTGGAGAAACGATCAAATACCATTTTGATGTGAGCAACACTGGTAATGTTACCATCAGCGGTATAACTGTTGACGATGCTCTTGTACCTGTAACTGGAGGTCCTTTAACCTTAGCTCCAAAAGCGAAAAACACAACCACATTTCAAGCCATCTATGTTTTAACTCAAGATGATGTAAACGCAGGTTTTGTAGTAAACTCCGCTACAGCAATTGGTCAAGATCCTTTTGGAAATACCATTACTGACAAATCAGACGATCCTACAACTACTGCTAAAAATGATGACACGACTACTAGCCTAGCAAGAGAGTCGCAATTATCTTTATAGGTATAGGCGCTTTAATCGCACTCGTTAGTTACTGAATTTATTGATTTTTATTTGTAATTAACCATCTTTCGTATTAACACATCGAAGATTGTATCCATATTTGACCTTCTGTTGTATCTAAAATGATATTCATTCAAATAATCCTGCATATGTTCTTTGCTACAATGATGATGTATTCCTCTTAGCCAACCTTTGATATTCATTATGTGAATATGTAACTCTTTAAAGTTTTTTCCATCATCTGAATCAACTTGTTTCAGGTTTGGAAAATCTTTTTTCAATGGACTATAACCTCTCCATTTATCTGTAATTATAGTAGCTTCTTTTGAGACATATTTCTTTAGAAAAGCCCCTAATTCCATTGCAGATGAATGTTCTATGACCTCGGCATAAGCACGTCCAACACCATCGTCTGAAATTTCTACGGCAAGAACAGCAAGTTTTTTCAACCCTTTACTTCTCCCTTTCTTATTTTCTTCTGGGCCGCCAACCATAAACTCATCGACATGAATTACCCCTGTTAATGGGTGGTTCAAGCTGCTTTTCATTGCTTGTTGCACTTTTGATTTGAAAGACCAACAAGTCTTTTGACGAAGTTCAAACTCTGAACTTAACTCTAAAGATGACATCCCTTTCTTCTTGGTGCTAATTTTAAAAGCAATATGGAATGCAATTAAAAGAGAAAATTTAATCTTCTCAAACATTGTTCCTGTTGTAGGACTTTCATCGTATCTGCATTTTGTGCATCGTCTGTTTTGAGGATTTTTTCCATTCCCGAACTTGTCGTTATCACACCGTTTACATTTATATCCGTCTGCCCATTTTATTTCTGAAAGATAAATCAAACAATCATTAGCATCTTTAAATCTATTATGAAATTTTATCGAATTCACTCCTCTAAAAATATTTCTATCTGCCATAAGGCTAAGATAATTATTTGCGACCTAAACGCCTATATCTTTATTTAAAACAGCAACGTTTAATGACCAAAATGGAGACGGCTTACCTCAGGTGAATGAAACGATCAATTATATTTTTGACATTCGAAATGACGGAAATGTAACTGTATTCAATATTGTGATTACTGATCCACTTGCTGCTGTAATAGGCGGTCCTATTGACTTAGATCCAGCACAAATTGACAATACGAGTTTCTCAGCTGTTTATACCATTAAACAATCCGATATCGATTCAGGTGCTATTACAAATACGGCATTGGCTGTTGGGCAAGATCGTGATGGTACAACTGTAACTGATGTAAGTGACTTCTCTGATGATCCTGACAATCCTAATGACATTGATTTAAATGGTGATGGCGATCCAGATGACCCTACTGTGAGTTCATTGACAGGTAAAGCTTCATTAGATTTAACTAAAAAAGCCACTTTTAATGATACCAATGCGAATGGTTTTGCTGATATCAACGAAACGATAACCTATGTATTTGAAGTGACCAATACTGGAAACCTTTCGATAAAAAACATTACAATTACTGATCCACTAGTGACCGTGACGGGAAATGCTATCAATTTGGCTCCAAGCCAAAAAGACAATACTACTTTTAAAGCTACTTATGTTATTACGCAAGCAGATTTAGACGCTGGAAAAATAACCAACTCAGCTACTGTATCTGGTCAAGATCCAAGTGGAAATACCGTCAAAGACATCTCTGATGACCCTACCAATGCTACAAATGCAGATAGCAATCATGACGGTAATCCTGATGATGTGACGGTAACAACTTTTCCTGTACGAGGAAAAATTAGTATTACTAAAACAGCTTTGGCTGCTGCAGATGGTGCTTATGATACTATTGGCGAAAAAATCAATTACAGCATTGTAGTAACTAATACAGGAAGCACTACATTATCAACTGTAACGATTGCAGATGCTAATGCAGATGCAGGTAGTATTATGCCTAAAGCAATTACTATTCTTGCACCTGGACAAACCGTAAATGCAACTGCAACGCATACGATAACGCAAGCCGACTTGAATGCGGGAACAGTGAGTAATTCAGCTTCGGTTTCTAGTAAAGACAAATTAGGAAATACTGTTGCTGACCTATCAGATGACCCAAACAATCCTGCCAATATAGATGCTAATGCGGATGGTGATCCTGATGACACTACCGTAACAGCAATGATTCAAAAACCAAAAATGGCCCTTACAAAAACGGCTAGTTTAGCTCCTGATGGTTTATGGGATGAAGTAGGTGAAGTTATTCTTTACAACTTAGTACTTACTAATACAGGAAATGTCACGCTGACTAATGTGGAAATTACTGATGCTAATGCTGATGTTGCTAGCGTTGTTCCGGCTACAATTGTAAAACTAGAACCAGGACAAAAAACAACTATAAAAGCGCAACACACCATCACACAAAATGATCTAGATAGCGGTGCTGTAACCAACTCAGCTACGGCCAGCGCAACCGATCCAAAAGGAAATAATGTAAGTGATTTATCTGATGACCCAACGAACCCAGCTAATGTGGATACCAATGGAAACGGAAATCCAGATGATGCTACGGTAACAAAAATCCCGCAAACGGCAACTATGGATGTGACTAAGGTTACCACTACTCCAACATTTACAAACCCTGGTGATATCATGAAGTACACTATTAAGGTCACTAACACTGGAACAGTAACGTTGTTAAACCTTATTATCAAGGATGCAAATGCTACATTTACAAGTCCAGCTACCAGAGGTTCGTTAGACCCTGGGAAATCATTCACCATTACAGCTCAGCATATTGTAACTGCTGATGATGTTCTTTTTGGTTTCATTGATAACACCGCTATAGCAACCGCTATTATTCCGTTTTCGAATGTAACGGTTAGTGAAGACTCAGACGATCCTAATAACACCACTAATTTAGATAAAGACAATGATGGTGATTATGAAGATCCTACTACTAGTTACCTAGATACTGATAGTGATGGAATTGCTGATATTATTGATATTGACGACGACAATGATGGAATCATTGACACTGTGGAAGGAAATATCGATAGTGATGGCGACGGTATACCAAACAGCCTTGATATCGATGCCGATAATGACGGTATTCCTGATAATGTTGAAGGTCAGCCTACCAATACCTACAAAGCACCAAGCGGAATAGATGCGAATAGAAACGGACTTGATGATAGCTATGAAACAGCTACGTCAATAGGTATTGTTCCTGAAAATACAGATGGAACTGACAATCCAGATTATCTAGATGACGACTCTGACAACGATGGAATTACAGATACCATTGAAGCATTCGATAAAAACCACGACGGTATACCGGACTTATTTGCTTCAGGAAATGATGCTGATCATGATGGACTTGACGACAGTTTTGAAGGTGCTAATACTAGAGATGGTTTTGTAGTCAACGACGAACTTAAAAATGGAAGTATCGACACTAACAACACAGACAAAAAAGACCAACCTGATTATCGAGATACTGATGATGACAATGACGGCGTATTTACAATATACGAAATAGATCCGAACCAAGATGGCAACGGACCTGATGATACTGACAAAGATGGTATTCCAGATTATCTTGATATTGATGATGATGGTGATGGCGAGACTACACGAAATGAAGGCGCCGACCCTAACGGTGATGGAAATCCAAATGATGCAGTCGATGCAAATGCAAATGGCGTTCCTGATTACTTAGAAGTTGGTAACTATGACCAATCAATCCCTGAAGACGAAATACAGGTATTTAACTATGTAGCTCCAGATCCTGATGGTAAAAATGATGTGTTTGTATTAGGACGTATCCATTTATTCCCAGAAAACACTGTTGAAATATATAACAGATGGGGTGTTCTTGTTTATGAAACAACGGGCTACGGACAAAACAATAACTTTTTTAGAGGATTGTCTGATGGTCGAGTTACACTCATAAGAAAAGAAAAACTCCCTGGAGGAACTTACTTTTACGTGATCAAATACAAATCAGGTGAAAACCACAAACAAAAAGCAGGATATTTATTCTTGATGCAATAAAAAAAAAGAGACTTTCCTTTAAAAAGGAAAGTCTCTTTTTTTATTGTCTAATTGTACCTAAAAGTTAACTAGAGGCAAATTAATTATTACTATTTCTATCTTTTATGTGTTTCATTTTATACCTCAATAATTATATCTAGAAATACAAACCCCTTTTTTCCTAATACAAAAAAATGACAATTAAAGACTTAGTAGGAACCTACTCTATCGAAGGAACCAATCAAGATAGCAGCAACACCATTGCATACAAAGGAAAACTGACCTTACAACTTGATGAAAACAGTCGCATTGTAGCCCAATGGATAATCAATAACGATCAAGTTCAAAATGGCACAGGCTTTTTTAAAAACAATATCTTAGTAATTAACTTTAACTATCATGGCGAAGATGATTTATGCTATAAAGGAGTGGCTGTTTACAATTGCATCAACAAAGACTTATTGGATGGATTTTGGTCTGAAAAACACGGAAACCCATTGTATCTGGGTGCTGAACGTTGTTATCGATTGCAATCAAAAGAAATTTTAAATTAGAAAAGTTATGCAATGATCCTAAAAATTTTAGACAGCCAATAGATATCTAAAATTTTCTAAAAAACATATTATTTTTAGTCGAATACATAATACTTTTGTATTCCAAATAGTAAGACAACAATGAGAGTTTATTACATCAATAATGGCGGCGAAAACGGAGGTCCTTTTACAATAGAAGAATTGAAAAAAGAGGCACTTCACGAACAAACATTAGTTTGGTTTCAAGGCATGGACGACTGGCAATATGCGAAAAACATAGTAGAGCTGAAGCCCTTTTTTACTGTGATACCTCCACCGATACAAAGAGCGATTCCTAAACCAGAAACCAAAGTACCAATCGCTTCGTCGACAATTTATGGAATCAAAAAAAGTTATTTCTTTCTAGCCATCGCTTTTCTTGTAATTATGGCTTTTGTACTTGTTCTAACACTTATACAAAATAGTAAAAGAGCAGAAATAGAACTAAAAAATAAAGAAACTGAATTTGGAAATGTTCAAATTGAATTGCAACAAAAAGAATCTATTGAAGAGCGCATTCAGGATGAAATTCAAAAACGAATAATATCTGAAAATAACAA
Source organism: Flavobacterium muglaense (assembly GCF_014305155.1). GTDB lineage: Bacteria > Bacteroidota > Bacteroidia > Flavobacteriales > Flavobacteriaceae > Flavobacterium > Flavobacterium muglaense. Next base: position 34,003 of record NZ_JACRUK010000019.1, read on the forward strand.
CACCAGAAGAAAAGATTCTATTAATGCGCGCCTAACCCAAATTAAGAGTCTAATTGTTGATGGTAAAAATCAATTGACTGAAGCCAAAAAAAGCTTATCTGATGCAGAAGATTTTAAATTACTTCGCTCTGAGAACACCAAAGAAGAACAATTAAAATCGTACCAAGCAGATGTCGATAATTGGAAAAGAGAAATTGACGAACTAGAAAATGAATCCAACAGGTTGTACTTAATGCTAGAAACCGTTCACTAATTAACCTTCGTTAAAAAAACAAAAGCCTTTTCAATCTTAAACTGAAAAGGCTTTCTTTATAATTAAATATTAATCACACTTTAACCAACCGGTAATACTCATGCGGGTGTTTTGAGTAACTAAGACTTCATGAAGTAATTCATCACTTTTAAAGAAAACTGTTTTTCCTTGTGTAGGTGCAATTTTTTGATTATTATTCTCTTGGTGAATAAGTAGTTCTCCACCATCTTCTATTTTCCAATTGCTATTCAAATAACTGATCATTGAATATTTACGACTCGGATTATTTGAAAATTGATCATAATGCTGCAAATAAAAATCGCCTTTTTCATATAAGGAATAATGAAATTCATAACCAGTGATTCCGGTATAACAACTTTCATTTAAGTATTTTATAAACGCTTCTATTTGTTCAAAAAAAGCATTTTCAAAAGGATTGTTGTTTTTTTTATCCAACCAATAAATAGAATCGCTGCGCACGGCACTATCGTAGGCAATAACCTCAGAGTTTCCTGTTCCCGCAGTTATCAATAAATCTTGTTGGTTTAAGGCAAGTAAATTTTTCTTTAAGTTGTTAGCCAATTCATCACTTAAAAAATGTTCAGATATACCTACTTTATGATCAATATACGAGGTAATCAAAGCTTCAAAGCTATTTTCCATTTGTTTTTTATCGGCTGCAAAGACGGCCAACTCTTGTAAGGTAGTATATATTGCATCAGTTCTAACATAATGATTTTATTATAATTACATTAGACTAAATAAAAAAAGCACCTAGAACAAACTTCTAAGTGCTTTTGAAATATAACTAGTGCACTATTAAAGCTTACTAATATAACTTCCGTAAATATCTTTGAACTGATACCCTGTAGATATGCGGTCTTTACTCAATTTATTATATTCGACTAATGCCCAAAGAATAAATTCTTTCATGAACAACTTATCTTCTTTGGCTAATTCAGGTTGGTATTTTTTAATCAAGATTTCAAGCGGTACAATCGCTCCCAAAATTCTTTGGTACTCTTCATCACTTGCATCGTCTAATAATTCAAAACCACTTTCGGCAAAAAACCATTCGATTAAATCCGTGTATGCCGTTTTTTCATTTGGTTTTTCTAGCTTTTCAATCTTTGGGAAATAAGCTGGGAAAAAAGTATGAATCGCTGATCCTAAAAGATTTTGAGCTACAGCTGCTGCTCCCTCCTGCTCTCCTTCATAAACCAACTCTACCTTACCTGTAATAGCAGGAATGATTCCCATAAAGTCTGATAATCGTAAACTTGTTTTATCCGCGCCTGCTCTTAAAGCGCGACGCTCAGCAGTGCTTAATAGGTTTTCATAAGCCGTAATACTCATCCTTGCACTTACTCCACTTTTATTATCAATATACTCACTTTCTCGTGCTTCAAATCCTATTTGTTCTAGTAGGTCTTTGGCTAATGATGGAACATAAACCATATCACTTTGTGATTGATCTAGTTTAGCTTCTTGTTCTGTAATCGTACGTGCAATCTTAATGGTCTCTGGATAATGTGTTAAAATTTGCGAACCTATTCTATCTTTTAATGGAGTAACAATGCTACCACGATTGGTATAATCTTCAGGGTTTGCCGTAAACACAAACTGCATGTCTAACGGCATTCTAAGTTTAAAACCACGAATTTGAATATCTCCTTCTTGCAAAATATTAAACAATGCCACTTGAATACGTGCTTGTAAATCGGGTAATTCGTTGATTACAAAAATGCAACGATTGGCACGCGGAATCATCCCAAAATGAATCACGCGATCATCAGCATACGATAGTTTTAGATTGGCTGCTTTTATAGGATCGACATCCCCTATTAAATCGGCAACGGTAACATCTGGCGTAGCTAGTTTTTCTGAGAAACGATCCCTTCTATGCAACCATGAAATTGGGGTATCATCTCCTTTGCTTTCGATAAGATCTTTGGCAAAACGCGATATAGGATTCAACGGATCATCATTAATCTCTGAACCAGTTACAAACGGAATGTACTCATCTAATAAATCGACCATTTTGCGCGCCAATCTTGTTTTGGCTTGACCACGAAGCCCTAATAAATTGATATTATGGCGGGATAAGATAGCACGCTCTAGTTCTGGAATAACTGTATTCTCAAAACCATGTACACCCTCAAAAGCGGGTTTACCCGACTTAATTCTTTCTCTTAAATTATTTCGCAATTCCTCTTTGATGGAAATGCTTTTATATCCTGCTGCTTTTAATTCTCCTAATGTGTGTATGTTTTCTATTTTCATTTTTCTTATTTAAAAATTGAATCATTAAAAAATTCAACTTATTTATTATCTTTATTTGAGAAGACTTCAAATTTATTACTCTGTTTCTTTGAAAATCTAATACTTATTTAATTTTCTTTTTACGATTCGTTTCATAATCTTCAAAAATCATTTCGCCTAAACCTTTTAATCCAGTGTAGAATGCTTTTCCTTGATTGGCTTCGGTGAATTTATTGACAAATTTTTGCAAATAAGGATCGTTTGCAATCATAAAAGTAGTGATCGGAATGTGCAGTTTCCGCGCTTGTTGTGCTTGACTGTAACATTTGTCTACAATGTATTCGTCAAGTCCATTACTATTCATATAATAAGAGCCATCTTTTTCTCTCACACAACTCGGTTTCCCATCCGTAATCATAAAAATTTGCTTGTTGGTATTTCGTTTTCTACGCAACAAGTCCATTGCTAGTTGCAATCCTGCAACCGTATTCGTATGAAAAGGTCCCACTTGCAAATACGGTAAATCCTTGATCGCAATGGTCCAAGCATCATTACCAAAAACTAATATATCTAATGTGTCTTTAGGGTAACGAGTAGTAATCAATTCGGCTAGTGCCATTGCTACTTTCTTGGCGGGCGTGATTCGATCCTCGCCATACAAAATCATACTGTGGCTAATGTCAATCATCAATACCGTACTCATTTGAGATTTGTATTGCGTGTCCTCTACTACCAAATCGCTTTCGGTAAGCATAAAATCAGCTACTCCATTATTGATTTGAGCGTTACGCAAACTCTCGGTCAACGAAATCCTTTCGAGCCCATCACCAAAATGGAATTCTCTAAATTCTCCTGTATGCTCGTCTCCGTTTCCGGAATGTTTGGTTTTATGATTCCCATTTCCAGAACGTTTTAAATTCCCAAAAATCTGGTCTAAAGCTTGTTGTCGAATCGCTCTTTCCGTCTTGGCAGTAATCCCTAAACCTGAGCTTCCATCTGGTTTAACTTCGTCTTTTATATAGCCTTTTTTCTTTAAATCTTCAATAAAATCATCGATGCTGTAGTGCTCATCTGTGAGTTTATATTCCTTGTCCAATTCGCGCAACCAGTCGATCGCTTCATCAAAATCACCAGAAGTATGTGTGATTAATTCCTTGAAAATTCCAAAGAGTTTATCAAACGGAGATTGATGTGGCGCCTCATATTGCTTGAAATAAAAACCTTTTTTATTATCATTTTTCATAGTCAATAAAATTACATCATTTTAAAATAAAGCCTTGACAAACGTTTACTAATTTTTAGTTAAAATGGGCAATAACTCAAAATTCGACTTGCAACTCGTTTACTTTATTCGAAAAAAGTTTAATTTTATGCTTTTAAAAAATCAAAATGCAACAGCAACATTGGGATATCCTTTTATCCAATCAAGTAGATAAAAAAACGTTTATCGCAACCATACTTTCAGGCAATTCAACGGGAGCACTTAGTTCCTTCAATTCTAAAAAGGGCATTCTATTTTCAGACCTCGCTATCGATAATTTCATTAAAAAAGAATATCAGTACGATACCATTGAAGCATCGCCCGAAACCACCAGAAAGCTGAGTACTTTTTCATCAGGAGAGCGCAAAAAAGTTTTCTTGCAGTATTGCATCAATCAAAAACCCGATTATATCATTCTCGACAATCCGCTCGATCATTTAGACATCAATTCTAGAAAGTCTATTGCCATTGCCCTAGAGCAATTGGCCGATAAAATGTTGTTGATACAACTGGTCAATCGCCAAGATGATTTATTGCCATTCATTCCTAACAAAGGACAAATTTTAACCAATGACTTTAGTGTTGAAAGCTTAAAAACAACTGAGGACCATTCGAATAAAAACATAAAAAGCATCCCTCCTGCCTATGATCCCATTGTTATCAAAGATTCGGTTTTAATACAAATGAATCAAATTTGCGTAAGCTATCAGGAAAAACCCATTTTAAAAAACATCGATTGGACCATCAAAAAAGGTGATTTCTGGCATCTACTAGGACCAAACGGTTCTGGTAAAAGCACCTTACTTTCGGTACTCACCGGCGAAAACGCTAAAGGATACGGACAAGATTTGTACCTCTTTGGACAAAAAAAAGGAAGTGGAGAAAGCATTTGGGACATTAAAAAAAACATTGGTTATTTTTCGACCGCCATGACTGATTTGTTTCAAAAAAGAGACAGCCTAGAGCAAATGATTTTATCTGGATTTTTTGACTCCATTGGTTTGTACACCCAACCCACTACTTTACAACAAAAAATAGTAGCGCAATGGCTGGAGCTAATAGACATGCAACATCTAAAAAACAAAATCTTCAACCAACTTTCCATCGGGCAACAGCGCCTTGCTTTAATTGTAAGAGCAGTACTTAAACACCCTCCATTGTTAATATTAGACGAACCTGTAGAAGGTTTAGACGATCAAAATGCAGCCATGGTCACCCAATTAATTACGCTATTATCTCAAAAAACAGATATGGCCATTTTATACGTATCCCATAGAATTGAACCCACGCTTTCGCCCAAAGCCATTTATGAATTAACTCCACAAAACACTGGATCAACAGGAAGTATTAGAATCAAAGATTAATTTTGGAAGTGACCGAAAGGATCGGGCTCATTCTCAATCTCCCGAAAAAAACGGGAGGATTTCCACTGCCATCACTCACGCAGCCTCAAGTAAAAAGGAAATATTGTTCTTCTATTCCGGAAAACTGCCATCAACATAAAACCATTTTCCGTTTTCCTTTATAAAGGTAGAAAACTCATGGTGCATATTCATTTTCATGGCAGTATCGAGGTAAAAAGCTTTAAACTCAACAGTAAATTCAGTTGCATTAAGTACTTCTAGTTTCACCCATTGATTGCTTTGTGCCCATTCGAGGATCGAAGCTTTGGTATGGAATTCCCGAGTCGAACGGTGTGTAGTCTCAACCAAATAATCAGCGGCAGCACATGCATAAGCAGTATACCGAGAACGCATTAACAACTCAGCCGTTTCAGGATTTTTAATCCCTTTTATATACGGTTCACAACAATTGTCAAAAGATTGCGGTGAACCACAGTAACATTTTATCATCTGTAAAAATTAGGATTGACCATTCATTCCCACAATTTTCTGCTGTAGTTGATTCAATAGAACTTGGTATTTACTTATTTCAATCAAATCATCATCTTCATCCGAAAAGTCTAACAAATCATCTAATTGCTCACTTACTTCTACTAATTTATTATTGGCTTCTTTTCCGTTTTTAGCAGCAATCAAATCTATAATTTCCTGAACACTCGCTTTCAATAAGCTATATTTATCGTTTTCCATTGCTATATTATTTATCAGATACTTTGGATTCATTGAATTTTTTCATAATTAGTTTCAATTGCTCTTTTCTAGCTATTTCTGACTGTTTTACCTTGTCTTGTGCTTTGTGCAACTTATCGTTATGCTTCTTAATGTTTCTGTCGTTATTTCTACCCATATTTGATGTTTTTAAAGACCTTAGTTAGATCTCCACAGTTTTTGTTTAATCTATAAATCGCACTCTTAAGTATCATTACAAAATTGCCAACTTTCATTAAGCCACAAAGTTCGTTAAATTAATTCAAACTTACGCGAGAGCGCCGCATAGATATTTTTTGTAATGCGCAAATGAAAAAAAACATACAGGCTCTTTAAAAAAAGAATAAAATTTACGCTCAATATTGCTGATTACAAATATTTTACATCAATTTATAAGAAATTATGTTGATTATAATTAATAACTTGCTAATTATAAACATAATAATTACTTTTAACTTGTGAAACAAAACGGCCTTTTGATCAAGACCAATTAAAATAAATAGATGAAATCAAAAATCAATTGGTCCTCTTTTATCACTTTTTTTTTAAACAAACCCAAGATAACTGGGTTCATCGTTTTTGTATGCCTATTTGCCATTTTTTCTTACTTAGTAGCGCAACAGTATAAGATTCAAAAAGAAAACAACCACATCATGATGAATCGTACTCTTAAGGAGATCGATCAAAACATTGAACAAAAATTAAAAAACTGCTACACGACCACCCTTACACTAGCACTGACTATAAATGACGAAGGAATTCCCGAAGATTTCAATGCCATAGGTAAACGCTTACTAGAATCTAATGATGTGGTAAGTGCTGTACAACTAGTTCCAAATGGAGTCATAAAATATACGTATCCACTAAAAGGCAATGAAGCCGCAACAGGACTCGATATTCTAAAATCTAAAAAACTAAAAAGAGAAGCATTAAAATCAGTACTCAACAAAAAAATGTACTTCGCTGGACCTTTCAAATTAAAGCAGGGAGGGTTAGGTATTGTAGGACGTTTTCCAGTATACAATAAAAATCATTTTTGGGGATTCTCAGCAGTTATTATTAAACTAGAACAATTATTAAAAGTTTCCGGAGTCCATAACATTGACACTACAAACTTTAGTTTTCAAATGTCCAAGAAAAATCCTGAAACCTTTAAAGAAGAATTTTACTTGCCTCAAAAAGTGAAGTTTACAGAAAATAACTTTGTTACTAGTACAGTGCCCGATGGTGATTGGAAAATATACCTGATTGACCTTAAAGCAAACAAAGCGACTTCTACCCTTTTTATTTCACAACTACTAGGATTCATCTTGGCATTGACCTTCGGGTTTTTAGTAGTGCTGTTTTTAAAAAAACCGGCCGAATTACAACATTTAGTAGAACAACAAGCTGCTATTTTAATAGATAGTGAAATCAAGTTTAAAACCATTTTTGATCAAGCTGCCATTGGTATCGCCAATGTTGACACTTCAACTGGTACTTTTATCGAAATTAACAATCAGTTTTGCAAAATGCTTGGTTACTCGCAACAAGAGATGAAAACGAAGACTTTTTTACAAATCACACATCCTGATGACTTAAAAAAAGACTTAAATAACGTCAATAAATTAAAAACTGGCGTAATCAATGAATACTCCATGGAGAAGCGCTATTTTACAAAAGAAGGCGCAACAGTTTGGGTCAATTTAAATGTCGCTCCCTTACTAAATCAAAAAAACGAACAAATTAGTGTGCTTGCTATTGTTGAAGACATAACCCTTAAAAAACAAACCGAAAAAATAATTAGAGAAAGAGAAAATCACTTTAAAAGCTTATTTGAAGATTCTCCACTACCCCTTCGAGAAGAAAATTTTTCGAAAGTAAAACTGTATCTGCAAGAGTTAAATTTAATAGAAAAACCTGCTGAAGAAGTATCGAGTTATCTCACTAAAAATCCAAACATAACGCATCAATTGCACGCGCTCATTGAAGTCATAAATGCAAACCATGCATGCTTAGATCTCTATAATGTAAACTCAAAAGACGAATTAATTGCTGCTAAAAAAGAACTATTCAACCCTAATTCATTTAGTGATTTTGTTAAGCAATTAGTTATAATTACACAAAATCAAGATAATTTTAGTATTGACACCATCATTAAAAATGCTCAGCAAGAGTATCGAAACATCAACCTGCGTTGGAACGTAATTAGAGGATATGAAAAGTCACTAGACCGTATAATTGTTTCAAATGAAGATATTACAAATCGCAAACGAGCCGAAAAAATCATTCTAAATTCACAAGAAAAAATAGAATCATTAATGAATACCATTGACGGAATTGTCTGGGAATGCAGACCCGATGATTTTGCTTTTACTTTCGTTAGTAAAAAAGTAGAAGGAATACTAGGATATACCGCCGAAGAATGGTTAGAAAGCCCAACTTTTTGGACTGATCACATCTATCCAGAAGATAAAGAAGCAACACTTGAATTTTGTAAAATAAAAACAACAAACAAAGAAGACCATGATTTTGAATACCGAATGGTTGCCAAAGACGGACGAACAGTTTGGCTTCGAGATATTGTAAGTATTGTTAGCGAAAACAACAAAATAACAAGTTTGAGAGGTATCATGATTGATATCACTAAGAGCAAAGAAGTCGAAAATGACTTAAAAAAATCCTTCGATTTGGTTTCAGAGCAGAATAAACGTTTGCTCAATTTTTCGTATATTGTTTCGCACAATCTAAGATCGCACACAAGCAATATTACCTCTTTGACTGAATTGATTGACACAGCCGAATCTGACGAAGAAAGAGAACAAATGATAGGCTTACTAAAAACAGTAGCAAATTCACTTAATGAGACCATGACTAATCTAAATGAAGTAGTTAACATTCAAACGAACATTGGCCTAGTGGTAGAAAAAATCAATCTTAAAACATACATTGATAACACTTTAAAATTAGTTAGTGAACAAATAAAAAACAAAGAAGCAAGTATACAATCCAATGTAAATGAAGAGATTGAAATCAATTATAATCCAGCTTATCTCGAAAGCATACTTTATAATATTATTTCTAACGCACTTAGATATAGCGATAAAACTCGTAAGCCATTAATATCAATTGAATTTACAAAAGAAAACAATCAAAATATAATAGCCATTACAGACAATGGTATTGGTATTGACTTAGATAAAAACGGTAGTAAAATCTTTGGGATGTATAAAACATTTAGCGAAAATCCTGATTCAAAAGGAATAGGACTCTTTATCACTAAAAACCAAATTGAAGCAATGGGCGGTACCATTACAATTGAAAGCAAGCCAGGAGCGGGCACGACATTTAAAATATACATAGCATGACAAACAGAACCATCTGGGTAATAGACGATGATGTGATTTATAAAACCATCATGAAAAAAATCATCAAGAAAGCTGCGATTTTTGACATGCCTATTACTTTCACAAACGGAAAAGAAGCACTGGACGCCTTAATAAAAACAGTTACAAACAAGGAGCAAGTTCCCGAAATTATTTTATTGGATATTGAAATGCCCATTCTAGACGGATGGGGCTTTATGGTTGAAATTGAAAAACTAAAATCGAAACTGGAGAAATTTCCGAAAATCTATATTTCAAGTTCTTCCATAGCTGTTGAAGACAAAGCGAAAGCAAAAAACAATCCTGATATTTTGGGCTATATGTCTAAACCTATAAGCCTAGAAGACTTGCTACTTATTGCCTCTACTGAATAGCTGCATTATAGCTCCAATTTTATCTCTTCCAGTGTCTTAGTCGTAAACACTAATTGATCAACAACCTTTTGACGTAAAACAGCTATATCCTCATAATCATAGTACTTAGCCCAAGATGTTAAACCCAATAAGTTTCTGATTTGCTTGATCTTCTTAGTGGTTTCAAAACTGGTTCTTAAAATCGCTTTCTGATCGTACGAAGGATTATTTTTATGTTGGTAATTTACCGTATTACTTACATAGTTTACTTCTAAATAATACAACTGTTCCACTGCATTATCGGGATAAAAATCATCCCAACTAGCAAAACCCAACTTAAACTTAGAACTGGTCTCAGGTTCTAGAGGAATTAAACGCCACTTACTATTTGCCAGTCGTCCCCAATGATTAGAAATCCTATACATTCCCAAATCACTATAATAATAAGTACTCCCCGCCTTACTTTGAAACTGCACCCTCAGTCCTTTTACTACATCTAAATGTTGCTCCTTAAACACACAAAAAGTATTTTTAAACGAATTTGGACTTGGTCTAAAATTTTTTTCCATGCGCAAATATAATCAGAAACTTAAACAAGAGAAAAACCATTATAAAATTCGCTAACTTTGCACCTTATTATTATCATTATAAAATTACATCATGACCAAAGGAGCTAACGAAAAAATGTTACAAAAAGGAGTATATACCGGTATAATTGAAAAAGACGAAAACAACAACTTTTTTTGTGGCGTCTATCTCTTAGACTATAAAATGGTAGTAGCTAAACACGAAGTGGGAGACTGGATCACTATCAAATCCATAATTGAAAACCCAAGCGACATTAGTTATAATAAATACCAAAAAAAATCTAAAAACTTTGATAAGGCAAACAACAAGCCGGAACAAAAATAAAGAACAACACTTTTATTTATCGAAATAAAAACTGATTTTTTATAATCACAAACTAATAATTTAAAAAAAAGTGTACCTTTGCAAAAAATTGTTGTTTTTGAGAGTAAATTATATTGATTTCGAATTCAAAAACAAGTAGTTACCTTATTTATGAAAAAAATAGTTGAATACCGCAAGTTGCTAAATGTAGACAAAACTGCAGAATTAAAAGATTTAAAAACCATTTATCGCAATGCGATGAAAGAATCTCATCCTGATAAATTTCAAGGTGATGAAGCTGGTTTAAAAGCTGCTGAGGAAAACAGTAAAAAAATTATTGAAGCATATCACTTTTTAGTGAGCATCAATCCTGAAACTATTAAAGCAAACTTACCAGAATACACAGAAACGATTTCTACTGCAACAATAACAGATTACAAATTTGTTGAAGGAAGATTAATTATTAACTTTTCTAACGGTAGTGTTTATGAATACATTAGTGTTCCTAAAGCCACTTACGTAAAGATGGTAAATGCTGATTCTCCTGGAAGATTTGCAAAAAGACATATCCTTAACTCTTTTACTTGGAGAAAAACAATAAACCAAGACTAAAAGTTGTAACAAACATATAAGAAAAACACTCCTAATCGAGTGTTTTTTTTTGTTCTAACATTTTCAAAATCTTATTGTGTAGTCGTTTAGTTTTTAATATATTAGCCAAAATATTACAAAAAACCAAAATCATGACCCCCACCTACCAATTGTACCAAGCTCAACTTGAACGTGCTAATGAAACTATGCAACGATTACTCAAAAACAAAGAACAAATAGATCACAACCTCATTATCACCCCCTACAACCCTTCCCTTCACGATCAACTTCGTACATCAAACCTTGAAATTAAAATTACCACAAATGAAATTGAAAATATCGAAAACATTTTAAAAGAGTTTGAATTAGAAAACGATATTCAAAACTCTAACTCGCTATAAAACAAATTAATCTTTAGCACTAAAAGCTTTATAGGACAAAAAACAAACTCATAAACCAAAATTACAACAACAATTTATAACAAAAATAAATTAAAATATAACAAAAATTTAGGTTACAAAACTATTTATACTTTGATAAATTTAAATACTTTTGCAGCTATAACTTAATTAACTAATTAATAATGAAAAAAATAATTTTATTACTTTCTGCTACTGTTGTTTTATTTTCTTGCAGTAAAGTTGGAAAAGACGAATACATCATCACCGGTACTGCTAAAGGTGTAGAAAATGGAAAAACAATCATCCTGGAAACACAAAATGAAACAGGAATGGTTGCTATTGATACTGTAAAAGTTGAAAACGGTAAATTTGAAATCAAAGGAAAAATTACTGAGCCTGCATTCCATACATTAAAACTAGAATCAGCTGAAACTCCAATACCATTCATCTTAGAATCAGGAGAAATTACTATCGTAATTGATAAAGACAGTATCCAAAAATCTAAAGTTTCTGGAACATACAATAATGATGAGTACGTGAAGTTTAATGAAGAAATCAAAGTTGTTCAAAAGAAACTTATGGATTTCCAAACTAAAAACATGCAAGCAATGAATACAGCACAACAGTCAAAAGATACAGCTGTAATTAACTCTTTAATGAAACAATTTACTGTAATTCAACAAGAAGTTGGTGAAGCGTCAAAAGCAAAATACATTGGTTATGCTGAAACTCACCCAAAATCTTTCATTAGCGCCTTAATCATTCAAGGAATGGCTAACGACCCAAGTGTTGATACTAAAAAAACAGAAGCCATTTTCAATAGCTTTGATGAAGCCTTGAAAAATACAAAACCAGGAAAAGCAATAAAAGCTAAATTGGACCAAAACAAAGCGCCTACAACTGGAGCACCAGCCGTTGGTGACGCTAAATGAAGTTCAGATTTTTCGGCACCCAATCCAGAAGGAAAAGTAATTTCTCTTAAAGAAAGCTTAGGTAAAGTAACTATTGTAGACTTTTGGGCATCATGGTGTGCACCATGTAGACAAGAAAACCCTAATGTAGTAGCTATATACAAAGAGCTTCATTCAAAAGGTCTTAACATAGTAGGAGTATCTTTAGATAAAGATGCTGCAAAATGGAAAGAAGCTATTGCCAAAGACAAATTAACATGGACACAAGTGTCCCATTTAAAGTCTTGGGATGAACCAATAGCAGCTCAATATAAAGTTGAAGCAATTCCTGCCACTTTTATACTAGATGCTTCAGGTAAAATAGTAGCAAAAGACCTAAGAGGTGCAGAACTTAAAGCAAAAATTATCGAGCTTTTGGCTAAATAACCTTAATCTTGATGCAAAATAAAAAAATCTCCCTAGTGGAGATTTTTTTATTTTATTCAATACCAAACAGTTAAAAATAATAGTGAAATTAAGTGCAAAAAATGTTTGTAGAAACGAAAAGTGTTACTATATTTGCCACCGCTAACAACAACAAACGTTGTTATCAAAAGCCTCGGGGAGATACTCAAGCGGCCAACGAGGGCAGACTGTAAATCTGCTGACTACGTCTTCGTAGGTTCGAATCCTACTCTCCCCACTGAAAGGGATTAAGATTAAAAAATGAAAGTTTTTCAATCTTTTCAAAAGTCCTCAAAAAAAGTGTTAAGCCTGCAAATCCAACGATTTGCAGGCTTTTTTCATTTTCTGCACTTTGTCAAAATTTATAAAAGCGCTCAAAGTTTCTATGGCAGAATCGTGGCACATTTGTATTTTTCGAAAATGTGCCACAGAATATGAGTTAAACCATTATACACACAGGGGTTAACGTGCTTAACGACTTGATTTTTTGACGTTATAATTCTACATTTATTAACCTTAAAAGTTGAATTATGTTAGAAAGCAGTTTTGGGCTGGTTTTCTTTTTGAAAATCCCCCGCAATGAAAGTAAAATTAGAACCATTTATCTTAGAATTACCGTAGATGGGATACCTAAAGAAACATCTACAAAACGTAAATGGGATATCTCGCGTTGGGATCAAAAATTAGAAAGAGCAATCGGAACTAAAGAAGATGCGAAATCTATTAATATGTTCTTAGAGTCTCTTACACTAAAAATCAATGAGTACAAAACCGAGAACATGTATAACGGAAAGCTTATTACTGCTCAGAAAGTTATGGATTACATCTTAGGGAAAAATGCTGCGAGAGTCAAAGTACTTGAAGAGTTCCAAAAGCATAATGATGAAATTACGGCTTTGCTGGGTAAAGGATACGCAAAAGGAACTCTCGACCGTTTTACTATCACTATTAATCATTTACGAGCTTTTATCCGAATTAAATTTAATGCTGAAGATCTTGAATTTTCTGATTTGAATCTTGAATTTATAAAAGACTTTCAATTTTACTTACGTTCTGTTCGTAATTGCAGTAATAATACAACCTTAAAATATATCGCTAACTTTAAAAAAATAGTACTTCGTGCTATTGATAATGAAGTCATCCTGAAAGATCCATTTAAGAACTTTAAAGCTAAAAAATCAAAAATTATAAAAAAACCACTTTCAACTCAGGAATTATATGAGTTAGAACGACATTACTTTAGTACTGATAGACTCAATGTAGTTAGAGACGTGTTCGTCTTCCAATGCTATACGGGATTAGCTTATATCGACGTATATCAATTAAAAAAGACTGATATCAAAGTGGGTGTCGATAAACAATCGTGGATTATGTCTGAAAGACAAAAAACAGGCTCTGCAACTAATGTTCCTCTCCTACCGCAAGCCCTTAATATAATCGATAAATATAAGGATCATCCTCTTTGTATACAACGTGGCACTGTCTTGCCTGTAGCCTCAAACCAAAAAATGAATGAATATTTGAAAGAGATTGCTTTACTGTGTGCTTTTCCTTTTACTCTCAACACACACATGGCTCGTAGGACCTTCGGAAGCACTGTTACGTTACAAAACAATGTACCGATAAATGTAGTGAAGGAAATGCTTGGACATTCCTCTGTGAAGCAGACAGAAGCCTATGCTATTACAGAACAAGTTACAGTTGGTAGGAAATGGCATTGCTTAATAAAAGGATAAATAAAACGGATCCAGTAATGTGTGAGTCAGATTTAGCCATCCTTACCAGATTAGAAAAGGAGATAAAAAAAATCAAACAGAAGTATCACTTATCTTGAAATCACAGCAAATACTGTTTATTATCTAGAACTTGAAGACAACTGGAACATATTAATTCAAAACGCAAAAAGGTTGCTACCATCATGGAGCAACCTTTTTGTCTTTCAGATAGACTTCACTTTTAACACCGGGATGATAGGAAGGAAAATATTCGATGTATCCTAAATTCTGTAATTCTTTGAAATACTTATGATAGGTTGGTATCGTATTAATATGCGATAGTGCCATGATTTTACTTCGACTCACTTTAATATTTTGCATTTGTCCTTGCTTATAACCCAAACTAAGTATAGCAAGTAATAGCGCTAAATGCCAAACGTTTAATCGTGGATCTTCCATATAAATCAAAAAAGTATTCATCAAACTATCCTTACTACTTTTATTTGCATCTTTCATCTGTAAAAAGTTTAAGGAGATCCACTTTATTATAGTAGTACGAGCCGAGTATTTTTTTATATCGTACTTTTTGGGTCACTCTTAAATTTTGAATTGATCCTGGAGACATATTCATTAATAGCCTCACTTGCTTGCTTTTTATCCAATCTTGCTCTACTATTTCATTCTGAACTTCCCTAGTCTGTGTCATTAAAGTACCGATATTGCCTAGTAGCTCCAAACCAAACTGCCTCAAATCTTCTTTTGTTACCATGTCATTCATAATTTCCTTTTATTAAAAATTTAAACAATACAACTCTCTCTTCCTTTTAGTTTTAACTAGCTATTCACTTCACTTACAAAATCTCAAAAATAGAAATTACCGAATGATACAAAATGCAATTTAGCAAATAGCTTGATCGTAGTTCTTTTACCCTAAAGTATAGAGATAAAGTGAGTTCTTTATACATCTGATTAGCAATGGTATTATTTGTCCTCTAGTGGCAGTTCACATCAATTTATAGTACAACTTTAATCACCTCTTTTCAAAAATCAACTTTTAGAACAGTCAAATCTATACTTCGCTCAATTTCAACTTAACTCCAATCCTCAAAGCACATTTATACTTCCACTCTGCTCCAGCATAAAAGAGCTTCTTCGAATAATTGATAAAAGAATCTTGAAAATTAAAGCCACTAACTACGTATAATTTTCAAGATCCTTTTACATGGCTTATATAGCCATAGCATTATATTGGAGAAATTGTGGATGGATAACATTACACAGTATTTGTTTGAAGAGTCACCTCTTTCTTTATAATTCCAAATAATCCTCTTTACAACCTTGCTTCCAGCCTATTACTATTCAAAAACCAGTATGCTAAATTGTTCCATTTCAAGAGCAAAGGTATTCTAGTGTTTTTAACGCAAAAAAAAGGTCAAGCCCTACGGATTTATCAAAAAAATCTCCACCCATGCGGGTAGTATTTATTTGATAAAACCTTGTTTTTGCTAAACACTAACCTTTTATGCTCTCGAAACGAAACATAGCATACTCCGGCTCTTTGGACGAATAAAAAAAATGTCAACAATGAAATTTAATACTATTTATAATGGAATTAAAGTGAAACAAAACAGCACCTCCTCTCATTACCGAATAAATTAATTTAAAAAATAATTCTAAAAAGTAAAAACTATGAACATCATCGGAAGATTAACAAGGGATGCGGAAGTACACACAACACCGCAGGAGAAAAAAGTAGTAAATTTTTCAGTAGCGATCAATGATAGTTACCGAAATAAGCAAGGCGAACGCATAGAGCAAACTAGCTATTTTGATTGCTCCTATTGGATAAGTCCAAATGTTGCCAAAATACTCCTTAAAGGGGCTTTAGTAGAGCTAACAGGAAGAGTGAGCACAAGAGCCTGGACAGCTACTAACGGAGAATTAAGATCGAGTTTAAATTTTCACACCTCGACTATTAAATTACACGGAGGTAGTAAGAAAATAGAACACCCGCAGGCTATCGTAAAACAAGAAAACACAAAGATCATCATAGAGGAGCCTGTAGATGACCTACCATTTTGACACTAAATACTTAATCATTTTTTTAACTCTTAAATTTTAATATCATGGCACACAATTTAAATTTCAACGAAAGAACAGGACGCTATTCCTTTTTTAGCGTACAAGAAAAAGCTTGGCACGGTTTGGGTCAAATAGTAACGGACTATCCAACAAGCGCCGAAGCAATTAAGCACGCAGGACTTGATTATGAAGTGATAAAAAGTCCGCTTTATACCAAGGTGTCAAACATAATTGATCCTACTGACAATTTAGAGCTGGGCAATAACGAGGTCAACGTACCCAATTATTTTGCTACAATCCGCACGGATAACAATACCGTTTTGGGTGTAGTCGGTAAAGACTATCACATCGTACAAAATCGTGAAGCATTTAGTTTCTTCGATTCCATTGTAGGTGGCACAGATGGGATTTTGTACGAGACTGCAGGCGCTTTAGGAAATGGAGAACGTATTTTTATTACGGCTAAATTACCGGACTATATTCGTGTGGGCAATGGTGATGATGTTATAGAAAAATATATTTTCCTCACTACTTCACACGATGGTAGCGGAAGCATTACGGCAGCGTTTACACCCGTTAGGATTGTTTGCCAAAATACACTAAACGCTTCGCTTCGCAATATGAGTAATGTAGTACGCATACGCCATACTTCAGGAGCTAAACAACGTTTGGAGAATGCACACAAAGTAATGGGATTAGCAAACGAATTTAGCAATCAATTAGAGGATATTTTTAATAATTGGGCAAAAGTGAAAGTGCACGATCATGAGGTTAAAAAAATGATCCAATTCGCACTATGCCCTAATAAAGAAACCTTACAACATCTTAAAGCTGGAAATGAGGACGAAATATCCACAGTTTTTAAGAATACCGTTGAAGATGCTTTTGCTTATGCTATGACAAGTGACTCACAACAAATGAACACGACAAAAGGAACTTTATTTGGAGCGTACAACGCTGTAACAGGCTACTACCAAAATGTACGTAGCTATAAGGATAGCGAAGCCAAACTACAATCCATTATTTTGGGTGGTACTGCACAATTAAAATCTCAAAAAGCTTTTGAAATCTGTACTAATTTTCAAAATATGGGTACAAACTGTTTTAATTAGTGTTTTCCTTTAAAATCATAGACGGCCCACTTCGATAGTGGCCGTCTATTTTTATTAGTATCGTTTTTTAGTTTTACGGAATACATATCTTGTAATTTCGAACTTCAAAAAGACCTTCCCTTCCAAATGGTCGGGAAAGTCTTTTTGAAGAAGTTGGTTGAACCACATCAGAAAAAAGTAATCAGTACGCAACGCTCCCTTCTATTTTTCCTGAAAAGGTTCGAGTTAAATGATAGGATATTCTTTATCCTATTAATTTTAGTTGACTTTTTTAAACCTAAAGTAGTAGGACTATCTTTTTGGACTTTGATTATTTACTTCTGTTTAACTACAGTATTCAGTTTAAAATAACTAATCTACGTTCATCATTATACTAAATGTACTCCCTAAACCTAGTTCACTTTCTACTGCTATTTTACCACCTTGGGCTTCAATGAATTCTTTACTTATTGCTAATCCCAAACCTGTTCCAGATTTACTGCTTCCTGGAATTTGAAAATACTTATCAAACACTTTATACTTGTATCGAGAATCAATTCCTTTTCCGGTATCGATAACTTGAAATACAACTTGACTATCTGACTGACTTATTTGTACAACAATTTTACTTTCTGCATTAGAATAAGTAATGGCATTGGTTAAAAAATTAACTAAGACCCAAGCCGTTTTTTCACTATCTGCAGTTATATATGGTAGATTTTCTTCCTCATCAATAACAATTTCAATTTGTTTATTTTCTGCTTGCATTTTCACTGCCTCTACTGCCTGATGTACTATTAAATAAGGACTTGCTTTCTCAATTTTCAAATTTATCTTTCCAGTTTCTAATTGTGAAATATCAAGTAGCTCTCCCGTTAATTTAAGTAACCTTTGACTATCCTCTTTGATACTGTCTAAGAGTTGCTTTTGTTCCTTGTTAATTACTCCAGTTGCTTCTTTTTCTAGAAGTTGCAGACTAAATTTTATAGAGGATATTGGCGTTTTTAGTTCATGTGATACTGTCGCTATAAAGTTGGTTTTAGCAAAATCTAATTCTTTGAAAAAAGTAACGTTTCTCAGGATAATTACATTTCCAATAGCGATCTCTTTCTCCTCACCCGTTGGCGTAATCGTAATATCGACCACTTCTTTTTCGAAATAGCTTTCTCTATCATCTGCAAATATTTTTATTGGCAATATCTTTTCATTAGTTTCTAAGGTGATTAGCAATCGTATTAAATCATTATTTACAGCCAAATCGGCTACATTTTTGCCTACAACATCACTTTGCTTTAAACCAAATATAGTCAGGGCTTCATCATTAACAAATAAGATACTATTGCTCGTGTCTAATCCTATAATAGGATCATGCATTTTATTAATTAATGTTTCTAATCTTTTCTTTTCGAAAGACAAACTATACAAATTACTGTTGTTGTATTCCTGTAACTTTTCGGCCATGACATTGAAGGAACGAGCCAAGTCTCCAAATTCATTGTGTTGTAAAAAATGTACCCTTTCAGAGTAGTTCTTGTTGGCAATTTCTTGAATACTCGTTGTTAACTCCTTAATAGGATTAGCAATATTATTGGGTAAATTTACTAATAGATTAAAGGCTATCAGGAAACATAAAGTTCCCAGTATCAAGATATAAAAATTTGCTGTTTCAGCGGTTTTCTGAGCGATATCACTTTTTAGTTTTATTGCATCGGTATTGAGTTTCATGATTTGTAAAATCGCATCATGCATCTCAGCTTTAGCTCCAACTGATCCATTGCCCTCTTTTAATGATTGAAAAGCTATTTTAAGCTTATTGGTGATATTCGCTTCGTTTTTCTCCGTAATATTCAGAAGCTGTAACTCTAAATTTTGACCAAAAACCACAGTAGCATCTGTATTATTCTCGCCAATGTCCTCCATTGCCATTAACATATTCCTAGAATACTCTAAAGAATCATAATTGGCTTTAAGGATATTTTGAGTATCTTGTTTTATCGAATTAATATAATAGACACTAACAACTGAAAGTAAAATTATTAATGAAAATAATAAGCCTACACTTAAGTTTAATTTAGTTTTAATTCTCATTAGGATAAAATTATAAGGTCAACATTTGATGAAGCTAACTTATTTAATAATTTATTAAATATATTTGAAGACAAAATTACTTTAAATAAATTGAAATGTGGTTTTCCTATGCAAACCGTTGTAATCTGTTTTTGCTCTACTACTTCGAGAATAGCATCGGTAATTTTACCGTTTTCTTTTTTTATTACTTCGGCGCCTAATTGCGTTGCTAATTTTAAATTATTGATGAGATAGCGCTGTTTAGCAAGCGGAATTCTAACACTACTCTCTTTCGGTGTCTCCACATACAAAACCATCCACTTGCTGTTGTAATAACTTGCTAAACGCGCCGTTTTTCTAATCACAATTTTGGCCGTTTTGTCATTACTGCTAATACAGGCCAATAATTTATCTTGTCTAAAATTGGTGTTTTTAGGCTTTTCATGCTCTACTTTTCGTACTACTTGACTTGCTACTTCTTTTAGTGCTAATTCACGTAATTGAAGAATTTGATCTGATTTAAAAAAATTAGTCAAAGCCATTTGTATTTTGTCTTCTGCATAAATTTTACCTTCCTTCAATCTGTTTATCAATTCCTCTGCGGTTAGATCAATATTGACTACTTCATCTGCCATACTTATAACATTATCAGGTACGCGCTCTTGTACTTCCACGCCCGTAATTTCCTTTACCACCGTATTTAAACTCTCTATATGTTGAATATTTACAGCAGAAATAACGTTAATACCAGCTTCTAAAACTTCCAAAACATCCTGCCACCGTTTTTCATTTTTACTACCCTGAATATTAGAGTGTGCTAGTTCATCTACAATTACGACCTCTGGCCTCAGATTAATTATAGCTTGAACATCTAGTTCCTCTAGTTCTTTACCTTTATAGAAAATTGTTCGCCTTGGTATTATAGGCAAACCAGTTATTAATTCCTGAGTTTCTTTTCTAGCATGTGTCTCTATATAACCTATTTTAACATCAATCCCTTTTTTTAATAAAGTATGAGCTTCTTGTAGCATTCTATATGTTTTGCCTACTCCAGCACTCATACCAATATAGATTTTAAACTTTCCTTTCCTGGATTTTTGAATCAAATCCAAAAAATGCTGTGCGTTATTCTCCCTTTCTTGTTCCATATTCGCTTTGATGCTTCAAATGATTTGCCCTTCTACCCTTTTTATATTTCAGTAATGAATGGCCTTCTCGATTGTACACTTCCCTTTAACAAAGATTTTGATAACTAAATGATTTAGAAATAAACCTACTGCTATTATTTAGTTATTTTGTCTAATTCGGAATTCAGCATCACAATGTTAATAGTTTTCGGTCCTAGACATGTTATTAATCTTTTTTCGGTATGGTCTACAATGATAGAATCTATAATTTTTGTCGAAATATTTCTAGCTTTTGCGATTCGTGCCACTTGCTTCTTGGCACAATCTATAGTAATGTTTGGACTCATAAACTTAGATTCGTTCAGGATAGATTGTGATTTTCCTTTTCTGTGCACCCTTATTTTTTTTTCAGAAACGAGTTTTTCTGTTACTACAGTGGGATAAAACAATTCGCAAGGCTTTGTTAGTTTACTGCTATCTAATGGCGCTACTTCGTCAAACTCTTCATCCAAAGTTGTACTCCAAAAATAAACATCAGCACTGAATTGCTTGTCTATTGTGGGAGTAGTAACTTCAAGTTTATAAATAGATTTAGCATCTCGTATTGATTGATCTGAATTGCTTTTCTGGCATCCCACAAATAGGACTAAACTTGCTAATCCAAAAAATGGAATACTCAAAAATGTATTACTTCGTTTTAAAATTATTATTTTCATCATAATTAGTAAGGTTAAGACAATGTTACAGTCTATTACCCTGTAGACGCTATTTTTAAGTCTCTTGCAATGGATTATAGACACATTTTTATTAAGTAAAGACTACTATCAAGTTTTAAAATTTTACTGCTAAGGATGTTGACAGAACCAAACTTTCATTAGCAGTTCCTCCTCCTTGTTTAACGTAAATAGCGTCTTTGCTTGAGAAATTTTTCACTTCCATTCTCCAAACTAAATTGGAACCTATTCTATAATCTGAATTCAGGGATGCACCATAGGTTTCAAACCCATCTGGAGTTCCTGTTACGATAATTACTCCTTTTTTATCTTGATAATATTCTGCTCTTACTGCCAAATTTAATTTGTCAGTTATCGCAATTTGTGTCATTACTGAAGCTCCATACCATTTGTTATATTGATCGCCTTGAGAGCTATTCTCTTCCCAACCTAAATCGAATCCTGCCATCAATTTCACTTTACTTGTTAGCTCAAATTGTCCGTAAAAATCATGAAAATAACGCCTTTGACGTACATCGTCTGGTTTATCATTTCCAATAAAAGAACTGCTGTTTAAGGTTATTCTGTTTGTTGGCTTGTAAATCAATTGATGCCCAAAAGCAGGAGTGGTATTTCCATCTACACGCTGAATTCTTTGCCAACCATTTAAATACAATCCGGAAAATTCCCATTGGCCACTTGGAGAAACATAAGTGATTTTGGCTCCAGCCTCAAAATAGGGAGAGTTTTCAGCTATTATACTTCTAGTTAAGGTAATGCAGTCTGCACCTACAGCACTTTCAAAACCGATATGTGAAGGTAAAATCCCAGCGGTAATCCATAAATTTTGATTTTTTAAAACTTTGAATCCTACGTTTGCTTCATAAACATTTTTTAAAACTCCAGGCTCAGCGGAATAATTTGCATTCATATAAGAACCAGCTGCTAAAGCCAAATTGGCGCGAACTAATTCGGTATCATAAATGGCTTTTAGTAATCCTAGATTTAAATTGACCTCATTGTTTCGGTTGTGACTGTAAATAAAGCTTGGACGTGTATTCGTTTCAGGATTATTGGCATCGTATTGGAAGTAGGTTTCAACATATCCTGAAAAGGTCATCGGATTTTTTTTCTCTTCTTGCGCAAAAGCAGCATTCGATAAAAAAAGTGATAAGGCTAGAGTAACTATTTTAGTATTCATTATAATTCATTTAGTTTGATTAAAAAAAAGGGAGACAGCGTTTCATCTCCCTGATTTTTCTATATTTTAATTCAGTTGGTCAAGCGCAATATTTAGTTTTAAAACATTCACTTTTGTAGGTCCAAAAATCCCTAGAAAGGGGTGTTCTGTATTTGCATCTATTAAAGAATTTAATTTTTCGCTACTAATTTTCCTCGTTTTTTGAACTCTTGTAATCTGTACTTTAGTACTTGCAACAGATATGTTAGGATCTAATCCGCTTGCACTAGCGGTCACTAAATCAATTGGAACATCTAATTTTTTTACCGTAGGATTCTTTAATAAAAAAGTATCAATACGACCTTGAACTACAGCTAAATATTCTTCGTTAGAAGCTCCTTTATTGCTAGCTCCTGAGCCAGCGGCGTTATAATCTACAGCAGATGGTCTTCCCCAAAAGTATTTGTCAGCCGTAAAATTTTGACCAATGTTCGAATATCCTTTGTTTTGTTTGTATACTACCACTTCACCTTCACCATTATTGGGCGCTAATTGAGCAACTGTCCAAACCGATAGAGGATAAATTACCATGAAAAGTACCAGCAGGACAACAGTCATTCTGATTCCGATTATTAAATTATTTTTCATAATTTCTATTTTTTTAAATGAATAATGCAACAACAATGTCAATCAATTTGATACCTATGAACGGTACGATAATTCCTCCTACACCAAAAAGTAACAGATTTCTTCTCAACAAAGCACTTGCGCCTATTGGTTTATAGCTCACGCCTTTTAAAGCTAACGGAATCAAGAACGGGATAATAATGGCATTGAAAATTACTGCCGAAAGTATGGCACTTTCAGGACTGTGTAAATGCATGATATTTAATCCTTGAAGCGCTGGAATTGCAGTAATGAATAATGCTGGAATGATGGCAAAATATTTGGCAACATCATTAGCAATACTAAAAGTAGTAAGCGTACCGCGGGTCATTAATAACTGTTTCCCTATTTCGACAATCTCAATTAACTTGGTTGGGTCATTGTCTAAATCAACCATATTTCCTGCCTCTTTTGCTGCTTGCGTTCCGCTGTTCATAGCAACACCAACATCTGCCTGAGCTAAAGCCGGTGCATCATTTGTACCATCTCCCATCATGGCAACTAATCTTCCTGCTAATTGTTCCTGTATGATGTAATTCATCTTATCTTCCGGTTTGGCTTCGGCAATAAAGTCATCAACCCCTGCTTTTTCGGCTATAAATTTTGCAGTCAAAGGATTATCTCCCGTCACCATGACCGTTTTTATACCCATTTTACGAAGGCGTTCAAATCGTTCAAACATTCCCGTTTTGATGATGTCTTGCAACTCAACAACCCCAAGCGCCACTTCATTTTCAGAAACTACCAAGGGCGTTCCTCCGTTTTCGGCAATTATTTTCACTCGATCTAAAAGCTCCGTTGGAAAAGGATTTCCAGCATTTATGACTATACTTTTTATAGCATCAGTTGCACCCTTTCTAATTCGAATTCCGTCAAAATTCATTCCTGAACTTCTCGTCTCAGCTGTAAACTTGATAAATTGTGCGTTATTTACTTGCAGTGTTAAAGGATCTATTTGTGCCAACTCTACAATTGATTTCCCTTCGGGAGTATCATCCGACATAGAACTTAAAACCGCTGCTTTAACCAATTGCTCTTGTGAAATACCTGGAGCAGCATAGAACTGAGTTGCTTTCCTGTTACCAATGGTGATTGTTCCTGTTTTATCCAATAACAATACATCAATATCTCCTGCAGTCTCCACCGCTCTCCCGCTTTTTGTAATTACATTGGCTCTTAAGGCTCTGTCCATACCTGCTATTCCAATCGCAGATAATAACCCTCCAATGGTGGTTGGTATCAGGCAAACAAATAATGCGATAAATGAAGCTATCGTAATATTTACATTCGAATAATCAGCAAGTGGTTTTAGCGTAATACAAACGATTATAAAAACTAACGTAAATCCTGCAAGCAATATCGTTAAGGCAATTTCGTTTGGCGTTTTTTGTCGTGAGGCACCTTCTACCAAAGCAATCATTTTATCTAAAAAACTCTCCCCTGGCTCATTGGTTACTTCTACAACGATGCGGTCTGACAATACTTTCGTACCACCAGTAACTGAACTTTTATCTCCGCCTGACTCGCGGATCACTGGTGCCGATTCACCTGTTATGGCA
This sequence comes from Flavobacterium muglaense, assembly GCF_014305155.1. GTDB lineage: Bacteria > Bacteroidota > Bacteroidia > Flavobacteriales > Flavobacteriaceae > Flavobacterium > Flavobacterium muglaense. The sequence continues at coordinate 59,046 of NZ_JACRUK010000019.1, forward strand.
CTTTCATCTATTGTTGCGAGACCTTCTATGATTTCCCCATCCGTTGGGATGGTATCACCCGCTTCACAAACAAACAAATCTCCTTTTTTCAGTTGCGAAGAAGAAATCTTTTCTCCTCTTTTTAAGGTTGCTGGTGTTTCTTCTCTTGTTTTTCGTAAACTGTCAGCTTGAGCTTTTCCTCGTGCTTCGGCAATCGCTTCTGCAAAATTGGCAAACAACAGTGTAAATAAAAGCACTAGGAATACAACAAAATTATATCCAAAACTACCTTGCGATGTTTCACCCGTTAATGTCCAAATAGAGACAAATAGCATAACGATTGTCCCGATTTCTACCGTAAACATCACAGGATTTTTAAATAGTAACTTCGGATTTAATTTCACAAAAGACTGCACTAATGCTTGTTGCACAATCTCCTTTTGAAACAATGATTGATCTTTATTCATTTTTAAATTCTTTTTAGTAGATAGTAAAATATTCAGCGATTGGTCCTAATGCTAGTACAGGAAAGAAAGCTAAGGCGGCTATAATTAAAATAACAGTTAAGGTCACTACCCCAAATGTAGCCGTATCTGTCTTGAGCGTTCCATCATTTTCAGGTATGTATTTCTTTTGTGCTAAGAGTCCAGCAATGGCTACAGGCCCTATGATTGGCAGAAAGCGTGCAAGAAGCAGTACAATTCCAGTAGAAACATTCCACCAAAAAGTATTGTCTCCCAAACCTTCAAACCCACTTCCGTTATTTGCGGATGCAGATGTGAATTCATATAACATTTCACTAAGTCCATGAAATCCAGGATTATTTAATGTTGCTGTGCCATATTGAGGCATAGCAGTCGTTATTGCAGTACCCACTAATATTAAGAATGGGTGAATCAAAGCAATAATCATCGCTATCTTCATTTCTCTAGCTTCGACCTTCTTCCCAAAAAATTCAGGTGTCCTTCCAACCATTAATCCACTAATAAAGACCGCTAAAATGATGAAAATGAAGAAGTTCAAAATTCCGACTCCCACTCCACCATAAAAGCTATTAATCATCATTGCTAGTAATTCATTCATACCCGAAAGAGGCATCGTGCTGTCGTGCATTGAATTTACCGAACCTGTTGAAATTACTGTAGTTGCAATACTCCAGTATCCTGTTGCTGCTGCACCAATTCTTGATTCTTTTCCTTCCATAGCACCCAGAGAGGTATCAATTCCCATTTTTTGAATCATAGGATTTCCTTGCATCTCTGCGATAACATTCGGAATGGTTAATGCCAAAAATCCAACAGTCATCACGCCAAAAATCATCCACGAGAATTTCTTCCTTTTAATAAAATATCCGAAAGCGAATATCATTGCGAATGGAATTAACATTTGAGCAATCATTTCGACCATATTGGAGAAGTATGTTGGATTTTCAAAAGGATGTGCAGAATTGGTTCCAAAAAATCCGCCTCCATTCGTACCTACATGTTTTATCGCTACAAAAGCAGCAGCAGGACCACGAGAAACATCTTGTGAACTGCCTTGTAAAGTAGTTATAGTATCTTTTCCCTCAAAAGTCATTGGAGTTCCTTGAAAAGCTAGTAAAATTGCCACTACTAATGAAATCGGAAATAAGATACGTGTACATGATTTCATGAAGTACGTATAAAAATTACCTAATTCAGTAGTGGTTTTATCTCGAAATGCTCTAAAAACTACTACTGCGGCGGCCATTCCAGTCGCGGCACTTACAAACTGTAAAAACATTAGATAGAACTGTCCTAGATAACTAAGTCCTGTTTCTCCTGAATAATGCTGCAGGTTACAATTCACTACAAAAGAAATCACGGTGTTGAAAGCTAAATCGGCGGACATACTTGGATTTCCATCTGGATTCATGGGTAAGCTTCCCATGGTCATCATGATGATCATTCCTATGAAAAACCATACTACATTAATCGTTAGTAAAGCTTTCATGTGCTGTTTCCAGTTCATTTCTTGCTCGGGATTAACACCACTCAATTTGAAAAGCACTTTTTCAACTGGATTGAATATAAAATCCAGCCACGTTTTCTCGAGTCCGTAAACCTTGGAAATATATTTTCCTAATGGAATAGCGAGTGCTAATGTGAGCAAAAACATCGCTATAATTCCAACTATTTCTGTATTCATTTTTATGTATTAAGGATTAAATAAATTTTGGTTTTAAAAGAGGTAAGAACTAAAACTGTAATAGCGAAAATCCACTCTGATACAATTATCAGCACTTGCCTATTTTTTACCTTGATCATTTTAGAATTTTTCTGGCTTAAGTAATACGTAAACCATATAGCCAAAAACGGCTATTGCGACAATAAAAAGTGCGATCATAATTTTAGATTTTTTCAAAAAAGTCAATGGTTAAAAAACAAATGCCAAATAATAAAATGGCTAGTCCGAGCAATAAAATTGTTTCAGTCATCATAATTTAATTGTAATTTGGTTGGTGAATTTGCTTTGCATATTCTGTTTTCAATACTTCGGGAAATAAATTTGAAATGGTGCAATGCTTCACTTTTAAGAAGGAAGCAATTGAATAGAGATACACATTGGCAATAATACCTCTTGTTTCTGTGCTACCTGTAACAAATAGTTTTTCAGCTATATTGAGGCATTTTTTTGCCCTTAGTACATTGCCAGCGATTAGTGCTTTTTTAGTAATCTCAGCAAATCGTTCTGCATTTTTGAATACATTAGTAATTTGATTTTTCATTTGAATGTTATTTATTTTCTAGTGCAATGCCAAAAGACATTCCAAAAAAGGAACAAACAAATTAATCAACTACATATCAACATATTAACACACAAACGTAATTTTAGAGCACAAAAAAAGCCTATCAAAATGATAGGCTTTTTATTAAAATGATAGGTTTTATTAAATTCTATACTCTTCTACCTTTCGATACAAAGTAGCAATTCCAATTTCTAACAACCTTGCAGCTTCCGCTTTATTGCCATTGGTGTAATTTAAAACTTTTTGGATGTGTAGTTTTTCCATGCTATTGATAGCAAAAGCGGATAGTACAGTATCACCACAATTCTCTTTATAATTTACAATTTCATAGGGTAAATCGGCGGCAGTTAAAGAATTCGAAGAAGCTAAAATCACTGCTCTTTCAATTACGTTTTTAAGCTCACGCACATTTCCTGACCAAGAGTATTTTTCTAAGTGCTCCAAAAAATCGTCCTCAATTTCTAGTGCCTTCTTGTTTGTCGCAACTGAAAATTTTTCAACAAAAAAATTAGTAAGAGCACCTATGTCCTTGACACGCGCACGCAAAGGCGGCAAATTTATTTCGAAAATATTCAACCTATAATATAAATCAGAACGGAAACGATAGGCCTCACTTTCGGTTTTTAAATTTCGATTAGTAGCTGCAATTAATCTAAAATTGGATTTTTTAGGGGTACTATCTCCTACGGTAATATATTCATTGGTTTCTAATACTCTTAACAATTTTGCTTGCAAATCAAGAGGCATTTCTCCTATCTCGTCCAAGAATAAAGTACCGCCATTTGCTTCTTCGATAAAACCCTTTTTGTCTTTTACAGCTCCTGTAAAAGCACCTTGACGGTGGCCAAACAGTTCGCTTTCTAATAATTCTTTACTAAAAGTACTGCAGTTCAGCGCCACAAATGATTTTCCTACGCGAGTACTATTTTCATGAATGGCTTGTGCAAAAACTTCTTTACCGGTTCCTGTCTCTCCAGTTAATAAAACGGTGGAATCAGTTATCGCAACTTTTTTTGCCAATTCAATAACTTGTAACAATGCTTTAGACTTTCCTATGATAGCGTCAAAAGAATATTTATTCATAATGCGCTTTTCCAACTGCTTCACTTTCTTCTGAAGTTGGACTTTTTCTAAAGCCTTGTATAAAAGCGGAATGATTTTATCATTGTCATCTCCTTTGACAATATAATCAAAAGCGCCATTTTTCATTGCTTGAACGCCGTCAGATATGTTTCCATAAGCGGTTAGCAAAATCACTTCTGTTAATGGGAAATTAGTTTTTATCTTTTGAAGAAAATCTACTCCATTACCGTCAGGAAGTTTGACATCACATAGCACAACATCAATATCATTCTGCTCTAATTTTTTGAATCCCAACTTCAAATCCGGAGCTTCAACTACTTCAAATCCCTCTGAATTTATTATCCTTGCGAGTAAACCACGAAGTTTTTCTTCGTCATCAATTATTAAAATATTTTTCAAAAGATGTGCAATTTTATTTATGTAAAACTAGTTATTATTTAATTACAATAAAAAATAATAGTGAAGCAATAGAGTGTCTGGATCAAAACAATTTATCGTACTGAATTTATGATTTTACCTTTTTTTTCAGTTTGCTCTTCTCTATCCTTATTATTTCTTGAATAACTCCATAACATAAGTAGTCCAAAAATAATAAATCCAATGGAAATCCATTTGGTCACTCTTTCAAAGAATGTTATTACTACTGATTTTTCGTAACTCGAAAACCCTTCCACTCCCATTGGCCCTCTTCTGTAAAACTTTCGTCTGTTGATCCAATATCGAAGGCTTACACCTATAATTAGAGCAATTATACCTAAAAACAATGCAGGATTCATAATCAAATATTTATAAATTTCACGTGATAAATTTACAAAAAAAAGCAACAAAATAAAAATAAGTTACTCATTTAAAGGTAGTTACTATAAATATTTAAGATACCAAAAAAACAATGTGATTGCTTTACTTGATTCAGTAAAGCAATCACTTCCTATTTAATTTTAATCACTACTGTAAATCTTCCTCTGTATGTGGCTTCTTAACTAACTTGGATTTAAGTAAGTGGCTGTTTTTAATCTCCAAAACTTGCAATCGACTACCATTTTTTTCATGGAGTTCTATGCGAAGCACTTTGTCATCAGCGATCGTAAATTGATCCAAAACAAAAACATTTCTGGAAACCGTTTTTCCTTCTACCTCATCAATAGCGCCATAGACTCTTATTGGATATTTAGTTACTTCCTGTACAACCGTGCGTTTCGCTTTCTTTTTATCTACCACTTTAAAATTGACGAAATCAATTGGAAATGAAACGAAGCTAGAATTCCTAATTTGTGTATGAAAATAAAATTTGTCATCGTTAATATAAATACCTTTTAATAAAAATTCTATTCCAAATTTTTTTGTGCCAATTTGTTTTATAAAGTGCTTGTCTTGCTTATAAATCTCCTCCATTAATTCGTCGACCATGATGGGCGAATTCGTACCAAGTTCTTTAAACAAAATTGGTTTTGAGCTCCATCCACGATCACTTATAACAGTTTTAGTTAAACTGTAATTTGTAACCCTAGGACATGAATTGTAGGAGACATTAAAACTATAGAAAGTTCCGTCTTCTGTAATTACTGAAAAGTTGGTTTCTTCTTCAAAATCGCGAACAGAAGCCTTTACTCGCAAAACATTACCAGCATCCTCAGCCTTACTGGCAACCAAATTAGTACTACCTAAATCTACGTAACGAATACCTGAGGGAAATAATAGATGCGTAGTTTTATCGAACGTTACTTCTATATCGTATGGTTCTATTACGCTTAAGTTCTCTTTGTGACTCAAGCATAGGGCATTTTGCCCGTGCGTAATTGATGTGCATCCTAACATTAAAATCAGGATCATCAATGTATTTTTTACAGCTGTTTTCATTTTATACCATTTATTTTTTGAACAATTATTTTTTTGATACTAACAGCACTTGCAGTCCTGCTTTTAGGGTAACTTTTGGAGTCTTAATTTTTTTTGAGAAATAATTTGATACACCTTGAACTAATCCTCGGCTTAGATCCCCTGCGATTTGTTGTCCAGCAGAAGTGGACAACATTATACTGCTGCCGGAAGTTTGTCCCATATTGGCTGCCATGTCGATCATAGCGTTACGTTCTGGAGAATAAGGCACTGCCAATCCCTGTTGTCCGTCCAAACCATAGATAGTGAGCTCAATGGGGAGAATATTTCCCTCCAACTCAATAGAAATAATTTTCAATTGTAACCTACCTTGCTGAAACTTCGAATTTGCAGTTACTACAGTACCGATTGGGATCGTTTTGTTCTGTATCCTTGCGGGTTCCAATAAACGCAAGCTAACACTGGTTTCTTCGGAGACGAGTTGTGTTTCTTGAACAACAGCACGAATACTATTCTTTGTTTGCTGTTGCTGATCAGTACTGGTGAATGTACTATTGCTAACCGCTATTACAAGCTGCTCATCAACGCTTTGCTTAAGGTTAGAAACTACATTGTACCTTTCTGGAATTATCGAAACAAAGGCCTCTTTTGGTGGTGAAGAAGGTCCAGTTGACTTATTTTCGGGCGAAGCCGAATTGATCGGCAAATATTTAGCCGCCATCTGATAGGATTTCTCCATTAACTCCAACTGATTATCAACAACATTGGTTGGTGATTCTTCTTTTTTTACCATTTCTTTTTTTAGTTCCTCCAATTGTTTGCGTAATTCCTGCGTTTCAGAATTATCATTATTATAAAAACTGCCCAATGTGTTTTGTGCATTGCGATAACTATTTAAAGAGGCGTTACTATTGCCTTCTTTTTCAGGAACATCTTGCAAAGATTCTTCTGTACTCCCTTCATTCCAGTAATCCGATAGCGATGTCAGGGCATTTTGTTTTTCTTGGTTTTTCTGTTCTAATAATTCTTGTTCGTAGGCTTTTTGTTTGTCATTTTCTAAACCAATAGTTGTAGGCTGAGGAACAGAGTCGTTAAGCCCGAGAATCTCGATATTTTTTACATTTTCTGCTGGTTTAAAAATCAAATACATACAGCCAAAAAATACTATCGCCATCAATCCAAAGATGATTGGCTTTTTAATTTTTTCGACTTTACCCTCCCGACTCACTGCCAGCTCATCAGGTGATGTATTTATACTGCCATCTGTAACGTAGACCGCACTTTTCTTGTTTTCATTTTCTTTCATGTCTTTTCTTTTTTTCAATTAGTACTAATGATCCCTCCAGGGATTGAGTGCTACAGGAACTAAAACAAAATGCTAAGAATACCACCTATGCTGATTATCAGATAGGCGGTAAAACAAACTATGATGCATGTATACTGCTTCTGCAATGGAAGCATCCTCCATTTCACCTCAACTTCATTGATCCATAGGTTAATATTTGTTCGAATCTCCTTCATTGTTACAATTTTTAGCGTTCTATAATTTCTAGATCCTTATTTTCTAAAACCGTAAACTTCTCTATATTGAATCCTTGTGGATTGTTATCTGAACGAACGGAATTAACTAGGTAGCAAGAAGTGACAAGATTCCTTTTTGTTACATTACTGGATCGAATGATGAACTGCTTAGAGTACGTTTTCACAGCATAAGGATAGGTTTCAAAATCACATACCACACTATCCACTTCAAGTCGTTGTTGGACATTTCCTGAAATGATCCTATTGTAATATCCTTTTTCTGCTAAGTCTTTGTAATAATCAAAAGCACTTTTATCAGCAAGATTGAATGCTCTTTTCATATTATTCTCAATGGCGTTTTTATCTGGAGCTAGTGTAAAGAAAAGCTCGTGAAACCGACGAACATGCTCACGAGCCTCTACAGGCCGATTGATCGAAGCATCCTGAGCAAGAGCCAACATTAGCGATTTTCCGTTGTCTAATACATAGACCTTCTGACGTTGCAACTCAGCGAATCGGTATGATTCCCAAACAGCATAACCCGATATACCCACACACAGTACTGCAAATACAAGGGCATAAAGCCTAATTTGACTAAAACTGTTTTCGATGTTTCTTAAAGTTTTAAATTCCATTTCATCTTAGTTTTAAATTATTTATAGAGGTGTAAAGATAAATTCTTATCTTTCGTGAAAGAATTTTATTATGGAATCATTCAAAGGAGAAAGTATTATCG
>NZ_JACRUK010000002.1:0-35140 GCF_014305155.1 Flavobacterium muglaense
AATTGAAGACTAGCAACCGTGCAGACTTTAAGTCTGCTAACCAAATCTATGGACTTTCAGTCCATAGTGGTTTAGTTTTTCAATTCGGGTAATTTTGGTGGTGTCCCGTTTTGCTTCTTCAATATAGTCATGAAACTCTCGCTTCTTGGCGGCGGTGAATTTTTGAAAGGCTTTCGCCAAAGTATCATTGCTATCAAGTGCGAGTTGCAATTGTACGGAGATAACGGTTTTTTTTACAGTTGGGTTGCTGCTTTTTCCAGCCTTCTCGTTTGCAATTGCTTCAAGAACGTAAGTAAGAACTCTCTTCTCATCGATTTCTTTGATACTATTAAAGCGCCATTGACGTAAAGACTTGGTTACCCCTTCTTGAGCGTTTACTAATAGCTTGTGTTCGTCTTTTAGGAAAACGCCATTAAAGAACCAGATGCCAAAATAACTTTTAAAACCTCCAATGCCAATTATGTTTTTACCGTTTAAAACATAAGTAGGAGCGCCCCATTTTATGGTTTCAACGAGTTCAGTTTGAGCAATAATTACCTTCAGTCGATTTAATTCTTCGGTCCAGTTATTATTTTTATCCCAGCTGTGTTTTTTTGGCACTGAAGGATCCATTTATTTTCCTTTTTTCTTTTTAGATACTTCCAATCCAAAGTTAGGCATCGAAGTCAATTCGGCAATTTTCACTATTACTTCTACTGCTTTTTGCATGCTTTCTACTGGAACGTACTCGTATTTACCATGAAAGTTGTGTCCGCCGGCAAAGATGTTTGGGCAAGGCAATCCCATGTATGATAATTGACAACCATCAGTTCCACCACGTATTGGCTTGATTAACGGTTTGATGTTTAATTCTTTCATTGCTTTTTCGGCAATGTCTACAATATGTTTTACAGGTACTACCTTTTCTTTCATATTGTAATACTGATCTTTTACCTCGGCAATTGCAATGTCTTCTCCAAATTGCTTTGCGAATTTCTTGTTGATCTTAGCGGTGATTTTCTCGATTTTTTCTTTTCTCTTTTCGAATTTTATTTTGCTATGATCTCTAATGATTAATTCAAGAACCGTTTCTTCTATACTTCCTGTTAAATGGTGTACATGATAAAAACCTTCGTAGCCTTTTGTTCTTTCTGGGGTCTCACTAGATGGTAATGCTTTAATGAATTCGTTAGCAATCAACATCGAGTTGATCATTTTGCCTTTGGCGTAGCCAGGGTGCACACTTTTACCTTTAAAAGTAATTTTGGCTCCAGCCGCATTAAAATTTTCATATTCTAATTCACCTATCTGACTTCCATCCATGGTGTAAGCCCATTCAGCACCAAATTTCTCTACGTCAAAGTGATGTGCTCCACGACCAATTTCTTCATCAGGAGTAAAACCAACTCTAATTTTTCCGTGTTTGATGTCAGGATTGTTGATTAAGAATTCCATTGCCGTAACAATCTCGGTAATTCCAGCTTTATCATCAGCGCCTAGAAGAGTAGTTCCGTCAGTTGTGATTAAGGTTTGTCCTTTGTATTGTAATAAATCTTTGAAATAGCTTGGTGATAAAACAATATTTTGCTCCGCATTTAAAACAATATCTTTTCCGTCATAGTCTTTAATGATTTGCGGATTAACATTAGCTCCAGTAAAGTCAGGCGTAGTATCAAAGTGTGCTACAAAACCAATAGTAGGTACTTCATGAGCTACATTACTTGGCAAAGTTGCCATGATATAAGATTTATCGTCAATGGTAACATCTTGCATTCCAATAGCTTTTAACTCTGCTACCAGTTGGTTCGCTAAGTCCCATTGTTTTGCAGTACTGGGTGTTGTTGTTGAGTTTGGATCTGACTCCGTATCAACAGTTACGTAACTGATGAAACGATCTATAATATGTTGCATAAAAGTATTTTTTTTAATGTGGTGTAAAGGTACGGATTCTTTAGAGTTTTGTAAAGAAAACTCCATATATCAGTACGGTTGATTCGGTCTAAATCCGATTTATTGGTAATTGTAGCTAACGGCTTAGGTTCTAGTTTGCAGCGCCGTATTTAGTCAAAGTGGTTGTGGTTGTTCCGTCAGAATTGATTACTAATAAAAACAAATTGTTGTAGTCTAAGTCTCCTATGTTTTCAATAGGTCTTTTACCACCAAGTGCCTCAATAGTTTCTAGAACGGTGTTAGAATGTCCAATGATTAATATTGTTTTTCCTTTGTTTTCTTTTAAAATAGTTGTCGCTGCGACGTTTAAGTTTTTAGCATCGTACTTTAAAATATCAATTCCTTTGTATTCAGATGTTGGTGCTGCTGTAGACCAAGTGCGATTGGTGTCTGTAGTGTATATAGTAGATATCGGGCTGTCCTTTAGTGTTTGAGCAAGTTCAATTGCCCTGTCTGTTCCTTTTGAGCTTAATGAAGGATTTGTTTCAGCTGGATCGTTTGTCATTTTTTCTGCATGACGTACTAGGTAAATCGTTGTAGGTGTTTTGCTTTGAGCGAAAACGGTTAGCGATATAAACAATAATAATAGACTGATACGTGTTTTCATGGTTTTGTATTTAATTATTTCGGCTAATTTATTACTAAATATTCATAATAATGCGATAATGCTTCTGTTAAATCGGTTTTTTAATTTTTAAGGAATAAATATTTATTTATCGTCGATATAATTCTATTTTTGCAAACACAACTAAAAAGCTATGTACAAACTACTTATTCGACCGTTATTTTTTCTGTTTGATCCCGAAAAAATTCATTATTTCACTTTTTCTCTAGTTCGTTTTACGTCTAAAATCCCAGGTTTTTCGGCTCTTTATCGTTCGCTATATTTAGTAGATGATAAACGATTAGAGACAGAAGTTTTTGGTCTAAAGTTTAAAAACCCAGTAGGATTAGCAGCGGGTTTTGATAAAGATGCCAAATTATATAAGGAGTTGTCAAACTTTGGTTTCGGTTTTATAGAAATAGGAACTTTAACGCCAAAAGGGCAAGAAGGCAACCCTAAAAAACGTTTGTTCCGTTTAAAGGAAGATTCGGCAATCATCAACCGAATGGGATTTAACAACGGCGGAGTGCTTGAAGCCGTAGAACGATTAAAGGCAAATAATGGTGTTTTGATTGGTGGAAATATTGGTAAAAATAAATTGACACCAAACGAGGAAGCAACATCGGATTATGAAATCTGTTTTGATGCGTTATACGAGCATGTAGATTATTTTGTTGTAAATGTAAGCTCGCCAAATACGCCAAATCTTCGTGCCTTACAGGATAAAGAGCCGTTGACAGAATTGTTGCAAACGCTTCAAAATAAAAATTTGGCTAAGCCAAAGCAAAAGCCTGTGTTGCTTAAAATTGCTCCCGATTTAACAGATGAACAGTTGTTAGATATTATTGATATTGTAGCAGTAACTAAAATCGCTGGTGTAATTGCCACCAATACGACTATTTCTCGCGAAGGTTTACAATCGGTTAATAAAGCAGAGATGGGTGGATTATCTGGAAAACCATTGGCAAAACGTGCTACAGAAGTGATTCGTTTTTTATCTGAAAAAAGTAATAAAGCATTTCCTATAATAGGAGTGGGCGGAATTCATACTGCCGAAGATGCTATAGAAAAACTGGATGCTGGTGCTAGTTTGGTACAATTGTATACGGGTTTTATTTACGAAGGTCCCGCTTTGGTAAAAGCAATCAATAAGAAAGTTTTAGCGCGAATGAACTAACAGATTCGCATCATAACAATAGAAAGTCCGTTTTATACGGGCTTTTTTGTTTTATAAGGATTGAACGATCAGTCCGGTAGACAAAGCAATACCAAAACTAACTAAGGTACCAATAAGTACATATTCGGTTAATTTTCGGTCTTTGGCTTCTTTTAAATCACCAAATCTAAAAATGGATTTGGCTGCTAGTAAAAAACCAATGGCTTCAAAATGTCCTGTAAGGATAAAAGTAAATACAAACAAACGCTCTAGGATTCCGATGTAATTCCCAGCATTCGATAAAGAATTATCCTGATGGTTTCTTTTTTCAGGTGTCCAGATCGAAATGGCATTTTTGATTAAAATGGATGTGGGTTTTGTCAAGAAAATAATGCCGGTACTGAGAATCCAAAAAGAATTTTCGGGGGTTTTAAATTCAAATAAATCAGACTTGTAGAGGTATGCTATTCCTAGGATTACTAAAACATGGAGTGCTTGATCCACTAAGAACCAGTTGCGTTTGGTTTTATTTTTTTGAAAACGCAATTTGGTGTAATCAATAAATCCGTGTATAGCTGCGAGCACAAATGCAAGTCCTAAAAAATCATATTCACCTACAATGATAAAGGCTAAAAGTGCGTGAATTGCAATGTGAATATAAAGATAAATGCTTTTGTGTTTTTTGCGCTCTTTGTCGGCTACCCACGAATTGGGTTGTAGTAGGAAGTCCCCTAAAATATGCGCTAAAAATAATTTTACCAAAATAATCATATTGCAATAGTTTTTATTTTTTGTCTAAAATATTGTTCTAATTCGATGATCAAATCAAATTTCGCTCTCGATCTACGTCTACTAACAGCAGCTTGGTTGATGCTTAGTAACTGCCCAATTTCTTCTTGAGATAAAGATGGGTTTTGCAAGCTCACAAGCACGAGTTCTGCTGCTTGAACTAACCAATTATCCATAATGGTAAGGCCTAAGCGGAGCATTAAATTGATTTCTTTGTCACAGTCAAGGTTGCCGGTATTGACAGCGAGGTTTATTTTTTGTTTTTTTAAAGTATCAAATAATGCTCCAGAACGGATAAACGCAGTTCCGTTACTCTCGGATATTTTTGTAGCCGAATAGGTTTTTGAACCAAAACCGATACTCATTCTGGCATCAATTTTAATGCTTTTTAAGTACGCTTTTATTAAAATGGCATGGTGTAAAGCATCAGTTGGATTGGTGATTTCTAGCTGAAATTCATCACCACGATAAATTTCCCATTGACTAGGAGTGTTACCTAGGGTAGTGAGTAACTGCTTCAATCCCAGTATCCATTCAGCGGAAGCTAACTTTCTAGAATTGATAATATCTCCTGTTATAATAGTTGTCATAGTCAAATATAAGTATAATTAAATACGATTGGTAGTTTTAAATTAAAATATTTATTACCAAATAACGTAATAAATAACAATATTACCAAATAATGTAATAAAGTAGTTTATTACTCAATTTTGGCATACGTTAAAAAACATAAAATTTGGAAAGCTTTATTTAGAAATCTTAATTGTTTTTCTATCTTTGAAATTATATGAAGCCAGTAAAAATTATAGAATGTCCACGTGATGCCATGCAAGGAATCAAGCCTTTCATTCCTACTGAAAGGAAAGTAGCTTATTTACAAGCATTGCTGAGGGTAGGTTTTGATTCCATTGATTTTGGGAGTTTTGTTTCTCCAAAAGCAATTCCGCAAATGGTAGATACTGCCGAAGTTTTGGCACAGTTAGATCTTTCTCAAACTACCAGTAAACTGTTAGCAATTATTGCCAATACAAGAGGTGCTGAAATGGCTTCAAAGCATGCCGAAATTCAATATTTAGGTTATCCATTTTCGATTTCGGAGAATTTTCAAATGCGTAACACACACAAAACAATAGCTGAATCATTAATCACTTTAACGGAGATTCTTGAAATTGCTGATCAAACCAATAAGGAAGTAGTTGCTTATTTATCAATGGGCTTTGGAAATCCATATGGAGATCCTTGGAACGTCGATATAGTAGGAGAGTGGACAGAAAAAATGTCAAATATGGGCGTAAAAATTCTTTCTTTATCGGATACTGTGGGCAGTTCATCACCAGATGTTATTAGCTATTTGTTTTCTAATCTGATTCCAAAATATCCAGAAATGGAGTTTGGTGCGCACTTGCATACTACGCCAGATAAATGGTTCGGAAAAGTGGAGGCTGCTTATAAAGCGGGTTGTACACGTTTTGATGGTGCTATTCAGGGTTTTGGTGGTTGCCCAATGGCAAAAGACGACTTGACAGGAAATATGCCTACGGAAAAATTGTTGTCTTATTTCACGTCTAATAAAGTAACCACTAATTTAAATCCATTGAGTTTTGAAAGTGCTTATAATGAAGCTTCAAAATTATTTGGCGAATTCCATTAGATCTAATTCCCTTTTTTTATTAGTACTTTTCAATCTTAATACAAGCCAAAAACCAAGTGGCGGTATGCTGTTGAATATTTATTAGGTAGTTTTTAAAAATTATATTGATAAATTCACTATATTTGCACGCAATTCAACTAGAAATTGCACCATGATAGCACACAACTCCAAAATTATCGGCGAAGGTTTAACCTACGATGATGTCTTATTAGTTCCAAATTACTCTAATGTGCTTCCTCGCGAAGTGAGTATCAAATCTAAATTTTCAAGAAATATAACACTTAACGTTCCTATAGTATCTGCTGCTATGGATACTGTTACCGAAAGTGCAATGGCTATTGCTATGGCGCAAGAAGGAGGAATTGGTGTACTTCATAAAAACATGACTATCGAGCAACAAGCTGCTAAAGTTCGCAAAGTAAAACGTGCTGAATCAGGTATGATTATTGACCCGGTAACATTGCTGCTTACATCTACTGTTGCTGATGCAAAAAGCGCGATGAAAGAATACGGTATTGGTGGAATTCCAATTGTAGATCAAAATCAAATATTAAAAGGAATTGTAACGAACAGAGATTTACGTTTTGAGAAAAATGGAGCTCGTCCTATTGTTGAGGTAATGACAAGTGAAAACTTAGTTACCGTAGCCGAAGGAACTTCTCTTGAGCAAGCTGAAGTGGTGTTACAAGGTCACAAAATAGAAAAACTTCCAGTAGTAAACGCAGCTAATAAATTAGTGGGTTTAATTACTTTTAGAGATATCACTAAACTAACTCAAAAACCTATTGCTAACAAAGATGTTTTCGGACGTTTGCGTGTAGCGGCAGCTATTGGTGTTACAGGAGATGCAATAGATAGAGCTGAAGCTTTAGTAAATGCGGGTGTAGATGCTATCATTATTGATACTGCACACGGACATACACAAGGTGTAGTGAATACATTAAAAGAGGTGAAAACTAAATTTCCTCAAATCGATGTTATCGTTGGTAACATTGCTACCCCTGAAGCCGCTAAATTTTTAGTTGAAAATGGTGCAGATGGAGTAAAAGTTGGAATTGGACCGGGTTCAATTTGTACTACTCGTATCGTTGCAGGTGTTGGTTTTCCTCAATTTTCTGCAGTGCTTGAAGTAGCTGCTGCTTTAAAAGGGACAGGTGTTCCTGTAATTGCTGATGGTGGAATTCGTTATACTGGTGATATTCCTAAGGCTTTAGCCGCAGGTGCTGACTGTGTAATGTTAGGTTCGCTTCTAGCAGGTACAAAAGAATCTCCTGGTGAAACAATCATTTTCGAAGGTAGAAAATTCAAGTCGTACCGAGGAATGGGTTCTGTAGAAGCAATGGAAACGGGTTCTAAAGACCGTTATTTTCAAGACGTTGAAGATGATGTAAAAAAATTAGTTCCTGAAGGAATTGTAGGTCGTGTACCGTACAAAGGAGAGTTAAACGAAAGCATGTTACAATTCATTGGTGGTCTTCGTGCCGGAATGGGGTACTGTGGTTCTAAAGACATTCCTACTTTGCAAGAAACAGGACGTTTTGTTCGTATCACTGCTAGCGGAATCAATGAAAGTCACCCACATAATGTTACTATTACAAAAGAAGCTCCTAATTATTCAAGATAATTAAGTAATTCTATAGTTATAAAAAAAAGGCAAAAGTGTTTTACTTTTGCCTTTTTTGTTTCTATTCAGGGAATAAAGAATTCATTAATTTATTGTTTCCTACGATCCATAAAATATCATCTTTTTGAAGTACAATATTGGATTCAGGATTTAGTATTCGTTGCCCATTACGTTCAATTCCTACCAGTAAACCATTCGTTCGTTCCCTAAGTTTTGATTGTCCTACGCTTATTCCAATGAATTCGGCGTTATTCAATTCGATCTGTTTTAAAACAAGGTTATTGTCTGCTTTTGTAGGTTCTTTAATTTCGTTTACCTTCAAATACTTAGAAAATTGTTCTACTTGTTCATCGGTACCAATGACGCAAATCTCGTCACCTGGAAACAGACGTTCTAGTTTGTTTGGAATTTGAATGGTCAATTCACCACGTTTTATAAAAGCAATATTGATCCCCAGATCTTCTCGAACTTGCAATTCACGCAACGTTTTTCCTGCCAAATTGGATTCGGCAGCAATTTCAAATGTTGACATATGCCCGTCCCAAGGCGTTAAATTTGCATGGCGGCGGTCTACTTTTTTTATTTCTCTGTTGTTGAGGTTTTTCAAAAAGTGATTTTCAATTTTATGATACTGTGCATGCAGTTGCTTTGGAAAAAAGAAATACAACGTAACCGATGCTACCAAAGCAAAGAAGGCAATAATAGGGGAGAAGAAAATATTCAATAAAAATCCAATGTAAAACAAAGCAAGCCCCATTCTAAAAAAGATCATCATCAATATAGGTCCACGGTATTTACGTTCTTTATATAGCGCATCTACTTGCTCTACTGCAACACGGCGCAACGATAATGCCCATAAAAATGGCGAAATAACAATAATAGTAATTAAGGCGGCAATCGCGTTTCCAAATTTATTATCAGCCACTAAGGGTAAAATATAATTTGCCGATAGTAAGATGACCGATGTGATAATAATCGTGTTTAAAATAATTTGCATTAAGTACGCACGTATAACAATTTGCCAAGTACTAACGGCGCGTATAGCTTGCGCATTAGTACTATAACGAGCAATATTTTTTAACCATTTTTTAGGCAATTTTCTTTCTAATATTTCCGAAAAAGGTACCGCCATCTTTACCATAAAAGGTGTTGTAAATGTTGTAATTGCAGATACCGCCACAACGATAGGGTATAAAAACGAACTCGTCACATGCATTGACATTCCTAGCGTCGCAATAATAAATGAGAACTCCCCAATTTGCGACAAACTCATTCCTGTTTGTACCGATTGTTTCAAAGGTTGCCCTGATATTAAAGCACCAATAGTCGAACTGATCGATTGACCAAAAATGGTCACAAAAGTCAGGATCATTACTGGTACAGCATGTTCGTACAATGTAACAGGATCAATTAACATCCCAACAGATACAAAGAAAATAGCACCAAATAAATCTTTTACGGGTTTTACTAGATGTTCAATATGCTCGGCTTGCGTGGTTTCGGCAATGATGGATCCCATGATAAAAGCACCCAAAGCAGGTGAAAAACCAACATTTGAAGCCAGCATTACCATCATCAAGCAAAGCGCAAGCGAGATAATTAATAGCATTTCATCGGTTAATAAGTCTTTTGCTTTTTTTAATAAAGAAGGAATAAAGAAGATTCCACCAATGAACCAAGCGGTCAAAAAGAATACAAGTTTTAAAACCGACATTAATAATTCGGTACCCGAAAATTTCTGACTTACCGCTACAGTAGATAGTAAAACCATCATTAAAATGGCAACAATATCTTGAACAATCAGCGATCCAATTACGATTCCGGCAAACTTCTTTGCTTTTACGCCCAGTTCGTCAAAGGTTTTGAGGATGATCGTTGTCGAGGAAATCGAGAGGATCACTCCTAGAAAAATCGAGTCCATTTGGCCCCAGCCCATCCATTTCCCTACAAGAAAACCCATTAAAACCATCGTAACAATTTGTGTGACGGCAGTAATAGAGGCAGTTCCGCCCACCTTCATTAATTTCTTAAAGCTAAATTCGAGCCCTAGGCTAAATAGTAAAATAATTACCCCAATCTCGGCCCAAACCTCGACACTCTTAATGTCCTTAACTGATGGGAAAAAGTCAAAGTGATTTCCAGCCAAAAAACCCGCAATAAGATACCCCAAAACCAATGGTTGTTTCAGTTTCTTAAATATTAAAACGGCAATCCCTGCCGTCATCAGGATCAATCCTAAGTCGGTAATAAGTGGTTCAAGATGCGTGCTCGTTTCGGCTACTGTTGCTGCGGTACTCATAATATATTGTTGTAGCTATTCCAGCTTTTCATTTCAAGCTAGTGGTCACAAAACTTTTTTATTAGGCATGTTCAGGAGTTTCCTTTGGTCACTCTGCCCACTGCCATAAAAATAGTTTTCTTCCCGCTAGGCTTTCCATTACAATCTGGGCTAGTTATGATTGTATTTATTAATTTCGTTTTTTGAACCTCAAAAGGAGCAATTCAAAAAAAAAGCTATCGATAAAGATAGCTTTTTTCAAAGATTATTTTTCTATAATTTGAACGTTTTGGCCAGTTTTGCCATATTCAAAAAAATAGAAACCTAGAATTTGCAATTTTGCGCATTCTCTTTTAGATTCCTAAGAAATTACTTGGTGTAATTTTCATTAATTCAGCTTTTATTTCTTCAGAAACATCAAGTGTTGCTATAAAACCATGAATCGCTTTTTTATCAATTGCTTCATTAGTTCTTGTCAATCCTTTTAATGCTTCGTACGGATTTGGATAAGCCTCACGACGTAAAATCGTCTGGATTGCCTCTGCAACTACTGCCCAGTTTTTCTCTAAATCCTCGTGAAATTTAGATTCGTTCAATAGTAATTTGTTCAATCCTTTCAAAGTAGCTTCAAAGCCTATGATCGTGTGACCAATTGGCACACCTACATTTCTTAAAACAGTACTATCTGTTAAATCACGTTGCAATCTTGACAACGGTAATTTTGCCGAAAGGTGCTCAAAAATAGCGTTTGCTATTCCTAAATTTCCTTCTGAGTTTTCAAAATCAATTGGGTTAACCTTATGTGGCATAGCCGATGAACCAATTTCTCCTGCTTTGATTTTTTGCTTGAAATATTCCATTGAAACATACGTCCAAATATCTCTATCTAAGTCAATTATTATGGTGTTGATCCTTTTTAAAGCGTCAAAAAACGCTGCAAAGTGATCGTAATGTTCTATTTGTGTTGTTGGGAAGGAGTGGTGTAAACCTAAGATGTCTTCAACAAATTTACCTCCAAATTGTTTCCAGTCAATCTGTGGGTAGGCTACATGATGTGCATTGTAATTTCCTGTTGCTCCACCAAATTTAGCGGCAAACGGAATATTAAATAACAAACGCATTTGCTCTTCAAGACGCTCTACAAAAACACCAATTTCTTTCCCCAAACGAGTAGGTGAGGCCGGTTGTCCGTGTGTACGCGCTAGCATAGGGATATCCTTCCATTCAATGCTTAATTCTTTCAATTTTGAAGTTAGCGTAATCAATGAAGGCATGTATACTTTCTCAAACGCTTCTTTTGTCGATAGCGGAATCGCAGTATTGTTGATATCTTGTGAAGTTAATCCAAAATGGATGAACTCTTTGTATTGTGATAAACCTAGTTTTTCAAAAGCGTCTTTGATAAAGTATTCCACCGCTTTTACATCGTGGTTGGTTACTTTTTCTGTTTCTTTAATCCAAAGGGCATCTTCAGTAGAAAAGTTTTTGTAAATGTTGCGTAAGCTTTCAAATAAATCCGAATTTACCCCTGCAAGTTGCGGCAACGGCACTTGGCACAAAGCAATGAAATATTCAATTTCAACTAATACGCGGTATTTGATTAAAGCTTCTTCTGAGAAAAATGGAGCTAAAGAAAGGGTTTTACTTCTATATCTTCCATCAATTGGAGAAATAGCATTCAATTCGTTTAAAGTAGTCATTGTTGTGTTATTTATTGGAAAAGCACAAATATAAACCTTTAAAGGCAATTTATAAAAGGAATATTTTTTTAAATAAACTCAAATAGTACATTTTTTAATTGTTTCATACCTTCTGAAGCAATTTCCGGAATTAGATGCAATGGATTCCTTAAATTTTTAATACTAATAGGCTTGGGGTCTATGTAATAAAGGGGTGTTGTTGCTCTCGTAAAATCAATTAATCCTGCTGCAGGATAGACTTGTAATGAAGTACCAATTACTGCAAAAAAATCAGCAGTTTCAGTAAGTTCAACAGCTTTTTCAAGTGCTGGAACTTCCTCACCAAACCATACAATATGCGGACGCAATTGCTGTTGCTGTAAATCAAAATCGCCAAAATTCAAATCCTCGGTCCAATCTAGAATGTAATTGGGGTTTACAGTGCTTCGCACTTTTAATAACTCACCATGCAAGTGTAAAACATTGGTACTTCCAGCGCGTTCATGCAAATCATCTACGTTTTGCGTAATGATCTGCACATCAAAATCTAGTTCTAATTCGGCCAAGATATAATGCGCAGCATTGGGCGTAACTTCCTTAAGTTGTTTGCGTCTTTGGTTGTAGAAATCCAGTACTAAGGCAGGGTTTTTATGCCAGCCTTCAGGCGTAGCGACATCCATTACATTATGTCCTTCCCAGAGTCCGTCGCTGTCTCGAAAGGTCTTGATACCACTTTCGGCGCTAATTCCAGCTCCTGTCAAAACCACTAATTTCTTTTTCATTGTTTCCTTTTTGTTTTGAGATAGTGGTACGAAACTATTACTTTATTTTAAAATCTTGCTTAAATTTGGATTAAAAATAATACAAAATGAATCCGTTATATAAATTATTCTTTTTGTCTCTTGTACTAAGTTCATCTGTTGCTTGTGCGCAGAACAGTAAATTGCAACTAGACAAAAATGAATTTAGAAACGACTCCATAGTTTTAAATGGCACGTTTTTTAAGATCAACAAATTTTCGTACGACTTCTCAAAGCTAGATAAACCTTTTTCTATCTACAATCCTCATCCAGGATTTAATTCAGTTGTGGCTTCTCGTAGTTATTATTCATTTACGAATACGACCCGTTTGCTTAGCTATGAGATGAAAAATATAGAAAAAAAGCCCATTTTTCCTGATGTAAAAAAAGTCACTTTAGGTGAAGCGGTATTTTTGCAGGTCATGAACTCCATTTTTGACAAATAAAAAAAACAGCATTTTATTGCCGAGCATTGTACAAATATTTTTTCATTTTTTGTACCGCTTACTTTGCAGTGAAATATAGAATTCTAGGCTTAGTCAAAACGGTCTTTGTATTTTTTAAATAAACTATTCATCACTAATAATACGATTCCCACACCTAGCAATACTAAGGCTCTAATCAAGAAATCAGAATTAGATAAATCGAAGAACATTAATCGTACAACACAAATTCCGACTAAGGATAGCGACACGTATCTAAAATATTTTTCCTTGAGTGCTATTCCTAAAATTAGTAAGCCTAAGGCTTCTAGAATCCAAAAGAATGTTAGTATTCCTTTATCAAAAGTCAAGTATAAAAAGCAACCGATACTCAAGGTAGCAGGGTAGATTAATAGACTGTTTTTTAGATCAAATTTCTCCATCCATTTGTATGCTAGGTAAATATAAGACGCTATCAACGCAAATATCAAAAGGTAGATGGCTAAGAATTTGCTTTCGAAAAAATTAAAACTCAAAAAACCCAAATGCAAGTTGGCTAGTAAATAGTAAATGATACTAATGTTTTTGTTTTTCGAGATTTGACGGTGGTACAAATACAAATTCATTATCGCTGTGGCTGCCCAAAAAACGGGTAACCATTTATGTGGCAACTGTGAGAACATGATAAGAGAAAGCCAGATGTTGAGAACAATTTGGTAATTATTTTTCAGCGAGTCGTTTGTTTCTTTTTTATTCAAGAAAAGAGCAAGTACTAAGCCAAGTGCTACACTTCCTAGTTGTACACTCCAGTCTATAGCTGTAAACGAATTCATATTACTAAAACTATAAAGTAAGGATACAACAATTGCTAGTGTGGCAATGACATACAATAATTGGTATTTTACTTTTATGAAATTAGTGCTAATGAGTCCGAAATTAAGTAAACTCAATACCATGAATAAAGCGGGGAGGTACGAAAATTGTACTTGGATAAAAAGCAATACCACAATCCATAGGTTTTGAATGTATGGTAGGCTAGTGGTAATGCTTTGGTCTTTGCGGTCTTTGTTTTTAAATTGTAAATAGTAGTAAACAATGGATAGCGCAACAGTTGCGGCTTGAGTTGTATACTGGAGCACTTTATTTGTTGCGTTATAATTTACTGCAGCTAGATAAACAGTCATAATGATGCCTCCTAATAGCAATAGATATGAATAGAGATTAAAGCGCTTGAATTCGGTTAATTTTTGAAAAGCAATGCAGAAAATAAGAGCAAATACAGCCAAGTACATAGAAATATAGTCATTTGCTAAGCACGTAAATCCAAATACTAAAACATTAAAAATA
Source organism: Flavobacterium muglaense (assembly GCF_014305155.1). Lineage (GTDB taxonomy): Bacteria > Bacteroidota > Bacteroidia > Flavobacteriales > Flavobacteriaceae > Flavobacterium > Flavobacterium muglaense. The sequence continues at coordinate 14,280 of NZ_JACRUK010000002.1, forward strand.
AGTAGCTCCGAATTAAATAAATTAAGGTTTGTCCATTGTGGGCTAGTTTCAGCGCTTTTGTTTCGTAGTCTTTTTGCAAATAACACATAAATTTGAATAGTGGAGAGTCCGATGCAAGTCAATGCAATTTCTGGATTGGTTAAAGCGGGTGTTTTGTACAAGAATAATGCACTAGCTAGGATCGTAAATAAAAAATAAAGTAAATATAAAACTGTTTCATTAATGGCTATTAAGCTTTTCTTCTTGTAGTTGATCCACAAAAATTCATGATTCAGTACAGCTATTGCTGCTAGACTAAAGACCTGTAAAATGGTATGGTCACCAAGGTATTTGTAAACCAGCACAAAAAGTACGGCATTGGCACCAATAATACCCATAAAACGGATGATGAAATCGTTGTTAAACCAGTTTTTCTGTTGCCAGTTGTATGCAATAACGACTAATAATCCAAGAGCAAAAGCAAAATCATAATTCGATTTGTGTTGCAAGTTAATTGTAGCAACGGTGATGCCAATACTCAAACAGTAGAAGATCATTCGACCAAGATCGAAAGTATTGTTTTTAAATTTATTTTGTAAAAAGCACCAACTTACTGCAATAAAAAATAAAACGGTCACAAATAAATTGTGCAGTAATTCGGCATTGGTTTGAAAAAGTAATAGGATGCATAATGCAATTGCTAGGATTCCGTTTAAGCTTAAACTGTATTTCTCATCGAGTATATCAATGGATAGAAATTCTTTTTTGATCGAAGAAAAAACAGGAACAGCTAGTGCCATAATAGAAAGTACAATCATGGTCGCTAATGCACTTGTAATTTGAGCATCTTCGAAGGATTTACTGATGAGTAAAATGCTAAAGAATAGTAAGCCAGCTGCTGCAAATTGATTGATAACAAAGAATATTTTATACAATAAAGTTTCTTTGTTTTTATAGAGAACAAATAAACACACCAGTATCAAGGCGTATAAAATACAAGCGATAATGTCTATGCCCACTTTCCAGTCATTCAACATAATTATGCTTAAAGCCAATAGGATAAACGAAACCATGCCGTCTAAGTGATACAACCAATATACCTTTTTCTTTCGAGCTTTTAGAGCAATAAAGAAACACAGAATAGCGCCTATAAACAATACGAAGGTTTTAAAATGACTACCTGTAGCATGCAATAGCAAACCAACGGCAAATAAAAGCCAATTCGTCAAATGAGTGATAAATGCGGCTCGATCAAAAACAGTGTTTTCATAAACGGATCGGTATTGCATAAATAGGCAACTTGCGGCAACAGTTATTATGCCAATGATGGCTAAAATATTTTCGGTGGCTGATAGTTTTGTTCCTTGTGCATTGAACCAAATATCAAATATGATAAAGGCGCTAATAACCACCAATAAATGAAATTCCCACTTTTCCTTGTACGAGAGCGCAATACCAATTGTGGCAGTGATGGCTGCTAATATAAAAGTAGTTACTGTCTTTTCTGGAATAACACAGAGTATCAAAATACTCAGAATGACATGGAGCGAAAGGAAAGTTTGTTTTTTTATAATGTACCCAATGTATAAATTGAGACCTATTCCTACTGCAATTAGTCCGTAGCCGGCAACAGAATTAGTTATAAAGGACAAAGCAGGAATTTGGGAAGCCCCGTAACAACCAAACAAAAACAAACTTGCTCCTGCACTACGAAGCCATAATCCTGTTGTGACCCATTTTTCTTTTTTCTGAAGAAAATAGTAGGCACCCATAAGGATACCTGCATACAACCATAAAATTAAAATACGAAATAAAGGGGATACCTTTAAGGCAGTATAAATACTTAAATAACCTATTCCTAATACCATGATGCCTGTTCCTAGAATTCCAGTCCAGTTGTCGGCAAATTGTTTTTCGGCTTGTTTTATAAATTTAGAAAAAGCACTTTCTACATATTCTTTTTCTACAATAGGAGCTATTTCTGGAGTATAAGTGCTTTCTTCGGCTGTGAATTCATGATAATTTTCAAAATCAATAACTGATTCTTCTATTTTGAAAGTTTCTGGTTCAATTGATGTAAAGGCAGCTGGTTCATATTCTTCGATGGCATCTGCTACAGGAATTATCTCTTCAATTATTGGAATTGCAACGGGTTCAGGAACGAGCGGAATTTCGGGTTCAAGTGGTTCTTCAATGACTGATATATGTGGGGCTGTGGCAGCTGTTTTTGCTGCAACAAGTTGTTTCAGTGTCTCTATTTCTTCCTTTATAGTCGCATTTTGCTGACTGTATCTATCTATGGTGTCTTTGATGGAATCATTGTCTTTTTTTAAATCAGTGTATTTATTGTATAATACAAATATGCATGCTGCTAAAATAAAAACTATAATTTCCATAAATACCCAATTTGGTTGATGCCAAATATAAGTATTAAAAAGGTTACAAAAGTAATTTGTTTAAAGAGTCGTTACTGTTGTTTTTCATTCGAACCTAAAATTCGAATTGCTTGTAATTTTAATTTTTACAAGAGTAAATGGGTGAATTGGTGGCTATTTTTTCTTTTTTACTATTTTTGCAGCAAATAAAACAACTATGATTGATTTAAAGTATCTAGAATTTCTTGAAAACATTTTGACTGATAACCGCAAAGAGAAATTCTTGAAAGTATTAGAAAACCGAACCAATCATTTTACAATAGCTGTCGAAGACATTTTTCAGATGCACAACACTAGTGCGGTGATGCGTAGTTGTGAGGTTTTTGGAATTCAAGAACTCAATGTTATTGAGCAACGTTACGGAAAAAGCATCGACAAAGAAATTGCTATGGGAGCCCAAAAATGGGTTGATATTAATACGTATGATAGCATTACTGATTGCGTAGATACGTTGAAAAATAAGGGTTACCAAATCATTGCAACGACTCCGCATGACAATGATTGCTTGATGGACGATTTTGATATTACGAAACCCAGTGCCTTATTTTTTGGTACAGAGCGAGATGGATTATCTGAAGAAATATTACAGCGTGCCGATGGATTTTTAAAAATCCCTATGGTAGGTTTTACAGAGAGTTTGAATATCTCCGTTTCGGCCGCTATCATTATTCAAAATCTAACTAATAGGCTTCGCAACTCATCTATTGATTGGCATCTTTCGGAAGAAGAGATTTTGGTAAAACGTTTGGCTTGGGCCAAGAATTCCATAAAAGACATTAAACGAATTGAAGCCCGATATTTTGAAGAGAATCCAAGATAGAATCCGGGTAACCTGATTTTTATGGGGTTGGATTTTTGATTGGTGCGTCGTTGATAAAAACGCCAATTAGCTTATAACCCGTTTCGGTTTTTAAAAACTCGTATTGGTTTTGTTTCAGCTCACTTTGGATAGTGTGTGACACTATAATAGTCATGGTTGGGTTTTTATTTTCGGTGGATTCTCCACAATTGTTGTAGTATTTATCAAATGCGTCATCATCATATAGCGCTCGATTGATGCCGCCATTGCTGATGAAATAGTTTGTTTTTGGGTTTAGTATTTCTAATAATCCTTTTTTAATCAGTTCAAAATTGGCGGCTATAAAAGCTTCACGCTTTGTTTTTTCATAAAGTATTGGAGCATCCCAAGTGATGATATCAAAGGATGCGTTGATTAGTTTTTTGTTAGTAAGGTCAATCAATAAATCAGTTGTTAACCACTGTTTGAATTCTTCCTTAAAATTTATAAACGAGATATAGGCACCATCTTTGGTTAAAAAAGAAGTTCTAAGAGGATCTGTACTTGCTGTGGGTGCTTTTAGTAAAGAGAAGAAGTTAAGGTTGTCATCTAGTTTAAAATCCTCGACAATTACATTGTTGTGGGTGTCTAATAGAAATTCTTGGCCGCCTGTCCATGCGTAATGTTCACGATCGTCTGTATATGTTTTTTCGGCTCCTGCGATTGCAGTGACAAGCCCATTGCTTACACGGCTTAATTCGTTGTATTGTGCCGGTATGGCAATAGCTCCGTTTTTATCGAATAGTCCTGCTTTGTCTGTTTTGTTGTCTCTAAAACGAATAAAACCCTCGTTTTCGCAATCAAAACTATGATCAAAAATATGCAAACTGTCTATGCCTACTGTTTTACCCTTTTTGGTAAGGTAATAACTTTTCCATCTGCCTTGTGAGTCTTCTTCAGACACAGCCATGATATTTTCAAAGCGAATAGTAGGAGAGAATAAAGTGAATTTTGGTTTAATTTTAATGTTCCCTTTTTGGTCTTTATACCCTATCGCGGTGTTTTTTTTATTGTAAAACGCAGTCCAAATTGTATTGTCTTGCGCATGGGCGAGCATTGTCAAGGTTGTTATAAAAAAAGTCAAAAGGAATGTTTTGGTTTTCATGTCGTGAGCTAATTAAATAGGCTCAAATATAACGAAAATTGTATGGAAAGTTATTGGAAGCAATTGGTTTGTAATAGCGTTTTAAGCTTGATTTATTAACATAGCTGTGTTGTTCGGAGGTGCGAAGCAAGGAGAGGTAGAATATCCCTTTTATTTGTAGATATATTGTAGATGGATAGATTTGTTTACGCTATGCGTTTGTTGTTAGGATTGTCATTTTTAGCTATTTTTAATACAAATATTAAAAATAAAGAAGTAGGAGGTTTTTAGACAGTTTGACATTTTGCCATTTGGCGAGGTTGCGAAATTCGTAACCGATTATTTACTGTTAAAGATAAAATTGCTTGCAAAACGTAAACGTGATTTTATCACATAATTTGCCATTTCTTGTAACTGTTGTTAGCGGTTCGGCTTTTTTAGGGTATTAATTTTTAATTTCAATATCAAGTTGTCGTCCCTCATTCAATGCTTTTTTGTCCAACGACATACCAATTGCAAGTCCAATAGCCATTCCAATTGGAAGCCCAAGTCCTAGAAGTCCTATATTTCCAATACTGAGACCAAAAGCAACTCCAATTGGCAAGCCAATTCCACTCATTCCAAATAGCATCCACATTGTTCGATAATAATTTTTGGGTACTATTTTCTGTTCTTTTTCAACTTGTTTTAAAATTGCTGTTTGTTTTTGTTTCACAAGTTTAGTCAATTGAGTTCCACTTAGAGTTGACGAATTTAGATTGTCAATACTTTCATTTATAGACCTTTCAATATTTTTGTTTAATTCTTTTTTTCTTAATTCGTTCAAAAGTTCGCTAAATTGAGTATAAATTCTATTTAATTTATTGTCAGTTGAAATGTCTTGTCTGATATTTAATTCCTTACTATTCATATTTAGTTTATTCAGTTCTTTTTTTAGATAGTTTTTGTTATAAGCTGACCGCTAACGGTTCCGCCGCTTGGCGAGGTTGCGAACTTCGTAGCCGATTATTTACTGTTAAAGATAAAATTTCTTGCGATACGTAAACGTGATTTTACCACATAATTTGAAATCTTGCAAACGGCTGTTGTGCGTTCGGTTTATTGTATAAAGTGTTCTTTGATTCCAATTTGTTCCCATCTTTCTTTATCACTTTTGTGAAACATAATTGTAAATGTTGCGAAATATTCATCCCAATCTTCGTCAAGAAATATTGATTTTTGTTTGGCTACAATATATAAAAAAGCAAATTTTTCATTTGTTGAGTATAGTGGTTCAGAAACCAAAAAGTAAAAACCTTTTTCATCGAATTTTTTGATTGTATTGTAATTACGGCCTTGAAGTTGATTTTTTTTTGAGGAAATCAAGTTTGCTTTTTCGCTTAGTTTCTTCTTCTCATTATCTTCAATTAAAAGATCAAGAGTTTTGTCTGCAAATAAGTATAAAGAATGATAATAATGGTGTTCTTCGTTATTAATTTCTTCAACCACTTTCGGATCTTTTAAATCTACATTTTCAAGGTAGAATGTTTTTGGTTGCCAAACTATTGTAGAATCAATTATCAGAAACTGTTTTGGAGTTTTATCACCCATTATTTTCAATAATTCAAAATTGTCTTTTTTTGAGAAAGCTAAATCATAGAGTTCTTTAGTTTGAGAATTCCCTGAAAATGGTAGTAAGAATAATAAATAGATTAAGTTTTTCATATTTAGTGGTTTTTTACACAATTTTTCCAAAGTAATGCACATGGTTTTCGCTCCGCTTGGCGAGGTTGCGAACTTCGAAGACGAGTATTCTCGGCTTAACGAAAACTTGATTCGAAACGATAATTCCACTAAGTTCCAGCTAGCTTAAAGCGGTTGGCAGTATTAATTATTGAATCGCATCGTTAAATTTCGGTCTTTTTTCCTTTTTTAAAATTACATTTTCAATTTTCTGTTTAATATTTCTATTTATTTTATCTTGTGGATGTAACAAAATCGCTTTTTCAATAATATCTTTTGCTTCTACATCAAATTCTGCAACAAGTAAATTCATTGCGTGATTTCCAAGTAAAGCAACGTTTTCAGGGTTTATATTAATTGATAATTTTGAATATTCTATTGCTTTGGCTATTTGATTTAAATGCATGCAAACCAATGAAGCTTCCTGTGGAAGTACATGATTTTGAGTTTCGTATTTCATTGAGAGTTCAATAAAATTTAAAGATTTTTCGTAATCTCTAAACCTCTGATAAATTTTACCGATAAAAAATAAAGTTTGCCAACTTTCAGGATATATTTCTAAAGCTTTTTCAAAATTATAGATTGCTTTTTTAGCTCTCATTTTTTCAAAAAAACCAAGATTTTTTGGTCTATAACCATCAATCAAAATTATTCCTTTTTGTAAAGTACAAGCTTTGTTATAATAACTATTAAATTCTGAAATTTGGTTTTCTGTTAAGTTCATAAATTCTCCTATTTTTTGTATTACTTCTACCAACTTTTTGCCACTTTGAGATGGTTGGAAGTTCGTAACGGCTCAATTTTCGGCTTAACGAAAACTTGATGCGGAACGATAATTCTACTAAATTCCAGCTATATCAAAACAGCTGTTGTGCGTTCGGTTTTATTTTTTTAGTTTTGATTTTCCATCGTTATGAACAGAAAAGTATTTGCTCATACTTTCGCAATAGTTCGGTTTTAGAATCTTTACAGTAAATTAGTATCTCTATTGTAAATTATACCATTCATTTTTATCTCCTTCATCATAAATACTTTTTACAATATTATCATCAATTTTATATTTCTTAGAAATTTCCTTTTCATATTTTTTGGTCAATTCATCTAATTTATTAGCATATTTATCAGTATCAAAATTAGCAGTGTAAGGATATTTTTTATCTAGTATTTCTCTTGCCCTAGTTTCTGTATTAGATAATTCTTGATATATTTTCTTTCTCAAATCAAAACTAAGTCCTCCAATAACGGTTGTTTTACTTCTACTCAAATACTCTTCAAGGTTATCCGGGATTGTAGTAACTAATTTATATGAATCCCTATTGTTATTTACAGCAATATCTGTAGTGACCTCGCCATCTACAGGTGCCCATGTAGCCATAGCCACATCATACGAACCATTCATTAATTTCTTATCACTATAAAGCCAAATAGTTATATCATCAATATCATTATCCTCTGAAATAATATCCTTAGTTAATTTAGTAAAAAGTGGCTCAATTTGTTCTCTTCTAATTTTGTCAGAAACTAAAAATTTATATGAAAATCTCTTATTAATTGGAGCTTTAACATCATTCAATGATGTCCTATGACTAATATCTTCTTTTTTAATTAAAGTATATTCAGGTAATTCTACTACGACTTCTATTGTTTGAGGTACGTATTCTTCTTTTGGAATATTTTGTAGTACATCATCTTCTAATGGTTTATCTTCATCTTTTTTACAAGATAAAAAAGAAATTAAAATGCTTAAAAAGATTATTTTTTTCATAGTAGATGGTTTTGATTTAATATCCGTTTTCGTTCTTCTAAACTGTTGCACAACGTGTGTTTTCGTTCGGTTTTATTCTTTTGATAGCCAGTCATCAACAATTATTTTTGAATTTTTCGTTGCAATTTCTTGAGTGATTTTCCCCGATTTAATTATGGTTATTTTTTCATGAGTATTAAAAACAAATGTTAATAGAGCAAGCCAAACACCAAATTTAGGATTTGCATATATGTTTTTCTCTATCTCCTTTTTAGTTTCTTTACTCATGCTTTCCCATAAATGGACTTTTCTCCATCTTTCTCTTTTGTTTTTATCTGAAAATCTGTTTATATAATTTTCAAATGTGAAATTTATATTTTCATACTTATGAACTATTTCATTTCTTATTTCGGTAAGGTTTTTTATAAAACTTCTTTCTTCAGTTGACAATAATTCATAAATTTTAACTATTTCCATTTTACTTACAGTATCATTATGCAGAGGCATTCTTTCGATTGTTTTTTTTAGTTCAATTTGATTAATTCTATTGATTATTAATTCAGTAATTAATGATTCAATTAAAGAGTGTGATTTTATGACAAATGACCAATCATCGTCTTGGAGAAGATTAAATAGAAATTTAGATTTTTCAAGTAGTTCATTTTTGATGTTTTCGTTACCATTATTTAACACACTATGAATTTGATCTTTTGTTAGAAACATAATAATTAACGATTAATTGATTTTGATTTATTTATAAAGCAATAGTTTTTTGTTTTAGAAGCGCCAAACTGACGCACAACTACCTTATAACAGCGTCTTCTGTTTGCTGTTTTTTACTAAAGTAGGTTAAAGTCATGCATTAGTATACTTTTTAAAGTAGTGATGCAAGTTGGTTATTTTACTTATTTAGTTTGTATGTTTTTTCAAGGAATATTATTTTTTCTGCTTCAGGCCAGTTGTTGGTGTAAACAAGTAGGTTTAGGAAGCTATTTTTGGTTGAAGCAAATAGAAATACATTGTCGGCTTTGTTGTCGTTGTATTTCCAAATAATGTATTCTAGCGCTTTGTTTTCTTTGAGTTTTGCTGTTTTAAAATTATTCTCTTTGTAATAATCAGAGTCCCAAGTGTAAAATGAGGTAAGGTTGTCATCATTAGATTTGGTGCTATCGAAAAAGGGATATGATTTTTTAGCGTTTTGAGCAACGGCGATGATTACTCCTTCTTTGTTTTTTAAATAGGTTTGCCCTGAGTCTTCAGCTGTATTGAGTTGTTCCCATTGTCCTTCAATTTTTATGATGCCTGTTTTTGTTTTAACGCTGGTTTGGTTTGTCGCATCTTGACAAAACATGAATGTAGGCAGGAGTACCGTTAGTAGGAAGGTGCTGATTAATTTTTTCATGATAATGAATCTGTTTTTGGATGGTTTGCTGTTTCTTGTTTTAAAATAGGCCTTTTTATTATTTCAGTAATTGTCTAAAATGCTTCATCAAATATAATGAATTTCTGTCATTAATTAGTCGGTTGTAAGCTTCTTAGGACTGTGGTTTAGTTTGTTGTTTTTCTAGTCGTGTACGGCTCAGAAATTCGCTCTTTCGTAGGCTAATGTGCAAGCGCTTTTACGTTTTTTATCACCACAAAATCCTAGCCCCGATAGCAGTGAAAATCCTTGTGGGGCTTTCTTTAAGCCCCACAAGATTGTAACGAATAGCGGGAATAGCTCCAAAAAAAAATCCCCAACTACTTTCGTAATTGAGGAATTTAATAGGGGTATGAAAAGGGGTTGTATTAGTTTACAATAACCCATTGACCTGAAGCGATAAGGCTTTCGGCTTTTTTGAATTTCATTTCTTGTGTTTGACCGTTGGCTACGTTTTGAATCGTAACAGTGTCATTGCGGTTGATCTTTGGCATATCTCTTACGATAGTCTCCGTCACCTGACGTTGTTGCGTTTCGCCTGCATCACGGTTAGCGGCTTCACTGTTTGTGATTTCATCTTTGGAAGTTTGGTAGTCTTCTTTTTGACGTACTTCTTTGGCTTCTTGGATTTGCTGATTTTGTTGTGCTGGCAAATCTCCTTTGAATAAGAACGAAATCACTTCTTTATTGATACCGTTTAACATGGCATTAAATAAGTTGAAAGCTTCAAACTTGTAAATAAGCAATGGATCTTTTTGCTCGTGAACGGCTAGTTGAACGGATTGTTTCAACTCGTCCATTTTGCGTAAGTGTTTTTTCCAAGCTTCGTCTACAATAGATAAAGTGATATTTTTTTCGAAATCAGCTACTAGTTGTTTTCCTTCAGTTTCGTACGCCTTTTTCAAGTCGGTTACTACGTTTAGTGATTTTACTCCATCTGTAAACGGAACCACGATACGCTCAAACTGATTGTTTTTGTCTTCGAATACTTCCTTGATAATAGGGAAGGCTTCTCTAGCGCTACGAGCTGTTTTTTCGTTGTAATATTTTAAAGCTTCTTTGTAAACTTTTCCAGTCAATTCAATGTCGGTTAATTTCAAGAAATCAGCTTCACTAACAGGTGAGGTGATCGAGAAGTAACGGATTAAATCGAATTCGAAGTTTTTAAAGTCGTTTGCTGGTTTTGTTTCTTGAATGATTAGCTCGCAAGTGTCATACAACATGTTCGCAATATCCAGTTTTAAACGCTCACCAAATAGGGCGTGACGACGACGTTTGTATACTACTTCACGTTGTGCGTTCATTACATCATCATATTCTAATAAACGTTTACGAACACCAAAGTTGTTTTCTTCTACTTTTTTCTGAGCGCGTTCGATAGACTTCGTCATCATAGAATGTTGGATCACTTCTCCTTCTTCTAATCCCATTTTGTCCATTACTTTAGCGACTCTTTCAGAACCAAACAAACGCATTAAGTTATCTTCAAGAGAAACATAGAACTGTGAGCTACCCACATCTCCTTGACGTCCTGCACGACCACGTAACTGGCGGTCAACACGACGAGAGTCATGACGTTCTGTACCTATAATTGCTAGTCCACCTGCTTTTTTCACTTCGGCAGATAATTTAATATCGGTTCCACGACCAGCCATGTTGGTTGCAATTGTTACAATTCCTGGTTTACCAGCTTCTTCAACGATCTGTGCTTCTTGCTTGTGCATTTTGGCATTCAATACGTTGTGCGGTACGCCTCTCATTTTTAGCATTCTACTCAATAATTCCGAAATATCAACCGAAGTTGTTCCGATAAGTACTGGTCTTCCTTCTTTTGATAATGCAGTTACATCTTCGATTACGGCATTGAATTTCTCCCGTGTTGTTTTGTAGATATAGTCTTCTTTATCTTGTCTAGCCATTGGTCTGTTAGTAGGAATTTCTACTACGTCCAATTTGTATATTTCCCATAACTCACCTGCTTCAGTCACCGCTGTTCCGGTCATACCTGCAAGCTTGTTGTACATTCTAAAGTAGTTTTGTAAAGTTACCGTCGCAAATGTTTGAGTAGCCGCTTCGATTTTTACATTTTCTTTGGCTTCGATGGCTTGGTGTAATCCGTCAGAATAACGACGACCATCCATGATACGACCTGTTTGCTCATCTACAATCATGATTTTGTTGTCCATGATAACATATTCAACATCTTTTTCGAATAATGAATATGCTTTTAATAGTTGCGTTAAGGTATGGATACGCTCACTTTTAATAGCGAAATCTTGAAATAATCTTTCTTTTTCTTCTGCTTCAGCGTCTTTTTCTAATTTTTTCTTTTCGATAACTGCAATTTCAGTTCCGATATCTGGAAGTACAAAAAAGTCGTTATCAGTATCTCCTGAAAGGTATTTGATACCATTGTCAGTCAATTCTACTTGGTTGTTTTTTTCTTCAATTACAAAGTACAAGGCTTCATCAATCTTATGCATTTCGCGATTGTTGTCTTGCATGTGATGATTCTCTGTTTTTTGAAGCAATTGTCTAATTCCTTCTTCACTCAAGAATTTAATTAAAGCTTTGTTTTTTGGTAAACTTCTATAAGCTCTTAAAAGTAAAATACCACCTTCTTTAGTATTTCCTTCTTTGATTAATTTTTTAGCTTCCGATAAAAAGTTGTTTGCCAATTGACGTTGAAGACTAACTAAGTTTTCAATTTTTGGTTTCAACTCATTGAACTCATGACGATCTCCTTGTGGTACTGGACCAGAGATAATCAATGGTGTTCTAGCATCATCAATTAATACAGAATCCACCTCATCGACAATAGCGTAGTTGTGTTTTCTTTGTACTAAATCATCAGGCGAATGTGTCATGTTGTCTCTTAGGTAGTCAAAACCAAATTCGTTATTGGTACCGTAAGTAATATCAGCATTGTAAGCAGCTTTTCTTCCTTCAGAGCTTGGTTGGTGATTGTCAATACAATCGACAGTCATACCGTGAAATTCAAACAGAGGTGCTTTCCAAGTACTATCTCGTTTTGCTAAGTAGTCATTCACCGTTACTAAATGCACACCGTTTCCAGTTAAAGCATTTAAATAAAGCGGTAATGTTGCTACTAATGTTTTTCCTTCTCCTGTTTGCATTTCGGCAATTTTACCTTCATGCAATACCATTCCACCAATCAACTGAACATCATAATGAATCATGTCCCAGGTAATTTCTTTACCGGCAGCGTTCCATTTATTTTGCCAAACAGCGTTGTCACCATCAAGAGAAACATAAGGTTTAGTTCCAGAGAACTCTCTGTCTTTAGCAGTTGCAGTTACTGTGATTTCTGAGTTGTCTTTGAAACGTCTTGCTGTTTCTTTTACTACTGCAAAAGCTTCTGGAAGGATTTCAAGCAATGTTTTTTCAGAGATTTCATAAGCTTCTTTCTCTAAAGCGTCAATTTGTAAGTAGATGTCTTCTCTTTTGTCAATATCTTCAATTCCTTCTACTTCTTGCTTAAGCGACGCGATTTTGGCATCGATATTGGCTCTTGCTTCTTTTAATTGGTCTTTAAAGAAAAAAGTACGCGCTCTTAAGTCATCGTGAGACAAGGCAATTAATTGACTTTCAAATGTCTTAATTTTATTTAAATAAGGCTGTAAAGCTTTTACATCTTTGTCAGATTTGTCTCCAACAAAGGCTTTAATAATGCTGTTTATGAAACTCATAATTATATCGTATTTCTAATTTGTTTTATCCTGTAAATTTAACCAAAAAAAAAGCCTCTTTTGAGACTTTTTCTTTTGTTTATTCTTTAATATTCATCCTCATTCCAAAGATAATCTTCGTCTGTAGGGTAATCTGGCCAAATTTCTTCCATTGACTCGTATATCTCGCCTTCATCTTCAATAGACTGTAGGTTTTCTACTACTTCTAATGGAGCACCAGCACGTATAGCGTAATCAATAAGTTCATCTTTGTTAGCAGGCCACGGTGCATCACTTAAGTAGGATGCTAATTCTAATGTCCAATACATGTTTTGTCTATTTAGTTTTGTGCAAAAATAATTTTTTTACTGAAAAAGACAAGTAAAAAATCATTTATTTTATAAAAAAGTTAAGAACGTTTTTTTTAGTTTAGCGTTTCAGGTTTAAAGTTTTACGTTTTGAACCTGAAAATCACTTCCTCGGAATCCATTTAACTTCCTGAGCGTTTAAGTCTAAGGACAACTTTCGTGCCAATACAAAAAGGTAGTCAGAAAGTCGGTTGAGGTACTTAATTGCGATATCGGCTACAGGTTCATTATGACTTAAATGCACTGCTAGGCGCTCAGCACGGCGACAAACGCAACGTGCAATATGACAATATGACACGGTAGTATGTCCGCCAGGTAGTACAAAATGAGTCATTTGCGGCAGCGCTTCTTCCATGGCGTCGATTTCATTTTCTAGTAATTCAATATCGGTTTCAACGATTCCTAATTTTTGCAAACGCAGTTCACCATTTTTCATTACTTCTTTTTCGGGCGGAGTAGCCAGAATGGCACCTACAGTAAACAGTCGGTCTTGTATTTCGGCTAGAATGGTTTTATAGTGCGCACTAATTTCTTGGTCTCTAATGAGTCCTATGTGAGAGTTTAATTCGTCTACGGTTCCGTAGCTTTCAATTCGTATGTGGTCTTTAGGGACTCTGGTTCCGCCAAATAGGGCAGTGGTTCCTTTGTCGCCTGTTTTTGTATATACTTTCATTTTGTGGATATTTGTTTAATCGTAGTCTATTATTGATGCTTTGCGAAATTACGGTATTAATTCGAGTACTGCATTAACATACCTAGTTAGTGAACCTTCTGATAAATTGAAATATAAATCAGGTTCAATGCATTCTACTTCCATTAAATGTAATTCATTTTCTATAATAATTCCATCAACTCTGGCATACAATAAATTTTCGGGAAAAGTATTTACGATGGTTTGTGCTTTATGGATCAGTTCTTTTGTTGGTGCAATTAATGTATATTTTCCGCCAAACTGTGACTGAATTCTAAAGTCGCCATCAACGGGTTTTTTATTGACAGCGTGCGAGAATTTTTTATTAAAAAAGATAAATGAGGTTTCACCTTCGGTTTGAATTTCGGGCATGAATTTTTGTAGTAGCAATTCTTTTTCAGATGCTATTGTTTTGTATTGCGTATTTATTTGCACAACATCATTTATTTCAAAAACTGCTGTTTGATAAGACCCCGCAGAAAAAGCTGGCTTGATCACTATTTTTTTCCAACGTGAAGGCATCATTTCGACAAGATTTAATTGGCTTGTTTTATCTAAGAATAGTGTAGGTATGATTTTGACTCCTTGCTTTTCCATTTCGCGCAAATAAAACTTGTGCTTGTTATTTTTAATAATGTCAATCGAATTGAGTGTTTTAATACCGAGTTGTTCAAGATGGTGTAACCAACTATTAAATTCTATTTCTTTTTCGAAATAATCCCAAGTATTTCGGAAAATCAAATAATCAAAATCATTCCAATGGATGGTTTTATCATCCCAAATAGCGGCTACGGCTGTAATGTTGTGCTGGGCAAATTCCGGTATTAACAATTGATCTTCTGGGGTTAATTGAGGAAGTTTTGCACAGGTCAATAAGCCAATTTTAATTTTAAGATTTTTTGTATTTATTTCCATAGGACTAAGCGGTAAGAATCAGAGTTATAAACGCCTTCAAAGATATAGGAATGAATGGCAAAATAAAAAATGATTTGTGATTATCTAAAAGTAAAAAAAAAGCTATTCGAATGAATAGCTTTTTGATTGAGATGGTTTTTAGATTAGTATCCAAAAATTTCTTCTAGTGTTAATTTTTTTACTTCACCTAGCTTTTGTAGATCCTCCAATGAGATGTTTTTCTCTGAAGCTACAATGGCGTAAGTGTATGGTTTGTTTGAAATGTTTTTTGCTTCAAATGCAGCAAGATCATTCATTGTAATTCCATCAACACTGCTATAGCTCGCTTTTCGACTATCTTCAGTCAAACCTAAATCTTTTGCTGCTAAGTATTTAAAAATGATGTCGTCTTGCGTGATTCGCTCTGTTTCGATATCTTTTTTAACTTGATTTTTGGACAATTGTAGATTTCCGTTCAACTCAGGCATTTTGTTCAATAGTTCGTTCATACTAGCTGTTGCATCTTTAAATTTATCAGCTTGGCTTCCTACGTAACCTATGTAGTAGTATTTATCCTCTTTCTTTTGTGGATTTACGTAGTATCCAAAAGTGCTATATGCTAATGCTTTACTTTCTCTAATAGTTTGAAAAACGATAGATCCCATTCCTCCACCAAAATAGTTGTTAAATACATTGATGATCGTATTTTGTTTAGGATCGTATTTTTCAGTGTTTCTAATCCATCTCGTTTCTGCTTGAACCATATCATAGTTGGCAAAAAGGACTTGGTTTTTAGTTTGTGGCTCTTGGTTAAAAACGGTTGGTGCATTTGCAGTAGCAAATTTAGCAGGTACTTTATGGTTTTTCATTAAATCACTTACCAGAGTTTTTAGGTCTTTGGGTCCGTAGTAAATTACAGTTTGCTCATAATTGTTTAAGTTTTTAATTTTCTCAATCAGTTCTGTTGCAGTTGTAGCTGTTAATGCTTCGGTAGACAGACTGTTGTTGAACTTGTTTTTGGCACCATACATAGCATAGCTAGTCAAACCTGATAAAATAGCATTTTTATTTGCTTTTACATCTGTTCTAGATTTGATGTTTCTTGCAATTAAGGCTTTTAAGGCTGGTTCGTCTGCTTGTACGTTAGTGATTACTTCTTCGTACAGTTTTACTGCTTTGTCAAAGTTCTCTTGTAATCCTTCGATAGTTACTGTAGTGTATTCTTCGCTAGTATTGATTTTAAAGCTACAAGCAATGGTGTAGAATTCTTTAGCAATTTGTTCTGATGATTTTTTATCAGTTCCTAAAAAGCTTATGTATTGCACAGCCAACGCTTGTTTTAAGTCGTTCAGTGTTCCTACTTTGTATCTGTATTTTAAACGGAAAATTTGATTATCAGTATTGGGAACATATAAAACAGTTGCAGCACCTATAGTTGATTTTTGAATGTCTTTATCAAAATTTAAAAACACAGGCTTGCTTGCATTGCTCGGCATTGCATCAATACTGGCTACAAATGGCGATTGTTTGTCTGGATTTGTTTCAATCGGAGTAATTTGTGGTTTCTCGATTTTTTCAGAAGTTGTTTTTTCTCCTTTTCTTTTGAAAACAGCAACGTAATTATCGCCTAAATATTTATTTGCAAAAGCAACAATATCTTCTTTCTTTACTTTTGATAAATCATTGACATAAGCAACTTGGTCTTTCCAGTCTAGTTCAGCTGTAAAGGCATCCATCAAAACATTTGCTCTTCCAGAATATTTCTCTGTTTCATAAATTTTATCTTTTTTGATATTGTTTATGATTGACGTAATTAATTGATCATCAAAGTTTCCTTTTTTAAGATTTTCAATTTCATTTAATACTAATGATTTTACATCATCTAGCGATTGACCGTTTGTAGGTGCTGCTGATAAATATAAAATTCCATGGTCTATAAGCGTGTAAGTGAAGGCGCTTGCGTTTAGTAATTTTTGTTTTTTTACTAAGTTAAGGTCTAAAAGTCCTGCTTTACCATTCGTTAAAATTTTACCAACTAAATCAGCTAGTAATACATCTTTGTCTTTGTTTCCAGGTAATCTGTATCCTAGTGTTAAATTTTCGGCATCAGGACCTACTATTTCTTTGATGATTGGAGCAGTAATAGGAGCTTCGTTTTCAAAAGTATATTTTTCGAAAGGTTTTGCTTGCATTTGACCAAAGGTCTTATTAATTTTAGCAATTACCTCATCAGGATTAAAATCACCCGAAAATATGATTCCCATATTGTTAGGAACATAATATTTGTTAAAGTATTTTCTAATTTCAACTAATGAAGGGTTTTTTAAATGCTCAACAGTTCCTATAGTGGTTTGTAAACCGTAGTTGTGTTTTTTAAATAAGCTCGAAAATAATTCTTCAAATACTCTACGTCCATCACTGTCTAAAGTCCTGTTTTTTTCTTCGTAAACAGCTTCGAGCTCGGTATGGAATATTCTAAATACTGGATTTCTAAAACGTTCTGCTTGTACTGCAAGGTATTTATCTAATGAGCTACTAGGAACATCATCAGTATA
Source organism: Flavobacterium muglaense (assembly GCF_014305155.1). GTDB lineage: Bacteria > Bacteroidota > Bacteroidia > Flavobacteriales > Flavobacteriaceae > Flavobacterium > Flavobacterium muglaense. Next base: position 31,699 of record NZ_JACRUK010000002.1, read on the forward strand.
AACAGTTTGTTCAAATGACGTAAAAGCATTGGTTCCTTGAGCCCCCATTGCAGATAACATTTTGTCATACTCATTAGCAATTGAAAACTTACTCGCTGCTCCCGAAACAGAGTCGATGGCTTTATAGATCACTTTTCTTTTAGCATCGTTTTTTGTATGATTGTATTGCTCGTATAAATCGGCAATTTTGTCGAGTTCTACTTTCTCTTTGTTCCAGTCCAGTGTACCGTATTTATCAGTCCCTTTAAATAACATGTGTTCTAGATAATGCGCTAACCCAGTATTTGTAGCTGGATCTGTCTTGCTACCTGCTTTTACAGCAACATAGGCCTGAATTCTTGGGTCTTTGTTAGTTGGGCTTAAAATAACGGTTAGTCCATTTTTTAAAGTATAAAACCTGGCTTTAGCAGGGTCATTGTTTACATATTTGTATTCGTACCCATTGCTTGATTGTTTTTTCCATTCAAACTGGTTTTGGGCTGTAGCTACTACACTAACGAGTAATGTGAATAGTACTAGAGTTGTTTTTTTCATGTTTTTTTTTAATTATATTAAAGGAGGATTAGTACGTAGTATAAGCAGTCCAGATCGGGACTATTTTCGCGTGTCACTTTCAATCAAGCCATCTCTCAATCGGATGATACGGTGCGCATATTCGGCAATTTCTTCTTCGTGAGTTACTAGAATAACGGTGTTTCCATTGGCGTGGATCTCATTAAAAAGATTCATAATTTCTACCGATGTTTTACTATCAAGGTTCCCTGTAGGCTCATCGGCAAGAATGATCGAAGGTTTGTTGACTAAGGCTCTTGCTACGGCTACACGCTGGCGTTGTCCTCCCGAAAGTTGGTTGGGATGGTGATCCATTCGGTCCGCAAGATTTACTTGTGTCAACACTTCTTCCGCTCTTGCAGTTCGTTCTGATTTTGAGTAACCAGCATAAATCATGGGTAAAGCCACATTATCAAGGGCTGTTGTTCGAGGTAAAAGGTTGAATGTTTGAAATACAAAACCTATTTCTTTGTTTCGAATTTCGGCAAGTTCATCGTCTTTCATTTTACTTACATCTTTCCCATTCAAAATGTAGGTTCCAGATGTAGGCGTGTCTAAACACCCTAGAAGATTCATTAAAGTTGATTTACCAGATCCCGAAGGTCCCATTAAAGCAACATATTCACCTTTGTTAATTTCTAAATCAATTCCCTTCAAGACGTATACAATCTCGTCTCCAAGAACAAAGTTTCTTTTTATATCGGTAATTTTTATTAATGGATTTGCCATTGCGCTCTACTATTGATGAATTAGGATTTCTATGTTTAAAAGTACAAAAGACTTTTTAATTAGATATAAGTTGCCCGAAATTCATTTTTGTTACAGAATTTATCATATAAATATCAGTTGGCTCTTCAATTCCTTTTTTAATCATAGCAGAGTAATTGCATACTGAAAGACTTAAATAAAGCTATTATGTTATTTTGTATGATTGTTATGTAATTCGGATGTTTTTTTAGTCATTATCATAATTTAATTAATATTTTACAACATTAACACATTTGTATTGAGGATAGTATAAATATCGGTACGTTTGTATGGTAATAATTAATAAATCAGAAAATATGAAAAGTAGAAATTTAGTTTTAGGTATGGCGGTTATCGCACTTGGATTTACTGCATGTAAAAATGAGAAAGAAAAAGAAGCAGAAAAAATAGTTGATACTTATGTTGTTTATGTTGATTCATTAGGAACGGTTGCAACAGAAGATGCTAAAGCAAATTGGCAATCTATTGAAGCTACTTACGAATTAAAAAGTAACCAAGCTGCCACTGCTTTAACGGAGCTTAAAGAAGATGAAAAAGTAAAAGAAAAAATGGATGCAAGTAAAGCGAAGTACGATGCATTGAAAGCAAAAATGATGGCTGAAATGGAAGCTTCGAAACCAGATCCAAAACAGGTTATGAGAAACGCATTGTTTGGTGAGGGTAAAATAGGGGCCGATATGAATTTTAGTTGGGTTAATGCTGGAAATATTCATGGCGTGTACCAACAATTTGTTCACACAGTTGAAGATAATAAAGACAGATACTCTCGTGAAGACTGGGATGAAGTTAAAATGATGTACGAGGCATTAGATAGTAGAAAAAACACAGTGGAAAAAGAAGGTCTTTCTTCATCTGATAATAGAAAAATTGCTGGTTTGAAAATGAAATTTGCACCAATGTATACATTAAATAGAATGGGAGCAAAATCGGAAGAAATGCAAAAAGCTAAACAATAATAATTAGGTTAGTTTGGTGAAAAATGACAATCAGAAATGGTTGTCATTTTTTTTGTTAAACCCGAATAACAAAGTGCTCCTTGGGTTGTTCTTTTCTAAAGAATACCAATCCCCATTGAAAAGTATCAATAGTTACGGAAACGCTGTGCTGTTTTTTGATAAGTTCCCAAGCTTCTTCCATATCGGCTGACCAATGGATGTCATCGAAAATCCATACCGTGTCATTCAAAACCGTAGGAAGTAATTTTTCGAAATAATCTAAAGTCGCTTTTTTCGAATGATTGCCATCAAAATAGATCAGTTTAAAGTGTGCGTTTTGAGTTTGTATGTGGTCTAAGTAGCTTTCAAATTCAGTCACCACAGAAGTTATATTTGATAGATTGTACGTTGCAAATTGTTGTTGCGCAATTTTGGCGGTTTCTGGGCATCCTTCAATTGTGGTTATTGCTGCTTTTTTATTTCCCAAAGCTAAAGCCACAGTTGCCAAACCTAAAGAAGTACCAATCTCCAAAATAGATTCGACTTCAAAATATTGGGTGATTCTTACTAATAACTCAGCTCTTTTAGAACTAATTCCAGCTGTTTTTGCAATTTGAGCAATTTGCCTCGTATTCGATTTAAAAACGCGTGAACCCGCACCAAAGTCGGTTACTTCAATCATTCCAGTATTTGCGATAAGCGCAGTTCGAAAAGATTTTAAAATGCCATATTCTGGTTTTGCTTTTTTGTCATAAAAACATTTAGTAATTAAAGTAAACACAAAAGGCGAGTGAACAGCATGCTCATTTTTAGAATGCCAAAGGAATTTTAAGTACGATTTGATTTGGAATAGCATAGTTTTCACAGAGTTTCACAAAGAAGTCGCGAAGATACTCAGAGTTTTTTTTACTTTAAGAATAAAATTTAAACTTTGTGTCGCTCAGCGTTTCCTTAACGCGTCTTTGCGAAACTACTTAGTTGGAAGGTTGCACAGAGATCCCCAGAGAAGACTCAGAGGTACACTGAGTTTTATAAAGCATTTTAGAATTCTTTGCGAGTCTCTGTGATGTCTTTGCGCGTCTTTGCGAAGGTACTTAGTTGGAAGGTTACACTGAGATCCCCAGGGAAGACTCAGAGTTACACTGAGCTTTGTATAAAACCTTTGCGAGTCTCTGTGAAGCCTTAGC